>NZ_JASHIE010000014.1:0-220625 GCF_030056655.1 Flectobacillus rivi
AGTTGTTGTAAAAATATCTTTTTGGCAAGAGTAGTTTTTAGTACGTTCAGTTCTCCAATTATTTTGTTTTGGGTTGTTATCCTCTCATCAATTAATGATAGAAATGAGGCTATTTTTTGCTGCTCTTCTTTTGCTTTTGGGAATATGGTCTCAATTTTTTCTAAATTCTGAACTGATAAGCCAGGTTGAGCCATTCCTGTTGCATATTGATTCAAATTTAGATAAGTTAGTAAATAGAACATCCAAATTGTATCAGTATTTTCACTAGGTGTAACAACAACAGCGTGTTCAGTAGCATGAAATTTTCCATCAGCAAGTGTTACATTTCCGCATAGAGCACCTTGTCTACCGATTAGAGAATATATCCCATCTTGATTAAATGATTTTGTATAACCTCTTAATCCATTTCCACCATAGCAAGGAAATAAATTGCCATTTTGTTTATCAAGTATTTCAGAAGCACTAATAAATTTACCCGCCTGCATCCTACATAATTCCCCCAACTTCTTACTTTCCCACTCGCCCTGAAACGCCTTAAATCTTAAATTAGGAACATTCACTCCAAAGCTATCTGGAGGATAAATTATCCTTAATGTTTTCCTTTGTCATTTTAAAACTTTAATTAAGATAAAATGAACAAAAAACAGCTTTCAGAAGTAATTGGTCTATGGAAAATAGACAAAAAACAGTACGTGAAAAAATCAAGCTTTTCAGCTTATACGCTCTTAATTGAAAATCACTTACTCCCAAGTTTTGGAGATAAGCATTCAATTGAAGAAGCTGATGTACAAAGCTTTGTATTCCAAAAACTAGAAACAGGGTTGAGTCAGAAAACAATCAAGGATGTTTTAATCGTGCTAAGGATGATTCTAAAGTTTGGCGCTAAAAATAAATGGATAGATTATACACCTTTTGATATACAGTTTCCAACCGAACGTGAAAATCACTCAATAGAAGTCTTAAGCCGTGCTGACCAGAAAAAAATAATGACTTATATCCAAGAGCATTTCACGTTCAGAAACTTAGGGGTTTACATCTGTCTAAGTGCAGGTATGCGTATTGGAGAAGTATGTGCCCTCACTTGGGAAGACATCGATACCGATAATGGTATTATTAGCGTTAACAGAACAATCCAACGTATATATGTTATAGAAGATGGGAAAAGAAAAACAGAACTTATTTTGGATACGCCCAAAACGAAGAACTCTATTCGTGAAATTCCTATAAGTAAGGATTTATTGAGGATACTCAAACCCTTTAAAAAAATAGTAAACTCTTCATTCTTTGTCTTAACAAATGATACAAAACCCACTGAACCAAGAACCTACCGCAGTTACTATAAAAATCTGATGAAGGAACTCAATATGCCTGACCTTAAATTTCACGGGTTAAGACATAGTTTTGCTACCAGATGTATCGAAAGTAACTGTGATTACAAAACGGTAAGTGTACTCCTAGGGCATTCCAATATTAGTACTACCTTAAACCTATACGTTCATCCTAATATGGAACAAAAAAAGAAGGCTATAGAACAGATGTTTAAGGGTCTGAAATAAGTTTTGGATTATGAATTAGGAGGTATATATCAAGATTATTTTATTTTATTACATTTGTAAATAGATAAAATAAACACCGAAAACTCCTAATTCATACTTATTTTGAGCAAGCAATCCGAACAATTTTTAGAAGAACAACTTATTGCCCAGTTACAGAAATTGGGGTATAAATATGTTACTATAGCTGATGAAAAAGCCCTTTTAGCAAACCTAAAATCACAATTAGAAAAGCATAATAATGTTCAATTCAGTGCCAGTGAATTTGAGAAAGTAATAAACATTATCAATAAAGGGTCTGTATTTGAGAAAGCCAAAATACTACGTGAAAAGAAGCATCATATAATCAAGGACAATGGCGATAATTTATATTTTGAATTGCTAAATGTGGAACATTGGTGTCAGAATGAATATCAGGTAACCAATCAGATTACGCAGGTGGGTAAGTATGAAAACCGTTATGATGTTACCTTATTGATTAATGGTTTGCCCTTGGTTCAAATAGAACTTAAGCGAAGAGGCTTGGAAATGAAAGAAGCCTTTAACCAGATTAATCGTTACCAAAAGCACAGTTTCGGAGCAGGACAAGGGTTGTTTCACTTTGTACAATTGTTCATTATTAGTAATGGCGTAAATACCAAATACTTCAGCAATTTCGGCACGCACAAACAGGAGTATCTCCAAACTTTTCATTGGACAGACGAACAAAACAATCCTTTGAATAATATTCTAAATGGTTTTACAGACGCATTTTTAGAGCCTTGTCACGTTAGCAAAATGATATGTAAATACATTGTGCTCAACGAGACAGATAAACGCTTGATGGTACTTCGTCCTTATCAGTACTATGCTGTAGAAAGTATTATCAAAAAGGTAAAGGACAATGAAATTTTGAACGGATATAACATCGAAAAAAATGGTTATATCTGGCATACAACAGGAAGTGGAAAAACATTAACCAGTTTTAAAGCAAGTCAAATTTTATCTAAGATTCCGACTATCAAAAAGGTAGTTTTTGTGGTGGATAGAAAGGACTTGGATTATCAAACTAACCAAGAATATGATAAATTCAGTAAAGGCTCAGTGAGTTCGGCTACTAATACAGATGACCTTATTAGAAAATTCAATGACAATGACCCAAATACAAAGGTTATTGTAACGACCATTCAGAAGCTAAACAATGCTATTTCGGGTAGAAATTTGTTTAAAATGAAGGCTATTCAAGATGAAAGAATGGTCTTTATTTTTGATGAATGTCATCGCTCACAATTTGGAGAAACACACAAAAATATTGTTAGTTACTTTACCAATATTCAATTGTTTGGTTTTACAGGTACACCGATTCTAGCAGAAAATGCTGATGGAGAAAAAACAACAGCAAATCTTTTTGGTAAATGTCTGCATAAGTACGTCATAACTGATGCTATTAGAGATGAAAACGTATTGAAGTTTTCGGTAGAATACATACAAACCTTCAAGAAAAAAGAGCATATCATTGACTTGGAAGTGGAGAAAATCAACGAAGCAGAAGTATTTGAAGCCCCTGAGCGAAAAGAGGCTATTGTTGATTATATTATTCAATACCACGACCAGAAGACTCAAAATAAGAAATTCTGTGCAATGATGTGTGTACAGGATATAGATGCTGTGATTCAGTACTACGAAATTTTCAAGCGTAAAAAAGAAAATGGGGAGCACAATTTAAAAGTAACGACAATCTTTAGCTTTGCTCAAAACGAAGATGAAATAGGAGACCTAATTATTCCTCAATTTAGCATAGCAGCAGAACCTCAGATAGGATATGCCTATAAACCTCACCGCAGAGAATTACTGGAAAATTATGTAGAGGATTTCAATAGCTTATTTGGCGAAAAGCAAAATATCAAAGACACAGAAGGTTATTATAATTATTACAATGCTGTGGCGAAAAAATCCAAGCAAAACGAAGCGGATATTCTGTTGGTTGCCAATATGTTTTTGACAGGATTTGATAGTAAGTTTTTGAATACCTTATATGTTGATAAAAACCTACAATACCATGGTCTCATTCAGGCGTTTAGTAGAACTAATCGTATTTTAGATAAGAACAAAACACAGGGTAACATTGTGTGTTTTCGTAATCTAAAAGAAAGAACCGATGAAGCGATTGCTCTGTTCAGTAACAAAGAAGCTATAGATGAAATTATCGTAGAACCTTATGAAGTTTATGTTGAAAAGTTTAATGAAGCCACTCAAAAGTTACTGGAAGTAGTTTCAAGAGTAGAAGATGTGGATAAATTATATAGTGAAGAAGATAAATTAGAGTTTATCTTGTCATTTCGTACTTTAATGCGTCTTCATAAAAAGATGAGCCATTACACCGAGTTCACTTGGGATGATTTACCCATGGAAGAACAGCTTTTTACGGACTATACCAGTAAATATTTGGATTTGAAAGATGGAATAAACCCTGTTAATTCCCCTGAAAAAACGTCTATTCTAAATGATATAGATTTTGAACTAGAGTTGATAAGACGAGATACTATTAATGTTACCTATATTCTTCAATTGCTGATTAAATTCCAATCAAAGCACAGTTCGAAAGATAGAGAAAGTATTGAGAAAGAAATATTCAACTTATTAAACACCGAAGTATCTCTAAGAAGTAAAAGGGAATTAATCGAGAAATTTATTCAAGAAAGCCTGCCATATATTAAAGATACTGATACCATTTCTGATGAATTCGAAAAGTTCTGGAATGTCGAGCAAGAAAAGGCATTACAAGAATTGGTTAAGATAGAAAACCTTTCTGAAGAAAAAACTAAAAACTTAATAGAAAACTATTTTTTCACTGAACGTAAGCCCTTAAAAAAAGAAATATTAGAACTCCGTCAAGAGGGAAGACCCAGTGCCTTAAAATCTAAAGAAATTGGTGACCGAATATTAAATAGGATTTTAGGGTTTATAGAAACGTTTTTTGATGGTATTTCAGGGAATTAATTTTAAAATTATCTATTTCTTAAAACTCTAAAATTTAAAAGCCTAGGAATCTATAGATTCCTAGGCTTTTAAATTAATAAAATATTTACCTCCTCTCCTACTGACCTCCGCCACCAGACTTGATTTCTTTCATGATTTTCTGACGACTTACACCTTCACTTGGGGCATCTTCGTAGGCCTTTTTATAATCATCTTTTTTCAAATCACCACGCTTGATTGACTGAATAAACTGTGCCCATGCAAATGGGTTGGTTAAGGTCATCAAAGGACTAGAAATAAAGTTACGATTGGCCATACTGTAAGTCATTTGGTCAGAGAAGTTTCGGAAATTACCAGCCCCACTCAAACCTGCTTTTAGCGCCAACACATTCAATTTCGATTGCTCCAAATTCTTTGCTAATGCCTTACGACCCGCCTGATTATCCAACTGCATTTCTAGGAAAGCCTTTTTAAAATCTTCTTCTGTACTATATGGATATACCCTTACCTCGGCGAGCATTCTCGTTTCTTCAGCCATACGCACATAAGCTTGGTGTGTTTGCTCAATGTCTCTAGGAATGACATAATAGCGCTTTTTATAACCCACATACGAAAACTGAATTGTATCGCCAGGATATACATACAAGGCAAAATTACCTAAGTTATCTGTCAATGTACCTCTTCCTGAATTTGGGTTAAAAACATAAGCACTTGGTAAAAATTCAGAACTACGGTCTGCTACAACCCTTCCCGAAAAAATAACACTCTTATCTTGCCCCTGAGCAAAAGTCTTAACAGAAAATCCTGTCACTAAGAGTATTAATATGGTAATATATCTAAATGCTAATCGCATGGTATAATATTTAATTTGAAATTTCAACGGATTGAATACGCAAACTTATACAATTTAAAGGATTAGACCTTGTAGTCCTGTATTGGTTTAACAGTTTTTAACGTTTTACCAAAACACTATATTAATTTACAACACTAAAATACAGAATTACCTCACAAAAGTAAAGCGTCTTTTTCAGATCTAAGTTCAATTTAATCTCAATAGGATTCAATCTTTTACATAAATCCTCTTTTATCACAAATACCAAGAAATCATTATGACTCACCCCTATAAAAGCAAAAGCGCCAATGTTTCATAAAGAAGAACATTGGCGCTTTTTATATTGTTTTCAGCAATTAAAACATTTTCAAAAATGTAATGATAAATGGTACTGACAATAACAAACCGTCGAATCTATCCAAAAACCCTCCATGACCTGGGATTGTAGAGGCCGAATCTTTGATTTTAATACTTCTTTTGAAAAGCGATTCTACCAAGTCGCCATACGTACCAGCCACCACAATAATAGCGCCGCATACATACCATTGCCAATCTTGTAAATCATCGAAATATTGAGTTAGAACAAAGGAAACTAACATAGCTGCTGCAAAACCACCGATACTTCCCTCCCATGATTTTTTAGGCGAAACTCTTTCGAACAATTTAGTTTTTCCAAATTTCGTTCCTGCAAAATAAGCGCCTGTATCACTAGCCCAAAGTAAGAACAAACAGCCTAGAGGACGTTGCCAGCTAAATCTAAAATCTGGTGTTAAGAAAGCCAAAATGATAATTAAAGCAAAAGGCAAAGCAACATAAATTACTCCTAAAAAAGTATAAGCAATATTCTTAAATGGCTTTTCATCTTCTGATTTATAGAGCTTTATAAAGAAAATCAACGCCATTAGTGGAGATAACACATAGTAATCTTCGTAAGGAATAATGCCCTTCTCAATCAAAAACGTAACTGTGACTAAAATAAACCCACAAAAAGTGCCATAGTAGGTTAATGGCTCGTTGCCATCCAAACCTAGCAATTTGTAAAATTCTAATTGCGCCAATACCGAAATCAAAGCAAATAAGACATAGAAAGTCCAATCGCTATAAATGATACAAAACAATAAAAATGGAATTGCAATGACTGCAGCAATCACACGTTGCTGAAGATTGGACATACCCTGTAATTTTTCCTTCATCCTTTTCTTTAATAAATTTAAAATTTCATTTAGAATAGCTTCATAAGTATGAGTGCTGAATTGTGAGTGATGAATTATGAATACAAAATTATAATTATCAATATTTCACATTGAAGCTGTTTAAACTTTTCAAAAGACATATTTTATTGATTAATTCTTCATCTTACTTTTTGTCTTGATACAAAAAGTAACAAAAAAATCAAGAATTTATAAACTCGCTTCGCTCAAACAGTATAAATTCATTGCTGACGCAAGCAGTTTTACGAAAGTTTAAACAGTTTCATTATAATTTAGAGTATGTTTAAATTTTATTAAGTTATTAAAAATGAAATAATTTGTATTCGCTTTTATGAAATCCTATTGTTTGAGCCGCAGGCGAGGTGGTTCGCCACTCCGATTATGATTTCTTGACTTTCTTTTGCGGCCGCCGCTGCGGTTACTTTTCTTGTGTTAGACGGGCACGCCTAGTGAAGAAAAGTAAGGAGCGGCGAATGGAAATTTCGTTTTTCTTATGAGAACCAAATAATTTTTTTAAACATACACTTAGTTTATTTTAATGCTGCACTACTACTTAAATAATTGTACGAAATAAAATTGCATGATTATGCTGTAGCTCAAAAGTTAATGCTATTTTGATAGAAATATAATTAAACTTCTTACTTACCTCACAATGCACGTAATTTTTTCGTATATCAATGACTTGACCTTTCATTGCAGCGAATCCTGAAAACCGCCTTCATTTTCTAATAAAAACCTCGCCAAGGTAGCACGACTAGCTGGCACATATAGCTCACATACACCCAATAAATACGAACTATCTCTTTTGTTAATCACAACTGCTTCTATCTGATGTTCTTCGACTAAATAAGCTTTTGCCAAATCTGTTTTAAAAGGACTATCAGACACATATATCTTCTGCCAATCGTTCATTATTTCAAATTTCTGATTTATAGACTCACTATTCAATTTTCAGTGCAGTATCTTGATAGATTTTTCTAAAAATCAATACCGATACCAATGCCGAAGCTAATGCTGCCGTCCAAGGTACAGAATCTGTTTCTACTATATTTACCTCCAAAACGCCAATTTTATACAAATAGCTCATCAAAATCGTAAAACCATTATTGACAAAATGTGCCCAAATCGGCAAACTCAAACTCCCCGACCAATAGTATAAATATCCAAACATGGCTCCAAGAAACATGCGAGGAATTAATCCGTAAAACTGAAAATGGATAAAGCTAAACCAAAACGCAGCTACCCAAATAGCCAAATGAGGGTTATTCCATTTTTTGAGTAAAATATTTTGTAAAACTCCTCTAAACAGTAACTCCTCACTGATAGCAGCCGTTCCAGCCACTACGACAAGCGCCACTACAAATTGAGGAAATGATTTAAAATCCGTAAAATACAAGGTAATTTTCTTGGCAGCCTCTTCGCTTTCTTGCATCCACTGTTCCAATCCTTTCAAAGCACTCGGAAGCTGAATTGACTTATTCCATTCAATAAACAACGAGTCGAAGGGCATAAAACCTATAACTAATACGAGCACCATACCCCAAACCAACGCTGTAGGTTGACGTAGGCTCCACTGATTAATTTCCCTTTTTTCGACATATTTCCAAAAAATCAAAGCAGAAAGTATGAATGGAATAGGCGTACTAAGGGCTTGTAAAAGCATCATAGCATACCATGCATCAGGGTAATGATCTGGATTTGCCTGAAAAGTAGCGAATTGCGCCATCGGCACACCAGTCATATTGGAGAAAACAGCTAGACCAATTGCCGAACCAACCGCCAGAAAAACAAGGGTTAATCCAAACAAAATCAAAACTTTAGCGAAAAGGGGTCTGTCAGTTTGTGACGAAAAAGTATCAAATTGTGCCATATTGGTTGTAAATTTACAGCAAAATTGTGAGTTTGATAATTCTAAAAGACTGTTTGTTATAGGAATTTACCAAAACCTAGTACATGCAGGCAAGAATTGAATATGGCAAAGATAAGAAATATAGATTTAGGCGAGTTTCCACTTTTGCTTGCCCCGATGGAAGACGTGTCTGACCCTCCCTTCAGAGCGGTTTGCAAAGCCAACGGAGCCGACCTAATGTACACTGAATTTATTTCCTCGGAGGGCTTGATTCGTGATGCTGCAAAGTCAGTACAAAAATTGGATATTTTTGAGTACGAGCGCCCAATTGGTATTCAGCTTTTTGGCTCGGATATTGAAACCATGAGAGCTTGTGGTGAGATTGCGACCAAAGCAGGTCCCGATTTGATTGACATTAACTACGGATGTCCTGTAAAACAAGTGGCTTGTAAAGGTGCTGGTGCGGCTTTGTTGCAAGATATTCCTAAAATGGTAGCCATGACCAAGGCTGTAGTGGAGTCAACGCACCTTCCTGTAACCGTAAAAACACGTTTGGGCTGGGATGAGTCAACCAAGAATATCCAAGAAGTAGCCGAAAGACTACAAGACATTGGTATCGAAGCCTTGACAATTCATGGACGTACACGTGTACAGATGTACAAAGGAGAGGCAGATTGGACTTTGATTGGAAAAATTAAAGAGAATCCTCGCATCAAAATTCCTATTTTCGGAAATGGTGATATTGATTCTCCAGAAAAAGCCTTGGAATATAAAAATCGTTACGGTGTTGATGGCATCATGATTGGTCGTGCTTCTATTGGGTATCCTTGGATTTTTAACGAAATTAAACATTTCCTAAAAACGGGCGAGCACTTAGCACTACCAACCATTCAAGACCGAATAGATGTATGTAAACATCACCTCGACTTTAGTATTCGTTGGAAAGGTAACCATGTAGGTATCGTCGAAATGCGCCGTCATTATGCTAATTACTTTAAGGGAATTCCTCATTTCAAAGAATTTAGAATGCGTCTTGTAACTGCCTTTAGTTATGATGAAATCTTAGAAATATTAGCTAATGTACAAGCATTCTATGCACAAGGAGAGCTTGTTGCTGAGTAATTCGGTATAGTTTTTGTCTGAATAGTTATTTAGAGAGTATGACCACATTATTCATACTCTCTTTAACATTGAATCCATCCTAAGTAGAAATTTTAAGCTGTGAAAAGGCTAATACTATCAACCCTTATTCTTATAGGGCTGAGCCATATAATTGAGGCACAAAAACTACACCCGATTTATCTTTACTTTGCCCATGGCTCCGATCTAAACAGGGATAAATCTACTCGCATACTCGAAAATAGTCCGCAACTCTTTTGTATCGGACTCGAAAAGCGTATAACCAAAAGTCCGTACTATGGATTAGGTCTTCAGTATACACAATTCACATCAGAATTTTCAGATTTTAAGCAATTTAGTTTCAGAGGCTACCAACATTTTGGAGAGCTAACCAATTCTGATGAAGCCAATATAGACCCTTATTTTGGAGCAATGCTAGGTGGCGATTATTATCAAAAACAGTTTGCACCAACCGTTGGTATCCTTTTGGGTATCAGAGTGATGGTACGTTCATTTATTGGTATTCACTTCGAAATCGGAACGTCTTCTTCGTCACATAATAGCGGAACAATCTTCCAAATGGGAATTACTAGTTGTTTTAAAAGTGGACTCAAACTTCCCACTCGTACTCGCAAAGGCACCGATTGCCCAAGGTTTTAAGTTTTATTGACCCTTTTTCAGTAGTTCTTGCTTATCCTTTCTTGACGTCTTCTCTCGTATTTCTTTCTTTTTCAAGGTTTCTGAAACTCTATTTCAATTTTTAGTTGTTAAAAAAGCATTAACTTGTCATTGCTAACTGTTTTGCTGTACCATGTATGGTCAAAGCTTCATTCAACATTGTTTCTTATGAGCAACACTACTACTAAATCTACTTCTGCCATCGCTTGGTTTTTGTTAATCTTATTGGCCTTAGTCTGGGGAAGTTCTTTTATTCTTGTCAAAAAAAGCCTTCATGTATTTCAAGCGTCACAAGTAGGTTCATTGCGCATCTTTTCGGCATTTTGCTTTTTTGTACCCATTTTTTTGTATAACCTCAAAAAAATTCCTTTCAAGGATTGGTATAAATTTTTGATTGTAGGTTGTTTAGGAAACCTCTTTCCTGCTTTTCTTTTCTCATTAGCAGGAACAAAACTAGATAGCGCTATTTCGGGAGCATTAAATTCAACAACGCCGCTATTTACCCTAGTCATTGGTGGGTTGTTTTTCAATAATCGTATTACCAAACGACAACTCTATGGCATTATTCTAGGCTTTGTGGGCGCTTTAATGTTGGTTTTAGCAGGAAAAGAAAAAATCTCCATTAACCTATATGCCTTATTGGTGATTTTGGCGACGCTCTTATACGGTATCAATCTACAGTTTACCAAAAAATATCTTACCAATATTGGTCTCGACTCCTTGGTCATTACCAGTTGTATTTTTATGACTATTGGTCCAGTGTCAGGTGTAGTTTTATTTAGTTCAGACTTTGTAGACAGGCTTTCGCAAGACGGAGCTTTGCCTGCTTTGGGTTATGGTGTCTTGCTTGGGGTAATGGGTTCTGCTATTGCGATGGTGTTGTTTAATAGACTGATACAGATGACTTCAGCCGTTTTGGCTAGCTCTGTTACCTATCTCATTCCGATTGTAGCGATGATCTGGGGCGCACTAGACCACGAAGCTATACTTATTGAGCACTATTTAGGTATGTCAATTATTTTAGTTGGTGTATATTTGGTCAATAAAAGTTCGTAACAAAACAAAATTAGAAGAGCCATGTTAAAAGCAAGTGTAAATAATAAGACTTTCGATATTCAACAAAATGCTACTGAAACCATCCTTAATGGAGAACCTTTTGGTTGGGATTTTGCCAAGACACAGGACGGCAATTTCAGTATTTTGTATAATAACCGTTCGTTCAATGCCGAAGTAATCGAGGCGGATTATGCAAGTAAGAGTTTTGTCCTAAAAATCAATAATTCTGTTTACACTGTTGGCGTAAAAGACCGTTTTGATATTTTGCTTGACCAACTGGGCATGAGCAATACAGCCTCTTCAAAAGTAAATGACCTCAAAGCACCAATGCCAGGCTTGGTTGTTGACGTTAAAGTTGCGGTTGGGGATGCTGTCAAAAAAGGAGATACTTTATTGATTTTGGAAGCCATGAAAATGGAAAATGTACTAAAAGCTACTGGCGACGGAAAAGTAAAATCTATTAAAGTAGCCGCACGTGAAAATGTAGAGAAAAATCAAGTAATGATTGAATTTGAATAAAATCATTCGTAATATTCCTAGATTCAACCATTTACTAACACTTTTGATAAATACTCAATAGCCCAATTACATATTTTGCGTAATTGGGCTATTTTTGTGTGCATGCGAGTTCGCAAATCGCTAAGCTATCAGATTATGTTCCATAAATGAAAAAGTTATTTGTTATTAGTATATCAGTTATTGGATTGCATTCATAATCATAGGAATACTATCCAAGTGAACCAGAGATATACGCTTCATTTAAGCTTTCCTGTTACTTACTAAGGTGCAGGAATAAAGATAAAAATCATTTAACTTCAAATCGGGGCTATTCCAAACTAAAAAACTTTGTTTATCTTTGCGACCGAAAAAAAAAATTCTCATGGACAAACCCAAGTACAAAAGAATTCTTCTTAAGCTCTCAGGTGAAGCCCTCAGTTCAGATGGCGAAGTTCTCGAACCTTCAATTTTGGAGCAATATGCCCAAGAAATCAAGAAAATACACGATTTAGGTGTCGAAGTTGCCATTGTAATCGGTGGCGGTAATATCTTCCGTGGCGCAAGTGCTGCCAAAGTTGGTATCGACCGTGTACAAGGTGATTACATGGGTATGTTGGCTACCGTAATCAACGGTATGGCAATTCAGGCTTCTTTAGAGAAGCACGGAATGTTTACTCGTTTGATGACTGCTGTCAAAATCGAGGCTGTTTGCGAACCAATGATTCGTCGTCGTGCTATTCGTCACCTAGAGAAAGGAAGAATTATTATCCTCAGTGCCGGAACTGGTAACCCTTATTTTACAACTGACTCAGCGGCAGCACTTCGTGCTATCGAAATCGAGGCAGATGTAGTACTAAAAGGAACTCGTGTAGATGGTGTATATACTGCTGATCCAGAAAAAGACCCTACTGCTACACGTTATTCACAGCTTTCATTTGCTGAGGCTTTAGGTAAAGGTCTGAAAATTATGGATGCAACAGCGTTTACGCTTTGCCAAGAAAATAAACTCCCTATTATCGTATTCGATATGAACAAACCTGACAACCTTACTAGGCTTGTTCAAGGTGAAGATGTAGGAACTTTTATTAGCTAACAAATAACCTTCAAATATCGGATAGCTCAAAGTTGTTTTACCTTGGGGCTGTCCGATTTTTTTTGAAAGTCTCTAGCGAACTATTTGAATTTCACAACCCACTCATTACAACAAATGGAAGAAATAGAATTTTATCTTGATGCTGCCACAGAAACAATGGATGGCGCTATGAAGCACCTAACTATTGAGTTAGCCAAGATTCGTGCAGGAAAGGCAACTCCCGCTATGCTCGACGGGATTCAGGTGGAATACTATGGTATGATGACTCCTCTTACAGGTGCTGCGTCTATTGCAATTCCTGATGCGCGTTCAATCGTAGTAAAACCTTTTGAGAAAAAAATGATTGCGGAAATCGAAAAGGCTATCCGTAACTCAAATATCGGACTTTCTCCAATGAACGACGGTGAGGTAATTCGTTTGAACTTGCCCCCAATGACTGAGGAAAGACGTAAAGAATTAGTAAAAAAAGCAAGAGTTGAAATCGAAACAGCTAAGGTGAACGTTAGAAAAGTTCGTCAAGAAGCGAATGATTCTATTCGTAAATTGAAAAACGAAGGTGTATCTGAAGATGCTGTTAAAACTGGTGAAGAGCGCGTTCAAAAATTGACTGATAACTACATTGCTAAAGTTGAAGCTATTTTTGTAGAAAAAGAAAAAGATATTATGTCGGTATAATAGTGATGTTTTGAAACTTTTTCAAGGTATCCTATCCGTGATTATAAGACCGTTTGCACATCATTAGAATGTTCGAACGCTAAAAACCTCCTCGTTATTTTGTATGTCTAGGCATATAGAAAACAGGAGGTTTTTTATATGCCGTCTCTTTTGAACTCAACCTAGATTATAAATGCATTCAATCTTTGAAATCCTCGATGTTAATCATCAGCTCAAAGTTCTTCTGTAACCTATATGACTATTTGGGTACTTTATCCTTTTCTCTATTTCTTTTTTACACTTTTTTGCTATATTACCTTTATTCTTTTTTCTAAAAACCTTTTGACCTCATGCAATTAACAATTACCAATCTCAACAAAACCTACTCGAATGGTGTACATGCCATCAACAATGTAAATCTAACCATCAATCAAGGAATGTTTGGTTTGCTGGGACCAAACGGTGCAGGAAAGTCATCATTGATGCGTACCATTGCCACTTTGCAAGAAGCCGACTCTGGTAGTATTATGTTGGGAGAAATCAATGTGCTTACTCAAAAAGATGATGTTCGTAAAACCTTAGGCTACCTACCTCAGGAATTTGGTGTTTATCCTAAAATCGATGCCATAACGCTACTCGACCATCTTGCCGTATTGAAAGGTATTACCCATAAAGCCGAACGTAAAGAATTAGTCGAATCTTTATTACAAAAAACCAACCTTTGGGAAGCTCGTACCAAAAATTTAGGAGGCTATTCGGGAGGTATGAAACAACGTTTTGGCATAGCCCAAGCCCTTATTGCTAGTCCAAAATTAATCATTGTAGACGAACCAACGGCTGGTCTTGACCCTGCCGAACGCAATAGATTTCTGAACCTCTTGTCGGAGCTTGGCGAAAATACCATCGTCATTTTATCAACACATATCGTTGAAGATGTCAAAGAATTATGCTCCGACATGGCGATTATCAACCGAGGACAGGTATTATACAAAGGAAATCCTTTTGATGCCATGGCTCAATTAGAAGGAAAAGTATGGCAAAAACGTATTACAAAAGCCGAACTAAACACCTACAAAGAGCAGTTTACGGTAATTTCTGATCGTTTGATTGCTGGTACGCCAGTTATCAATGTGCTAGCCGATACTCAGCCAGAAGCTGGATTTGTAGCGGTAAATCCAGATTTGGAAGACGTATATTTCGGAAAAATATTTGCTAACGCCTAACCTATTCAAACTATGCTTTTAGAATTTATTAGATTCGAAATTAACTATCGCAAGCGAAGACCTGCGACTTGGATATACTTTTTGTTGCTCTTTGTGACTGCCATACTATTTGTTACCACAGAGCTAAAAGACATTGTAACCAGAAGTGAGCAAATTAAAGAAAATGCACCCTTCATTATCGCTTTTTTACAAGGAATTGTCTCCTATTTTTTCTGTATGATTACCTCCGCAGTCATGGGCGTAGCAATTTTGAGAGATTTTGAGTACAATACCGAAGCATTGATGTTTAGTAATCCTATCAGAAAGTTCGACTACTTGATGGGGCGCTTTATTGGCTCATTTCTAGTGCTGCTATTTATTTTCTCTGGTTTTTGGCTGGGTTTAGCAATCGGGGACTTCTTGCCAAATCGCAAAGCTGAAAATTTGCTTCCCTTTAATTTACTACATTTTATTCAGCCATTTTTTGTCTTGGTAATACCTAATTTACTTTTCACAGGGGCATTATTTTTTGCAGCAGGTGCACTCACTCGCAAGTCTGTGATGATTTACACACAAGGAATTATCCTTTTTGTCGTCTATAATATCGCCCAACAGCTCCTTTCAAATATCGATAACCGTGAACTAGCAAGCTATATAGACCCTTTTGGTATTATCAGTCTTAATACAACCATTCGTTATTGGTCACCTGCCGAACGCAACATGTGGATGATTCCACTTTCAGGAGTATTTCTTTACAATCGCCTTATTGTCACAGGATTGGGATTGATTATTTTAGCCATCACGTATTGGAGTTTTAGTTTTAATGTTGTCAAAAGTTCACTTTTTAAACCGAAAAAATCTAAGAAACAAGAAGAAGTACGTATCAAACCAGAAAATGTTGTTATTCCACAAGTCCAACAATTACTTAATAACAATACCTATCTGCGACAGTTTGGGAGCTTAACTACCTTCTATTACCGAACAATTTTTAAGGAAGTCCCATTCTTAACTATTATCATTTCGGGCTTTGCCTTGTTCATTGCAACGGTCGGTAATACTCAACGTTGGTTTGGTGTTGGAACTCTACCTACTACTGCCAATATGCTTGGTGCTTTAGGGATTTTAGAGTTTTTCTATTTGGCTATTGCAGTTACGTATGCTGGCGAGCTAGTATGGAAAGAGCGTACTGTCAAATTCAACCTTATTTTTGATTCGATGCCAATTCCTGATTTTATCGGGATTTTTAGCAAATTCTTATCGCTGTTATTGGTATTTTGTACGCTATTCGTCTTTTTTATTGGGCTGAGTGTGCTAGTTCAGGCTGTTCAGGGATATTTTGACTTTCAGCTATCGGTGTATTTTGGTACTTTGTTTTCTTCTACCCTAATTTCTATCATACAGTTTCTCCTATTCTTCTTTTTTATTCAGGTGATAGTCAATGATAAATTTTTGGGTATTGCTATCTCGGTCGGTTTTTTGATTCTCACGGCAGTACTTTCACTGATGGGAGTCGAACATCCTCTTTTACAATTTGGAGGACAAAGTTTGGGGCAATATTCTGACATGAATATTTATGGGCATTTTGTGACACCATTCTCATGGATGAGTTCTTACTGGCTTGCCTTTGTCATGATCATGTTTATCTGTGCGACGATTCTCTCCGTACGAGGTGCCGACGAATTGCTCGAAACACGTATTGCTGCTAGTAATCATCGTTTTAGTAAACCCTTACTCACGGCAACTATTCTTACACTGATAGTCTTGATTGGCACAGGTAGCTATATTTTTTATAATACCAATTTCTTAGAAACCTATCGTTCTTCAAAGAATGAGAAAAAACTACGAGCAGATTTTGAGAAAACGTTAAAAAAATATGAGAATGCTCCTCAGCCCAAAATCGTAGAATCCAATCTCAAAGTAGAATTGTACCCGTCGGAAAGAAAAATGAAAACTGAAGGTTTTTATTATTTGAAGAATAAAACCAATAAACCTATTCAGGATATCTATATTTCATTTACAGCCGATGTAGATATCGAAAAACTGACGTTTGACCAACCTTTTACAAAGCAAAAAGAATGGAAAGATTTTCAGTTTACGATTTATCATTTGCAAAAAGCTCTTGCTCCACAAGATTCGGTCAAGATGGATTTTCAATTGGCAGTCGGTGCGAAAAGTTTCTTGTCAAGTGTTACAGGCACGAACATTGTGTATAATGGAACATTTTTTAACAATAGTTCCTATTTTCCACAATTAGGATATATCGAAGATGCTGAACTGAGTGATAAAGACGACCGAGAAGACAATGGACTCAAACCCAAAGAAGACCGATTACCAAATCAAAATGACCCACATGGGCTATCAAGTAACCTCTTTGGCGATGATGCAGATTTAATTCGATTCTCGATGACCATTGGTACCGAGCCAGACCAAATTGCTATAGCACCAGGTTATCTTCAAAAATCGTGGAATGCCAATAATCGTCGCTATTTTAGTTATAGCATGGATCAGCCCATGGCTAATTTTTACTCGATAGTTTCGGCAAGGTATGAGGTAAAACGTGAAAAATGGAATGGTATCAATCTGGAGATTTATTATCACAAAGGACACGATAAAAATCTTGACAGAATCATGAATGGCATGAAAAAGGCATTGGGATATTATTCGAAAAACTTCAGCCCTTTTCAATACAAACAAATGCGCATCATGGAGTTTCCTAGATATGCTTCTTTTGCACAGTCTTTTGCCAATACGGTTCCGTTTTCTGAAAGCATGGGCTTTGTGATGGATATTCAAAAAGATGACCCAGATATTCCATTCTATGTAACTGCGCACGAACTTGGTCATCAGTGGTGGGGACATCAAGTAATAGAAGCCAATGTAAAAGGCAATGGCATGCTTTCGGAGTCTTTATCTGAATATTCTGCTTTGATGGTACTCAAAAATCACGTATCAACTGAGGTCATGCAAAAGTTCATGAAATATAATTTGGATGAATATCTTTACGGTCGTGCCACCGAGCGCAAGAAAGAGCAACCATTATATTTATGTGAAAATCAACAATATATCCATTACAACAAAGGCTCTGTATGTTTGTATGCACTGCAAGATTACATCGGTGAAGATAAGGTAAATCAAGCCTTATCCGAATATGCTAAAGATTGGAAATATGCAGGGCCAGATCGTCCTCAAAAACGTTATCCAACTACCCAAGATTTATTGGGTTATCTGAAAAAAGCAACGCCAGATTCGCTCAAATATCTGATTACTGACCTTTTTGAAACAATTACTTTGTATGAAAATAAAACAGATATAGCTACTGCCAAAAAGCTGAAGAACAATACATACGAGGTTACTTTAAAGATTTCTTCTGAAAAAAGTAGAGCAGACAAATCTGGCAACCAGAAGGTGATTGGTATGAATGACTGGATTGATGTGGGCGTTTATGGAAAAGATGCAGAAGGAAATGATAAATTAATCTACCTGAAAAAACATCGATTCAATAAAAAGGAGCAAACGCTCAAACTTACATTCAAAGAAGAGCCTCTCAAGGCTGGTATAGATCCCATTCATAAATTAATCGATAAGCATATTATCGATAATGTAAAAAAGGTATCGATAGAGTAAAAGAGGTTATTAGTCTGTAGTTTTATTACTGGACAAATCGCGAAAGAGTCATTTAGTTGTTTAGATTACTTTGCTCACTTACTTAAACAGTTTAAGTAAGTGAGTACAAGACTTTGTCTTGTACTAGGAACTTTCATTTTGTCCAGTAATAAGTTATTGAATACTAATTTTTATCATTAATATTTTTACAAAAACCTATCTATCAATAGATTACAAAACACAATATCATCAAATTAGAGAAACCTTTTCTGAAGAGTGCAGAAGTCTTGCTGAAGAATTGTATTTTTGCACCCTAATTCCTCAGAGCGTATGCAAATTCCACAATATCGACAACTATACGAGAGCCTTCGACATCAGATTATTTCGGGTATTTATCAGCAAGATGATTTATTACCATCCGAAAATCAGTTAGCCGATTTGCATCAAATCACTCGTATGACCGTTCGACAAGCCCTCAACGAGCTTGTAAAGGATGGCTATATCCGCAAGCAAAAGGGGAAAGGAAGTTTTGTGAATCTTCGACGCAAAACGGTAGGATTACTGGCATTTAGAGACCCCAAACAGCTCAATAGTAACGAAGAGGTTGCTCTACAATCCAAAATCATTGGTAGACCCTCCATTCAAGCATGGGATCCTGCTTTTTTCTTCCCTATTTCAGAAGCTGAACGACAAGCAGGCTGTATCGTTGCGATGAATCTACACCATTCTCAAGCTACGCCTGTGATGTTTGAATACTATTATTTGCCGAATATCAATTTGCCAGGTTTTATCATGACGCCTTTTGTCAATGATTCAATCATGGAATCATTACGCGTCAATTATCACGTAGAAGCCTCAGGTGTTGAACAAGAAGTATCCTGTGTATTGGCCAAAGCCCAAGAAGCACAATTCTTGAAAGTCAGTGTGGGGAGTCCACTCGTATATGTATGGCGCCGATATACGACCAACCGTATGGGATATTATTTCTACAGCGTTTCTTTTTGCAATACGCAACAGTATTCGTTGAGTAGTTTGATTGTGTAGAAAATGGAGAGTTAGAGCTTCTTGTAGAAATTAATTTAGTCTATTTTTATTCCAATAAGTTCGGAGTTACTGTTACGACTTTTGTAGCCCTTTCCTTTAGTGTGCGACTTAAGTCGCACACTAAAAGTAAAGTCTAAAATAACACTACATTCACCTTCAAATCAATATTTTATAAATAGTTTCAACCTTTAAAATTCTTCACCATGCATTTAAACACACGATCATTTCTTCGTATTGTTATTCCATTTGGCGTAGCAAGCCTGTTATCCTGCACCAGCAGAGAACCCAATTACCATGAATATTCCATTACTCAATGTGAAAAAGATACTCTAATCAAAGTAGAAGGACTCCTTGGATTTAAACCTGCTAAAGCAATTTATTTAAAAATTCAAGGTAACATTGATGATTCGATACATATTAGTCTCACTTCAATAGGTCATGATATGGGTCCATTCTTTGTGGCATTATCAAAAGGAAAAATAGATACTGTTCTAAAAAATGAAATTTATGAGGATGACTATAACTTGGTTTATAAACACAAAAATGCCAAGTCTGGAATACTTAATTGTGAGATAATTTCATTGTTAGCCTCACAAGATACTGTAGTTATTAAATAAAGAAGGGTTGGATATGTCGTCTGACTTATCCACCCCCTTTTTATTTAGAGTTGATTAGCTCCCCAAATCTTTCGATGATATCTAAGTTTCTTTCTAGAAGAATATCGTATCGATTAAATCTAGCCTCCAATGTTATTAAAAGCCTCTCTATAATTTTACCATTTTCACTTAACATTGGAGCTTCTGCAACTATTTTCCCCTTTAACTCATCCCTCGAACCTAGTAGTTTATTTTCATTAAAACCAAGAATTTGCTCGATAGATAAACTTAGGTAATTGGCTATATTTTCTAATCGGTCAAAATCTAGTTTTGTTTCTTCACGTTCAATTTTTCCATAAGCTTGAGGAGAAATATCTAAGTAAATAGCTACTGCCTCTTGTGAAACTCCTTTCAATTCACGGATCATTCTAATCTTGTTTCCTAATCTCATATTAATTAAGGGATAAACGGTTTAAGAACTATTTAAGGTTTCAAAATACAACTATGTAGGTTTTGTAAAACAACTTTTTAGTATAGTAAAAGTAAATCAATAAGCTGAATTTTACAACAGAAAATGGCGCCAAATTCTATCACTTATCTTAATTTTTATTTAAAAATCTATTAAAATAAAAGCAAAACTATTATTTTCAAGTTTATTCGTAACTTTATTATTATCTTTAGTAAGTTGCGATAAGAAGGAGGACAATGTACAACCATCTTCACCGACTAAAATTATAAGAGCTAATTCAAGCCGTATAGGTGACGGAGACGTCATGCTAAGTGAAGTAACAGTTTACGGTATTTCTATGCGAGGAAATAATTTTGATGTAATTCTAGGTTGGTATAATAGTACCACTCACAATGAAGAACGTCAGACCGTGACTTTTAATCAATTCGATGGGATATCGATGGATGAAGCTATTATCAATACCAAAGAATTCAAGGAAAAAGTTATTGCGTATATGAAGCAAAAGTTAATTGAACTAGGAGATGAAGAAAAATTTAATCCTGCAGAATTAGCATTACTTCAACAATTAAACTCAAGGCAAATTATAAGATTTTTCTTCATTTATACAGATGCTTTAACTTATGGAAAATTGTTAAGAAATCCGTTTGGAGTATTTGCTAGTGAATTACCAGACGGTGGATTTAGTAATGCGTTTGTGCACATAAGATTAGCATTTAAATTGAAAGAGGCTTTCGGATATTCCATAGCAAAAAGTCTAACGGATGCGCACGAAAGTACACAAGGGAATAATGTTTTTTCTCAAATGGATTTACTCAACAATAATATTGGTTTGGGATTAGATTATTGGACAGAAGATTTAATGTTTAATTTAGCTTATGAAGGTAATTTATGGACTTTAAAACCAATACAAGGAACTACTAATTATACATTAGGAAGATATAAACTTCCATTACCTCCTAATAAAAGACAAAATGAAAATTAACAGCATCCTATTCATAGCAAGTTTCTTTGTTATAGGTAATTTCAGTAGTTGTAAAGAGAAGCCTCCTTTGCACAAAAACTTCACTATTCAAAATTGCCAAAAAGATACTCTAATCAAAGTAGAAGGACTCCTTGGATTTAAACCTGCCAAAGGAATTTATTTAAAAATTCAAGGTAACATTGATGATTCGATACATATTAGTCTCACTTCAATAGGTCATGATATGGGTCCATTCTTTGTGGCATTACCAAAAGGAAAAATAGATACTGTCTTAAAAAATGAAATTTATGAGGATGACTATAACTTGGTTTACAAACACAAAAATGCTAAGTACGGAATACTCAATTGTGAGATAATTTCATTGTTTGCTTCTCAAGATACTGTAGTTATAAAATAAAAAGAGCTAAATAACACAAAAAGGTGCGATAAAACCCAACTAAACTTGGATTCTATCGCACCTTTTGTGTTTTAGTATAAAGTTGTTATCTCTTACAAAACATAAGTAGATAAAACCTTATAAACATCGTTGATATTTTCGCCTTTTCTAAATTCTTTAATGAGTGGCGCATCGCTTCCTTTTACCCAAATAATTAGCTCTGCATCCAAATCTAGCAAACCATTACTTCTTTTCGAAAAATGGTTAATGCTTTTGTATGGAATGGTATGAAAATCTACCTTCGAACCTGTCAAACCTTGTTTATCTACCAAAATCAATCTTTTGTTGGTAAATACAAACATATCTCGAATCAGTCGAAATGACTTTACGACTTCTTCACCATGAATCAAAATCGGCGCAAACTCCTCTGCAACTTTGTGAGAGGAAACCTCCGAGGCGTTTCCCATCAATGCATCAAATAATCCCATAATTTTCTTAGTTTTTAGAGTAAATAAATATTGAGGCTTTAGGCTATTAGCCGTAGGCATTAGATAAAATGTATTGATGATTGTATTGTTTTCGCTTACAGCATAATGCCTACGGCTAATAGCATAACAGAACATTGATTATCAAAAAATCGCACCCACAATTCGTAATTCACCACTCACAATTCCTCTGATGAATCAAAATCCTCCGAAATCAATTTGCGCAATTGCTGATGCGGACGTAATTGTGGTTTACGACTAAATAATGCTTTTTCTGGCGATGAAGACTTGGCTTTACTTGCGAGATTTGAAGTTGTAAAATAGCTTTCTCGAACAAATTGCGACAATTCTTCGTCATTAATTGCGTCACGAACCATCGAACCTTTGCCAAAACCATCGTTGTACGAAGCAATTCGAGCATCGGTCTCAGACAACCTCATTCCTTCGTAGATTTCTTTGATTTCTTGTGAAAGATTCGCTCTCTCTTTTTCTAAAGCTTGAAAATCATCTACAAGCTGTAAATCATTTTCGAGAATATTTTTCTGAATCAAATGCTCTGCCAACGCTTCATCTTCTGCCTTAATTTGAGGAAGAAGACTATTTCTTTGTTTATTCAAACGCTTAAGTTGTGGGTCGATTTGAAGCCAACGATACCAATAACACTGCAACACAGGAAAGGCAATTCCCAAACAGATCGCACCTGCTAAAGCAAATAATACACCTGACAAAACAAATGAAGCTAAAGCCCAAGGGCTATTCACCAAGTCCTGATTAAGGGCGTCAAAGCTGCGCATTTTGGCCTCAATCTGTACCTGAACCGCTGGCGGCGGTGGTGCGGTAGGATTGAGCGGGTCAAAAACTTGGTTATTAAGATTTTTTATTGCCTTATTAATACCCTCTTTCATTTTGTCGGTTTTGTACGCTTCGTATCTAAACCAACCCAACACAAAGAGTGTAATTACAGCAAAAACCACCGTTACGCCTTTAAACCATGCATAAGTTCTTTTAGCTTTTGCACTTTCCCCATCCGAGTA
Source organism: Flectobacillus rivi (assembly GCF_030056655.1). Lineage (NCBI taxonomy): Bacteria > Pseudomonadati > Bacteroidota > Cytophagia > Cytophagales > Flectobacillaceae > Flectobacillus > Flectobacillus rivi. The sequence goes on from NZ_JASHIE010000014.1 coordinate 23,293, forward strand.
CGGTGATTCAATCAAGCGTTCGTATGCAGGTTTGAGTAAAATAGAAACCATCGCCAAACCAACCGCAAAAGACCAAGCCTCTACCGTATTATGAATGTTGAGCGCATAAGCCACAATCTCATGCGAGATAATCAAGTCACCTGCCACAAACGAGACACCCGCAATAAAGTAAATAATACCCGCAAAAAGTGAATACTTGTGTACAGCGGTTAAACGGCGCTTTTCGAGTTGATGCTTTTTTTCATCTATTTCAAAAAGTTCAGATTCTAATCTTTCTTTATTCTTACCTGCCAAACCCACCTTCAAGACTCTATCCTGAAGCGCATCAAAAGCTGATTTGTAAGCAGATTTCGCTTGAGTAATTTTTTCCTCTAGCTTATTTAGCTTCTGTTTTTGTTCTTGAAGTTGTTTATCTAGCCATTCAAAATTGACCTGGCTAGACAAATATCCTTCATAATTATTTTTATCTACCGATTCCAAACCACTAGTATAACCGTGTTGGAAATCATATTTTTCGGCATGAGATTTATTTTCTTCCATCAGTTTTCCCTATTAAAATTCCTCTTCCTCCTCTCCTAGCATCGACTGTATATCTTTCTGCGAGATACGACTTCGATAATTTAAAGCCAAGTGATATTCACTTTCAAAAACTTTGATTAGCATATCTCTTTGAGCATTAATACGCGTACGTTCTGCAATATATCGGCTCAATTCTGGCAAAATTGATTGTTTCTCAACACGATACTCTTTGATTTCGGCTTTATGTTGTTCTATTTCCTTTTCCCACTCAGCCACTTTTTTGACTTTATCTTGTTGTAATTGATTTCGTTTTTGGAAAATGGTTAAATCATCTTTTAACACCGCCAAATTGCCCAACAGGAGTTTACCCGAAAACATAAACAAGAAAAAGATAAAGGCAAACAATGCCCAAGCGTTCAAAGCTGGTTGAGAGGCATAAATCTGAGCAAACACAAAAAACGCAGAGGCCAATGGCATACCAATTTCTTCAAGGATTTTACGCCAATTACTTTGTCTAGCATCGTCGTGTAAAAATGAGATTCGACCAAACAAATTGAACATCCCTGCCATAAATACGCCCAAAGCAATCAATTTATTTTGTTCAAAGTGTCCACGAAGTGCTTCTTCAATCAAAAAATAATTACCCACAGCAATGCCAATCGCCAAAGACAAGCCTGTGATGGTTCTAGGTAAATGATGTTGCTCGGTGAATTCTTTTTCTTTGAGAAGCTCTATTTTTCGCTCTAATTCTTTGACTAAGCCTTCCTTTTCGTTAATCCAGTAATTGAGTTCTCCTATCTTCTCCTCACGGTGCTCAATCAACTTTTCGGTATCGGCAGTTTGTTGATGAAAATAACTTCGAATAATTGAAATTTTTTCTTCAGGGTTTGAGCCAGAAAGTCCAAAAATCACCCCTTCATCACGCAGAATATCCTCATTAATCAACCAGTCAGGTTGGCTAATAGATGAAACTTTCATTCTTTCAGACGACGAGACAGGGATTACCTCCACAACAGGAGAAGATTCAAGAGGCTGTACTTCAGCAATTTGCTCGCTTAGCGCTACAATCTCTTCTTTCTGCTGTTTTACAAAAACATTTTTTATTTTATCAAAAATCGACATACTACTCCCTTTCTATAAAAATCAAAACAATTCGAATATGATAAAAAAAAACCTTTTTACCCAACAAAATAGGAAGAGCGGAGCATCAAGATGCCTATCAGCGAATAGTTTATTGGTAAGAGTAAGTATCATTTAGCCCTCCACTCATTTAACCCAAAGCCATATTTTTCAAACTATCAAACTACCAAATTTTCAAATTATCAAATCTTCAAATCAACCATTCTTCAAATTAAACACTACCATTTCTTTCTTTTTTTCTGCCAAAGAAAAATTGGAAGTAGTAACAAAAAGATACCAACAAATAGTAAAGTAATTTCAGGATTGTAGTAAATAATAGCAATCATACAAACCAACGATAGCGCCAAGGCTATGATTGGAAACCAAGGATATAAAGGAGCTTTAAAAGGTTTTTCGAGCGCAGGTTCACGCATACGTAATACAAACAAGCTAACCATACTTACAGCGTACATAACTACAGCTCCAAGTCCTGACATAATAATAATCTTATCGGTAGTTCCTGTGAAAATAGCTAAAAAGCCAATTAAACCACCAGCAATAAGCGCCCAGTGTGGAGTTTGATACTTTTTATTAACGGCAGATAAAAATTCTGGTAAATATCCCTCACGAGCAAGCGCATATATCTGGCGCGAATAGCTGATAGTATTACAGTGAAAAGAAGCGATTAAGCCAAATAACCCTAAACTTGCGAAGATTTTTGACAAAGCATTTTTTTCACCCAACGCCATTGACAAAGCCTCTGGAATAGGGTGATCGAGACTAATCAATCTGCGCCAGTCGCCTACACCAGCACTCAAGATCATGACACCAAGAGCCAATATAGCCAATGTCAAAATACTCGTGATATAACCGATTGGTATTGTTTTATGTGGATTTTTGACCTCCTCAGCCACCATTGCGACGCCTTCTATGGCTACAAAAAACCAGAGAGCAAAAGGAATTCCTGCAAAGATTCCATCGGCCGTAATATGTTCGGGATTATTGGCGACAAAGTTTTCGTATTTGAAATATGGAGCTACCACCACCATAAAAACCGCTAATTCGAGTACTGAAAGAATAGTAACAATCAATGAAAACTGAGCAGATTCTTTGATTCCAAACCAGTTGATAGCGATAAAAATAACATACATACCCATTGCCGTTGGCACAACAGGAATCGCTGGATTAAGGAAATTGGTATAACTCCCCAATGCGTAGGCGATGGCAGGCGGTGCCAACAAAAAATCTACTAGTGTGGCATAACCTGCGATAAATCCGCCCCAAGGTCCCATAGCTCGTCGTGCATAAGCAAATGCCCCACCCGCATGAGGAATAGAGGTAGTCAACTCGGTGTAGGAAAATATAAAAGTGATGTACATAACAGTCACCAACAAGGTTGAAACCAAGAAACCTATTGTTCCCGAAGTTTGCCAGCCATAATTCCAGCCAAAGTATTCACCCGAAATAACTAATCCAACGGCGATACTCCATAATTGAATAGCGTTAATCGCTTTCTTGAGTGTAGGTTGTGAAGTTTGACTAGGAGTTGTTGCTTCCATCATGAATAAATTTTATAAAAATACCAAGTTGATTTAAAATGGGCATTAAACAAAATTTACAAAAAAACCCTAGAATTCAAACCTGAACTCTAGGGTTTTACAAAGAATTAATCTTTCTGATAAGAAAAAAGAACCTAACTAAAAGAATTATACTTCAACTTTTAAAATCTGATTCAATTTTTCAATCACATAATCAATTTCTTCAATTGTATTATACTTAGAAAACGAGAATCTCACCGATGGTCGATTTGGATCTGCACCAATACCACCTAATACATGTGAGCCAATATTTGAACCGCTCGTACAAGCACTACCACCAGAAGCTGAAATTTTGTTAATGTCCAAGTTAAACAAGAACATATCTGCTTCTTCCGAAGGAGGAAAACTTACATTGAGCACAGTGTATAAGCTTTTCTCTAAGTTATCGGAATCCCCATTGAATTGAATATCGTCAAAAGAGGTCTTCAACTTTTCAATCATATATGATTTTACTGATTCGATATGCTTGCGGTGTCCGTCCATATCGCTGTAGGCAACTTCCAAAGCTTTTGCCAAACCAATAATACCATACACATTTTCGGTACCTCCGCGCATATTACGCTCTTGTGAACCACCATGAATAAATGGATGGATTTTTTTATCAGCATTAATATAGAGAAAACCAGCACCTTTGGGTCCATGAAATTTATGACCTGCACCTACAATAAAATCAATATTGAGTTGTTGCAAATCATGTTTGTAGTGCCCCATCGTTTGTACAGTATCAGAATGGAAAGTAGCGCCATACTCTTTACACAACTCCCCTACCTTTTCCATATCCAACAAGTTGCCAATCTCATTATTACCGTGCATCAACGATACCAAGGTATTAGGATTTGCCTTCAATAACTCTTCAAGGTGATTCAAGTCGATATGACCTTTTTCATCTACATTGACTAAGCTCAGCTTAATTTTACCAATCTTTTGCAAGTGTTCCAAGGTATGTAGCACAGCATGGTGCTCAAGCGACGATGTTACAGCGTGTTTGATCCCATATTCTTCAATTGAGCAAGCAATCGCTGTATTATCGGCTTCTGTACCACCAGAAGTAAAGAAAATCTCAGCAGGAGAAGTATTCAAAAGACCAGCAACAGTTTTACGAGCACGTTCAATAGCGTTGCGCACTTCACGTCCATGTGCATGAATCGATGATGGGTTACCGAAATTTTTCTCCATCATTGGTAACATTGCCTCAATCACTGCTCTATCGAGCGGTGTGGTAGCGGCATTGTCCAAATAAACACGTTGTTGTATCATATTAATTTGGTTGGGGAAATGTGTGAGCCAAATCAATGACTCAAATAAAAGGGTTAAAAATATTTGTTGATAAATATGGGTTATTAAAATTTCAGCTATTGGATGTTGGATTTCGGATGTGTATTCTACTTTTTAAAATTCAATTTTGTAAAAAGAGATATATTTCTGAAATCAAAAATCCCCAATCCTCAATAGTTTGAAATTCTTCAAACACTATATAACGCTAAAAACTCTACCATTTCTCTATGCTTACTTGGAAAAGCTATAAATACAAAATGTCAGAAGGGCTACTTCTGACATTTTGTATTTATACCGGTAAGAACAAAAGAAATAACTACATCGTTGCTGCTACTACCTCTTTGATATCACTAATAAGTTTTTTTGCTAAATTCTCAGCCTTCGTCATTGAATCTGACTCTGAGTAGATACGAATGATTGGTTCTGTATTTGACTTACGCAAATGTACCCATTCTTTATCAAAATCTATTCGAACTCCATCAATTGCATTGATAGGATTTTTGGCATATTTTCTTTTAACAGCCTCCAAAACCTCATCAACGTTAATTTCTGGGGTTAGTTCGATTTTATTTTTCGAAATATAATACTCTGGGTATCCTTTACGCATAACCGAAATCTTTTTACCAGATTTGGCCAAATGCGTCAAGAATAGTGCGATACCTACCAAAGCATCACGGCCATAGTGTAATTCTGGATAAATAATACCGCCATTGCCTTCGCCACCAATGATAGCCTTTGAAGATTTCATCAATGTCACGACATTAACTTCTCCTACCGCTGAAGCATAATATTTGCCTCCATGCTTTTCAGTCACATCACGCAAAGCACGTGTTGACGATAGATTGGAAACGGTATTTCCTTTTGTATGCTGAAGAATATAATCCGCCACAGCTACAAGCGTGTATTCTTCGCCAAAAGGAGAAGCATCTTCACAGAAAAAACACAATCGGTCAACGTCTGGATCTACGACAATACCAAGGTCATATTTCGTTTTTTCGATAGCCTTAGTAATATCGGTTAAGTTTTCAGGAAGTGGCTCTGGATTGTGAGCAAAATTACCTGTAGGCTCACAGTGTAGTTTTGTAATTTGGGTTACGCCGAGAGCTTCAAGCAACATCGGAACCGCAATTCCACCTGTAGAGTTTACTGCATCTACAATTATTTTAAAGTTGCGTTCTTTAATGGCTTCTTTATCCACTAGAGGTAAAGCCAAAATCATGTCGATGTGTTTCTTAATCCAAGTGTCATCTTGGGCATAAGAACCTAATTTTTTCACATCTACAAAATCAAAATCTTCTGCCTCTGCGATAGCCAGTAGCGCTTCACCATCAGCCCCTGAAATAAATTCTCCGACTTCATTCAATAGTTTCAAGGCGTTCCATTGAATCGGATTATGACTTGCTGTAAGGATAATACCTCCTGCCGCATTTTCTACGGGTACTGCTACTTCAACTGTCGGAGTAGTAGAAAGACCTAAATCTAAGACGTCTAGTCCAAGTCCTTGTAAAGTACCAACCACCAACTTAGATACCATATCGCCAGACAAACGTGCATCACGCCCCAAGACAATTTTTTTATTGTTAGGGTTTTTACGTTTAAGCCAAGTACCATAAGCGGCCGTAAACTTCACTACATCTAAGGGTGTAAGGGCATCCCCTGCCTTTCCTCCGATAGTTCCTCTAATTCCTGATATAGATTTAATTAATGTCACGTTAGCGATGGGAGGTTTAATGGATTATTAATACACGTCGAGTGTGTTAGAAAATTATTAATTCATGAGCAAATTCTATGCAAATCTAACATAATTTGAAGAACTTTTGCCTTAATGCGACCAAGTTAAAACGGATTCTACAGAAAAGATAGTATTCGGTCGTACTTATTTTGTTGAACAGATTTTACCACAAAACTTGTTCCAAAATCAAAAGATTTTCCTCGGCAAATTGGATAAATATCTTATAAAATGAAAAAGCCTCTCAAGCGAACTTGAGAGGCTTTTGTTAACCCACTAGGATTCGAACCTAGACTAGCAGAACCAAAATCTGATGTGCTACCCTTACACTATGGGTCAATACACACTCTAAAATTAATAACTGTTAGCTTTTAGCTGAACAAAGAATCACGAATGATTTCCTAATTTAATGTTAACCGACATGGATTCGAACCATGAATGACGGTACCAAAAACCGTAGTGTTACCGTTACACCATCGGTCAATCTAATTCGTTGTTGTGCTGACTTGAAAATAAAACCTCTCCAATTAAATGGATTAAAAAGAGAGGTTTTGTTAACCGACATGGATTCGAACCATGAATGACGGTACCAAAAACCGTAGTGTTACCGTTACACCATCGGTCAGTACAACTGAATTGTGGTGCAAAATTAGGGTGTTTTATTTTGTTTGTCAAGTCCTTTTTCAAAAAAAATTGAACAAAATTTATAACACCCACTTTAAGTCACTGACTATTTGAAGCTTACCAGCACAAAAAAAAATCATTTTTTTTGTGCTGGTATCCCTTTTACAACACTACAGCACTAGTTTCAGCAGTAGGTGCTATTTTTTTCACTAAGCCTTGTAATACTTTACCTGGACCACATTCAACAAAGCTAGTAGCGCCATCAGCTACCATATTTTGCACAGACTGTGTCCATTTTACTGCCCCAGTCAACTGAGCAATCAAATTAGCTTTGATAGTAGCCACATCCGTTGAAGGTTGTGCATTTACGTTTTGGTAAATTGGACAAACAGGTGCATTGAAGTTGGTAGCTTCGATAGCTGCTGCCAATTCTTCACGAGCAGGCTCCATCAATGGAGAGTGGAATGCCCCACCTACAGGAAGAAGCAATACACGCTTTGCGCCAGCTTCTTTCAATTTTTCGCCAGCCAAAGCAACGCCTTCGTTGGTTCCCGAAATTACTACTTGTCCTGGGCAGTTATAATTAGCAGCAACTACTACATCGTCAACTGAAGCACAAATATCTTCGATTACATTATCTGCTAAGTTCAAAACGGCTGCCATAGTTGAAGGATTAGCTTCACACGCTTTTTGCATGGCTAATGCACGCTTAGAAACTAATACCAAGCCATCTTCAAAGCTCAAAGCTCCAGCAGCAACCAATGCAGAGAATTCGCCTAGCGAGTGACCTGCAACCATATCAGGCTGGAAATCTGGTGTTTCTTTGGCTAAAATTACAGAGTGAAGAAAAATAGCAGGTTGCGTTACTTTCGTTTGTTTTAACTCTTCGTCAGTTCCATTGAACATAACATCAGTAATGCTAAAACCTAAAATTTCGTTAGCTTTTTCAAATAATGCCTTTGCTGATTCTGATTTTTCGTAAAGGTCTTTGCCCATACCAATAAATTGAGAACCTTGACCTGGGAAAACGTATGCTTTCATTTTTAGGAATTTTTGTGATATATGATTTAGTACTAGTGGAAACAAGAGACTCTGTTTAATAAATTAAAGCAAGTTTTTTGTATTATCTCCACAATTGTCTGAAAAAAAGCACTTAAGAAATTTCTCAAACAACTGCCTCTGAATCGTTCTTCTTTACGAAGGTGTTTTCAAAGAAGTCCGCAAAAATACTACTTCAAGCTCTACATCTCCCAATTCTAGCCCAAAAACCTTTCACGAAGCTCTGGATTTGGTAAACGACAAGCATCTGATTTACCGAAAATTCGGTATCTATTCTTTGCAATCAAATCGTATATCATATCTCTTATCGTTCGTGGAATCCATTTCAAAAAATACAACCTCCGCCAAACTCCATCTAAATGCTGAGCGATATGAAGAGCTGCATCGGATTTCTCAAATAATTGTCCATTTTTTATCAACAAAACAGAATCAAAATCTTTTTTATTTCTAGAAAACTGAGCCAAATATTGTTGTCCCACCTCAGATTGTAAAGAGGCAAATTTGAACCGTTTTTGTGTGTCGTGGTCAATGACAAAATTGATTGAGGAATTACAAAAATTACACACTCCATCAAACAAGATTAGGTCGTATAATTGATGTTTTGAAGCGTCTTCTTTCATCTTTTTAGGAACTTTATACCTTACTAACAAAAAGACGAGCTTATGTACTCCACAAGCTCGTCTTTTCTGTATACTTATTTGATAATTATTTTATTAGTTCAATATAGCCCTTCAATGTTAAACTATTCTTGGCTGTATCTAATGTCAAGAATTTCACTGAACAATTATAGAAATAAGTTCCCGAAGGAGAATCATTACCAGAATTGTCTCGACCGTCCCATTCCAATTTTGGTCCTGTGTAGTCATACACTTTTTGTCCGTTTCTATTATAAATCGAAATAGTCACTTCTTGAACAAAACGTGGACATTTTAATGCTTGGAAAATATCATTTTTGCCATCTCCGTTTGGCGTAAAGACATTTGGTAATGAGAAACTTGGACAATTATCTTTACAAACTACATTACTACGCGCACTTTCGGTTCCATACTTATTAGTAGCAGTCACATAGTAACATCCCATATACGAATCCGTTTTGGTATGTGTGTAGTTGTGTGCTGGAGGATTCGGCGTGGTAATATCTGCAATTTTCGTAAATGCACCATCTGGTCCAGACGCATAATACAAAGTATATTTTACAATATCTTTATCACAGTTAGCTCCAGTTGCATCCGTCCACGTAAGCTTATTCTCAAAAGTTGTTTGATTACAGTTACTATTGTCTTTTGTATAAGCATCACAATCTAAAAGATCGATATTAAGTACTGGAGGACAAGGAATCAAATCACTTTTTGGCGTTGCGCAACTAATCTGAGAGAAGTTATTCAGCAAACTAGGTTTGATTTTGGTCGAATTGTACGTACCTACAGTTTCCACCTTATAACAATACGATGAATCTGGCGACATTTTCACTGGGAAGCTACCATCTGAAGCAATCTTATCTTGTCCATCATCCGTAAAGGTATAAGTAGATGCTCCTTGTACTGTTACATCGGCAATACGGGTAAATACTCCAGAACCTGGACGAGTTTCGCGATACACACGGTGCGTTTGATTATCGTTAGACCAAGGAGTATTGGCTTGCCAAGTTAGTACTACTTTACGAACATCTGCTGTAGTTGTCAAACGCACGCTCGACGCAGCCTCAGTACTATCCAATAAAGTCAAACCCGTAGCGCTTGTATAATAGAATAACACACGATAACGATAAGCATTGTCTTGTGTATTGAGGTTTTTATCAACAAATACCGTATCGGCTACTGTTCCAGATAAATCTGTATTAATGTTTGCTCCAACTTGAGCAAAAGACGTACCCGTCAAGCCAGTAGCACGGAACAAACGATACTGATATGGTCCTTTGAATTGCTCTGGTTTAAAATCAATTGGACGAGTCCATTTTACTGTAATTTCCCCTTGTGTAGAAGATGTTTTATCTACTGTCACATTGGTAATTACAGGTACTTGAGCTTCCAGTTTTAAACAAATTTGATCTGACGATACACTTTTACCACCCGAAGGAGCTGCAAAAGACGCCACTATACGGTAGCTATAATCAGTATCACGTTTCAGACCGTTGTTATCTACGTATGTAGTAGCGTTGATAGGGACTCTCCCAATTTCGACATAGCCCAAGCCCGCAGGAATACCCGTTTGACAAACATCTGGCACAAAATTATCACAACCTTGTTTACGATAAATGATTAATTCGGCTCCTGCATTTTGACACGAATAAGCGTCCCAAGTCAAAGTGATAGCCTTATTACCAGCATCGCCAGTAGCTTTTAGGTTTTTGACTCTAGGAGCTACAATTTTTACTTTCCAGATTTTACTATCTACTAATTTAGGTATGGTACTTCCTACCCTCGTTGGTGGCACGTCCTCTACCTTAAAGAGAATATCATAGGTTTGCTCTCGTATGTGTGCACAGCTTGTTTGCCACCTAAATACCCCTGTAGCAATAGGATTTGAAGGATTGGTGGCTGTAAAAGTCGCATAAGGCTGAGCAAAATAGGCTGTTCCATCGGTTGGTTTGTAAACAGACCCTGTCGAGTACAAATTCAATTGGTCTTTACGTCCGGTACTAGAAGGGGTATCGTCGGCAGTAACATTTTGCTGAATAAATGTTCCTGCTTCCACACAAATATCGTCTGGTACTTTGATAATAGGAGCCTTGTTATCGGCATCTTTTACCTCAATTTGCATATCACGAACCGTCTCCGAAATTTTTACACCATTTCGCCATTCTTCAATGATAAAAGCACAGTTATAAAGACCCGTTTCTTGAGGGACATTCCAAATCAAATCACCTGTTCGACTATTAATGGTAAAGCTAGAAGAAGTAGCTGCTACTAAATTAGGCTGGCGAAAACCAGCTATAGCATTACCACGTCCAGTACAAGTGGTTTGTAAACCTGTACGACAGTCAATTAGGCGGTAAGCCAAGCTATCGCCTTCGATATCTACTGCATTGGGGTTATGAATAAACTTTTGTCCAACTACAGCTGTAAGATCTACGGCAGGGTTCATCAACAATGGAGTTGAGTTTAGCCCCAAACCTGGATCTATTTTAAATACGGTTTCAACATAAAACCCCACCATGTCCGAATTAGGGATATTTCGAACATTGGCATTACGGTTTTCGATACCAACGTTTACCTTATAAATACTTGGCGCTGCGTAGGTGTAAGTAACCTTATAGATACCCTTCATGGTGCCGTTGCCAATATCTTCGCCTAAGCCATTACCATTAGAACGGGGAGCCCATTGAGAGCCGAGCCCATCCCCAAAGCAAAAAAGGACTTCGCGTTGTTGCTGCCAAGCCACGTTATTTTCGCAATATATCGTGAGGGTAAATTCGTAAGTAAGAGCCGTACTCGACACACGACGCACGGTGATTTCGCCCCCTTTCATGTGGGTTGCCCTTGCGGAATGAAATGAAAAAAGGCCTACAAAAAAGGTAAAAATGAGAATGTAGATAAAGTTTGGTCTCATACGTTAGTGAATAAAAAGTTTTGAGGACAGCCTCTTCAAAAGCCTTGGTATAAGGTATTGATTACTGACCTACACACTTTACTGGCACAATTTAGAGAATAATTTTTTTTACAACTAACAAAACAAAAAAATCAAACACAAAGTTGGAAAAGTGAACTAAATACACAAATCCGATGAAAGACCCTCCAAAGTATCGTTAATTATAGTAAAACCGATTGGTTGGTATACTTCCTAAATCGTTGGCTAAATCCAATAATACAGTACAAAAACGTAGAAAGATTATAAATAATTGCTAAAATCTTATAGATTATTTGATTGACAGGTGATTCAATTGTAGTTTTGGGTTCAATTTTTCAACTAATTAATAGTTAATAGCAATTAATCCATACAAGGTTTTCTGTGTATAGATTAAGAACCAGCCCTATTAATTGTTAACTAATTAACAACCAATAACTTATAAAAAAATGTCTTGGGTAACAAAAACATTATCAAGTTCGTTGGGCCGAAAGCTCATCATGGCGATAACAGGCTTATCGTTGGTAGCCTTCCTTCTCGTTCATTGTGGTATCAATGCGTGCATTTTTTTGAATGACGGAGGTGAAACCTTCAATGAAGCCGCAGAATTTATGGCTAAAAACTTTTTCATCCGTACTGCTGAAATCGGACTATTTGTGGGTTTAATTGCTCACATTGTAGACGGTTTGATGTTGTGGTCGGCTAACAAGAAAAAACGCCCTGTACAATATGCTGTTGTATCAAAAGATAATAGCACATGGTACTCTCGCTCAATGGGTTTATTGGGTACATTATTATTACTTTTCTTAGTGATGCACTTAAAGCATTTTTGGGTAGTAAGCCGTTTTACAGACGTAATTACTGGTGGTCAAAAAACACTTTTCCAAGAAATGCAAGAGGTTTTTGCTAGCCCAGTACCTGTAATTGTGTATGTTGTTGGTTGTATTTCTTTGGCATACCATTTATTGCATGGTGTTCAAAGTGCATTCCAATCACTTGGATGGAATCACCCTAAATACACTCCGTTTGTAAAATCATTCGGATGTTGGTTTGCTATTATCATTCCAGTTGTGTTTGCAGCAATGCCAATCGCAATGCATTTAGGACTTATTAAATAGTTCATAGTTGTTTGTTAAATTTTTAACAGCACTATATCTAAAAACTTTTTTCATTACATAATTCTTAAGTTATGGCAACTTCACCAAGATTAGATGCTAAAATCCCTGATGGACAGCTGTCTGATAAATGGACTAAATTCCGTTCGACAGTACCATTAGTAAACCCCGCAAACAAGCGGAATATCGAAATCATCGTAGTAGGTACAGGTTTGGCGGGTGCTTCGGCAGCGGCTTCTTTGGCCGAAATGGGATATAAAGTAAAAGCTTTCTGTTTTCAAGATTCTCCTCGTCGTGCTCACTCAATTGCAGCACAAGGTGGTGTTAACGCAGCTAAAAACTACCAAAATGACGGTGACTCTGTGTATCGTCTTTTTTATGATACGATCAAAGGTGGTGACTACCGTGCTAGAGAGGCAAACGTTCATCGTTTATCTGAAGTATCAGGTAGCATTATTGACCAATGCGTAGCGCAAGGTGTACCTTTTGCTCGTGAGTACGGTGGTTTGTTATCAAATCGTTCTTTCGGGGGTACTCAAGTACAACGTACGTTCTATGCTGCGGGTCAAACTGGTCAACAATTGTTGTTGGGTGCTTATTCGGCATTACAACGTCAGGTTGGTTTAGGTAACGTAGAAATGTTTACTCGCCACGAAATGATGGACGTAGTAATGGTTGACGGCAAAGCTCGTGGTATCATTGCTCGTGATTTGATTTCTGGTAAATTAGAACGTCACTTTGGTCACGCGGTATTGTTGTGTACAGGTGGTTACGGAAACGTATTCTATTTGTCAACTAACGCAATGGGCTCAAACGTAACAGCTGCTTGGAAAGCACACAAAAAAGGTGCATTCTTTGGTAACCCTTGTTACACTCAGATTCACCCTACTTGTATTCCAGTATCTGGTGATCACCAATCGAAATTGACATTGATGTCAGAATCATTGCGTAACGATGGTCGTATCTGGGTTCCTAAAAAGAAAGATGATAACCGTCCAGCAGCACAAATTCCTGAAGACGAACGTGATTACTACTTAGAGCGTCGTTACCCTGCATTTGGTAACTTGGTCCCTCGTGATATTGCTTCTCGTGCAGCTAAAGAGCGTTGTGATGAAGGTTATGGTGTAGGTGCTTCTAAAAAAGCCGTTTACCTTGATTTTGCAGCAGCTATCTTGCGTTATGGACGTGGAGAGGCTACCAAAAGAGGTATGCACAATGCTAGTACAGAAGAGCTACAAGTAATGGGTAAAGAAGTTGTGAAAGAGAAATATGGTAACTTGTTTGACATGTACAAGCAAATTACTGGTGAAGACCCTTACGAAGTGCCAATGCGTATTTATCCTGCGGTTCACTACACAATGGGTGGACTTTGGGTAGACTACAACTTGATGACTACAGTACCAGGTCTTTATGCTCTAGGTGAAGCAAACTTCTCAGATCACGGTGCAAACCGTTTGGGAGCTTCTGCCTTGATGCAAGGTTTGGCTGATGGTTATTTCGTAATTCCATACACAATTGGTGCTTATTTGTCTGGAGATATCCGTACAAAAGCAATTCCAACTGATGCTCCTGAGTTTGTGGCAGCAGAAAAAGCTGTTCAAGATACTATCGACCAATTGATGTCTATCAAAGGAACTAAATCGGTTGATTATTACCACAAGAAATTAGGTTTAATCATGTGGGATAAGTGTGGTATGGCTCGTAACGAGGCTGGTTTGAAAGAAGCTATCGAAGAAATCAAAGCGCTTCGCAAAGAATTCTGGTCAAATGTTCGTATTCCAGGTGATGCCAATGAATTTAACCCAGAATTAGAAAAAGCTGCTCGTGTAGCTGACTTCTTAGAACTTGGTGAATTGATGTGTATCGATGCCTTGAACCGTAACGAGTCTTGTGGAGGTCACTTCCGTGAAGAATATCAAACTGAAGAAGGCGAAGCAAAACGTGATGACGAAAACTACGCTTACGTAGCTGCATGGGAGTACAAAGGCGATTCTGACTACGAATTACACAAAGAAGAGCTAGTGTACGAAAACATCAAAATTGCACAACGTAGCTATAAATAATTTGAAAATTTGATGATTTGAAAATTTGAAAATGAAAAAGATTACTTGTAGGTTTGAAACTATTAATTCTCACCTACAAGTAATATGCAGAATCAAAAAGCGAATCTCATCGTTGAAAAAACGCTTTCATTTTCAATTGAAATCATCAAATTCAGTGAGCAATTAGAACTCCAAAAAAAATATGTCATAGCCAAACAATTGTTGAGGTCAGGCACATCTATTGGAGCTAATGTTTGGGAAGCTCAAAATGCAGAAAGTAAGGTAGATTTCATTCATAAAATGAAAATTGCAGCCAAAGAAGCTGATGAAACTAGCTATTGGTTAAAACTTTGTGAACTATCCGAGACTTACCCACAACCCCAAAAAGTTATCATTGAAGAATTAACTCAAATAATCCGAATTATCTCGAAGATTATTAGTAGTTCTAAAGTAGATTCTAAATGAATCTATTTTCAAATCTTCAAATTTTCAAATCTTCAAATTGTATCAAAATGGAAGGAAATATGAACTTGACGCTTAAGGTGTGGCGTCAAAAAAATACCAATACAGAAGGAAACTTCGAAAATTATGACGTTAAAGGAATTTCTGAGGATATGTCATTCCTTGAAATGTTCGACGTTCTTAATGAAAGATTAATCAACGACGGTCAAGAACCAATCGCTTTCGACCATGATTGCCGTGAAGGTATTTGTGGTATGTGCTCAATGTATATCAACGGTAGTCCTCACGGTCCAAACCGTGGTGTAACTACTTGTCAATTGCACATGCGTTCGTTCAAATCTGGCGATACAATTACTGTTGAACCTTGGAGAGCATCTGCATTCCCTGTAATCAAAGACTTAACTGTAAACCGTTCGTCATTCGACCGTATTATCTCTGCGGGTGGTTTCGTGTCAGTAAATACTGGTAACGCTCAAGATGCTAACGCATTGCCAATCGCAAAAGATAAAGCTGACGAAGCATTTGCAGCAGCAGCTTGTATTGGTTGTGGTGCTTGTGTAGCAGCTTGTAAAAATGCTTCAGCCATGTTGTTTACTTCAGCAAAAATTTCTCAATTAGCATTGTTACCACAAGGTCAAGCTGAACGTGAAATGCGTGCTGAGAAAATGGTTGCCCAAATGGATATCGAAGGTTTCGGTGCTTGTACAAACACAGGTGCTTGTGAAGCCGAATGTCCAAAAGGTATCTCATTGGAAAACATCGCTCGTATGAACCGTGAATACTTTGGTGCTGTATTGTCATCAAAAGAACACGAATAGTTTAGATATAAATATTTAAACTAAAAGCCGCCTTAGATGTCTGAGGCGGCTTTTTATTATTGACCTAATTTAGAATATTTCCTTACCGCTTCAACAATACTTTCAGTACTCCAATTCACATTATCTTTTGAGCGCTTTAAAATAGTTTGTGAGATTCGAGATTGCCCTCTAGGAACAACACCAATTATTGGGATTTGATTTTCATAAGCAGTTTGTATCTCCCAATCAATCCAATCGCTGTGAGATGAATATATTCCTGCTAACCCTAAAACGATATCGGACTCTAAAATTGATTGCTTCAATCTTTGTTTTATATATGTTGCATTTGATGAATTAATCGCTTCATAAGGTGAATGTTCTTTAAATACAACATTAAAATAGCCCCTCTCTTTCAATAACCTCCTTAAATTTTCTAAGTCATCTAAATGGCTCCAAGAATGACAGACATAAACTTTATATACTCTCGACATAATGTTCTATTGATTTAAATATTGCTCTTTTGTTCTAGTAAATGTTTCTATTTCCCAGATTTTAGGATTCTCCTTCATAAACATATCTTCAAAAGAAGAAGCTTTTTCTGTTTGATTCAAAAATAAATTACAGTTTGATAGTGTAGCATAAATCCACATCCTATCATTACGTACATTTAATTCTTCTTCTGGAATTGATTCTAAGTTTTTAATTATTTTCTTCATGACATCTTTTGCCATATACTTAAGTGCTCCTATTTCCTCTGAATCAACAGAAAGTTTAGATTTTAAATCTAAACAGATAGCATAATTTTCTCCTGTGTAATAATTTGAGTATATATTAAATCCCTTACTGTAGTACTCGATTGCTTTGTTTAGACTCTCTTCATCATTATTAATAAAATATAACCTTTTAAAAATTGCACCTGAAATACCTAAGGTTTCAGGATCTCCTGATTCATCAGGATTGAGAGTTTTAATAATTGACCATGCTTCCGTCAAAGCTACTACTTCGCTTGGCTCCTTAGATTTATATCGGTAAAGAGCTTGTTGCTGTATATAATAACTTTCATCAATTGCAATTTGATTGGCTTTGCCAAACAAATTACTTGCCTCCAGATAACGACCTTTCTGTATCTCTTCTTCTGCTTTTTCTATAATTGCAAATAATCCTTTTTCTCTCCTTGCTAAATCTCCTATTATATCGCTATATTCCTCATCTGCATAAGTTGTAGGTATTGCGGTTTTTATCAATTCATAAAGTGGACTATCACTTTTAGGGTTATCCTTGACAGTTAAAATCAATTTTTTGAGTTTTTCTTGGCACTCTCTAGCTTCATCAGTACCAATATCCTCTCCCAAATGCTTATATGAAAATATTCTGTCATGACTAAAATCAAACTCTCTCTTACCTTCTTGTTCTTTCAATATAATGGTAGAATATGGTCTTACTCCATGGCGTATACCTAACTCATAAATTGCATTGGGATTATAAGTTGTAATATCGGCTATTACTAAGTCCGCTTTCACTAATAGAGCATACATACTTCTGTCTATTAATCCTGACTCTATAATTTCATCAGCCCTTATACATTCATATCCTGCTGAAATAGCAGCAGGCTTAATTATATTCTTATATGTCTTATCTAAATCATAGGTTTTAGAAATAGAATAATCTGTTTTTTTTCCAAAACCCATAATTACAAAGCAAACTGGCTTTCTCATTTCTTTAGTTGTTTTTTTAAATTTCTAGTATCATTGGTTACTAATACATTCGACATTTTTCTAATAAAAGGAGGAATTTTAAATTGATTTCTTCCAGTTACTGCAACAATTTCTTTTCCTAATTCTTGAGCAACTTCTAGTTCCATTTTTACATAAGATTTCTTGGGTATATCCGGAGATGCCAAGACAAATACATGTGTACAACCAGACATTTGTTGCCTAAAAATTACTCTCAACTCCTCGTCACTTTGAGTATTCCTCCGTTTATTCTTTGGAATAGAATGATTAAAAATCTTATACTCTTCAGTGAATTTCAATTTCCGAGCAAGCTTTTCATATAGCGAAGAATCATCAAAGGAGTGACATATATAAATTCTACGATATTCAATTCTAATATCCTCTTTTTCTATTGCTACTGTATCTTCTTTATCAGATGCAATTTTCTTTTTCTTCAAATTATGTAAAATCAAACCTCCTCCAAGTGCTAATGGAATTAAAAACCACATATCTTAATTATCTTTTTAACCAATCTTGTAACTTTATTTTTGATTTATTAGGATAAATTACATGGTATGTAACATTATTCCCTGTTTCGTAATCATACTTATTTTCAGTCTGGAGATGTGGATATATTTCGAAATATTCATTATTTGTCCAATTTTGATTATTTTCTTTGAAAGGGAATATCATCATGTTATCTATATATTTCAACCCATCTCCAATACCTAACTCCCAATTAACCCAACTTGACTTTATTGCGGTATTAGATGCCAATAGAATAAATTTTCTATTTTGTTTGATTTTAGTCTTTAATATATCTGCTGTCTTACCACTAGTAATTGCTGGCATATCATTATCGAGCCAATCAACATAGATATTCACTCCAACCGAATTTAAAATTTTAACAATAGGTAATATCCGCATTTTATCAGAATGACTATGTGACAAGAAAGCTGTGAGGTTATTTTGGCTGATACTTATGCCATCATCTATTAGAGCTCTCTTTGTCAAAAAAAAGATATTTTCAGAAATTGAAATAGGTATACTATCTAGATATTCAGTTGTAATTAAATCCATAATTATTAAGTTTAAAATGCTAAAACAATTACTCTTTGGGTCTTCTTTCAGTTACCTTAAAATTTATAAATTGATCTATGGTATCTCTTTTATTAAATAACATAGTTTTTAGGTCTTTTGAATTTGTGAACGTTCACTAACGGCACCTTGCCATTTGCTCCATTGGTAGCCATAAAAAGTACAATTTAGAATTTGATAAAATAATTAAACTTGTGCAGTTTTATGAACTGGTACGCATTTTGTGAGAAAAGCCGAAAGAAGAAAAAGAAGAATACTACAATTTTGTTAAGAGTAGAACATTTCTTAATTTTGTTTCGTTATATAACAAAAGGCATGCACGAACGGGTCAATAACTCCCGTTACTAGTGCTAAACTGCTTAAATCTTATTAAAATGCTCTTCAAAGTTTGGCGACGGCGAGAGCATTTTTTTTATTTATTGAGCTTCTGGTATTTATATTTTTTTTCTTCCAAATAGTATATATTTTATGGGATATAGGAATCCCAATGTATCGATATTCAAATTAGATGCCAAAATAAATTTTGTGACATTTTGACAACTTCCAATTAAAAAAGAGGATAGTCGCAGAAATATATATACTTGCCAGTGACACGCCATTTTTTCCATACAAGAAAAAACATAAAGCATGACAAGATGTCTCATAATGTATAGTATGTATCATAAATGTTATTCAACATAAGCATCTGCATACTAGCTGCATAAGGTCTCTTATCCAGAGTTTTTCATGAATATTGAAATCATTAAAAAAACAAACAATCTCTCTCGTAAAGCAGTTTTGTTTACATGAAAATTAAAACGCTTCGACTTATTCTTGGTGACCAACTCAATAGCCAACATTCATGGTTTGAATCTGTAAATCAGGATGTCATTTATGTCATGATGGAAATGCGTCAGGAGACTGACTATGTCACTCACCATATCCAAAAAATTGTGGGCTTTTTTGTGGCTATGCGACAGTTTGCTGAAGAGCTAAAACAAAAAGGGCATCAAGTAGTTTATATTACCTTAGACGACGAAATAAATACCCAATCACTTCCTCAAAATCTTCATTGGCTTATTCAAGAATTAGATATTCAACAATTTGAATACCTATTGCCTGACGAATATCGTCTCGATTTACAACTTAAAGGCTTTTGTCAAAATATTCCAATACCTTCAAAAGCCATTGACTCGGAACACTTTTTGAGTCAGCGAGAGGAATTAGCTACTTTTTTTAAAGGAAAGAAAACCTTTCTCATGGAAAACTTTTATCGCATGATGCGCAAAAAGTACAAGGTACTAATGGATGAAGATGAACCTACTTCGGGACAATGGAATTATGATGCCGATAATCGCAAAAAACTTCCCAAAAATCATCGTCCAATCGAACCGCTAATTTTTTCAAAAAACGTAGAAGATATCGTTCAACTACTTTCCCAATCGGGCATATCATCTATTGGAAACATCGATGCTAAAAATTTCTTGTGGCCCACCACTCGTCAAGAGAGTTTAGCCTTATTGGACTTTTTCCTTGAAAACTGTCTGGCGCAATTTGGCACTTATGAAGATGCCATGCATCCCTCCTATTGGTCTATTTATCATTCTCGGCTATCCTTTTCTCTTAATCTTAAATTATTACATCCACTAGAAGTCATTCAGAAAAGCGTAGAATATTGGGAACAAAATCAGGATTCGATTACGATTGCTCAAATTGAAGGTTTTGTCAGACAAATTCTTGGCTGGCGTGAATACATGCGAGGAATTTACTGGGCAAAAATGCCTGAATTTGCCACTATGAATTTCTTCGGGCATGACAGAAAACTTCCTTCGTGGTTCTGGAGTGGTCAAACAAAAATGGCTTGTTTACGCCATGCTATTATCCAAAGTTTGGATTATGCCTATGCCCACCATATCCAAAGATTAATGCTGACAGGAAACTTTATGCTATTGGCAGGTATTCATCCTGATGATGCCGACGCATGGTATTTGGGTATTTATATTGATGCCATTGAGTGGGTCGAGATTACCAATACACGAGGAATGAGCCAGTATGCTGATGGTGGGATTATTGGGTCGAAGCCTTATGTGGGTTCTGCCAATTATATCGACAAAATGAGTCATTATTGTGGCAATTGCTTTTACGACAAAAACAAAAAAACAGGAGATAAGGCTTGTCCTTTCAACAGTCTTTATTGGCATTTTTTTGAAAGAAATCGTGTTTTTTTAGAGAAGAATCCAAGAATAGGCATGTCTTATATAACACTCAATAAAATGTCTACTACTCAAAGACAAGAGCTACTGAAACAAGCAGATTTTTACTTGGAACATATCGAAAAATTGTAAACCGACTATCAAGGTTTATTGCCATTCCAAAAAAAACTTAAAAACTATATTGTTGAGTTCTGAATGCCTACTAAATTTGGGTATGATAGAGATAAAAGACGTTTGTAAAGCCTTCAATGGCCGAGATATATTATTAGGAATCAGTGGACAATTTAAGCCAGGTGATACTTCCTTGATTATTGGCGGTAGTGGTACGGGGAAAAGCGTACTGCTCAAATGTATGATTGGTATTATCAAACCTGAGTCGGGACATATTTTGTACGATGGGCGTGATTTTCATAATTCCTCAGAAGAGATACAAAAGGATATTCGTCGTGAAATGGGTGTACTATTTCAAGGTGGGGCACTTTTTGACTCTAAAACCGTTTTAGAAAATGTCAAATTCCCATTGGATATGTTGACCAATATGTCGGAGAAGGAAAAAATCGACCGTGCTGAATTTTGCCTTCAGAGAGTAGGTTTGGAAAATGCAGGGCAACGTACACCTTCCGAAATTTCGGGTGGTATGAAAAAGCGTGTAGGCATCGCACGTGCTATTGTGATGAACCCCAAATATCTATTTTGTGATGAACCTAACTCTGGTCTCGATCCTTTGACTTCTGTCAGAATCGATGAGCTTATCAAAGAAATTACTGATGAGTTTGGAATCACTACGGTGGTAATTACGCATGATATGAGTTCGGTAATGGGTATTGGCGAAAGTATTATGTTTTTGTATAAAGGCAAAAAATTGTGGGAAGGCGACAACTCCAATATTCTTCAAAATACAGTACCAGAACTGAATGAATTCTTATTTTCGAGTAAACTTTTACAGGATTTGAGAAAATAGCGTTAATAATTTGAAAATCTGATGATTTGAAAATTTGAATCAAATAAACAGAATCATTTTAAATTTAGTGAATTGAGATTGAGTGATATTCTAGCTGTAGAGACGCAATGCTTTGCGTCTTAAGCCGAGCCAGACATAACAAATTTGTATCAAACATGAGTTATCCTGAATTTTTAGGATTGGGATTATTCTCCAAGTTTTTATCAAAAAAGGGGTCGAAAAATATTTTTTCGACCCCTTTTTTGATGCTACTATACTAGATATGATTTGGCTTAAGACGCAATCATTGCGTCTCTACTGATGGAATCCATATTTTCACATAATCACTCAATCGCTAAATGACTCAATCTCTCAACTCGAGATAACTCATATTTAGTGAATCTATACCAATTTCTTGATAATATCTTCTACAGAAACACCTTCAGCCTCAGCTTTGAAGTTACGTACGATACGGTGGCGTAAAATTGGCAATGCAACCGCTTGCACATCTTCAATATCTGGCGAATATTTTCCATTAATTAAAGCATTACATTTAGCAGCCAAAATTAAGTTTTGAGAAGCACGCGGACCAGCACCCCATTCCAAATATTGGTTGGTCACGGCATCGCTCAATTCTGATTTAGGGCGCGTTTTGTGTACTAATTTTACCGCATATTCTACTACATTATCAGCTACAGGGACTTTTCTAATCAATTCTTGAAAAGCTAAGATTTCTTCTCCTGAAACTTGCTTTTGAACTTGGTATTTAGTCGCATTGGTCGTATTCTTCACAATTTCAACCTCAGCACGGTATGATGGATAATCCAAATTGACCATAAACATAAAACGGTCAAGTTGAGCCTCTGGTAATGGATAAGTACCTTCTTGTTCGATAGGGTTTTGTGTAGCCAATACAAAGAATGGACGGCTCAATGGGTATTTTTTACCAGATACCGTCACTGCATATTCCTGCATAGCTTCCAAAAGAGCTGATTGTGTTTTGGGAGGAGTACGGTTGATTTCATCCGCCAAAATGATATTGGCAAAAATTGGTCCTTTTACAAACTTAAAATTACGTTCATTATCGAGCGTTTCAGAACCAACAATATCCGAAGGCATCAAATCTGGGGTAAACTGGATACGATTAAAATCGAGGTCTAAGGCTTCAGCAATCGTTTGAATCAACAAAGTTTTTGCCAATCCTGGAACCCCAACTAATAAACAGTGTCCTTGACAAAAAATAGCTGTAAGTAATAGTCTAACGGTGTCTTCCTGACCAATAATAACTTTACCGATTTCTGAACTAAGTTTTTGATAAGATTCTTTCAAAGCGTTTACCGCTTCCACATCCGACTTGTATTGCGCCATGCTTGTGATATTAACTATGTTTAGATTTTTGAACTCTTTTACTCAATGATATTATCCTAAAAATAGGCATTTTCTGAATACAGAGGTAATTCTTAGACGTATTGCTTCAAATAAATCATTTGAGTTGCAAGAGTATAATTGAATAGCGTGTACCGTAAAGTTAATCAAATAACCTGCCAATTTGTAGTGATTCGGTGGGGTTTATTCAAAACTTTCGACCAATCAGTCTGCTAACGTCTTTAATGTCAAAGTTATTGAGTCGTTCATCGAGTTTTTAGAAAACAAAAACGGTCAGCATAAAGCTGACCGTTCTAAATATTATTAGGTTGTATTCTATTCTCTGTAAGTGCTTTATTGCCCCGTGCCTTTCATGACGTTACAATCCTTATATTCGTCCGAAATATAGATGAATACTTCACCTTTGGCTTTAGCAAACCACTCTTCGATAGCATTGTTACGTTTTCTGTTCAACGTAATTGTTGCTAATTTTTGGAAGTCATCTTCTAAGTTAGCAAAGTGAGGTGGGTGTTTTGCTTTATAATATAATACTCTGACAGCTGTACGACCATCCTCTGTACGATATTGAATAGGCTTGGTAAGCGTACCTACGGTCATTGAGTCCAAGGTAAAATACAAACCAGATTCCATACTACCATCTAATGGCATTTTAATAGAACGTGTACTAGGGTCAATCAACATACCACCAGCATCTTGAGTACCTTTATCTTCAGAGTGTAATTGAGCAGCTTTTTCAAACTTCAATGAATCACGTTGTACTAATACTCTAATACTATCCAAGTAGCTAGTTGGCTCTGTTAAGTCCATTTTCTGATAATCAGGACGCAATAAAATATGGCGTGCGTGATATTCCTGTCCACGAACTTCTAATAATTGAATCAAGTGATAACCAAATTCTGATTCTACCACATCCGACAACTGATTTGGTTTCAATTTCAAGGCAGCAGCCTCAAAAGGTGCTACCATCTGACCACGTTTAGCAAAACCTAAATCTCCTCCACGTTTTCCAGAACCTAAATCTTCAGAGTGCAATTTAGCCAATTCTGCAAAGTCTTCCCCGTTTTCTACTCGGCGCTTGTAATCTAACAATTTCTTGATAAGCTCCTCCTTTTGATTTTTGGTCACTTTAGCCAAACGAACAATATGACCTACTTCCACTTCTGAAGGCAAATATGGCAAGGAGTCTCTAGGAATAGATTCAAAAAATTTACGAA
Source organism: Flectobacillus rivi (assembly GCF_030056655.1). Classification (NCBI taxonomy): domain Bacteria; kingdom Pseudomonadati; phylum Bacteroidota; class Cytophagia; order Cytophagales; family Flectobacillaceae; genus Flectobacillus; species Flectobacillus rivi. The sequence goes on from NZ_JASHIE010000014.1 coordinate 47,738, forward strand.
CCTCTTTCGGAGTAACTTTTACATCGCCTGTGATTTTTTCCTGCATTTTGCGAGTAGTAAGCTGTTCTTTAATAGCCGAACGAAGCTCGTCTTTCAAAGAGGCAATTGTTTTGCCGTAAGCTTCAACAATGTTCTTTTGAGAACCAAATTGTTGCTCCATTTGATCCATACGAGAACTCAACTCCATTTCTACTTTCTTATCATCGATAAGTACAGAGTCGATTTCGGCTTTTGCCAACATCACTTTACCAATAATCAAACTCTCAAGCAATTGGCAACGAGTAGGCGTATTTCCCTGTCCGCTTTGCAAATATTGCTGATACTGTGCTTCAAGTTCAGACTTAAGAATATAGTGATTGTCAACTTTTGCAATGATTTTATCAATTACTAAAGATTGAGCTTGCATCGAAAAGCTCATCACTAGTAACAGACCCATCAATGAGAGTAAATAAAAGGGTTTCTTCATTGTTATATGATTTCTTATGTAATGCTTATAATTAGGTTTAATCGCATGGCACAAACCTCGTTCGCTTTCAAAAACCGCCATTCATTCTGAAAAGAATAGAATTCTAGGTTCTCAATTAACAAATTTAAGCGTTTTTATCCTCTAAACCTGTGGACGATGCCGTTAAAAAATGTTAATTGGCTTTTTTGGAACGATTTATTGACTTGAAAGACAAAAAAATAGTGAAACTGTCGTCAGAAACTCCGTTGACAATTTCACTATTTTACGACGAACATTTTATTCAATGATACGACGGACTTCGTTTTCGTTTACTGAAACAGGATAACGTTCTTTCAATTTCGAAATCCAATTATCATATAATTGCTTCTGGTAATCTTTGATAATTTGTCCTCGTGCTTCTTGAAAAGTCTTAGCTCTTGGCAATTCTACTTTGTTTATATCTATCCAAACTTGACGACCTTTTGATTCAAAAGTCTGTTCTCCTACTGCCCAATTCGCCATATCTACAAATTCGTTTTCACTACGTTTGAAATAACGTTCTTCTGCGGTAAGACTATTTGGTTTTAAAGTATTAAATCTTTTTACCACATCGTCCATCGACGTTGAGAAAAACTTGATAGACACTCGCATATTTTTACTATGGTCAGTTTTTGAGGCTGGTTTAAATTTACCATCATCTTTCTCAATAACTCTCGTAGCCGAAATACCCTTATTGATTAAGCTATTCACGATGTTTCTAGCACGTTCTGCCGAAATATTTTCAGGCTCATCAGCATCAGAATTGCCTGTAATTTCGACCGTATAATCACGATTTTTAATCATGATAACTGCCAATTCGTACAGCATTTTCTGAGCGTCTGGGGTAAAGTCAGCTTTATCTTTTTCAAAATAAATTTCAGGGAAACGACGGTTCATCGGATATGGACCTTTCTGTAATACCTGCTTTGCCTGCTCCAATGTTTCTTTTCTATCCGTAGTAATCAATTTCGCCAAAACACGATTGGTATATTGATAACGATCAGGATTTTGTTGGAAATATCTCACTTGACCCAATGAATCTAAAGAAGGAGCCAAAACATACTTTTCATACATTTCTTTTTGTAAAATTCCCTCTCTGTATTCCTGTACAACTGAACGAAACTCTGGGTATCTAACTTCAAGATTAGCTTCTTCGAAAGCAATATTGGCTTGTTCTACAAATTGTTTGTACCAAACCTCCACCGATTTGTCTTCCACAACGCCCACTTTCAACATTTGACGTTGTTGTTTTAATACAAAATCATAAAAATCCTTCGTCTTGTAAGGTTTTGAATTAATCGAGAAGAGAGTCTTTCCTAAATAATCTTCTTGTCCTGTACGGTCTTTATAAAACTTGTCAAAAGCATCTTGTTTGACCGAAATATATTCTAGAAAATTATTATCTCTCAAAAGTTTTTTCACCAAAGTACCTCTTGCCAACGAGCCTCTTGAAGCATCAGCATTGATTTTTTGGCGGATATAAGGAGTCATTTCTTCGAATTTCAATAAGCTCTTTTTCTCCACTAATCTAAAGATATGCCAACCCAAAGAAGTTTGAATCGGAATTGTATAATCACCTTTTTCTTTTAGGGAAAATACTAAATCGGTAATTTTTTCATCAATCAAAGTACCTGCTTCATACCATCTTCCAAGTACTCCACCTCTCGATTTGGTACTGGCATCGTCTGAAAATGTACGACATACACCTTCAAACGGCTCATTTTTTTTGAGATAAGCATAGGCATCATCGATACGCTTTTTGGCAGCAGCTTTTTCAGCTTCAGACATACTTGCTGACACCGAAACTAAGATATGCGCCAAACGCACCTTACCTCTAAAAGAGCGACGATCTAAAACCTTGATAATATGATAGCCCTTTTCGGTACGAAAGGGCATAGACACCTCACCTTTGGGCGTATTATAAGCCGCAGATTCAAAAACGTAGTTGTTGTCTAGCACCGCCAAATAGCCCAAATCGCCTCCACGAGGGGCAGATTTAAGATCTTTAGAATAATCTTTGGCAATTTGTTCAAAAGCCTCGCCTCTTAAAATTCGAACACGAAGATTTTTGATTTCATCATACGCTGCTAATGTATCTGCGGGAGTGGCATGTGAACTTATCGGAATAAAGATTTGTGCTACTCGCACCTCCTCTTTCATACGCTCATACGCCTCTTGAATCAACTTTTCAAGCATCGCTTTATCTGTCAGATATGGCAAAGCTAATTCTTTACGGTACGTATCTAGCTCATCGACAAATGCTCTGGATGTATCTAACCCAGCTTTTTCGGCAGCAAATACACTTAGTTTGTAATTGATAAAATCTTGTAAAAATGCTCTAGAGTTCTCTTTCTTGACGCTGTCATTCTGGACAAGCTTTTTGTAGGTAAGCTCAAGGTCTCTTGAACTAATAGTTTTTGATCCTATAGTAATAGCAGGCACTTCGCTTTGCGCCAGAGCCATTTGCTCATGAGTCGCCAATGCAAAAGAGGCAGCTATGACCGTGTATATTTTAAATAACTTGTTCATTCTTTCATTCATACTAAATCAGAAAAACTTTCCTGACTTGTTCATTTTAACTGGCAAGCACAGTGGAATATTGTACAAAAAAAACAAAAATAACAATAAAATTGAGATTAAGTCATGGCAGTGACCCATCATGCTCCACTTAGTTGGAAGATGATTTCTGCATACTAGTTTTGATTAGTTTGAGTTGTAGGTCATACGTTAGCTCATAATGGAACGAGTTTTTGAGGTGTTCTCCCTTAAATACCAGCGGGATGGTATAAAGTGCTTTACCTGATTTCAGTTCCTGAGTTGACAATTGAAAAGTATTTTGCCCTAAAAGGTCGTCTTTATCAAAACGTTCGGCGGCTTTGAGCCCTAAACCTGCTGCTTGCAAACTACCAAACACGATGGCTAATGGTGTTTGATACTCTGCAATACTTACCATGACGGCAGGAATTTTGGCAATACCTCCAAATTCATTGATTTTTTTGACTAACTCTTGAGCTTTGGTATAATCGTCGATTTCATTTAACACTACCGAAACCAATAATCTCCCATTTTCTGGAACAACCAATTCAATGGGTTTGAAGCGCTCTGAAGTGAGAATTTGTCCTGCTTTGACAGACTCTACCCCAAATGACCCCGTAACGACTTGAGCGATTTTCCCTTGGTCATCAACAGCCGTGAGCGTGTAATTTAACACTATTTCATCGGCAAAGGATAAATCTTCTTCCAAATCTACGGCTTTCAATTGCTTTACTTGCATACGGGTTTGGTAATCTGTTTTCACAATTGTTTCGGCAACTGGCGTGTTTTGTTGCGAAGTGGATTGAGAAACAGGCTTGGCGGTTTTGCACGCACCCAGCGCCCATACAAGTCCAAATGAAGCGAAATACACTAATTGTTTTTTCATGGTGTGCAAAAAATTATAGGTATCTCTATTTTTACGAAAGTAAGTACGCAAAATCAAATTTAATTTTTTAGCTTTCAGCTATGGGCATTCAGCAAAAACATATCTATCGTTACTAAAAAACAATTTAACACTCTTTGCCTTATGCCTGTTGCCTAACACACAAAACTTAAATATAATTCTGCACGAATACTAAAGTAGAGATACCTTATGAAATTACACGGCAGGTTCTTGCTGTGTGAGACAGTGAAAACTACCTTGTCCCCAAATGATTTTATTAGACGGTAATCCAATTACTGGACGATCGGTAAATACCTGAGAAAGAATATCTAAAGCCACGTCATCGTTTTTACAATCGAACGTTGGAACCAATACTCCTGCATTACAAATCAAGAAATTAGCGTAAGAAGCAGGCGTTCTGAAGTCATCTACCATTACAGGAGTTGGCATTGGAATTTCGACAATATTCAACTGTTTGCCATTCAACAAACGCATTTGCTTGAGTAACTGAAGGTTTTCTTCCAAAATTTCGTGATTGTCATCTGCCTTATTCGGCTCTACCATCGTAATTACGGTATCTTCATTGACAAAACGAACTGTATCATCAATATGTCCGTCGGTATCATCACCAACAATTCCATCATTTACCCAAAGTACTTGTTCGGCACCATAGTAATCATACAAATACTGCTCGATTTGTCCTTGAGTTAAATGTGGGTTACGGTTTTCGTTCAACAAACATTCGCGACTAGTAAGAATCGTCCCAGCGCCATTAAATTCTACCGAGCCACCTTCCATAATAATACCTGGCGTTACATAATTCAAACCTCTATGTTTGGCAATAGCTGTAGGCAAATTATTGTCGTCGTCGAATGGAGGGTATTTTCCTCCCCAAGCATTATAGCCCCAATTGACAATCATTCGCTCCTTGGTTTCGGGATTAATCAAGAAGGCAGGACCGTGGTCACGACACCAAGCGTCGTTGGTAGGATTTACTAAAATTTCGATTTGATTAAGGTCGATTTCATATTTTGGTAACTCGCCCAAAATGAAATTTTTCAACGTCTCATCATTGACATTTAAGCCTACTTTCTCACCTTTAGAGATTGCTTTGATAAGACCAAAATACTGTGAATACATGAGGTGGCGTTTGTTGCCTTGCCAAGATGCTTCATTATGTGGGAACGTCAGCCAAGTAGCTACGTGTGGATGCCATTCAGGCGGGAAAAAAAATCCTTGTTGCTTCGGAGTCATGTCTACTTCATTTTAAACCACAAAGTTACAAAAACCTTGCCTTGTAACCTGAGTTTTCGGCGCGCCATATCTCGCTTGGGCAAGCCAAAACAAACAATTCACTAAATATCAAATACTTACACTTTGTTTTTTAATAAGATGTTAATTTTGTAACCTCTCCACTCAATACGCTACTTTGCCTCGTTGGGTCTTTCTTTCAGATTTTTTCTTCTTGTCCTTCAAGCGCTCTGCAATCATGGCGGCCGTGGGTTTAGTAGGTTTTCTTTTAGGGGCAACTGTCAAAGCCTTTGCCAATAGCGCCTTGAATTTCTTGATAACAAGCACTCTATTTTTAAGCTGACTTCTATCTTCTTGAGATACTACAATGAGCTCATTCTCTGAGTTTATTTGATTTTTTAACTTTTGTAAAATCAAAGCTTTCTGAGATTCATCGAGTAATTGGGAATTTACTACATTAAAACGAAGTTCTACTTTTGAAGAAACTTTGTTCACATTTTGTCCACCAGCACCACTACTGCGTGAGGCTTGGAATTGTAGTTCGGGTAAAAAATCTATTGCTAAAATATTCATAAAGTCGTTTTCTGGAATTAAAATTAATACTGTATTTTCAAACTGGTTAGAAGATGTTATGTGTTAATGGTATATCTGTTATTTGAAGGCACTCATCAGAAGGATACTAACTCAAATAGCGGCTGTTACTTCAAACGTGGAAACTCGAAAAATCATACATATTGATATGGATGCCTTTTACGCGTCGGTCGAGCAACGGGATAATCCCTCGCTGAAAGGCAAGCCTGTGGCTGTGGGTGGTTCGAGCGAGCGTGGTGTTGTGGCGGCAGCAAGTTATGAAGCACGTAAGTACGGAGTTCGTTCGGCTATGTCGTCCAAGATAGCTGCTCAAAAATGCCCCCATTTGATTTTTGTCAAACCTCGTTTTGAGAGTTACCGAGCTGTTTCGCATCAAATTAGAGAAATTTTTGCAGAATACACACCTTTAATAGAGCCACTTTCACTCGACGAAGCCTATTTGGACGTAACCAATAACCTCAAAGGTATAGCGAGTGCTACTCAAATTGCGATTGAGATAAAGGAAAAAATCAAGATGCAAACTCAACTAACGGCTTCTGCTGGAGTTTCTTATAACAAATTTTTGGCCAAAATTGCTTCAGACTTTAACAAACCAGATGGTCTATTTATTATAAAACCCAGCCAAGGACCTTTGTTTGTAGAAACCCTAGACATTGACCGCTTTCATGGTATTGGAAAGGTTACAGCTCAAAAAATGCACAAAATGGGCATTTTTACGGGGAAAGATTTACGAGAATACGAAGAGTCTTTTCTCATAAAACATTTTGGAAAAATTGGACGCTACTACTATCAAATTGCCAGAGGTATTGATACTAGAATCGTAAATCCTGAACGCATTCGTAAGTCGGTAGGTTCTGAAAATACCTTTATGCAAGACCTAGAAGCACGTGCCGAAATACAGCTTGGGCTTGAACCTTTAATCGAAGATGTATGGCGATATTGTACTAAACATGAGATATTTGGCAGAACGGTATCTCTGAAAGTCAAATACAACGATTTTCAAATAGTGACTCGTAGTCGGACGACACTCTCCCCTATTTTTGATGTATCTTTATTTGAAAGAATTTCATACGAACTTTTAAACCAAATCATGCCTCCCAGCAAAGGAATTCGACTTTTAGGAGTTTCGCTCTCAAACCTTAGCAATGAGCAAGAGATGGAAGGGAAACAACTCACATTAGAATTTTAGAAGAGCATTAATCACCTTACATTCAATTTATTAAGGGCAAAAAACTTGTTTTTCTGAAATTAAACAATTACCTTTTTATAACAAAAACTCTTACCGCCCTAAAACTCACACGGTTTTTGTCAGTTTTGTTCACAAACAATAAGATTTTACAGTCTTGTTATGCTCAATAACAACGACTTTTATACAACCGCATCTGGCGCTACATTTTTGCTAATCAATGAGATAGTTTATATCTCAATATAGGTATTGCGAAGCACATCAATATCTTCGCAAGCTTTGAAACACAGACACCATATACAGCATTACACACAGGATTTGTCGAATCTTTCAAATAACCCGTTTGACATACTTTAAAGCGGTTTTCACATACTAAAAACCGACATTCACACAATTTTACATTTTATTAATATACAGCCTTCTATCTTTGTTACTGTACTTTTCTCTTATTTCTAACAAACAACACTTATATAACTCTGTGATTTTTAACCCTGTAACCAAAATTACCAATTGAACTTTAGCAAGAAAAACCTCACATTATCTACAGTCTGTCCTTATTGTAACACACTTAAAATTATTTCGCTATGAGTTTTGAAAATTTTTGCATCGTCTCTCAAGGCAGCCTTGACTTTAAATTCCAAAAAATTAAAATCGCTATCGAAGACATTGTCATGCTGCAAGCAGATAGCAATTACACTCATGTTTATTTGAGTGATGGCAAACGATTTATATTCGCTCGTACAATCAAACTATTTGAGGATATGCTCAAAGATTATAGTTTTGAGCGCATTCATAAAACCTTTATTATCAATTGCGACCATTTACTGGGGTATGACTCAAAAACAGAATCTTTGGTCTTGAGCAATAACCTAAAAGCCAATTTGTCAAGACGTCGCAAATGCCAATTGAAAAGGCAACTATCGGTATTAAATTAAAAGGGATTAGGCGTAATTGCCTAATCCCTTATTTATGTAAGTAAGTGGGCAAAATTAATTTTGCCAGCTTTAAGCTCTAGGCTTTATGCCATAGGCTAAGAGTTAAAAGTGTTTCTCATGAAATAATAGAAACTTTTTTGCCTAATGCCTAGGACTTACAACCTAAAGTATATTAATATAGAGTTTGTCTGTTTAGTCGACTTTGGCAACAAGTACTTGTGAGTTTAACTCCACAGGCTTATTGAGTTTGTAGTGTGCCATCAATGGAAAATGGTCTGAAAAGCCTACCGATGAAACGGTTTTACAGCTTTGAATTTCCCATTGATGGCTATAAAATTGTTGGTCTATTCTTACAAAATATGGCTGGCGATTTAGCGTAAAACCCATTCCTTTGCCTACTTCTTCGAAAGCATTTTTGTATAATAAACTCATTTTTCCGTAAGCATAACCAAAAGGCGTTTCATTAAAATCGCCACAAAGAATTACAGGGTAGCGACTTCCTGCCACATATTCTTGCACCTCATCGATTTGTTGATAACGCGAATCAAATCCAAATTTCAGTCTTCCAAAACTATCGCCTAGCTCTCTAAAAAAGCTTGCGATTTTACCTTCTTTCAGTGCATCAAACGCTTGGTTGATACGAATTCCCATTGACCAAAAATGTACATTTACCACACGTACGGTATCTCCTTTATAAGCTATATCTGCTACAATGTAACCATTGATATTGGGCTGCCCTTCACGATTCCAGATACGTCCGTATTTCTTCACAATTGGATACTTAGACAAAAGTCCCAAGCCAACCTCCTCATTCAAATCGTCTGCTAATAGTACTGCTTTTTCGGCATAGTTTTTCTCAACGGTTGCGTTAGGCGAATATTCCTGAAAACACGCAATATCGGCATCTAGCTCATTCCATTGCGCAAAATCACTTGGAAAATCCGCAAACTTAGCACTGTTAAAACTCAACACTTTGAGCGAATTCGCATCTTGCAAAGCGGTCATTGGTTTTTCGCTTCCAATACCCATAAATCTACGAGCTAAAGGCGTCGCCAACAAACACCACACTAAACCTACCGTTGCAACAACTCTTTGTTTTTTAACCAATAAAAAAATAGATGCTAAACCACCCCAAATCAACGCTACAGGCAATGACATCATCATAAATCCTGCAAACCAATGTCCTGAAATTGGCCAATAACAAAATGCCATACTCAAAAACATATAACTCAAGCCCACAAATGAGAAAGGATAACGACGAAGGGCTGTCCACAACAAGCTAACGAATTCCTGCATCGTCTCGAATGCTTCGCTAGTACGAATCATCCAATAAAGAATAGATATATGTCTGGGAAATGTGATGTGTAGCGTCTTCATGTGTGTTGTGTTTAAGAAATTGACCTCAAGAGGTCAATTAGTGGTTTAATAAAAGAACGATGTAAGCATGCCTACACCGTTCTAGATATACTCAGTAAATAAAGGGCAAAAAACTATTTTACTTCAAAAGTACCTGTACCGATTTTGAATCCTTCCGAATATAACTCGATTGAATACTTTCCTGATTTGTAAGCAGATCCTTTGGCGTAAACTACATCTACTTTTTGGTCGTTGTTTTCAAACAACACGTTTTGTTTCACCGTGAACCCTAACTCTTTTCCATCGTATTGCATCGTTCCTGACGAACCATCTGCACTTACAACTGCACCAGTAGCGTCCATAATACGGATATAGATGTCTTTGTTGTTTCTTTCAGCAACAGGATTGCTAGCTAAGCCAAAAGAGATTTTCAAACGGTCAATTTTAGAAGCTTTGTAACGACCACCATCACGCACTTTACCATTAGACGCCAAGGCATATACCTCAACATTGGTTGCTTTCATGGCCGAAGCAATGGTTACTTTACGCTTCAATTCCTCATTTTGAGAGGTATAATCAGCTACCGTTTTGCTCAAATTATCTTTATCTGATTTCAAACCAGCGTTTTCACTCAATGCAGCTTGCTTTTCTGACTCTAAGTTTTTGTTGCGAGCCATCAAATCACCATTTTCTTCTCTTAGCTTGGTCAACTCCTCATCTTTGGTAGCCAAAAATGTTTCGTATTCTTTAATTTTAGCTTCGTATTTTTGGATAGAAAAACTCAAATCTGATTTCAATTTCTTCTTATCCGATTCTAATTGAGCTTTTACTTTTTCTAATTCGGCAACATTACCGCCCAACATCTCAACTTCCTTGATTTTTTCATCTAATGATTTTGAGATAGAATCTAATTTGATTTGTGTACTCGACAACTGTTCTACTTTTGTCGTAAGTGCTTTTTGTAATTCGAATGTTTCGTTACGAGCACCGATGAACAAATAACTCAACAAAGCGATAACACCTACTGTAACTCCTAATGCTACCTTAAAGAAGGTCTGATTATTATTATTCTCCATAGTTATTAATTTGCTTTAAAATGAATGGTTGGGATTGTTTTAAGAATCAATTTTAAAAAGTAAGGAAAAAATTAGTTACCACAATCATTTATAAGTTCCTGTTTTCGTTCGTTTTACATGAGCAAAATAACTGTAACGCTTTTAAAGAGGAGTTAAATCAACCTTAAATCGACCTTAAAAATTGTGGACTAGAGATTTTTGATTTCGGAATTCATAAAAACATCTTCATTGTCTATAACATAGTATCTATTTCAGCTTTCTTACAGTTGACGATATTATTCCAAAATACCTTTCAAAATTTTACCAAAATGTGTCGTTTAACCTATTAAAATCAAAAAGTGGTCAGAAATTGATTTCCTAACCACTTTTTGATTTTATTAGGTTGTTTAGACCTAAAGTATAATGTCTTTACCATTTTTAAAACAATCACTCAAACACTTAATCACAAATCACTCAATGGGACTGGCATTAAAATACTTGGGAAACTTACACGGAAAGTGGTGCCCTCTGAAGACGATTCTACGTCTATGTGTCCGTTATGCAGTTGGGTAATTCGATGTACTATTGTTAACCCTACTCCATGACCTTTTACCGATTGTGCGGTAGCGTTGCTTCTGTAAAACGGTTCAAAAATATTAGGAAGGTCTTTGGCTGGAATTGCTGGACCGTCATTAAAGAATGATAGTTTTATCCAATAACCATTGGTTGAGAAATCGACTTTGACGGTATTGTTTTCAGAAAATTTACAAGCATTATCCATCAAATTCATCAATACTACTTTCAGTGCTGCTTCATTGCCATTTAAGACCAAAGCATCTTCCTCCTCAGGAAAATCATGGAAGGAAATATGAACCTGATAATTTTCATGCCATTTTTGGACTTGACTTTTGGCATCCCAAAGCAACTCATCCATGCGTACTGATGTTTTGGCAATGGCATTAGAATCTATTGCTGTATTTGCCAAATCTAATAAGGTATTGGTCAGCTGTGTAAGAGTACGCGTATCATCTTTCAATGACGATAAAAGTTTTTGATATACCTCCACCGAACGTGGCTGTAGCAGAGTTATTTCAAGCTGGGAAAAAATTTTGGTTAATGGATTTTTGAGTTCATGCGAAACGTTTGCAATGAATATTTTTTGTGTCAAAAGGGTTTGTTCTACCCTATCAAGTAACCGATTGAAGGTATCTACCAACAAACCGATTTCATCCTCTCGGTCTGGGTGCTCAACTCTTTTTCCAATATTTTTAGGAAAAATAGAGTTTACCTGTCGCGTAATAGCTGACATAGGCGCCAACGCTTTATCGGCAAATATCCATCCACTCAGCCCCACCAGCAAAATAGCGACCAGTGTCATGACCATCAAAATTTTCCTTAAATCCGATAAAGCTTCTTTTCCTGCTTCATCTATGGCACTCACAACAATCCAATAATTTACGCCTTTGAACTGTACAGACATACCAAATATTTGATACGCGCCAGCCTCAAGATAGGAGCTTGCCTGTGTGGCTGTTACCTTAGGCAATACTTGCTCATGCACAATAGTATTACCCTGATTGGTCGAAAATACAATTTTATGTTCTGCTTGGCTGTAGACCGAAACCGACTCATCGTGCAAAATTTCTTTATCCGAAATATTAACCAGTTTCAGTACCGTGGTATCTGCCGCTTGAATCTCAAATAGTAAGGTAGCAGTCGTAACAGCGCTATTTTGAAGACGCTTATAAAAACGTTTTTCTAAATAGAGTTTACTAAAAAAATACACCCCTACCGAAAACAAAATCATAATGGCGGTTACAAGGGCTATAAACTGAAATGTAAGTCTGAGACGGATATTCATATATTGGATTGCTGAAGGATTTACCTAATTTATCACCTTTAGTACGTATCCCATGCCTATGTGCGTATGAAGTAGCTTGACTGTAAAGTCTTTATCAATTTTTTTACGTAAAAAATTCACATATACTTCTATCACATTAGTACCTGTGTCGAAAGTTACATCCCAAATTTTTTCAGCTAATTCTACCTTCGAAATCACTCGACCTTGGTGACGAATAAAATATTCCAACAGACCAAACTCCTTGGCTGTCAACGGAATCGTCTTACCACCTCTTGTTACAGACTTCATATCCAAATCCATTTCGAGGTCGGCAATTTTGAGTACGTTGGTAGTTTGTAAAGGCGCACTACCACGACGTGTAAGTGCTCGAATACGTGCAACCAACTCTCGAAATTCAAAGGGTTTCGCAAGATAATCGTCGGCTCCAGCATCGAGCCCCACAATTTTGTCATCGGTAGTACCTAATGCCGTAAGCATCAGGACAGGCGTGGCGATTTGAGCCTCCCGAAGTTTTTTACATAGTTCGAGCCCATTGAAGCCTGGCAAAATAATATCAGTAATAATCAAACTGTAAGGATGGCGTGAGGCTAACTGAAAACCCATCGGACCGTCGTAGGCAACATCTACTTCGTATTGTTGCTCTTCGAGACCCTGTTGGATAATTCTAACCGTTTTTACCTCATCTTCTATTAATAAAATTCTCATAAGCCTTGAGTTAAGTCAGTGAGTGGGGAGGAAATTCTAGTCCAGATACGAAACAATGGTTACGTGTTGGAGCTTGAAAACGTAAAAAGAGGACGAAAGTACTTACTCAGAGTTAATTTAACACATTTTATAATCAATTTCTAATAAAATATCCAGTAAAGTAAGCGTTGAAAAAACCTATTTTATTGTCAAAAATACCATTATAAGCTATATTAGGTATTTGAATTCTTAACCAACAAACGCTTTTCTAAATTAGATGAAAAAAATCGTACTTCCCTCACTCCTTGCTTTGGGCTTGAGTTTTGGCACACAAGCACAAAAACTAAATCCGACTGAACAAAAAATTGCTCAGTATATTGATGCTCATTTTGCTCAAACCGAGCAATTATTGAAAGATGCTGTAAATATCAATAGTGGCACACTCAACACTGCTGGAGTAAAACAAGTTGGTGATCTTTTTAAAAAAGAATTTGAAAAAATAGGCTTTGCCACCACTTGGGTCAATCTACCTGATTCGCTCAAACGAGCAGGGCATTTGGTGGCTGAGAAAAAAGGAAAAGCAGGTAAAAAGCTTTTTTTGATTGGTCACTTAGATACCGTTTTTGAAAAAGAAATGACTTTTTCTCCCTATACCTATATCAATGACTCAACTGTCACAGGTCAAGGAGTCAATGACATGAAAGGAGGCGATGTCGTAGTCATAGCCGCACTTCAAGCATTACAAGCTCAAAAGCTACTCGATAATGCCACCATCACAGCATACTTTACGGGCGATGAGGAAAGCGCAGGCAAACCAACCTCTGTGAGTCGTAAAGATTTTATTGACCGAGCCAAAACACATGATGTAGCATTGGCATTCGAAACGGCTGTGGGCTTACACACCGTGGCAACAGCTCGTCGTGGTGCAAGTGGTTGGTCATTGAAAACCTACGGAAAAACAGGGCATTCGTCAAGAGTATTTAGTCCAGAAATGGGATATGGCTCAATTTATGAAGCAGCACGTATCCTAAATGAATTTAGAGAGCAATTGAGTTCTGAAAAATATCTCACTTTTAACCCAGGCATGATTTTAGGCGGTGCCGAAATCAAATACAACGAAGGAAAAGCCAATGGTTCAGCAGTAGGAAAAACCAATATTATTTCACCAGAAACAGTCGTAAATGGCGACTTACGCTTTTTGACCGAAACCCAAAAAAATAAGGCACGTGAGGTTATGAAGGCTATTGTAGCCAAAAATCTTACCGAAACAAAAGCCGAGATTAGTTTCTCAGATGGTATTCCTGCGATGGAACCAACCGCGGCCAACGAGCAAATTTTAGCACAACTCAATCAAGTAAGTAAAGATTTGGGCTATGGCGAAGTAAAGGCTGGCGACCCAGGTTCGAGAGGTGCAGGTGATATTTCGTATGTGGCAGAATATGTAGCTTGTTTGGATGGACTAGGTGCATCGGGAAAAGGCGCACATGCCCCTGGCGAAACCCTCAATATCAAAGAGCTTCCTGCCTTAATCAAGCGCACTGCTATATTGATTTACAGATTGACAAGATAATTTTGAAGAAAAGGCAAAGATGAGATATATTCCTCTTTGCCTTTTTTTATACTACCACAGAAAAGGATATTCTATAACGTTCTATCTTTTAATTTTCCTTTCAAGTAAGCGACACTTTTGCGTGTAAGCCATTGAACATTTTCAGCGCTTCATTACTTGGTCGCTTAACTCATTTACTCAATTTATACCCAATTTTAACTATGAAAAAAGTATCTCTCCTCCTACTCATGTGGGTAGCGTGCGCCAGTTTTGGTATTGCACAAAAAAAACAATCATTATTCAACAAAAAAGACCTTAGCGGTTGGAAAATCTATGGAACCGAAAAATGGTACGTAGAAAAAGGGTTGCTCATCTGTGAAAGTGGTCCCGACAAAGAATATGGTTATCTGGCAACAGATAAAACCTTCAAGGATTTTGAATTGACACTTCAATTTTTGCAAGAAGCCGATGGTAATAGCGGGGTATTTTTTCATTCGAGTATCGAAGGAACCAAAATTAGCGGTTGGCAAGCAGAAGTAGCACCTCCAGGGCACTCAACTGGTGGTATTTACGAATCTTATGGCAGAGGTTGGTTGATAAAGCCAGCTGAGGAAAAAGACAAAGCGCTGAAAATGGGCGAATGGAATACCATGAAAATCAAGGTAGTAGGCAATAAAGTAACCACATGGCTCAATGGCGTGGAAATGATTACACTTGATGATGAAAAAATCGGCTCTCGCTCAGGCTCGATTGCTTTACAAATTCACTCTGGCGGTGGAATCAGGGTAAAATGGAGAAAAATTAATATTGTAGAATTATAAAAGCTTCAATACAGAAATAGGATTTTGAAATTCCATCAGCAAGCAAACTACGAGTACTTGCCGATGGAATTTTCTATCTTTTACCCAGTTTTTTGGCTTTACAGTTTCCCACCGTATGCCAAATCACCAGCGTCGCCAAGACCAGGAATAATATAAAATTTCTCATTGAGGCGTTCGTCTTTGGCTCCTATAAATAGTGATGCTTCTGGTATCTGTTCTTGAATATAAGCCAACCCTTCAGGGGCAGCAATAGCAGCGGCAATAATCAATTTGGCGGGTTTACCATATTGTAAAAGTGCTTGATAGGATTTTACTAAGGACTTACCAGTTGCCAACATAGGGTCTACCAACATCACTGTTTTGCCTTCCAATGAAGGGCAAGCCAGATAATCCATCTGAATATCGAAAGTTTCATCAGCTCGATGTTTGCCACGATAGGCTCCAATAAAGGCATTTTCTGACTTATCAAATAGATTCAAAAAACCTTGATAGAAGGGTAAACTTGCACGAAGAATTGCTACCAAAACAGGCTGCTCTGTTAATAATTCCGTTGATGCTTCTGCCAGTGGTGTTTGTACTTTTGCTGGCTGATAGTCTAAGGTTTTTGAGATTTCATACGCCAAAATTTCACCCAAACGCTCCATATTCTTACGGAATCGCATAGAGTCGTTTTGAACAGTGATGTCTCGCATTTCTGCTAAAAATTGATTAGCTATCGAATTTTGGGCATTGAGTATAAACATGAGGCTCTGGGATTTTTAGTATTTTGATGATATAAGCAGGGAAGAGATATGTTTAAAATTTCATTTGACATTTGTTGAAACAAACAAAATTTCTATTTGACACTCTTTACTTTTCTTGTCTTGACACAAGAAAAGTAACCGCGCGGCGGCCGCAAAAGAAAGTCAAGAAATCCTAAACTCGCCTGCGGCTCAAACAATAGGATTTCAGAAAAACAAATACAAATATTTCATTTTCAATAGATTATATAATAAAAAACTCTAAGATTAAATGATAAGTTATTCGTTATATCAGCCAAATTTAGGCTTTATCTACTAGATAAAAAACACTTTGTAAATTAGGGAACTACTAAATTAATCTAAGCTTAATCCAAACCTTTTGAAAATTACCTCATTCCTTTCTCAATTTTGTAGCTTAAACTTTTCATTACTCAATTTTCTTACCATAACGATACTACCTTTATGAAAAAATACAGTTTACTCATTCCATTTTTTCTCTTAAATACTCTTTTTTCTTTTGCTCAAAAATTAACACCGAAGGCGGTATTTATCATTGTAGATGGGATTCCTGCCGATGTGATTGAAAAAGCACAAACTCCAAACCTTTCGGCAATTGCTAAAGTTGGCGGTTTTAAACGTGCGTATGTGGGTGGTCAAAAAGGGACTTATTCTCAAACTCCAACGATCTCCGCAGTTGGTTATAATAGCCTTTTGACGGGTACTTGGGTAAATAAACATAACGTATGGAACAACGATATCAAAGCGCCTAATTATAATTATTGGACCATTTTTAGATTCTTCAAAGAACAGTATCCTCAGAAAAAAATTGCGGTATATTCTACTTGGCTCGACAATCGTACCAAGCTCGTCGGCGATGGTTTGGCACAAACCAAGCAACTCAAAGTTGACTATCATTCTGATGGTTATGAGTTAGATACTGCGACTTATAAGCATGACAAAGAACGTTGGTATATTCATCAGATTGATGAAAAAGTGAGCGATGATGCACAAAAAGGTATTCTTGAAAATGCTCCAGATATGACTTGGTTATATATGGAATACTCGGATGATATGGGACATAAATATGGCGATAGCCCACAAATGCAAAAGGCCATCGAATATGTAGATCAACAAGTAGGAAAAGTGTGGAGTGCTATTCAAGAAAGAGAGAAAAAGCATAAAGAAAAATGGTTAATCTTTATCACAACCGACCACGGACGTGATGCCCAAACGGGTCGTAACCACGGAGGACAATCTGAGCGTGAGCGTACTACATGGATGACTACAAATGCACAAAACCTTAATACCTATTTTAAGGAATACCAACCAGCAGTAGTGGATATTATGCCGAGTATTGCCCATTTTATGAACATTAAATTTCCTCAAAAACAAGCTTTTGAAATAGATGGCGTAGCACTCAACAGACCTGTTTCGGCAATTTTGCCAGAAGTAAAACTACTCGATAATCAGCTGGAAGTATCTTGGAAAGCATTGGAAAAGCAAGGCAAAATGAAAATTTGGTTGAGCACAACAAATCATTTTGAAGAAGGTGGCGAAGACCAATATCAACTAATCGGAACGACAGATTTGACGCAGGAGCATTTGATTATCAAAGATATTCCCGCTTCAAATTTCTACAAAATTGTACTAGAAAGCCCACACAATACCCTCAATCGTTGGATAGTGAAATAGGGTTCTTGAGCATCTAAAAAATTATCAATACTTTGCAATATGAAACAGCGACTTTCGACCATTCTATTGCAAAGTATTCCAGTCCTTTCGTTTATTGGACTGATATATATATTTACTCCCGAAGACCTTCTAGCTTGGGAAATGCTCAAACGTAATCCACACGAACTGAGCAATCTTTTTTCGTACACCCTTATGTTTGGTTGCTTTTATGCCAACTATTATTGGTTTACACCTCGCCTATATCTCACCGAGAAATATCTTTCGTTTTTAGGGATACTGCTATTGCTGTTTGGTTTTATTTATGTTATTTCAAACCAAATCAATTGGCCTATGATTCTTGGTGAATCACAAAATAGGATTTTACCTCCTCCCCCACATCTAATACACCTTACTCCACCACCATCTAATCATCCAGATATGGGTCATCATGGTCCTATGAATCCCCCAGGTATTATTTTTGATTTTGGAAAATCCATGATTTTATATTTGTTGGGTATTCTTTTTACGACCTTATTTCGTACTCGTCAGTTTCAATATGCGCTTACACAAGCCAAAACCGATGCAGAGTTAAAATATCTCAAAGCGCAAATTCACCCACATTTTCTATTCAATTCTCTCAATAGTGTTTATGCCATGTGTATTGAAGAAGAGGCGCCACAATCGGGTAAAGCAGTATTACAATTATCAAATATGATGCGCTATGTGATTTCTGATGCCCATGCAGATTTGGTTGATTTGGAGAAAGAGCTTACTTACATCAAAAACTATGTTGCTCTTCAAGAGTTGAGATTGGGAGATACCGCACAAATTGATTTTAAAATAGAGGGAAATAGCCACTCTTTAAAAATAGCGCCTTTATTACTGATTTCGATTATTGAAAACGCCTTTAAATATGGCATTTCACCAGAAGAGGATTCTCCAATCACGATACATATGAGTATTCAAGAACGGCTTTTATCTCTTTTAGTAGAAAATAAAATCCACCCCAATATTCTACCCAAAGAAAGTACTGGAGTAGGTTTGCAAAACACAAAGCAACGATTAGAACTAAATTACCCCAACAAAAATTGTTTGGTAATCAATCATAATCAATATCTTTTTTCGGCATCCTTATCGTTGGAGTTGAATAAATAAAGAATTCCACACTCGTAATTTACGAAGGACTAATGCCCAATACCGCTAATCCCTTTTGAAATGCCCACTTTAAAAGCCATAGCCCTCGACGATGAACCACCAGCTTTGAAGGTACTAGGTAGCTTGTGCAAGCGAAACTCTAATATCAACCTTGTGCAAACTTTTACCAAACCTTCCGAAGCCACATCTTTTTTGCAGAACCACGCGGTTGATTTAATTTTTTTAGATATCAATATGCCTACCATTTCTGGTATTGATTTCTTCAAAAGTATTCCACAACCTATCATGCTCATTTTCACAACGGCTTTTAGCGAATTTGCTTTGGAAGGTTTTAATCTTCAAGCGATTGATTATTTACTAAAACCCATCACACCCGAACGTTTTGAGCAAGCTTGTCAAAAAGCCTTATTATATTATGAAAAAATATTGAGCACCCAAGAAGAAGAAAATATACCTGAATACCTCCAAATCAGAGCCGACTATAGTTTACATCAAATTGCTTTTGAAGATATTATTTTGGTAGAAGCCCTTGATGATTATGTAAAAATTCATTGTACAACAGGTAAACCTATTGTTGCTCGTATGACATTGAAAAATTTACAACTCAAATTGCCAGAAAAACTCTTTATCAGGGTACATAAATCCTATATTATTTCTTTCAATAAAATTAAAGCCTTGCGGAATAAAGTAGTGTATTTGCCCAATTTTGAAATTCCACTCGGTCCTACTTACGAAAAGGTATTACTGGCAAGATTAAAAGGTTTAGATTAAAAATATTCTTGTAGGCATCCGTTTATTTCTTTTCAAAACATATCTTTCACCGACACATTTTTATTCTTCACCTCAAAAATATGCCTTTTCGTAACGCTTCATGCTTAAACTAGGTCATGAAAGTAAAGTAACAAGACATATCTCGAAATAGGTATCTAATCTAATAAACAACTGTGTTATGAAAAGAATTGATTTTTTGAAAAGAGCAGGTTTGGGTTTAGTAACAGCACAAATCGTAGCATGCAAAACTGAAAGTGTAGACCCTACATCAAGCTCAAGTAGCTCTAGCTCGTCATCAACGACAACTAGTGGCTCGACAAATACAAGCTGTACAAGTACTCCATCTGAGACAGAAGGACCTTTTCCTACTAAAACACCTTCGTCTTTAGTACAAAACAATATTACTTCTGATCGTACTGGAACCAAATTGACGGTTAAGATAAATATCCAAAATAAAAATGCAAGTTGTGCTGGTTTAGCTAATGCTATTGTAGACATTTGGCATTGCGATGCAGCTGGCAACTATTCAGAATATGGTGGTACTGGCATGCAAGCTACTAATTATACAACAGTACACTTTCTGAGAGGTCGCCAAGTTACAGATAGCACAGGTTTGGTTACTTTTACGAGTATCTACCCTGGTTGGTATTCAGGTAGAGCTACACATATTCACGTCCATGTGTACAACAGTTCGGGAACGTCATTATTGGTTACACAAATCGCATTTCCTGAAGATATTTCTAAAATTGTATATGCACAAGGTGTGTATGCTAGCCATGGGCAAGCAGATACTACCAATGCAAAAGATAACGTTTTTGGAGATGGTGTAACTTACGAAATGTCAACTGTTACAGGTAATACCACCGACGGCTATGTCTTAACACATAATATTGTAGTTTCAGCATAAGGCAAGAGGCAAGAGGCAAGAGGCAAGAGGCAAGAGGCAAGAGGCAAGAGGCAAGAGGCAAGTAGAAAAAATTGCTACACACCCTATCTACTCGGTGTTGAACTTTTTTTTCTACTTTTTGATAAACTAACAACTATACCCTGTCCCCTAATCCCTAGAAAACAACCATGTCCAAAGGAATCATTCAACTATGTTATCGTAAAATCATAGACGCTAACTCTACCAAGCTTTGGGACAAGTATGTGTTTGATGATACTCATCAAGAGTTTTTTATGCAAGCACAATTGTATAACCAAGAAGGCAAGTTTAGAACTTATCATGAAATTCTTGAGAAAAATCCGCAAGCAGAAAAGCTTCATTTTTTGGTAAGTACTGCAGCTGTTGGATACATTCAGCAGCTTAACGGAGTTGTTCCCGAAGTCACTAACGCATTTGGCAAGCTTTGTTTGTCGTTTGAAAACTTCAGATTTGAAATTATTCAATCACATATTAGTGACAAACAACAACACAGAGTAGCTATCTATTTTTATAGCAAACCACTTTTATGGATAGATACCATTGGAAACCAACTCTTGGTAAGTCATTCGGCTCAAATTCAAGAAGAGCAAGAGACTGATTTGATTGCCTTACAACCCTTACTCAATATTAGTTCGTTTAAAGCTACTTCAACCATTATTTGACAGCTATGATTACACAAACTGAAGGGCGTATCATTCTGTCCGATATGCAACCACATACGCAAACACCAACCTTTCACAAGACTCATATTTGGGAAAAAGGTGAAACACAAAACTACGAGCTAGAATATGTAGAAAAGGTATTGCTTTTGCCAAACTGCACATTTAGTCTACCTGTTTCTTCCGTCCACTCTATCTTGATTATTCCCTACATTGGTGATTTATATGTAGAAAATACCCGAATAGGACAAAAATGTATTGAAGAGCATCAAACATTTTCTTTGCAAGCAAACCTATATTCTGAGATACTTAATCCTTATCAAGATGAAATGGTCACATTTTTTATTGCAAAATATTCCAATGTACTAGCAGAAGAACTTAAAGATATTTCGATTCAGGTGAGTAAAAATGAACTACTACCAATACCTGCGTCATCGTGGATAGGACAGTTTGATGGAAGGCAAAAAGGCGAAGTATCTTTAAGCAATAACCATAAAGATATCTTAGTGTATGTGGTTGATGGTGCTTTCGAGGTTCAAGATAGGCTATTACACGCAGAGGACGCGCTGTTACTAAATTCAGTCGATGTAGTAGACTTTGAAGCTCTTTCGAACCAAGCCATTTTATTGATTTTTGAATTAGCATTACATACAAAAAGGGGATAAAGTAAGCACCCTATCCCCTTATACGTAATCCTACATCAATTATTTATCAGTTTTATCTCCAATAGAAAACCCTAATTTAAGGCCAAAGAAACTCGTAAAATCATTACTTGAAGCACCTGAAACATCGCTAATTTTGCCCACAAACTTATGACCATCAGGCATACTAGCCGAAGGGTTACTTACCCCTACAGTGCCATTCAAGCGATCTGTAAAAGCAAATCCTGACTGTGCTACAAACGAAAGTTTTGCTTTTTCTGAAAGTTTAAACCCTACCTCAAATCCAAATGGAATAATCAAGTCATTTACACCTTCAGGGCTACTTGCAGTACCATCAGCATAACGAATGACTGCGCCATTTTGACTAACCTGTGGGTTATATGCAATCACGCCCAAACCAACAAATGGCGAGAATGTAGGCTTTTTCCCCTCTCCTTTCCCAAGTTGATATTTCGCTAAGACTGCCGTCTGGAAAAAGCTTGTTTTACCTGTATAAGTATATCCAGAATAAGCATTGGTCGCTATAGAACCGAAATCAAAACTAGCATTTAACGAAAACTTTTCAGTCATTCTTTTTTCGATAAACATCCCATAGGTCAAACTACCTGTGAATGCCTGTCCATCGCCGATAATAGAACCAAAACCAGTTTTTACACCAATACTCCAAGGTGAAGTTTGCGCTTGTGAAATAGAGGCAATAGGAAAACAGTTGGCTATAAAAATAGCCAATACAGCCAAAGAGAACTTTTTCATGAGGATACTGTTTAAGTGATCAATAATAGCAGGAAGGAATATGTACCTTCTACTGTATCTGACGACTATTCATGAAAAAGTCACAATCAATCTTTTTTACTTCTTAAAAATAATGGCTTTAATAGGTTGAATTCTTGTAATAACGAAGGTCGGAATTAGTAAAACAAACAACACTAATGACACTGTTGCGAGATTAAGAAGCAAAATGACACCCCAATTCATGGTTATTGGGACGGTGTTCATGTAGTAGTTGGCAGGATCAAGTGGAATAAGTTTAAAATATTGTTGAAGAAGGCAAAAGCCAATACCAATAATATTGCCGTAAACCATACCTTTAAAAATCATCAAAAAGCCACTCCAAAGGAATATCTTACGAATTTGCCAGTTGGAACTACCAAGTGCTTTAAAAAGTCCAATCATAGGAGTACGTTCCATCATGAGCACGAGTAATATCGAAATCATGTTGAAGCAAGCCACAAACAAGATTAGGGTAAGAAAAATCACCATATTTCGATCCAACATTCCAAGCCAGTCAAACAAACCCATAAATTTATCTGTCACCTTTTCGAGCTTCATATCAGGTTGCATTTTATCCTGAACTACTTTCGACGAAGCTTGTATGGCGTCGAAATCTTTCAAGTATATCTCATAAGACCCAACGGAATCAGCGCCCCAACCATTTATTTTTTGAATCAATCCTAAATCACCGATAATCAAGGTTTTATCAAATTCCTCCAAACCTGTTTCATAGATTCCAGAAACATTCAATTTTCGAGGGCGATCTGGAGCGTTCAAAAAGTAAATAATTGCGTTATCACCAACATCCAATTTTAGCTTGTCTGCAATGATTTTACTAATCAAAATATCTTTTGAATAAGTGGTATCGTTAAATTGAATAGGCTTTCCCGCAATCATGACAGAGTGGAAATTGGTTGTATCAAAATCTCTGCTAATGCCTTTCATCACCACGCCTAACATTTCCTCAGGTGTTTTTAAAATACCTGCTTTCTGAGCTGATACCTGTAAATGCTTTATGTCGGGAATATTTTTATAATGACGATACAAATCAGTTTGTTTCGTAATAGGATATTCCTCATAAGATTCATTAGCCGAAAATTTGGCTACACGAATGTGGGGTGTAATACTAAAGAGTTTTTGTCGAATTGCATCCTTAAAACCAAACAATATACCAAAGGCAATAATCATAACCATCAATCCCAAAGCAATGCTGCCTATGCCGATTTTGGTAACTGTGGCCGAAAAAGATTGAGATGCTGTATTTTGAATACGATTGGAGATATATCTAGGGAAATTAGTCATAATTCAAGTGTTTCAAGCATGAAAGCTGATATCGTAGGGGTATTTTTTGAGATTTTCTAAAACACCCAAATTTATTCGAATCTACAAACAAAGTTTATGAGCAGATTACTAAATCATAATGAAGGTTAAAACTTATTACGTTTACTTTTCAATCTACAAATAAAAAACAAATGTTTCGTATCCTCAAACATCAACTCATTTAATATAATTTAAGCATATCATGGCATTCGGTTTTATTTTAAAAAGAAATAGGTTGGCATCTGTTATATTATGCTATTTTTGTCAAATCAATACATTATATTTTCTGACACATCGACTCTGTGAAGTATTTAGAGTACGCATATAACCTGTACCCAAGCATCCTCAAAATCATAAAGTACCTAGTAGGTGCTTTGGTATTTCTATGGTTAATTGTGTTTACTTATCTCAATTTTATACCTTCTTCAAAAAACTGTTATCATGCTGCCATTCTACAAAAGCAAAAGCTTTTGGAAGAAACACCGTCTCCTCGCATCATCATTACGGGAAGCTCGTCGGCTTCTTTTGGCATCAATAGCACTATTTTACATAATGATTTTAATTTGCCTGTTGTAAACATGGCACTTGACTCTGATTTGGGAAGTAGTTTTATGTTAAAACAACTCGAAGGTCATCTTCAGCCAAACGATATCGTGTTATTGGTGGTCGATTACCAGACTTCTCAAAAAGGGAATCTTCTTCCTCAATTAATTACGGGCGACTATCTCTCTGAGGCCCGTGATTGGCGTTCTTCATTTACATTTTCAGAGCGTTTGAATGGACGTTTAGCCTATTATTGGTATATCTCAAAGTCCTTTTTTTTAAGCTTATGGGATATGGCTCATATTTCTAAAGAATCCTCTTTTAGTAATATTTATACCAGTCAGGGTTTTGATACAAAAGGTGATTTAGTTTCGCATTTGGGACAGCCCCCTTATATCAAGAATTCTTTACCCGCATTGGTAGTAGATAGCACGCTGAATCAACAAATCGAAGAAGTAAATAGCTTTAACAGATACGCTACCCAAAAACAAGCAAAACTGTTTTGGGTAATAGGCAGTTGTTCTGAGGGGTATTTCGAACAAAATCAAAAGGCTGTTCAGCAGTATGAAACGGTGTTGAATAATACCTTATTTTGCCCAATTATTGGGAATAGCCTAACTGGTGTAATGGACGATGCTTTATATTTTGATTCTCAAAATCACCCTAATGCTGAAGGACGCAAGATTTGGACCTATCGGATTGTAGAATTATTGGATAGTTTTGACTTCTAGCTCAAACAGATGGAAATCAAGCTTCTATGATTATAAAGAGTAAGTCATAAAAATTATCTAACTTTGAATTTTAGAACTACTCCTTTATAAACATGAAAGCAAAATATCTTAATCCATTTACGGACTTCGGGTTCAAAAAAATCTTTGGTGAAGAAGCCAGTAAGCCACAACTTATTGACTTCCTAAACTCCCTTTTGCCCGAAAGAGACCAAATAGTAGAACTCACCTTCAAAAACAATGAACAATTAGGCTTTACGCCTTATGACAGAAAAGCCATTTATGACATCTATTGCGAAAATCAAAATGGTGAAAAGTTTATCGTAGAGTTACAAAAAGCCAAACAGAATTATTTCAGAGAAAGGACTATTTACTACTCGACTTTTCCCATTCGGGAGCAAGCCGAAAAAGGTATCTGGAATTACAATCTCAAAGCGGTGTACTGTATTGGCGTGCTGGATTTCACTTTTGATGATTACGAATCTGAACCTGAAAAATCAGAGGTTGTACATACCATCAATCTCAAAAATCAGCATGGAAAGGTCTTTTATGATAAGTTGACTTATATCTATCTTGAAATGCCTAATTTTAAAAAAGAAGAACATGAATTGGCTACCAGACTAGATAAGTGGTTGTATTTCATCAAAAACCTAGAAGACTTTCAGAACATACCAGAGTTATTTAAAGATGAAGTATTTACCCATGCCTTTGAAGTAGCCGAACTAGCCAAAATGGATAGAGAAGATTGGGAAAGGTACGAATACAGTCTCAAAGTGTTTAGGGATAACAAAGCCACATACGACTATGCCGTGGAAACTGCCCATGAAGAAGGAGTCCTTAAAGGTATGCAAGAGGGTTTGAAGGAGGGTTTGAAAGAGGGTATGGAGAAAGGAATTCAAAAAGGAATTCAGGAGGGGCTTGAAAAAGGATTAGAACAAGGTATCCAAGAGGGCATGGAGAAAGGAATTCAAGAAGGATTAGAAAAGGGTATCCAAGAAGGTATTTTAGAAGGAAAAAAAGAAGAACAACGACATATTGCTCGTCAAGCAAAGGTTATGGGTCTCGGTATTGAAAATATTAAAATACTCACTGGACTCTCAGAAGAAGAAATCAACAACCTGTAGGGGGCTCCCCTACAGGTATTTTTTACATTATGCTTTTTAACTCAATTGAATTTTTAGTGTTTTTCCCAATCGTGACGATTGGCTATTTCTTGTTACCTCACAAATTCAGATGGCTTTGGCTACTGATCGCATCATGTTATTTCTACATGGCATTTGTGCCCATATATATGGTTATTTTGGGCTTTACCATTATCGTTGACTATTATGCGGGTATCTTTATAGAACAAAGCGAAGGTAATCAACGAAAGTGGTTTCTAGTTATGAGTCTTATTGCCAATATCGGTGTTTTGGCCGTTTTTAAGTATTATAATTTTATCAACGAAAATATCACTTGGCTACTCAAAGGTTTTGCTCTTCAAAATCCTATTCCTTATTTAGAAATACTTCTACCAATTGGTTTATCATTCCATACTTTTCAGGCAATGAGCTATACCATAGAGGTTTACAGAGGCAATCAGAAAGCTGAGAGGCATTTTGGTATTTACTCACTCTACGTGATGTTCTATCCACAACTGGTGGCTGGACCTATCGAACGCCCACAAAATGTACTGCATCAATTTCATGAAGAACATTATTTTGATTATAAAAATGTAACTGATGGGCTCAAATTAATGGCCTGGGGAATGTTCAAAAAAGTGGTAATTGCTGATAGATTAGCCGCTATGGTAGGACAAGTATATGACCAACCTCAAGGATATACAGGCTTACCATTAATTATTGCGACTTGCTTGTTCTCAATTCAAATATTCTGTGATTTTTCTGGTTATTCTGATATTGCTTTAGGCTCAGCACAGGTAATGGGCTTTGAATTAATGAAGAATTTTGACCGTCCTTATTTCTCAAAAACAATCTCAGAGTTTTGGCGTCGTTGGCATATCTCTCTATCTACTTGGTTTAGAGACTATTTGTATATTTCCTTAGGTGGAAATAGGGTGTCCAAATGGCGTCGAGAATTTAATTTATTTATCGTTTTTCTAGTAAGTGGCATCTGGCATGGTGCTAGTTGGAACTTTGTAATTTGGGGTGCTATTCATGGCATTTACTTGATTTTTGCTAATCAAACTAAAGATATTCGTAATAAAATTGTGCGTTCTTTTGGATTAGCTACATGGCCAACATTATACAATATTCTTCAGGTATTGACAATTTTTGGACTAACAAGTTTTGCTTGGATTTTTTTCCGTGCCAAAGACTTACAAACAGCATCATACATTGTAAGTCATTTGTTTACAGATTTACCACAACAGATAAGCCAATTGAGCAACAGTGAGTTTTTTGCCAAAAATGTGATGCTCAACAAAGGCGAACTCAATTTTGTCATGGTCATCTTGGCACTTGTGATAATGGAAAGCGTTCATTGGGCACAAAGGGGTATTCATATAAGAGAAAAACTTAGCCAAAAACCACTCTGGTTTCGTTGGCTTCTATATTACGGAATTATCTTTGCTACCTTGTTTATGGGTATGTATCAGGCGCCAGCGCAATTTATTTACTTTCAGTTTTAACAAAAATGGCATAAAGACAAAGTATTCTTTATGCCGTTTTTTGTTACTAAATATATTAAAAATGAAAAACCTTGTACAATTCATCATACTTTAGAGACATACGACACTATTCCTTCATTTTTAGGAAGATATTTTATAGCATTTTTGAATAAGCTATGTATTTTTTTCCGAAATTTGCACCTTCTTTTTAGACACGTAGGACTTGCTGATAGGCTAAACCCCTAATTATCAATATCCTAATTCCAAAGTATCATGACCGAAAAAATATTAATCCTCGATTTTGGTTCTCAAGTAACGCAATTGATTGCACGTCGTGTGCGCGAGCTAAGCGTCTATTGCGAAATTCATCCATTCAATCATATCCCTGAAATTGGTGACGATGTAAAAGGAGTTATCTTCTCAGGTAGTCCTTGTTCTGTACGTGAAGAGGATTCTCCACGAGTGGATATGTCTCTTTTCAGAGGAAAATTACCTTTATTAGGTATTTGTTATGGAGCACAACTTTTGGCACATACTGCTGGTGGTGAAGTATTTAACTCAGGACACCGTGAGTATGGTCGTGCTAAAATGACGAAAGTTCAATCATCTGAACTTTGGGAAGGCGTTTCGGAAGACTCTCAAGTATGGATGTCACATGGTGATACAATCATGTCAGTTCCTGAAAACTTCGAAATCATTGGTTCTACGGATTCAGTGAAAGTAGCTGCTTTCAAAATCAAGGATGAATCAACCTATGGTATTCAGTTCCACCCAGAGGTAACACACTCTTTGGAAGGAAAAGATATGTTGAAAAACTTCGTTGTTGGCATTTGTGGTTGTAGTCAAGACTGGACTTCGGACTCATTTGTAGACTCGACAGTTGCTAATTTGAAAGAAAAATTAGGTAATGATAAAGTCGTATTAGGGCTTTCAGGAGGCGTTGATAGTTCAGTTGCAGCTGTGTTGATTCACAAAGCTATTGGCAAAAACTTATATTGTATTTTTGTAGATAACGGATTACTTCGTAAAAACGAATTTGAAGAGGTACTCGAATCTTACAAAAACTTGGGATTGAATGTAAAAGGCGTTGATGCCAAAGAACAATTCTATACAGCATTAGCAGGCTTGTCGGATCCTGAAGCAAAAAGAAAAGCCATTGGTAAAACATTTATTGATGTTTTTGACCAAGAAGCTCATTTAATTGAGGATGTAAAATGGTTAGGGCAAGGTACTATTTATCCAGACGTAATTGAGTCTGTTTCAGTAAAAGGTCCTTCTGCTACCATCAAATCTCACCACAATGTAGGTGGTTTACCTGACTACATGAAATTGAAAGTTGTTGAGCCTCTCAATACTTTATTCAAAGATGAAGTTCGTTTGGTTGGTAAGACTTTAGGAATTGATCCAAATATTTTGGGTCGTCATCCTTTCCCTGGTCCAGGTTTGGCTATTCGTATTCTTGGAGATATTACACCAGAAAAAGTAGATGTTCTTCAAAACGTAGATGCTATTTTCATTGGTAAACTAAAAGAAAAAGGACTATACGACCAAGTATGGCAAGCGGGTGCAATTTTACTACCAATTCAATCGGTAGGTGTAATGGGCGATGAACGTACATACGAAAAAGTAGTAGCGCTTCGTGCAGTAACCTCTGTAGATGGTATGACTGCCGACTGGTGTCATTTACCTTATGAATTCTTGGCTGAAGTCTCTAACGACATCATCAATAAAGTAAAAGGTGTGAACCGTGTTGTTTATGATATTTCGTCAAAACCACCAGCAACAATTGAGTGGGAATAAGCATAAAAAGGAAAGTCCAGTCGAAAGGCTGGACTTTTTTATTTTTGTAGTTTTTTAGTAATCTTCTACTCAGTATTGAGTAGAAAAGCCTCCTCCAAATCATAATACCCTCATTATCAATACAATACAAACACCTCTTTTTCTAAACAATTTTATTTTCAAAAAAATATAACTAAAAAGATATTTTTTTGACCTATTTGGTTTTTATCCTCCGAAAAATAAATTTCCATTCAGTTTTGTATCCTTTAAGTACCATCCTTAGAATTTTTAGAATGATATTTGAGCGTGCTTTATTAAGTCTCATTTTAAAAATCTCATGTATGAAAAAGTTTTACCTTTTAATCCTCTCTGCTCTTTTGGTGGGCAATGCTGCGACTGCACAGAGTGACAAACCTGCTCTGGGAAATTCTATTAATCTCCAATTTGGCAGCTTTGGCTTTGGTGCAGGTTTAGCAAGACAACTAAAACCTGGCAAGTTTAATTTACGTATCTCAGCTGAATTTTTAGACAGTAAAAATTTCGTAAAAAACCCCATTAAAGTAAACCTAGGAGACGGAGCTTCAGATGTTTTGATCAATCCAACAGTTACTTCTATGCTTTTGGGAGCAAAGGTTGATTGGCATCCTTTCAAGAAAAGTTCTTTCAAATTAGTAGGTGGTGTATCCTATGGTAGTGGAGACTTTTACGTAGATGTAGAGCCTGCTCAAAAAACTGGACGCTTTAAGTTGGCGAAAGATGTAGAGTTGGATGCAGAAGAATTTGGAACGGCTCGTTTGATTGTTTCAGGTAACAAAGTACGTCCTTACCTAGGACTTGGTTTTGGTAGAGCTATTCCTAAGCACAAATTAGGTTTTTCGGTTGATTTGGGCACGTATTACACAGGCTCTCCAAAATTGGCAGTACCTCGTACTGGTATGATTGAGTCGATTTTGACAGACCAAAATATCGCAGATATTGAGAAAAACATCAAAAACTACTCATTTGTACCAAATATCACTTTCAGCATTACCTACAAGCTGAGTAAATAATGAAATTTCAAGGTAAAAATTAATTAAAAACGAATACTTATGAAAAAGCTTATATATATTTTAGGTGCTTTTATGCTAGCAGGTGCGTGGTACGCATGTACACCTCCACTAGAAGGGGTAACACTTAAACTTCCTGTTGCCTTAGCCAACTCAAATGTGGTAGTTCAATTCCAACCTAGCAATGTTAGCGCGGGCGACTTACCTAGCAATATCAAAATCACACTTGGTGGCGCAGATACAGCCAAAGTTGTAAATAGCGTTGGTGGAAAAACATTAGCAGTAAAACAAAACGTTTTGACCCTAGCAGCCAAATCCAATAGCGTTCCTAGTGCAAATGCTCCAATCAAGTTTTTTATCATAGCAGAAGCTGACGGATACTTGCGTAGCATTACTCCAGTAGAAATCACAAGTACAAAAGATCAGAACTTAGTTGTTAAGTTGACCAAAATTGCAGCGCCACCAACAGGGGTATCTGTCGTTCAACAACCTGCTACTGTTCCTGCATCAGGTACAACTTCAGCACCTATTACCGCAGCTACTTCGACTACATCAACAGTGCAAGAAAAAGCAACTGTAAATATTCCATCGGGTGTTACGATGAAAGATGGTGACGGACAAACCGTTGGAGGTAGTGTAAACGTGGTAGTGACTAAAACTGATGCGACCAAGACGCCTGTAAATATTGACTTGAGTGATGTAAGTAAAGTTTTGGATAAAAATAACCAGCCTATTCCTTCATTTACCTTTAAGCCAGTGGTAGGCATGGACATTGAGATTTCGAATGATAAAAACCAAAAAGTAAAATCATTCTCAGGACAAATTGATGTTCAAACGGAGTTTCCGACTGGAGCTACAGACCCAACTACAGGCAAACCTTTAGCAGCAGGAGACTTGATTGCCATTGCTTCTTATGATGAAGATACTAAAGTATTTAAGTATGAAGGAAGTGTAAAGTTAACGACCAATGCCAATGGTAAATTAGAAGCTAAAGGAACCATCAATCACTTAACTTCTGTATTTTTTGCTTCATACAATGGTATCACTGTTTCTGGTAACTCAAACAATCCTGCAGATATTGCGGCCGCAAAAGCAGCCTTTGGTGATAATGTTACACCTGCTATGATTATGGCTATCAAATCTTATTCCTTAGCATTTGGGGGGTCAGTTGGACAGTATGCTAGCGAAACATTTATTGTAGACGTAAACGACGGTGCTGTTGTATTTGAAACGACTGATAGATTAAATAACTCTATTATTACACCAAATGCAATTACTAAAATTGTAGTTAAAAACTCATTAGGAGAAGTAATAACAACAGTCAATAACCCATATCCAAGTGGTTCGTCGGCAACCATCAACATGCCAGCTCCATCAAACTTTATCGAGTTGCAAGCTAACTTAAAATGTAAGGATGCCAATAAAACGTCTAATGCAGACAATATTCACATGTATGCAAAAAAAGCTGGTGGTGGATATTTCTACATCGGTAAAGCAACTAGAAATGCCTCAAATATCATCACTGCTACTTCTACTATTTTGAAAAGAGGTGGTGTTTATGATTTCATGTTCGATGTGGGTGGTATTTTGTTTTACTACGATAATCAAACAGTAACTACAGGCAGCGTTCATTCTATCAACAGCTCAATGCCAGATGTTTTGTGTAAATAGTCATTGATAAGCACACGACAAATAAAAAAGGGTCTATTTCTGATGGAAATAGACCCTTTTTTATTTACTAGATTACCTTTTTCAAAATATCCTCAATTTCTAATGCTCGCATTTCGGAATAAACACTCGTATGAAAACGATCAAGTTTTGCCAATACATGGTATAAGACCTCTCGTTCATCTGCTTGGAGTACTTGAAATAACACGGAATCTACTTTTATCATCGCAGGCAAACAACTCATAATCCAGTTTACCCCTGACTGTGTAATTTTTACTTGTTTAGAACGGGCATCGTCAGGGTCATTGAACTCTTCGACAAAACCATTTTTTATCAATCGATTAATTACATTAGTTCCTGAAGTAAACTCGGAGATATTGCTATGAATAAGCTCACTCTTACGCATTGCGCCCATAAAATGTAAGTCCGACAAATAGGCAAAATCTTCGATATTATCAACTGGGAGATTTTGCATAGTTTTTTTTATATAAAAATAAAGATATTTCTGGACTCTCACCAACGCCTTCCCCAATCCATTCGATGGTCTTGCTTCTCGTCCAGCAGCGTGATGTATATATCCTTCATCTATACTTTTAAATCTTGCCAATTGCTTTCTACACAAATAATCCTGACAAAACGCTTCTAAGTTTCCTGTTGGATTTTCATTCTCAAACACTTCCCAAGCCTTCACTAATTCAACTACTGGATTAATTGCTTTTTTCATATATTCATCAACGCTATTACTAACTATCTATAATTTAAGGAGTATCTTTTTCCATCTTTACTACAAATATAAAAGAGTAGTAATAGCTTTGCTAATACTACTCTTTAGTAACAACACTTATCTAATTTTGTTTGAAAAAATCGAAGGGCTTGAGATATATCTCAAGCCCTTCAATTTAAACTACTTCATCAGTCATTCCTGCGATAATTATTCTGAATGTGGTGCCTTTCCCAACTTCCGAATACTTGACAAATAGCTTTCCATTGTGATAGTTTTCAACAATACGCTTGGCTAAGGTTAATCCCAAACCCCAACCTCGTTTTTTGGTGCTAAAACCTGCATTAAACACTTTACTCAGATTTTGTTTACTAATACCTTTTCCTGTGTCCGAAATATCAATAATAATCTGATTATGTTTCCCATTTTCCATGGTTACTTTCAATGCCCCAACGCCTGTCATAGCATCTACCGCATTTTTACATATATTTTCAATAACCCATTCAAACAAATATTTATTAATCTTAACGGTTGGATGCGTTAGATGATTTTCAATGGTAAGCGATACTTTCGAAGAAATTCTTCGTTTGAGATAGCTCAAAAATACCTCAACGGTCTCTGCTACATTTTCTTCTTTGAGTACAGGTATCGAACCTATGTTAGAAAAACGTGTCGTAATTACATCGAGTCGCTGGACATCCTTTTCTAATTCCTTTACGATTTCTGGATCAAAAGCTGGATCTGATTTAAAAAATTCTACCCACGCTGTTAATGAGGATAGTGGTGTCCCTAGCTGATGTGCGGTTTCTTTGGCCAAACCTACCCATACTCTATTTTGCTCAGAACGGCGCGATGCATCAAAAAACAAATAGGCTGCCAAACCAAAAATCAAAACCACAATCAGCTGAAATACAGGATAGAACCTCAGCATATTCAACAAATGGGAATTCCCATAATAGACATATTCTTTATGAAAATCCATGTCTAGCTCAATAGGTGGATTATCATCTCGCATGATTTCATTCAATTTATCCCTTAAAAAAGCTTGCTGCTCTTTAGAATTTAGCCCTGTCGGAATTTGGATACTTTCTGAAGCTGTCAAATACCCTGAGCCGTCCTTCAAAATGACAGGAATCGTAATGTTCTCGTTGGATTTTTTGATTTTTTCGAAAAAGAAATTCACATCTTTATCCAAATCATTAGTCATCATAAACTTGAACGACTCAGCATAGAGCTGAATTTGATCTTTCTCTCGTTCTTCCAATTTCGAAACAATACGGTCAGTGAAGTACAAGGAAAATGCCCCAATAATAACGCAAACGAATAGAAAGGCGATTTTCCACCAAGTATTTTTACTATAAATATCGACTGTTAACATAGAATAGTTATTGAGCGAATTAGCGAATGGGTGATTTAGTGATTTTGACAAAGCGTGTTTGAGCTGAAATAAAAAGATCATTTTTCACTTTCTCTCCAATACGATTTTGCCTGTAAAGGTATCTGCTATCGACAACGAATCCTTTGATTCTTTATTTTGTAATGTTAGTTTGTAAAAATACAGCGCATTAGGCAAAAAATTACCTTCTTGATTTCTTCCATCCCAAAATATTTCTTTTTCGGTCGCATTTACTGTTTGTTGGACTTCATAAAGCTTTTTTCCAGACATATCAAAAATTTGACAATTTGCCCAATATTCTCTTTCTGGCAAATTGTCAAATCTCCATCTCGTCCAAGTATGTAATGGATTTGGAAAGACTTTTAATTGGATAGGAGTCATTTTTTCATCAATCACAATCTGAATTTGATATGCTTTGGCAGCAACCTTCCCTCCCACTCCATCGCTAGCATTAATAGCTATCCAAACGGTATCTTTAAGCCAGTCTTTTGCTTGATATATTAGTTTTAGCTGTCCTTTTTCTTCTGATAAAAACGTCATGCTTAAGTGACTGCCAGAAACCCAATCACAAGTCTGACACTGTTTTATGGATGCTTCTACATTTTCTTTTTTCAAAAAAACAAACCGATTATTATCCCATAATTCTATTTTCAATGGAGGGTTAGGGGTAAAATGCTCATAGTTTTGGGGAATTCTTCCATTCACCTGTACAAGCATTGTTGGGGCAATATTGTCTTGCTTGACTTTCACCAAAATTTGAGCAGCATTATTACTAAAATTAGCTTCATGTTTACGAGAAGCATTTACCACAAAACGTAAAACATAGTCACCAGCCTGCTCAAACTCCTTTGATAATGTAGTAAGTGTTAAAGAATCGTGTGCCATCAAAGAGGGGAGCTTCTCCTTTTGTTCCTCTAAAATTTCGCCATTTCTTACAATTTGCCAATGCAGACTAGTGGTATCGCTCAAAGGTGAATCGGAGAGATTATAAATGTACCGCCTGATATTTAACATTTGTCCAATCTCTACTTCGTGGGTATCTGTCGATGCCTCTATGGCTAAATCTGCATACGGTTTACCCAACAATCCCCAACGACGGAGTTGACTAGCCTGCTGAACTTGTTTTGCACTAAATTTTACTTGAATAGGACTCGAAAATATTGGGGACGATAAGGTTTGAAAAGATAGACTTTCTTGGAGAGAATAGCTTTTATTATTAATATTTAGCTCATAGTTTTTAGTTTTTTCTAAAGATTGAATATCTGTAAAAGCTCGTTCTACATCTTCCAAAGCACCTACTTGTGGAGGAACCATTTCCCAATTTTGACTTTCGGGCAAAAGATATAACGTATCACCAATGGCAGCAATAGCACTAGTACCAAACTTTTCAATGACGGTTTTCTTACCTTTTTGTACTGCTAACAAAAACGGAGCGCCCAAAGGCAAAGCTTTGAGTTTGGGAATGGAAAAGCCTAAATTTTGAAAAGAAGTCCAAATATCTGCGGACCACTTTTGCATATCTACACGCCCATGCGACCATAGAATAATCCAATCTCCAGTTTTGAGTTTTTGAAGATAAGTCAACAAGGTGTTTTCGCCCAACAATAGATTATCATTCAGATTTTGAATCCAATAAGGCGAATTTCCACAGCTCAATTGGGGCAAAATAAGATAGGGTTTTAATTGTGCGTCGAGCGTAATGGCGTTGAGGCTACTCCAAGGATAGCACAAGCCGTTACCCATCCATTGTTGATCATTGACTTTAGCCCAACCCAAATAATTACTTTGAGGAATATCTGCGCCAGGTATATACAAAGCTATTTTAAGCGTATCAGGTTGTAATTTCCACGTACTTTTATCCCATGTAATTCCTGAAGTTTTTATGGTTTGAAAATGCTCAGATGTTCGCTGAATCCAACCCAAAGAACTATTGGGTATATAGGTAAACGTTCCATGTTGCAAGACACTATCCTCAACAATCATCCGCCAATAATAAGTCATTGTATCCTTGGCAATACTTTTGAATAAATGGCGAAAAACACCTTGGTTGGTAATCGTTTTTTGCAAAAGAATAGACTTGAAATTTGACTGATCAGCAACCTGCAATTTCAACAAACCCGCTATATTCTTGGTGCCTTCTAACCAAATTTCTGGATTTGACACAATCGCCCAATTGCTTGGATAAAATAGTTCCAAGGCTTTTTTCAGATGAATATCTTTGAGTTCAATAGCATTGTTTTTCGTATTCACTTCTTTCAAAACGCCCTCTTCGTCAAGCAATAATCGAAGATTGATTGTATCATTTTGCCAGATAGGATTTAATGGAATTTTCAAAGCGATAACTTCAGTATTGATCAAGGATTTTTCATACATTTTTTGAAAAACATCTTGTAGGTTGACATATAGATGAATCGAAAATGGAAGTTGGGAAGCTTTACCATAGTTTATCATCGAAAAAGTCACTTTTAATGAATCCTGCTGGACGTCAACACTCAGACTATTTTTCACAAAAGCCACATCTGGCAACCCTATCGCTTTGAATAGCCGAATGGCAGGGTCACCTTGTAATGTAAATTGTTGTAAGGTAGTTTTGAGATAAGGATCAATAGGTTGATTTTGAAGTAGCTGTGCATGAACTTTCCCTAAAGTTTGAGATAAATCCCTTTGAAATAATTGCTGATAAAAGTTCTTTGAAAAAGAATACAAGGAATTTGGATATGCCAAATGGGTATGAGCCATAAACGCAATAGCACCACGATCGGGAGACAATAACCAATCGGTACTCAATGCCTTTTTTTCTGTAAAAAAATCGCCTGCATCACAACCATTTACTAGCACAAACGGATATTTCCCTTGGTTTTGATACCCCAAATCGGGATTGCTCGCATAGCCAATATCAAGGTCGAGTTGACCAATTGCCGAATGTCCAAACAGTGTAATCATTCCAATGCCTTGATTCACTTCTTCGGACACGTTGCGCACTTCCACATAAGCATCGGTTTGTTTGCCAATCGTATGAACTACCAAATCTTGTTTTTGGGCGATACCTGCCAAGGAATCCAAATAATTTCGAAATAAAGTTTGCTCTATTCCATATCTACCACCACTCAAATGCAAAAGCTGTTTGCGTCCCAAATAGGTATTTTCCTCCTTTTCAAAAGTAATTACTTTATTTAGATAAGCTTCCACTTCGGTATTCGTCTCGGCTGGTATTCGACCAATCGACATATTTGTC
The DNA here is from genome assembly GCF_030056655.1 of Flectobacillus rivi. NCBI lineage: Bacteria > Pseudomonadati > Bacteroidota > Cytophagia > Cytophagales > Flectobacillaceae > Flectobacillus > Flectobacillus rivi. The sequence goes on from NZ_JASHIE010000014.1 coordinate 85,327, forward strand.
TCTATAACAAAAGGCGTATCCGAACAAGGGTAGCCATTGGTTGGCACCCAATCTCTAGCATAAGCTGATGGGCTCTTCCGTGCCATTTGGGGATAGGCGGCAGTACCAAGTAGCAAGATCGTTACAGACTTGGAGTGGCTTTGAAAAAGAGAAAAATATCGATAAAATGCCAGCGTTGATTTGTCTCCATGGTTAAAATAGTCATATAACATACGGCTAGTTACCACTTCACAACGATAGGCTCCGCCAGCTTGGGAGCTTCGGTAACTAGCATAATTTTGGGCACTTTTCCATAAATTTTCGTGAGTAACAATTAAAAAATTAGCCGTAGTATCAGGTTGCCAATTACGAATTGGAGATAGTTTTGTTACCTCTACAAGCTTTTCCCACAAAACCATTTGTGTAGCTTTGGTAAAAAGGGTATCTCCAATTTGAGGTATGTTTTCAGGAAAAGATTCATCTGAAATATTCCACACTTTTAGCGTTGAGGAAGTCATTGGGATTTTTTTAGGAAAAGGCAACTTCCAAAAATATTGCCCTTCTTTTGATACAAAAGGGCAAGCATAATCATAGTTGAAACTTGCGACAGCAAATAGTGACTCTGCGCCTTTTATCTCCAAAATATTCCCTTTACTAAACAACAACATACCGCTTATATCCTTACATTCAGCAGGTTGTATCTCGAACGTCGAGATCACTTGTGAATCTTGAGTTATTTGAAGCACCTGCTTTGTGCGCTTTTGACTTATGAGTCTTACTTTAAAATTGAGTGTATCTCCTATCAGTTCAGGAGAGTCGAAGATAAATCGTGCGGGAGCGTTTTCTGTAAAACTCTTGCTTATCCAGCCTTCTGCTTGTTGATAATTGGAGTCCCAAATTTGTTCATTATCAAAAGGTGTTAAAACCAAGCCTGCAAAATAATTATCAGAAAATACTTGAACCTGATTTTTCCGTGTTATCAAGCTCAACGGATAGTTTTCAGCCAAGTTTTGCCTTTCAGTTCGTATTCTAAATACCGATTTTTGCAAAGGCTCGTATGTCAACACATAAGTAGCAGTATCAGAAAAAAGACTGTAGGAAGGATTGGCTTGAGCTTGTGCAGATTCGTACAAAGAAGAGTCGGTAGTCCCATCATTGGATTTCCCCCAAAACAATAGATAGTCTCCTGATGCGAAATAGGAATCATTTTTGCTGTGAATTTCTAGCGCAACTTCTTGTCCTTGCCGATAGAGATGGATATATTGGTGCTCGATAAGGTATGGCCAAAAATTCTGAAGCGTTTCGTATCTGATTTGACACACCGCATTTTGAGTAACAGGAGCGTTGAGCGCTGGATAATAAGTAGTTACTTGAGCAAAACAGCCCAGTACCTTGCTCATAAAAAGCAAACTAAGAAAAATGACTTTTTTCATAAACGTAGGCGTAAACTAGAATTTAGTATAGAATTATTTGAATGGAAATTTACAAAAAAACTTAAAAGTTCTCAAGAAAGCGAAAAAAATCACAAGCTTTACCTAACAATTATTAAGCTTCCTATACACTCTACTTGATTTTGTATCATAGTTATTTTAAGTTTATAAATGCAGAAATGATTCTTTGATTACAATTTCGAATCATTTGTAACTCATTATCTTTGCCGATAAATTCGATTATTTAAAACTTTAAACTAAAGTGTTTTTAAAAAAATATACCAACTGGCAATTTAATACCTTAAACCCTTCCGATTTAGAAGAGTTTGAAGCAGACCGTTTGTCTTTTCAAACGCGAGCAATTGTTTTTGCTTTGAAGATTGGCATTATTATGATGCCATTACTGACTATCAGTGATATTATCGCACTTAAAGATATTCTTACGCCTAATGGTTGGACAGGCTATTTGGCTGGACTCTCATCTATTGAACTACTTTTTATTCTTGCTCATGCTCAAATTGTAAAGTTAATTCCACAGCCACAAAAAATCAGTAGCCTAAAGGTGTGGATTACCTTGGCTGTTCTCACCTTGACGGTAATGCAATATGTTACTGCCTTTATGGCAAAACATTATGGAGCAGAATTGTCGATGATAGCCTTAGCGATTTCATATTTCAACCTTTCTTTTATGCTCAATGCCAAAGAAAGGCTCTATTACAATATTATCTGTTTGGCCTTTTTCTTCTTGGGCTATCTTACGATTTTCCCTAAAGAACATATCCTTTTGGACACCATGTTGGTGGCGGTTGGGCTGAGTGTTACTCTATACTTTGCTGGAGATATTATTTATAAATTACAATTAGAAAAGTTTGCTCAAAATAGACTCTTATTGAATCAAACCAAAGAGCAAAATGTGCAGTTGAAACGAGCCATTCGTAATCAAAAAGATATTTTGGAGGTACTTTGTAAAGAAATGGGCGTGAGTACCGACGCACTCGACTTTGATAATACCGACGCTTTGGGCTATCAAACTAAAGCATTGTTATTGCGCTTTGCAGAATATAAACAACAAATTCTTGAATCAAAAGAGCGCTATCAAGACCTCTTTATGAATATGAATGATGGTGTTGCTATTTTGTCAGAAAAAGGTGTTGTAAAAGAAGCAAATGATACCTTTTTGCAAATTTTAGGCATCAATAGAGATGAAATGACCACCTTTGATTTGGGGCGTCTGGTACATCCCGACGACCGAGAACATTCAAATAGTTACTTAAAGAAATTATTGACTGAAGGGTTTTATAAAAACTATGTAGGAAGAGTCGTTCGAGGTGATGGAGAAATTCGTTACTTGGAAGTAAACTCTACTGCGATTATCGAAAATGGAGAGTTTAAGGGATCGAGAGATATTATTCGAGATATTACTCACCGTCGACTAGCAGAACAAGCACTTGAAGAAGCGCGCAATGCCGAAAAACAGTTCTTGTCGACCATGAGTCATGAGATTCGTACGCCTTTGAATGCTATCATTGGAATCACGCACTTGTTGTACGATACGCATCCTAATCCTCAGCAAGTTGAGTATTTTGACATCTTGAAAAACTCATCGCAGTTTTTGCTCAACTTGATTACCGATTTATTGGATTTTGCGAAAATGGATGCTGGAAAAATCACAGCACATCCAAAGGACTTTGACTTAAAAGGTCTGCTCAAAACCATTCAGCAAACCTTCCAAATGAAGGTTACACCAAAAGGATTGGATGTAGACTTTATGGCAGATATGCGTATGGACCAATTTTATCATGGCGATGAAACGCTTATCTATCAAGTACTTTTCAATTTGCTAGGTAATGCCGATAAGTTTACTGAAAAAGGTAAAATTGGACTAAAAGTAAAAATCGTAGAAAGAAGCGAAGAAGATACCCTTTTTGAGTTCCAAGTATTTGACACAGGTATGGGTATTCCTGCTGATAAGATTGATTTGATTTTTAATAAGTTTACCCAAATTCATGATAAAAATAAAATCAAAACGCCTGGTACGGGTTTAGGGCTATCTATTTGCAAACAAATCATTGAATATTTAGGTGGTAAAATTTGGGTCGAAAGCGTTGAAGGAAAAGGTACTAAGTTTTTCTTTACACTTCGTTTGCCAAAAGCTGTTTCGGCTAACGGACTAGCGCTAGAAGAACCTTTGGCGTTGACCGAAACCAAAAAAGCCTCTGAACCTAGCTCAGTGCTTGAAGGGTTCAAAATATTGTTGGTAGAAGACAACGAACTGAATCGTAAATACGCCACGACCTTACTCAAAAAATGGAAAATAGAGTATGACATGGCGTTTGACGGCGCAGAAGCTTGTCAGAAAGTTCTCGATAAAAAATATGATTTGATTTTGATGGATATTCAAATGCCAATTATGGATGGCTACGAAGCTACTATCAAGATTACCAATACCGAAAACCCTAATAAAAATACGCCAATCGTAGCACTTACTGCTAGCGCCTTAGTCGCCCAAAAAGACAAGGCTTTGGAATGTGGTATGTCCGATTATCTCAGCAAACCATTTACGCCAGTGCAACTCAAAAGTGTTCTGAGTAAGTTTGCTATCATGTAAGCCTTCTGAGTGATGAGTTTTGAGTTGTGAGTTTTGAATAAAACATAAACTATTAATTACCAACAACTTAACCTTACAACTCATCACTCACAACTCATCACTCAAAACTTTCACATGCTACACTTATTAAATCACTACGCCACTCAGGAAGAGTGTTCGTTTACACTTTCTTTATTTTTTCAACCAGAACATTTACGTTGGCAGTCTGCTAGGCAAGCTGTAGGGTTTGCGTGGCAAAGTAATAACAATGCTAAATGGCAAGCTTTAGCCTATTTCTGGCTTGAAAATCAACAGGCAACGAGTCCTTTAGCAGCTAGTTTTGGAGGTTTTGATTTTGATAATGAACTTTCAGACAAACAGCTTTTTGCCTTTATTGATGAGGTATTCTGTTGGTTGAAAACGCAACAAATTCATACGGTTCAAATCATTCAAGCTCCTGTTTGCTACCAAGTCCATTATCCAAGACTACAAAAAGTATTAGCTTTATTTTCTACAAATATCATTTCCGAAACCAATCAACATTTGATTGTTTCGGATACACCTTTTACGAAAATCATAAACCCTACGGCTAAACGACGTTTGGCTAAGTGTGAAAAAGAAGACTTTACGCTGGACATTAATCTGCAAAAACTTCATGAGCAATATGATTTTATTAAAAAAGCACGATTCGCTAAAGGAATTCCATTGACCATTTCCCAAACAAGGTTTTTGTCTCTTTTTGAGACATTTCCTGAAAGCTTCATCCCTTTTACTTTATACCATAAGCATCAAATTATTGCAACTTGTACGGCTGTAGTGGTTGTTCCTCAACAAATCTTATACTACTTTCTTCCTGCGAGTGATATCGCTTATAATACTTTCAGTCCAAGTATTTTGCTGATAAAACACTTATATGAGTATGCTCAAGCAAATCATTTTCAAATCTTAGACTTAGGTATTTCATCAGTCAATGGTATTTTGAATGAAAATTTATTTCGATTCAAAAGAAATCTTGGTGCCATCACTACCACCAAACCAACTGGAAAGTTTGAGCTATTGGATCGTTGATTTTGAAGCCGTTTAAACAGCTTCTTTAACTATTTTTTTGTAAAACCTAGACCTCTCTACTTTGTCCCTTCGCGATTTTGTATCTTTTTACAAACTCGTTTTGCTAAGGCCTTACTTCTTAATTTCTCGATAAGTTAAAATTTTACCATTCAACCGTTTTTCTAACCATTTATCCAGCTTGGATAAAAAAAATCTCTATAGTACTTTGCATTACATAGTACCTTTTTATATCTTTGAACTAAGGATTACCCAGTAGTGGGTATTATCCAAGTAAATCGACTAATCACCGCAGTAGACTGACAGAGCAAGAAATCTGTATTTTACTGCTTTTTGCTAACAGTCTAGGCTAAAAAATATTTAGAAACTATGGATTTGGAAAATGCCAAAGTGCAGATGCGGAAGGGAATTTTGGAATTCTGCATTCTGCAAATCATATCGAGAGGCGAAGTATATGCCTCGGATATGCTCGAAGAACTAACCTCTGCCAAGATTATGGTCGTAGAAGGAACGCTTTATCCTTTGTTGACTCGCCTTAAAAACTCTGGCTTGTTAGATTATAAATGGGTAGAATCGTCGTCAGGACCTCCACGTAAGTATTATGTTTTGACAGACAATGGTAAAACATTTCTTGAACAACTCGAAACTACGTGGAAAGAATTACAAGAATCAGTTGCTCAAATTATTCTAGACAGCTACCACAAAAAGCAAGAGGCAAGCAACACCGAAACGGAAGAACAAGCCTAATTTAACCTTAAACCAATATTCACACAGCGTGAGCATAAATTGAATTTTGCGATGAAAAAGACCATTTCTATCAATATAGCAGGTATTATTTTCCATATAGAGGAAGATGGATACGAAAAATTGGGGCTTTATCTCAAAGCTATCCAATCGCACTTTGCTTCTTATGAAGGTTCAAAAGAAATTACCGAAGATATTGAATCTCGTATAGCAGAAAAATTTTGGGATAAACAAAAACGTGATGCCAAACAAGCAATCACTTTAGAAGATGTGGATTCTCTTATAGCTTCAATGGGAACAGTTTCTGATTTTGAAGCAATTCAAGAAGAAGAAGATTTGGTGACAGAAGAAAAAGCGCAACAAACTGCCCAATCAACACAATCTGAGCAAAAATCTACTACTTCTGAACAATACGAATATCCAAAATTTGAAACTGCTAAAAAGCTTTATAGAGACACACAGCGTAAACTTTTGGGTGGCGTTTGTGCAGGCTTTGCACATTATTTGGGTATCGATGCGCTTTGGGTGCGTTTGATTTTCTTAATCACTTTCTTAGGTCTAAGTCCGTTAACAGAATCGCCATTGAGTGGGGTAATCTTCGTTTTGTATATTGCCTCATGGATTGCCTTTCCTGCGAATGCTTTCTTGGAAGAAGACGATACAGTGAAGAAGTTTTACCGTAACCCCGACCATAAAGTACTAGGTGGCGTAGTGAGTGGCGTATCTTCTTACACAGGTTTTGATTTGGGAATGTTACGCTTTGTATTTGTTCTTTTGATTTTTGCTTTTGGTTCGGGCATTGTTATCTATTTGATTTTATGGGCAATTGCTCCAGAAGCTAAAACCATTACCGATAAAATGCAAATGACAGGAGAGCCCATTACTTTGGAGAATATCGAGAGCAATATCAAGCGTACGCTTAATACCGAAAACAAGCCCGAAGATACCCTGACCAAAGTATTATTGTTACCATTCAGAATGATTTCGCAGGTATTTAAAGCACTTGGTCCTATTGCAAACTTTGCGATTATCTCATTTAGATTCTTTGCTGGTGGTATGATGATTTTCACATCTCTAGTAATAATAGTAGCTTTATTTTTCTCATTGTTCGTTGGGTTTACAGCACTCGAAACAGCAAATGTGTACATTGGCGACAACCTACCTTTAGGCTTTTTGGCTCGTGATGCTTCACCTTTTATGTTCATAGCTGGGTTTTTAGCGGCTATTGCTCCTGCTATTGCGGTTGGTATTGCGGGAATTTCCTTAATTATTCGTCGTAATATCTTTACCTCGGTAGTTTGGCAAAGTTTACTTGGTATTTTTATAATAGGTCTATTTGGGTCTATGTACACAGGTATTAGTTATGCCAAAAACTTCTCAAGAAGTGCCAGCATTCAACAATCGTCTAACCTTGATTTTGGCAAAAAAACGCCTTTATTCATAATCAAACATGTTTCTGACCATGTAGAATTTGTGCCATCGCTCGAGATTATCGGCTATGAAGGAGACGCATACAAACTTGAAAAGGAGTATTATGCAAAAGGTATTGATAAAAAAGATGCAGAAAAAAATGCTTCAGAAATACTTTATACCTATTCGAAAGTTGATTCAGTTTTATCTTTTGACGAAGAGTATGAGTTTACCGAAAATGCTCGTTTCCGTGCCCAACGTGTTCGTTTGAGATTGTATATTCCATACGAGAAACCATTTAGTATGACCAGAGAATTTGCTTCGTTCATTGAGAATAGAATCTCTGGAGGCTACTTTGATGGTGAAAAAGATTTATTCAAAGGCTCTTTGTGGCAGTTTACTCGTGAAGGCGAACTTGTATGTTTAAACCGTTTCCCTGTAGAAAACAATTATGATAACGATAGCAACTCTTCTGATGATGAGACTGATTTCGCACCTAATGACTTTGTACAAAAATTCCCGCTCAAAGACTTCGACAAAGTCCAATCAGCTATAGAAACTCCTTCTGAAGTATATATTCATTTTGGAGAAAATTACAAAGTAGAAGTTGGCGGAGACCAAAAAGATGTGGAAAACATTGTTGCAGAGGTAAAAGAAAGAAAATTAACTATTTCGCAAAAGAATCCAAGTAAACAAGCTGGTTTCTTGACGGTGCATATTACACTACCCAACCTTTCATACTTAAATCTTGAAAAAGGCTTTGGCAATGTCAGAATCAAAGATATTCAGGCTGACAACTTCCAATTAGATACCAAAGGACAATATAAAATTCGTGCTACGGGTCATCTGGGTAATCTTACTGCAGAACTTGCTGGATTAACTAATTTGGAAGCTTTTGAACTAAATATAGAAAATGCTAAAATCAATGCTGCTGAAAATGCCCATGTGGAAGTTGATGTAAATCAAAATCTGGAAGCTAAGGCTTCTGGCGTTGCGCAAATTCGTTACAAAGGAAGTCCAAACCTTCAAAAAACGATTAAAGATAATGGTGTAATCAAACCTGAAAGAGATTAGATCAGCATAATAGAGGCATAATGTCAAACGCGTTATGCCTCTATTTTTAAAATACTTTTGTTTTTTTTCTACATCATGCAACCTTCCTAAGCCTCTTTGCATCTTATCGACAAATCATAATCATCAATTAATATGAAACTTCAAACCTACTTTCGCCAAGCTATCATGGCTGGTGCCTTATTTTTAGGAGCTAATTTGGCTCAAGCTCAAAGCCAAAAAGATTTTAATCTTTCAGGATTCAACGAAATTGAGATGTCAAGCGCATTTGTGATTGATGTAACTCAGGGCAGTACTTTTAAAGTACATGCAGATGCTGAAAGAAGCGAAGACTTAGAAGATTTAGAAGTAAAAGTATCAGGCAAACGTCTGATTGCCCGCTACAAAGACAAGGGTAGCTGGGGCTGGAATAAAAACCGTAAAAGAGTACATTTTACCATTGTTGTACCAGACATCAAAGTGTTAGATTTTTCAGGCGCAACAAAATCAAAAATCTCTGGTTTTAATGATTTAGAATATTTGAAAGTACAATTTTCGGGTGCCTCTAGCTCAGAAATTAGTGTTAATGTTGATAAATTACTATTCGATATTTCAGGAGCTTCTAACGTAACACTTAGAGGAAAAGGTAGCATTATGAAGCTTGATGCTTCAGGAGCTAGTAAGTTCAACGCGCTTGATTTTGTAGCAAAAGACGCCGATTTGGACGTTTCAGGTGCTACAAGTGTACGTGTAAATGCTTCAAAAACATTGAACGTTGAAGCTAGTGGTGCATCTTCAGTACGTTACAGAGGTACTCCTTCGGTACGTAGCGATGCGTCTGGCGCCTCATCTGTAAGAAGTGAATAAGTTGCTGGTAAACCTCTTTAAATACTCTTGATACAAACGAGCAGTCCCATCTGGAATAAAATTCAGATGGGACTGCTCGTTTGTAATGGGATATTGTGTGAAAATATTTTCAAATTCCCAAACTTGGTTTGGAGACGTAAGCATTACGTCTCTACGAGGGAAGAAATTATTCTCTCGAAAATTCTACCATTTTCAAATCTTCAAATCACCAAATTTTCAAATTTCAAACTTGGTTTGGAGACGTAAGCATTACGTCTCTACGAGGGCGGAAATTATTCTCCTGAAAATTTTACCATTTTCAAATCTTCAAATCGCCACATTTTCAAATTTCAAACTTAGTTTGGAGACGTAAGCATTACGTCTCTACGAGGGAGAAAATTATTCTCCCGAAAATTTCACCATTTTCAAATCTTCTAATCACCACATTTTCAAATTCCCAAACTTGGTTTGGAGACGTAAAGTATTACGTCTCTACGGAGGGAGAAAATGATTATCCTGAAAATTCCACCATTTTCAAATCTTCAAATCACCAAATTTTCAAATTATCTTTTCGGTTCATTCAATTCAATCACATAGCCATCTGGGTCGGTTACGTAGATTTGGTAAGCACCATCAAATCGCTGTTGACGATGATAAGGAACTTCTTTTGACTTTAAAAACGCCTCGATACCATCAGCAGAATTACTTGGAATAGTCAGCGAAAAGTGCGCTCCATTTCTATCATTATTACTTACAGGGTCTTTGCGACCAAGCAATAAATGTAACTCCTGTCCTGGAGCTATCTGAAACCATCTACGTATTGAAATTAAGTTATCTGGCACTGTCACGGGTGACAAACCGATGATTTCTCGATAAAAAGCTGCACTGACTTTAAGGTCTTTTACCGCCAATCCAACGTGATTATATGACAAAATGGTAATTCCTTTGGGTGTATCTTGTGCCAATGCACTTTCGGTACCGATTCCAGCAAAAGCTAACGCCAATAAAGGCAAATATGACAATTTCATAGTTATTAGGGTATTTAGTTGATTATCAAAATTTTATACAATGGTAAGATGTGTAATCAATGGAAAGATTAAATCTTGAAAAAATATTTCTAACAAATGACTTCATTTTATTTGAAAAACTTGCCCCGAACTTTATATTTTTATAGTAGTAAAATTTTACATCCTCACAATCATAGACTGTTTGCGTGAAAGATGCAGCAATTCTATGGATATTTTTGCTAATTCGTATGCCTAATGCTTGGCGCCTACAGCCCCAAGCAATATTCTAGTATAAGCATAGAGCGAATTTCGCTAATATGGTTTGCGTGAAACTTGAGAACGTGTATTCTGACTGGACCATTTTTTAGACTGATTTTTAATGAAATACATAACATATTTAATCTTACTGAGTATTTCGGTAAATTCTTTTGCCCAAAACTCTGTAAAACAATTATCCTTACAACTAACACAATCTGCTCCAAACGATTCCTTGAAAGTAGCAGCTATTTTCGAGTGGATTACTGGCTCTATCCAATACGATTTGGAGACTTTTCAGCAACGGCTTCCCACCCTCGATTTGGGTAATTCTCAATCCAGTGCTGTGGTTCTCAATACTCGAAAAGCAATTTGTGGTGGCTATTCTAATCTTTTTTATGACCTCTGCAAATATGCAGGAATCAAAACCCAAGTGATTGAGGGTTTGGGCAAAATTCGCAATTCATCCAATCCTTCCGACTCTACTTTTCGGATAGAAAGCCATGCTTGGAATGCCGTAAAACTCAACGAAAAATGGTATTTGCTCGACCTCACATGGAGTTCGGGGGCGATGATCAACAACACCTACCAGCAACGTCGTTCATGGGAGTTTTACATGATTTCTCCTGCGGTTTTCTTACTAACCCACTACCCTAGCGACCCCGTATGGCAGTTACAAAAAAGAATTATTTCGTATGAAGAATTTGTCAAAGGAAGCCCTTTTTTGAAAACAAAAAGATTTGATTACGAAAGAATTTTGGCTCAATACGAGAGTCTGGACTCTACCACTCAGGTGTTAGAAACCCAAGAGCGAATCATTGCGCATGACCCCAAAAACGATAATGCCCACAATATGTTGGGGTATTTTTATGCTACTCGCTCCACCAAAACACTGGAAGAGTACACCGTCATATCACGCTTGATTAGGGATAATAAAAATCCCAAAGAACAACAGGCCTTGGCTTTACAGTATAAAAACAAAATGTTTGAACTACTCCACAAAGCCGAAATGGAACTAAACAAGTCCTTAGATTATTATAATCATATAGGTCCTTTGGCTCAAATAAAAGGTGTTCTAGATAATAAAAATGCTATTTATAACAACTTAGAGGCAATTCGAAAGGACAAAGAAATGATGAACAGATACTTTGCCATTTTAGGTCGAAACAAACGATGAACAACTACGATGTAATTATTATTGGTGCAGGCCCAATTGGATTAGCTTGTGGACTAGAAGCTCAAGAAGCGGGTCTCAGTTATTTGATTTTGGAAAAAGGATGTTTGGTCAACTCTCTCTACAACTATCCCGCTAACATGACTTTTTTTAGTACTTCAGAAAGACTAGAAATTGGAGATGTTCCTTTTGTTTCTAACAATGCCAAACCAACGCGTGCGGAAGCGTTAGAGTATTATCGTCGTGTAGCGGTACATCGTAAACTAGCCATCCATTTATTTGAAACCGTTGAATCGGTTACTTCACAAGAAAACTTGTATCAAATCACTACAAGTAAGGCACAGTATTCGTGCAAAAGCATTGTTATTGCTACAGGTTTTTATGATATTCCTTATTTGATGGAGGTTGAGGGCGAAGATTTGCCTAAAGTAACGCACTATTACGAAGAACCGCATTTTTATTCTATGCAAAATGTACTCGTGGTAGGTGCCAATAACTCTGCCGTTGATGCTGCATTAGAAACATGGCGTAAAGGTGCCAATGTTACCATGGTAGTCAGAAGCGAAGGAATTGGTGAAAGGGTAAAATACTGGGCAAAACCTGATATTGAAAATCGCATCAAAGAAGGCTCTATTCAAGCATTTTTTAACTCAGAAGTGGCAGCAATTCGTCAGCATGAGGTAGACATCAAAACGCCTGAAGGTATCGTTACGATTCCCAATGATTATGTAATTGCCATGACAGGCTATCAGCCTAATCTAACTTTCTTGGAGAAAATGGGCATTGAGCTTTCTCAGGATGAGATTCGTAAACCATTTTATGATGACAAAACGCAAGAAACCAACTTGCCAAACGTGTTCTTAGCTGGGGTTATTTGTGGTGGTATGAATACCCACTCTTTGTTTATCGAAAATTCCCGTGTGCACGCCACACATATTATGGATACTTTGAAAAAGCGGTTTCTGTAAATAACAATTCTTCACACAATACAATAGGTACCGAATTTTTCAGTACCTACTTTTTTTCTTATTTCTGGATACTGGGTAAATAGCCCATTTTCACGTCTCAAAAATATTTTTTTAAAAAATAAGCTACAGACTTGTCTGTTCTGAAAAATTGTAATACCTTTGAAACATAATACTACAAAAACATGGATGTAAGATCAAGAATTATAGATACCGCTTCACGGTTGTTTTATTCTCAAGGATATAATAGTACAGGAATAAATCAAGTGATTAAAGAGGCCAACGTTGCCAAATCAAGTTTGTATCAATATTTTCCATCAAAAGACGATTTATTAGTAGCGTATTTGAATGAAGCGTCAAAAAATACTAATCAGGCTATTGATGAATGGTTAGAAAAATATAGCACCGCATCAGAAAAAGTAACGGGCTTATTTGATTTTTTGATTGTTTTTGCAGAAAGTAAAGAATTTAATGGATGTAATTTTTTAAATATTATTTCCGAAATACCTCAAGAAAATGAACGAGTAGCAGCATTGATTATTAAACAAAAAAACCATATAAGGTTTGTATTCTCTTATATTTTAGAAAACGAAAATCACGATACAACACTTGCCGACGAATTGTATTTGTTATTTGATGCTTCCATGATTTCTAGTAAAGTTTATAAAAGTAGTTGGCCAGCCCAATCAGCCAAAAAAGTAGCAGAGAAATTATTAAACTGTGCTAAGTAACATAATTTTAAGAGTAGCGTTACTCTTTTCTCAATAATATTTTACCTTCCAAAAAACAGACTTGTCTGTACTGATGTAATATGAATAAAGAATTAGCATTTGCTATATTAAGAGTGGGATTAGGGCTAAATATCTTATTTCACGGATTAATAAGGCTTCCAAATTTAAAGAAGTTTAGTAATAGCCTCACCGAAGAATTTGAAGGCACGATACTACCTTCTACTGCAGTTAACGTTTTTGGATATTCATTACCGTTATTGGAGACTATTGTTGGAATACTACTAACTATTGGGCTATTTACACAATCAGTACTCATAGCTGGTGCGTTGATTATGATTGTATTGTTATTTGGCAAGTCATTGAAAAGCGAATGGCAAATTGTAAGTTTTCAACAAATCTACATACTGATTTATGCCTTACTACTTTTCCTTTTAGAGTTCAATTTATTTTCTTTTGATTTTATTTTTTTACCCAAAACAAACAGACTTTTCTGTTTTATTAATGTATTATGAAAAAGTTATTCCTTATTACAAGCCTTCTTGTAAGCAGTTTATCTATGGAGGCACAACATTCTAACAATCAAAAACAGAACAAACCAATAAACAAACACATGATGAACGCAACAAAAGTGAGTTATCAGACTATTAAGATAGAAGGGCTAGACGTTTTTTATCGTGAGGCTGGCGATAAAAATAAACCAACATTATTACTCTTGCATGGGTTTCCGTCAGCATCACACATGTACCGTGATTTAATCAATAATTTGGCAGGGGATTATCACTTGGTGGCTCCTGACTTCCCTGGTTTTGGTCAAAGTAGTGCACCTACAACACAGGAGTTTACTTATACATTTGATAAACTCACAAGTATTACCAACCAATTTATCGACAAGCTTAGTTTAAATAAAGTAACTCTGTACGTTCAAGATTATGGTGGTCCTGTTGGTTTCCGAATTGCCTCTCAACGTCCTGAACTCATTCAAGCTTTGATTGTTCAAAATGCTAATGCTTATACAGAAGGATTAGGTGCAGCATTAAAACCATTGGCTGAATATATGCAAAACCCTAACTCTACCACAGAACAAGGTGCAAGAGCATTGCTGAGCTTGGACGCAACAAAATGGCAATATACAGATGGAGCTGAAAATCCTGCTAATGTAAATCCTGACAGCTATATCCTAGACCAATATTATCTTGATCGTAAAGGTAATGACCAAATTCAATTAGCATTATTCAGAGATTACGCTAATAATTTGACATTGTATCCTGTATGGCAAAAGTATTTTCGTGAGCATCATCCTGCTACTTTGGTTATCTCAGGCAAAAATGACCAATTATTTACTGCACCAGGAGCCGAAGCATTTAAAAAAGATAACCCCAATGCACAAATTAGTTTATTGAATGGTGGACATTTTGCTTTGGCTGAACATCATGAATTGGCGGCAAAACTAATTAAGGAGTTTCTTGTTCAAAGAGGGATTAAATAACCTGATGAAAACTCATTAAAATTGTAGGCACTATATCTGTATAGTGCTTACAACTTTCTTCCAATTTGACTTTCAAATATTACTTATTAACTAAATATGAATCCCAATAATCGTATGTCAGCTATACTTTATGTTATTCTTACCTTATTGGTAGGGTTTTGTTTTCCGATTATGGCTTCGTCCAATGGAATATTAGGTCGTTCATTAGGAAGTCCTTTTGTAGCAACGTTAGCTGTATTTCAATTAGGTTCACTACTATTGATTGCGTTAATTATCGGAACAAAAGAAACTATTCCTAGTTGGCAGCAATTTCACGAAATAGATTGGAAGGTATGGGCAGGAGGCTGTATTGTCATTCTCAATTTGATTACTTTTACAGTAGCCCCAAGCAAAATTGGTATTGCAAACATGATTGTAATATTTGTAGCAGGACAAATTATTTCATCTGTTATTGCTGAACATTTTGGATTACTCAGATTTCCAATTCATAGTATTAGCTGGCAACGAGTATTGGGTATTTTATTGCTAGTTCTTGGAGTAATTTTAGTGAAAAAATATTAAGGAAGTCTTTGCCAAAATGAGTTTATCTGAAGTAAAGAGACGAAAAAACCTTATTTTATTACTCAACCAATCAGCCTATCGATTTCATTGATAGGCTTTTATTTTTAGCAAAATGCAAAAAATTAATCGAAAAGATTTTCTCCTTATGGCAAGTTTAGGCACAACAGTTTATCCTTTTTTTTCCAACAAAACTGCTACAATTAAAGCTATTGCCTTTGACGCATATACTTTATTTGACACAAGTAGCGTAACTCGTGTACTTGAAGAAATTTACCCTCAAAAAAGTAAAGATATCATGAATATATGGCGTACTCGTCAATTTGAATATACTTGGTTGAGGAGCATGACTAAGCATTATGAGAATTTTGAAAAAGTAACAGCTGACGCCCTAGTATATGCGACAGCATTTTTGGGACTTCCCTTATCTGAACAACATAAACACGATATTTTAGAGGAGTTTAGAAGTATGAAATTTTTACCAGAGGTAAAAACGACCTTACAGCTTCTGAAAAGCAAGTCTTTGCGATTAGCCATCTTATCGAATGTGACACAGAAGATATTAGAAAACAGTGTAAAACGTTCCGAATGTGAAGGATTATTTGAATTCATACTGAGTACAGATATTATAAAGGACTACAAGCCTGCTCCTAAAGCTTATCAGCTTGGCGTAAACGCATTTCGACTAAGAAAGGATGAAATACTATTTGTAGCGTTTGGTGGATGGGACGAAGCGGGTGCTAAACTATTTGGTTATCCAACGGTATGGATCAATGCAAATGATTTACCAGTTGAACAACTGGATGTACGACCAGACTTTATTTGTAAAAGATTTTTAGATTTAGAAAATATTATAAATAATTTCTAAAGTTCATTTAAAATAAAACTCTGTCAAGACAAAGCCCTGACAGAGTTACCCACACCAGTGTAAGCTAAAACACATGCTTACTTAAATAACCAATTATTTCCTACTGTCCAATTCATTTTCAACCATTTACTTTTTTTAGTTCAAACAACTTTTAACTAATTTTTTTTTTTCTTATACTAAAAACTCGAGATAAATTAAACCCAAAGTTAACAGCACCTTTTCCCCATTGATTTGTTGTTTTGGTCAAAAAAGCATTTTCATTCATTCCTACTGTGTTTGAAAAATGCAATTGAAACACGTGTCCACCAGTTTCGATATCAAATCCTATAGCTAGAGGGTTTTCGAAAATTTCTTTATTGAGCCCTGATATTACGTAATCATAATCTGCTACAAAGGCAATTCGTCGACTAAGTTTCATTCGAAGTCCAAAGCCAATAGCTACCACATTATTGTCATCTTTGCTGGATGTTGGTTGAATCCGATTACGATGAACCAATATAGGGTTAAGTTGAAATGAAAAATTTTCATTAAATTTTCTCCCAATTAAAAGTTCATGATAGTAACCACTTCTGTCTGATACTGGCGCCGAAATCTCTCCTGATGGTGCAGGAGTAGTATTTAAGGTAACACCACTTACCCAGACCAATGAAAAAGGCTGTTCTTTTCTTCCTTGGGTTTGTTGTAATATTCGCCACTTAATACTACCATCCAACTCTTTTTGATAGGTGCTTCTGCCAACTCCAATGCTTAAGTTTTGGGTGATACCATAATCAAAGCCTAATCTAAAACTAGCTTGATCAAACCCATAAAAGTTTGAAATTCCTGAATTTAGCAAACCAAAACGGTGTAAGATTCGAAAATCAAGAACACCTTTACCTATCATTTCTATAGACTGATTATTAATCACCCGTGAAGATTTAAAAGCATTTGTTACATATTCTGTTTTGATGGAATCAGTATCTTGAACAAGGTTGAGCAAATTATCAGATTGGGCTATTGATTGGGAAGAACCTAAACAACAAACCCAAAAGCAGATTTTTTTTACCATAATTGAAATTATATATTGTTGAAGTGTAATTCTACACAAGCGAGTTACTTGAGTACATTATCCAAAGTACCCTTCATCGTTATTTTGACTTGTTTAGCTATTTTTTCGGCTACAATGGATGGAATTGAAATTTTATAATCCGCTAAACTGACAGAAAACTCGGTCATTATTTGTGGAATACCCTTTGCTATACTGATTAAACCACTAGTTTCTATGTCATGTTCTACACCATGAATAGACAATTTCCCTTTTACTTTTACGCTATACATACCATCTTTAGCATATACTACTTTACTAAAATCTGTGATAGTTCCAGTAAAAACAGCCTTCGGGAATTTGTTACTTTCTACATAGTTTTCATTAAAATGTTCCTGCATTAGAGCTTTTTCAAATTCAAACCCTTTCATCAAAACCGAAACTTGAATATTTCCTGTTTGTGCATCTAGGACTGCTACTACACTTTTGTTAATAGCCTCAATGTTTTCAATTGGTGTAGTAGAATAAAATCGTACATAGCCAGCCTTTGTATAATTTTTTTGAGCAATAGACTTACTTATTTGTACCAGCACAAACAGTATCGTGAAAGCTAAAATCTTTCCTTTATGTTGATATATCATTGTTATTAATTGACGATTATACATCTTTTTAAAACGATGTCATTTCCTAATAATTCATCTTGATTGTATCCTAAATACACCCCCTTAATGATTACCTCACTAGATTGGGTCAGACCTGCACTTTTTTTAGAGTCAGACATGGTGCAAACGATAGAAGTATTTGTATTTTCATTTCCTAAATAAAGAATTACTTCGCCATTTGCTATATTCAAACTTTTAATTTTTCCTTCTACTTGAATTACCTTTTCTTTAAAAATGCTATCATTTTCAGCCCAGTTAGCCTCAAACGTTTGACTCAAATCGGTAGCGAGGAAAATATAGTCAGGCTCAAGCGCCTGAGTATTCACTGCTTTCCTGTTATATTCCTTTAAGCCATACCAAACAGCTAAGACCAGTATCATGAGCACGATAGAAGCTATTTTGATTTTACTCTTTACATTTTCTACTTTTTGATTTTCCATAATTTAACGTTTTAAAATATACGTCAAAGTTAATTCTCTTTAATGAAGGGCTAATAGGTCAGGATTTAAAACTGAATCACTACTAACCCTCATTACACCACCCTCCTTAATTATTAAGAGCTCCAGAGGAAACCCAACACTTTATCTTTTGAATATCTGCATCACTCAAAGTTGCTCCTAAAGGCATTCTTTTACTTACCACAGCATCTTTGATAGCATTTGCGGATGCACTTATTTTGGCATAGTCTGTAAATGCACCGGGACCATTCACACTTCCTACACCATGACAACCGCTATTAAATGCACAACTCGACTGGATAATTGGATTGATATTAGTAGAGAACTTGACCTCTATTCCACTACAATCATTCGGATTGAGAATATCATCTTTTTTATTTGTACAAGCTCCCATTCCTAACAAAATCAAACCAACAATCAAGCTTTCAACTACATAAGTCCACTTCATCTTATTGAATTTTAACGATTGGACAGTTTACTTTTCCTGCATCTTGAACCAAGATAGAGGCCGTAGTTGCAGTAGTTAAGTTTCGAACACTTCCAAAGGCCGCATTGTCATACACTTTTACTGTCCAAAGTGGTGAGTAAGCAGCATCTGAAGGAATAGTTGCCACTACGTTGTGAGTTTGACTACTTCCTGCTTCGGTCTTGAAACCAGAACCTGGACCTCCATTTGCTTGGTCAGGGTTTATATTAAAAGTGACATATATTGGTGACAAAGGCACAGCACCAGTAGAAGTAGCTTTTAGATTTTTTTCAAGAAAGTTAAAGTAATAAACAACTTTCCCTTTGTACCATCCTTTGGTCAATCCAGCATCTTCAGAGCTTAAAAATCTTTTAGTTGCAGTAGAACCTTTCGGAACCACTGGACAGTTTACAATATCGCTTGTTGTTGAAATTTGATAACCTTTTGCCACGATGTCAGCATAACTTGTTACCGTATTTGCCACATAATTAGCGGGTACAATAACCTTATAAACTTGCCAAAAATCATTATAGCCAGCATCTCCAGGAATCACATTGATGATATTAAGTTGCCCTGAAACTGGATTACTTTCACCTTGTTTAAACAACACCCAAATTGGTGCAGGAGCGGTTGGCTGAACATCAAAATTATAATATTCTACTGTCTGCCCAGAAGGAGTGAACCCTTTTGTAATAAATGGTCCTTGGTCAAAATTCACAGGGGCATTTGCCGCAGGAAGTCCGTTGGCTGCTGTTCTTACTTGTAAGTGACCTGCGGTTGTACTAAATCTATCAACAGATACTTCTTCAGCAGTATTAGGGTCTTTAGGTGTAGGGGTAACATCTTCGTCTTTCTTACTACAAGCACTTAAAAATACCAAAGCTCCAACAAAAAGAGCCATAAGTTTTACATTGAGAGTTTTCATTGATTTGTTGTTTTAATTATTTGATGCAACAAAACTATTTTGAAAGTATCTCAAAGGCGTTTCAGAATTATAACAAAAGTATAACAGTCTATTTTATCTAATTTTTTTTACGGAATTTTACCTTAGAAAACGAGCTAACACAAATCCACTGCGCACAAAAACACCCTAAAAACTACACATAATCAAGCATTTATAATTTCATTCAAGACAATTTTCTTTATTTACGATATCGCTTATGAAAAAAGTTTTAATTATAGAAGATGATAAAAATATCATTGAGTTGCTATCGATACACTTAGTTGATTTGATGTGTGAAGTAAGCACGATACGCAATGGAAAAGAGGCCTTAGATTTAGTACATAACAATACTTTTGACTTAATTATATTGGACCTTATGCTTCCTGGCATGAATGGCATGGAAATTTGCCGTAAAATTCGTCTATTTAATTATATTACTCCTATTCTTATACTTTCTGCCAAGGCCGAAGAAATAGATAAAGTATTGGGACTAGAAACAGGAGCTGATGACTACCTAACGAAGCCTTTTAGTGTTAGAGAATTCATAGCACGCGTCAAAGTAATTTTCCGTCGAAAAGAAAATGAGCGTATTCTCCACGATAAGCCCAATAAATATTTACTCCAGTTTGACGACTTGGAAATAGATATTGATAAACGAAAAGTCACTCTCCAAAACCAACGCATAGACCTTTCCCCAAAGGAATTTGACTTAATTTCCCTTTTAGCTTCAAACCCTGGTAAAAGTTATAGTCGTATGCAACTATTGAACCTTATTTGGGGATACAATTTTGAGGGCTATGAACATACCGTTAACACCCACATCAATAGACTTAGAGGTAAAATAGAACGAGATATTTCCAACCCCAGATTTATACTTACAACTTGGGGTATTGGATATAGATTTAATGAGGATTTATAGATTTAAAATATTCAGAAAATGTCTCTCAAAACAGTTAAAGGAAATCTTCTTTTTTGGAAAATATCTGGTGTATATACATTTTTACTTATCGTATTAGGGCTAGTTTATATTGGTATTGCATCGCATCTATCGCATCGATATATTAATGAAGTTCATCAGCAACTTTATGCTGATATAGCCAGTCATTTAGCCAAATCTACGCATCCATTCAAAAATGGCAAACCAGATACTCTCGTCACCCACGATATTATACATTCAATGATGGTAGTTAATCCAAGTGCCGAAATATACCTTCTTGATACAGCTGGAGCTATTATCGATTATGTGGTACCGCAAAAAACTGTAAAACGTAAACAAGTTGATTTATCACAAATCAAAACTTTTATATCAGGAAAAAGTATTCAATTAGAAGGAGATAACCCCAAACAGGTAGATGAAAAAAGTATTTTTTCAGCAGCCCCAATTCAAGAAAAAGGTAAAACTTTGGGTTATGTTTATGTGGTTTTAACGAGTGAAAAACAGAAGGTAATTCTTTCTCAAACTAATCATCATTTGTACTTTAACTTAGGGACTTCCATATTTTTACTCACATTAGTCATCACTTTTATTGTTGGGATTATTACCTTCTTTTTAATTACGGATAGTGTATGCGAAATCGCTGGAATTGTCCTACGATTTAAAGAAGGAGACTACTCTGCCAGAATAACTGGCAAACTCGGAGGCAACCTTGAACTACTGGCAAATACCTTCAATGAAATGGCCGATGTCATTGTGGATAACATCAAAAAAATCACTGCAACTGACCGTTTACGTCAAGAATTGATTGCCAATGTTTCGCACGATTTACGAACGCCCTTAGCCATTATGCAAGGATATATCGAAACTTTGATTATCAAGAAAAATTCTATTCATGAGTCATTACGTGATCACTATTTGTCAGTGGTTTGGGACAGTTCGCTAAAACTAGGAAAATTGATTGAACAACTTTTTGAGTATTCAAAACTAGAAGCCAATCAGATTCAACCAGAAAAAGAACCATTTTTATTGAGCGAACTTATTTCTGATTTGGTATTCAAATACCAAATTCTTGCCAAGGAGAAAGAGATTTTACTTAAACTAGATATCCCCAATCAACTCCCATTAGTATTCGCTGATATTGCTTTAACAGAACGAGTAATACAAAATCTCTTAGACAACGCACTTAAATTTACACCTAAAGGAGGTGAAATTAGTATAATATTAAGAAACCAACATTCGGGTATAGAAATACAAATTGCAGATACAGGAATTGGTATAGAAGAAGAAGTACAAGTTTTTATCTTTGAACGCTACAAACAGCTTGACGACTCGAATAGTACAAGCCACAAAGGCATGGGAATGGGAGTTGGGCTGGCTATTGTAAAAAAGATTTTAGACCTACACCAGGTTGCCATATATGTAAAAAGTACCCCTGGAAAGGGAACAACATTTTGGTTTGAACTACCTTTTGCAAGAACAAACCTATATGTTGGGACTCAATTACTATAAATCTATTGATATAAGAGAGGGCAAGAATAGAATTTCTCACCCTCTCTTATAATATCAACTCCCATCCTTTATTAAAATCCAAAATCAGCATTATAACGCCCAGCACGGTCATATAACGACTTTACAGGGATACTAAGTCGCTGTCCAATAGGTTTGCCTCCTCTATAGCTTTGAATTTTCAAGAAAGAAGCATTTTTAGGAATATCCAATTTGCTTTGATATTTTGGAGAAAAAGCATCGGGGTTTGTCCCATCAAAAGTATAATACAAATCCAAGCCTTTAATTTCAGAAAGCATCTCGATTTTGAGATTTGTACCTTCCTTCATAGTTCTAACCAAAGGGTCATATACGCTACGTGAATAGCTGATAGAGGCTTCGTCCATTCTCAAAAATTGGTTTTCCATTTTGGTAATAAAATAGTCCCAATTTCGCTTTTCTTTCTTACTCCATAATACCTCCGACAAAGCCCATGCTCGTGGATACATCATATATTCAACATGGCGAGAATTAGGAATAGACTCCGTCCAAAGATTCCCTTGTCCACCCAAAATCAAGGAAGAACTCACGCTAGCAGGTGTTGGCTCAAAATTATACACTCTTTTCAAGCGTAATAAATCATAGGTCATCGGTTCTGCTGTTGGCTCACCTTGGTACAAATCCAAATAGGCAAAAGTATTGGGCGTCATTACTACGGCATGATTTTGTTTGGCAGCCTCTATCCCACCTTTATCGCCTCGCCACGACATTACAGTAGCTTCTGGCGCTAAGCCACCTTCCAAAATTTCGTCCCAGCCTATGAGTTTCTTGCCTTTGCTCGACAGGATTTTTTCGACTCTTTTGACAAAATAGCTTTGTAATTCAACCGTATTTTTCAAGCCCTCTCTTTTCATCAAAGCTTGACATTCGGCACTTTTTTCCCAGTATCCTTTATAACATTCATCGCCGCCAATGTGGATATAGGGGTGTGGAAAAAGCTCGGTTACTTCGCCAAAGACTTTGTCTAGAAACTCATATACCTTTTCGTTTGATGGACAAAGTGAGTTTTCGACATCTCGGTAAAACTTCCATCCTGCATTCACCTGAAACTTATTACCTCCTGCACATGACAATTCTGGATACGCCGTCAGAATTGCCAAACTATGCCCTGGCACATCGATTTCTGGCAAAATTTGTATATATTTTGATTGGGCATACGCCACAATTTCCTTAATGTCTTCTTGGGTATAAAATCCTCCGTAAGTAGGTTTTTCTCCTTCTTGAGGCAATTCTCTTTCCCACCAATTACCCACACGTGGCACTCGCCAAGCTCCTACGCTGGTGAGTTTTGGATAAGATTTTATTTCGATTCGCCAGCCTTGATCGTCGGTCAAATGCCAATGAAAGGTATTGAACTTATAACGTGCCAGTTGGTCGATAAAACTTTTGATATATTCCTTCGGGAAAAAATGGCGACTTACATCCAACATAATGCCGCGCCACGCATAACGAGGGTAATCGATGACACTACTCGAAGGAATTTTCCAAACCATTCTTTGGTACTTTTTACCTTCAACTTGTTTAGGAAAAAGCTGAATCAAAGATTGAACGCCATAAAATAAGCCCGCAGGTGTTTGTGCTTTGATGTCAATATGTTTAGGCGTTATATCCAAAGAATATCCCTCCTCCTGTCCAACGACTTTGAAAGGTGTACTTTCCAGCTTAAAATTGATATGTTTCCCTATTTTGGGTGTCTCCAATACAGGTAGTTTTACCCCTGTCGGAATAGCCAAAGTCATTGCCAAAAACTCGGCAATCTTTCGTACTTCTGCATTTCCTTTGGGTATATGAATACGCGTATCGGCCGTAAGGACAAACTCGCCAAGTGCTTTTTGTTGGGCTACAGGTTCTGGGATAATTTGTTGGGAAAAAACAAGAGGACTACTCCACAATACCAAGGCTAGGAACTTTACTAATTTCATTATTAACAAGAGGTTTTATAGTACGATTGTTGAATGATGAATTGTGAATATAAATTTCTAACTGTCAACATTTTACATTTAGCAACCATACAGAATAATATTTATTAGGCAAGAGGCACAAGGCAAATAGTTTTTTAAACTATTTGCCTTGTGTCAAGAAATTAAATATGATTTTGCCTACTTAAAATGGCTTTTGACCTTAGGCTATTTAGTGTTCAAAATCTATCCTAAATTCATCATTTTACGAATGTACTTTCCTACAATATCAAATTCTAAATTGACGATATCGTCTACTTTCAAAGTATGAAAAACTGTATGTTCATACGTGTAAGGAATAATCGCCACACGGAAAGTATTAGTACCTGAATTAAAAACGGTCAAACTGGTTCCGTTAATACAAATAGAGCCTTTTTCTACCGTAATATTTTGTCCTTCTGGTTCATATTCAAAGTCATATAACCATGAACCATCTTGTGGGGTAATCGCTGTTACACGACCAATTTGGTCGACGTGCCCTTGTACAATATGCCCATCAAAACGACCATTAGCAGGCATACAACGCTCAAGGTTTACTTTTGAGCCTACCTCCAATTTCCCAAGATTGGTTTTCTTCAAAGTCTCATCAATCGCCGTTACTGAGTATAGATTTCCTTCTATGGCAATCACCGTAAGACAAACCCCATTATGAGATAAACTTTGGTCGATTTTTAACTCATTGGTAAACGGACAAGTGAGCGTAAATGTAATATTTGTACCTTCTTTATGAATATCCACCACCTCGCCGATAGCCTCAACAATTCCTGTAAACATAGTTGTAAAAGATTAAAATGAAAATTTGCATTAGCAGGCGCAAAGTTAAGGATTTATTGGAATCGCTTTCACTTCAAAACTTGGCACCTTTGTATTCTTTAACAACAAGCTCCAACAAATGATTGCCTCTATTGTTATCTTTGCAAACAAAGAACGAACAAAAGGCGAATTTCAGAAGCAAATGAAAAATTTAAAATGGATTATCGGTTTAGTGATTTTAGTCATTGTTGGCTATACAATATTCAACGGAAGCGAATCGGCACCGAAGCAGGATAACGCTGCCTACACGCAACAACTCCAAAAGGCTCGTAAAGAAAAGGATGAGTCTCTCAAGACAGACAAAGATTCTCCTATCGAAGACAAAGCTACTTTCAAAGGATTACCGTATTTTGAAATAGATCCAACTTGGAAGGTTTTAGGAAAAATAGATAAAGTAAAAAGTGGTCAGAAATTCGAAATTCAAATGACGGGAGGCGAAACAGAAACCTATGAACCTTACGGGAACATTAGTTTTGAAAAAGATGGCAAAAAGGTTTCGTTGAAACTATTTATCAATAGTGAAGGAATGTTGTTCTTACCTTTCAAAGACTTGACCTCTGGTAAAGAAACTTATGGTGCAGGAAGATATATTGATCTTGATCCTAAGAATGAAAAAGATTCACAAATTGAGATTGATTTTAACTTAGCCTATCATCCTTTTTGTGCCTACAACCATACCTTTACTTGTCCGCTACCACCAGCAGAAAACTTGATTCCAATGGCAGTAACAGCAGGTGAAAAACTCTAATTGGATTGGAGATTTGGGATATAAGATTTCGGAAGTAAGGCATATTCCTTCATTTCCGAAATCTCAAATCCCAAATCCGAAATAGATAGCTGTTAGGCTTCTACCTCCTCTTGTAACACCGTCAGTACTTCTGTATCCAACAATCTTGCGGCAAGGCTCAACGTCTTGATTAATTCGTAATGAAAATAGAATTTCATTGTGTGAATTTTATCTTGATAGAACGCCAGTTCATCGCCAGTCGGCGCTTGTTGCTCTATCGCATTTTGTGCCACAACGCCTTGTTTCAACCATTGCCAAGCCACGGTGATAATACCAAACAACTCCATATACAAAGTAGCATCTGCCAAAAATACCTCATTGTTTCCTTGGGCGGCTAAGCCAAGCAAGTGCATAGTCACTTTTTGCAAACGACCTAATTCCTTTTCTAGCTTTTCAGCATACGGTAACAAAACTTCATGATTTTTGGCTTCTATGACGGTTTTCATCACTTCTGCAAAAAGAAGTTGAGGCGCTTTACCACCATTAGCAGTAACTCCTCTACCCAGTAAATTCAAAGAATGGATTCCCGTAGTACCTTCATAAATCGACATAATTCTTACATCACGCGCCATTTGCTCCAACGGAAAATCTTCGGTATATCCATACCCTCCAAATACTTGCAAACCTTCATTTACCGCTTTGATACCATATTCGGCTGGATACGTTTTGGCAACCGTCGTCATCAAATCTAGCATTGTTTGATAAGCTTTTGCCTCCTCGTTGTCACTACCCAAGCCATGAATCATATCTTGCCACCAGTAACATTGAAACAACAAACCAATACAACCTTCAACAATCGCCTTTTGGAACGTCAACATACGACGCACATCAGGGTGATTGATAATGAACGTTTGTGAGTCAACGAGATTCTTATTGGTTAATCTACGACCTTGCGGACGCTCTTGGGCATACTCCAAAGCCGCATAATAAGCAGCCGAAGCAATATAAGTACCACCCATACCCACGCCCAAACGAGCTTCGTTCATCATTTGGAACATATATTGCAAACCACGATTGGCCTCTCCCACCAAATACCCCACAGAATTATCCTTATCACCAAAAGTCAAGTGCATCGCTGGCGTAGCTTTTTGACCCATTTTATGATAAATACCTGTCGAAACTACGTCATTGTCTATCGTATAATTACCAGCGTCGTCGGCTCTAAACTTCGGTACCACAAACAAAGAAATACCTTTGGTACCCAGCGGAGCGCCTTCGATTCTCGCCAAAACCAAATGAATAATATTATCGGCAATATCATGATCGCCCGCAGAAATAAATACTTTTTGTCCTTTGATTTTATAGGTTCCATCTGCCTGAGGTGAGGCCGTAGTCACGACATCCGACAAGGAACTTCCTGCCTGAGGCTCAGTCAAGCACATTGTACCTGTCCACTCGGCAGTAATCATACGGTCAGCAAATTTTTCTTGTAATTCTTTAGAGCCAAAAGAATAAATCAAATGTGCCGAACCAGCAGTCAAGCCCGTAAACATCACAAATGAATTATGCGCAGCTCCACGAATAAACTCATTGGCGGCATTGACCAATAAAGGCAATTGCTGTCCACCATGCTCATAGTGGAAAGTGGCGCTAATCATGCCAGAATCCCCCATCGCTTTCATATAATCCTTTACGGCAGGATGCACTTTTACCTGACCATTGGTAAGCTCAGGTTGTTTACGGTCAGATTCCACGTAGGCAGGACGCATGATTTTATCGGCAATTTCCTCAGCCGTATCCAATACCATATCAAACATATCAGGCGTGTAATCCTGAAAATGAGGATACTGCGTAAGTTCTCCCACTTTGAGTACCTCCTTGAGCATAAAGTCGAGATTTCGACGAGAATATTGTTGTGCCATATATTAAATAGGATTTTATTTCTTTAAAAGTTATATTCTATTTTAAGTAAAAATAATACAAATAAAAATATTATGCAAGCATACCATTTATGATAAGATTACTGAGCTGTAAGAATTTGTCTGATTTTTATCATGACTCGCTCCTACAGCTCAGAAAGGTGATTTTTATCTTTTTTTGATTTGGAAATCTAAGTAAGTTTTCTAAAATTTGTTATAACTAAGAATTTAGTAGTTTTTCTGAATTAATTTTTCACTCCTGTTTCTAAACCTCATAAAATCATGTACAAAACCTATTGCCTTCTCTCTTTTTTCTGGATAGGCTTTCTATTTAACAGTCATAGTGCTATTCTATATGCTGAAAATATTCGTACCACTGATTCCACGTTATTAGACATTCGGGCTTCAAAAGAGAAGCCGTTCAAATTCTACTATAACGATATATTTGGTGAACGTCCTGTTTTATACGAAATACAGAAAGATACCCTGTTAAGGCTACACTTCGACTATCCTATTTTGGTGATTGTAACTGATAGTACTCCCACTCGAAAAACACTTTACAGTAAGTTTCATGGGAGATTTACGGTAAATAACTTCTTAGTCCAGCCCAATGAAACAATCCTAGTCGAAAAAGATGAGAAAAACATCACTCATTTTAGTACCAAGGATAAAGTGCGTACAAATGAACTCAACTTTTTTGTCGCAATGGAAAAGGAGCTGGGCTTATTTGAAGGTTTCGGAGCCGATTTAATGCCTGTCCAATCCACTCCCATTGATGAAATCACATTTGCTAGAGAGAAATTCGAGAGTCGTATGCGTTTTTTGAGTAAGTACCAGCAAATTCATGAATTAAGTCCCTCTTTCATTTCACAATTACAAGCACTTTTTCTATTCAGAAAACTCTCAAGCTTGATGTCTGGCTATTATTCTGTTTATAGAGGAACATTTAAAAAGAGTCATGAGCTGATTGAGCAGGAAATAAGCACCACTGTAAAATTAGATGAAGCTCTTTTCTATTCAAGCGAGCAAAGAAGTTACGTTCAACAATTTCTATACCATTGGGCACTTAAGAGAAAACAACCAACCGACGCAGCTACCTTGATAAGCATTGCAAGTGAAACATTTAAAGGAAATATCCGTGAAATGGCAATGTATGACTTAATCCGTGCTGCGGTGGTATTAGGACAAGAAAATACAAACACGACACTGGAAGCATACCTACAATATGCTTCGGATAGTTTTTTAAAAGAATACGTCATCAAGAGTTTTCAACCACAAATACTGGCTAAACGATTAGGGGTGAATAATGACATTTTAGATAGCGAACTTATTTCAAACAAAGATTTGGAGGCACATACATGGAGAGAGCTATTGAGTACAGACGAGCATAAACTTATCTATCTAGATTTCTGGGCTTCGTGGTGCGCTCCCTGTAGAGCAGAAATGCCTACTTCAAAGCAACTTAAAGAAGAATATTCTACTAAAGGAATCAAGTTTGTTTATGTTTCAATTGATGATAATATAAGTGCTTGGCAAAAAGCTATTACTGAATTAGGTTTAGATTCGTCGACTCACTATCTGATGCCCGACGGGAAAAAATCCGCATTTGCTGACAAGTTTAAGGTAAGTTCCATTCCTCGTTATATGCTCGTAGGACGCGATGGCACAATGATCAGCGACAATTCACCCAGACCGACCAATCAACATATACGAAGTTTTTTGGATGAGTTTTTGAAGAAATGAACCAGTTGATTACAAGAATAAACGCCGAAAAATATTTTCTTTGAAAGATAAGCAATATAAATTTTACTCTGAAAGTTGTCTAATAAACTCACTGTCAATAGGTCATATCACCATCGATAACCTCACTCACTTATGAAACATCTTACACTCTCCTTCCTCATTTTATGCTTTTCATTCATTCAAAACTATGCCTCGGCTTCCATTACCCGCCACTTCTTGAAGCTACCTATCGAAGATTCTTCTTCCCAAAAATCAGCTAATGGGGTAATTCATGTACAATTTGCAGGCAAGCCAGTTTTTAACAGTGTTTTGAAAACAAAAACCCGTGATTTAGGGAGACTCCAATATCTAGTTTTCAGTGCTGATTCAGAAGTTGAGGGGATATTTTTCAATGAAATAGCTCAAAAAAAAGAAGCAAGCTTTTTCACTACATCAGATTGGGTTATGGTTCGTAGATATTTGAGTGCATTTGAGTTTCAAGATTTCTTAGCCCATAAAGGGGACTCTCTTTTGATTGACTTTGATCAATCAAAACCCATCACCGTAAAATACTCAAATTTCAATTATACACCTTTGGACTTTGCTGTCGAAAAACATCTCAATCAAAAGGAAACCGAAGCCTATTTGATAACGGGTAAGTCTGACGATATCCGAATGGTAGCAATGAAATATTTCTATGATGACCCACAAATAATTAAGACACACAGTACACGAACTGCTCGCGAAAAAGCGATTTATATTGAAACACTGGAAAATCAAATGGCTACAGACTTGATTTCGCCAATGGATCTCATTAATAACAAAGCCCAAGAGTTTTTAGACTCTTTGAATAGACATAGGCTTATATCCAAAGAAGTTTACTCTTTTTACCAAGACAAATATGCCAATTTACTTTTCAAAATACAGTTAATGTCTGGAAAAATGGACTCTCTTTCATCAGCGAAGAGACTTAATGAAAAATTTACCAAAACTCATTTCAATGATTATTATTTGAATGCTTGTGTTCAAAACTATGAAAGGAGGTATTTTGCCTCAAAAGCGAAATGGGAAGTAATTAATCAGTTTAATTTCAGAGACCCTAGAGAAAGTTTTAAGTTAGTCATGAATTCATCGTTGTTGAGCCATGAGGTAAAAGAGCAAATGTTATTTCTCGGTTTAAGTAATGTTGACTACTTTTTTCGTACTGAAATTGATAAATACTTACATTTATTTACTGCATTTGCCAAGAATAAAAGCCTAATTGAAAAGGCACAAGAAAAATATCAGGAGGATATTATTGCCAATAATAAGCCCTCAAATTTACATTTAGAATCACTCACTAAACAACAAACCTCTATAGAAGATATACTAAGAAGCAAAAAAGGTAAGATTCTTTTTATTGACTTTTGGGCAAGTTGGTGCGGACCATGTATCGAA
This sequence comes from Flectobacillus rivi, assembly GCF_030056655.1. Taxonomy (NCBI): domain Bacteria; kingdom Pseudomonadati; phylum Bacteroidota; class Cytophagia; order Cytophagales; family Flectobacillaceae; genus Flectobacillus; species Flectobacillus rivi. The sequence continues at coordinate 116,093 of NZ_JASHIE010000014.1, forward strand.
GAGATGAAATATTCAAAGCAACTTTCTCAAACCTATAAAGACCGTAATCTTGAGGTTGTATTTTTTTCAACAGATGACAACTTTCAAAAATGGGCCAAAGCAAGCGAACGTTTAACCCTTGACCAATATGCTAACAATTTTAAAATACTGAATTTCGGAAACTCCAAGTTTAATCAAGAGCATAAATTCAAATCTATTCCTCGGTATATGATAGTTGGTAAAAATGGGCAAATAATCAATAATAATGCTCCTCGCCCATCCGACCCTAGATTAAAAACTGTATTAGATAAATTATTACAACAATAACTCATTTCAATCTAATTGGCTGAGTCTTTTTCTTGATTCTTTTTCTACGAAAAGCATTCTGAATTGTCTCTAATAAGCCCTACCCCCTATGAAACTCATTCTCATCAATCTCTTTCTTATATGTATGATGGCATATACAAGTCTTGCACAAAAGCAAGATACAATCAGGGTATTTGATATTGAATCTTTTATGAGTTCTTACCAAGAAATTAGCCCTGATACGATGGTATATATGGCAACACAACATCCTGCAACGTTCCCCGAAGGAAATATGGCGCTGAATCGTTTTGTAAAACAATATCTACAAAAGCACATTAAAAGCTCCGTACAAGATAAGGTCATGGTTTTGTGTTCAATCATTATCGAAAAAAATGGTTGCATCTCTTCTGTTCATATTCTACCTACCAACAATACCGATAAAGGTTTAGAAAGTCATGTAATAGAGGCTTTATTTGCCTCCGCACCATGGACTCCTGCTTTACAAGACGGTAAGCGATTGAGATATAAAACCTACTTTTCTATTCAGTTTCCTTAGTTCGGCTTTTAAGGCATTTTCACAGAGAGGTATTACTCATTTCAAAATAACATGACCGTATTCAAATAACCGATTAACTAATAACCTCCTTTTACATTTATTAATATTCTCACCATAACAACCAAATTTTACCGTGAAATACACCCTATCTCTTTTGGTACTTTTACTATTCTTTGCGTTTGCAGGGTCTGCACAAAATGGCATTTCTACCGACACTGTCGAAATCATTAGTAAGCTTAAACCAGGCGAAAAAGCCTATTTGTATTACTACAATCAATTTCAGGAATTTCCGATGCCAATTGAATTTAATCAAACTAAAAAAATCAAAATCGCATTTAGGGATTTACTAATTCTCAAGGATACTGAGAAACAAATGATCTTTCCCATTACCAATTCGGAAAAATTGTATGTTATCAAGGATGCTGAAAAAATCACAAGATTGGTATCTGACGATAAAAACAGGACTAACGAACTGGCTTTTTTAGTACCTATTATTGTTAGCAATCAAGATTTTTTTGCTTTGGGTAAATCTCTTGACTACCACTCTATTTGGCAAAAAATTGATGCGGCAAATACCAAAAATGTAGTAGCACCAAGCTATATCGAAATACTAAAAAATCATGTCTACAACAATTATCTAGCAATGATCGCCTCAAATTACTTATATCCTGAAGGGAAAAACACATCGGGATCGGCGTGGGCACTACTCGAAAAAGAAAAAGCCGCCTATCAAAATGAAAACTTTCTGAAGGATGCTCAATTTCGTAATGCCTTGATTAATTATGAAAAAGCCTTGCTAAAAAAGGCGATGGTATCAACTACCGATTTTGGTGGTATCGAACAATCTATTTCAAGTAATTTTAAAGGAAAAATCAAAGATTTTTTGCTGTTTGCATTTCTATGTCATCCTCAAAAACAAGATGCTAAGTTTGATACAGCGCTCCAAAATTATCTCAATACTTCGCGAAACAAAGAATATATCGAGTATCTCAAAGAGAAATATCTTAGTAGTCCAAAAGCCAAAAATGGAAATCTCCTTTCTGATAAAAATGAGAGTATTTCTCTGGATGAAATCCTAAAACAACACAAAGGAAAAGTCATTTACCTTGACTTTTGGGCAAGTTGGTGCGCCCCTTGCAGACAAGAAATTCCTGATTCCAAAAAGCTTATTGCCTCCTATCAAGCCAAGGGACTGCAAGTAATTACCATTTCGATGGATGAGAACAAAGTAGCTTGGCAAAAGGCTTTAAAAGCCGAAGATCTTTCTCTTTCAGTTAATTATCTTTTGTCCAAAGATTTCGGTTCGGAGCTTGCCAAAAAATATAAGATTAAATCCATTCCTCGCTATATGATTGTTGATAAAAATGGTAAATTTATCAATACTGACGCCCCTCGCCCATCAGACCCTAAACTTAAGGAGTTGTTAAAGGCAATTCTATAAATACGACGCTTACTGCCTGTTTTTTTAACACCTTACAACCCACAAACAACACTTTTCTCCTTAGTGGGCGACTTAAGTCGCCCACTAAGGGGAATGCCAATTAAAGGTGGAATAACATATCTCTAGAAGCAAAGTGTTATGTCTCCACAAGTGAAATTTATCCTAATAGTAATCACTAATTTGCTCAACCACTCATTCACTCAATTCACCAATGACTCATGTTTAGTTTTACTCCTAGTAATCACCCTAATCTCAACTCATTTGCTTTCAAATATCTGAGCAACTGCCCCTCAATCCCGACTTAACCCTTTTATCTTAGTTTATTTTATCATTATACAAAGTAAAAATATAACCATACATATTTATTTATTATTAGTCTAAATAAATATTTGGACGATTTACCTTTGAGACTTACTTTTGCTGAGCCACCTATTTATATTTAGTCTAAATAGAAGAACTATTTATAACGAATCAATGTAATTGATGATGGCGAAAAAATCACATACATAGTCTGCTATATTTTATGAAAATCACGGTTACTACGATTCTACTCATACTAGCCTATTTTACCTCCTTTACACAAATCTCAACGATTAAAGGTCGAGTTTACAGTCAAAATGAAGGAGGTATTAGTCACGCTAGTATTCGGCTTGTCAATAGCAACATTGCTACAATTGCTGATAACAATGGCTATTTTGTTTTAAAAAAAGTCCCTTACGGACAATATGACCTTGTGGTTTCTTCGGTCGAAATTGAAACTCAAAGCCTCAAGATTAATGTCAATCAGGCACATACGGAAATACCTGTTGTGGTCAAGCATAAAAGTCTTGACTTGGCAGAAGTAAATGTGATACAGAAAACCGAAAAAAGGGAAATTGAGACAAGTGGTTTTGCGGTTAACATCATCGAAACAAAAGATATTGCCCAACGAAATGTTCAAACCAATGAGATGCTGGACAGAACTGTGGGTATCAGAGTCCGTCAAAATGGAGGCTTAGGTTCGGCCGTCAATTATAATCTCAATGGCATGTCGGGCAACTCCGTCAGGATTTTCATCGACGGTATCTCAATTTCTACTTATGGTGAATCTTTCAGCCTCAATAGTATTCCTCCTGCACTAATCGAACGAATTGAAGTTTACAAAGGTGTTATTCCTGCACACTTAGCCGATGACGCTCTTGGTGGCGCCATCAATGTCATTTTGAAAAAAGGTGGTATGAATAATCTTTCAGCTTCTGTGTCCTATGGGTCTTTTAATACTTTCCAAACCAATTTTAATGCTTCTTACCGAGAAGAAAAAACAGGCTTCACGGTCAAGGCTTCAGGCTTTCATAATTACTCAGACAATGACTATGAAGTATGGGGAAAGTTTGTCAGAAATATTCTGCCCAATGGACGTTACGATTATGTTAGAGCCAAAAGATTTGATGATGCTTATCGCTCGACTGGCGGACAAATTCAAGTAGGCTTTACCAATGTGCGATGGGCTGACCAATTCATGATTGGCTATAATGGCTCAGATGATTACAAAGAAATTCAGCACGGAACATACATGTCGATTCCTTACAAAGGGCGATTTACGGAGTCGCAAGCTCATGTTTTTAGTCTTAATTATATCAAGAAAGATTTCATGACCAAAGGCTTAGAATTCAACATCAATGGGATGTATAGTCAAAGAACTCAGCTAGTGGTGGACACCGTAAAATGGAATTATAATTGGTATGGGCAAATCAGTATTGGTCTGAATGGCGACCCCATTTTAAGACCTAGTGGTGCTCAGCAAGCAGCGCCAACCATTAATCATATTAATAGAAATGTAAGTACTTTCAGAGCTGGTTTTAATTATGATTTAAACCGCAATCATAGGTTTGTATTGAATCATATTTATTACGCCATTGATAGAAATGAGCAAGATATGATGCGTTCTGAAGTTGAACGAACTTTTATTGGCACCCGAAATCTTGTCAAAAATATCACTTCTATTGCTTACGAATTAAGAGCTTTTGACGCCAGATTTAAGAATAATATCTTCGCTAAATTCTATCAGCAAGGGATAGACCGCATGGATCCTGTTTTAACCTTTGTTGAGAATCAGCCCATTACCACTCAAAACAAAACCAATAGCAGCAAAACTGCCACTGGCTACGGAATTGCCATGTCTTATGTTATTGCGCCGAAATATACCATTTTGGTATCAGCCGAAAAGGCGGTTCGCCTGCCTTCAGAAAATGAAGTATTTGGAAGTCCAGGCGAAAACATTGTAGAAAACTTTGGTATTCGTCCTGAGGTAAGTTACAACTTGAATGTGGGTCTGAATGGAGCAAATTTTCAAGTAGGAAAGCATAAATACTCGTTTACGGTATCTGGTTTTATTCGTGATACTCGTGATAAAATTACCCAAAGAATCAATCCTCGCCTCAACGATGCTGTACAAACGAATCCTTACGAAAACTTAGGAAAAACAAAGGCGATTGGTTTCGAATCAGATTTTAGATATACCTATAACAACAACCTGATGGTGGGCTTGAATATGTCAAAATTCAACTCGGTATTCAACATTCGTTATGACCCTAACGGACGAGAGTATGACTATTATAACAAGCAATTGCCCAACGAGCCTTACTGGACAGCCAATACTAATATTCAATACTCTTTTAAAAATATTCTCCAGAAAAACACCGTCTTGAATCTTTATTACAGCTTCAGATTTGTAGAGAGATTTTATACCACTTGGTTAGACATTGAAGACTTCAGAACCCCACGTCAATATATTCAAGACATTGGTGTAAGCTATGCTTTTCCAAACAACAAATTTGTCATTACTGCCGATGCAAAAAATATCCTTGATGCGCAGGTATACGACAATTTTGCTGTTCAAAAACCCGGAAGAGCCTTCTACCTGAAACTTAATTATATGCTTAGTAAATTTTAATAAACCAATACATACAAATGAAAAATCAGTTTAAATCCCTATCAATTATTGCCGCTGCTGTCTTTACTTTATCGAGTTGTGCTAAAGTAGACTCTTCCGAAAACGTTGACCCTATTACCAATCAAGACCGCTGGATTACCGTGGCTGGTGCTTTAATGAGTACTGCTCCAGGTGATGGTAACGGTGGAACGATGGTTTATTCGGTAAGTAAAGAGGATGCTCGAAATCCCAATGTCTCCATCAATGTTTATGACAAAGGTTTTCCAGTAAAATCAACCAGAACGGCTCGTTTACAATCTTCTGAAGACGGAAATACCTTGTTTAACATTGCTTATTCAGGCGATAATGGAGGCGAATTTGCTCGCTACAAAGTCAATGGCGCAGGTAGTTTTACACAACAAGATGTTACGGTAAATATTTCCCAATATGCTACTACAACGCCTCGTTGGTCAAAATTATATGATGGAGATAAAAGTGGTGTTGCTCTAAACGTTACAGGTATTGCAGCCAATAACGCAACCGACAAAACCAAGTCCTTTCAATACTATCGTGGAGTAGCAACGGTTCTTTCTTTAGATTTGCAAAATGTCCTTATCAATAGCTACAAACAATATCAAATCCCGCTTGCTACAGCAGAAGAACTCAATGGTCACTGTATTTTCCGTTTGGATGCTCCAGTTTTGAACAAAGCACAAAACAAATTGATTCTTGGTACATGGATGCGCAAATACAACCCTGCCACAGGACTCACAGAAAGTACCTTCGACCGTCTAGGTAGCAAGTCTGTTATTGTTGATTATCCTTCTCTCGAAAACCCTAAAGTAATTACCTCAACTGTTGGTTTTGGTGATAATAGTGGATACCGTAGTCCCAATGCTTTCGTGGCAACAGACGGCAATATCTACCAAGCAACCCAGCGTGACAGTAAGGGCTCACATATCTTAAGAATTACCCAAAACAATGAATATGACAATTCTTACGTATTTAGCTTAGACGCTGCTCTTGGCGTAAAAGGTGTGTATATTGACTGTTGGAAATATGCTGGAAATGGAATTGCTTATGCCCTTTATACTCACGATGGCACTACGCAAGGATATATAGCTCGTTTGGATCTAAATGCCAAAACAGCCACAAAAATTGATATTACTTACGATGCTGACTTAAATTTCGGACAATATCAGGGCGTTTTGGTGAGCGGCGATGAGGTATTTGTTGCCGTAACACCAGTAGGGAAAGATGGGAATATTTATATTTTCAACAAGAAAACAGGTACTGTTACAAAAGGTGCTACCTTAGTCAATAAGGCAGGAAATCACTATATCGGTATTTTCTAGAAAATATCAGACATGAGTCGTATTGAATTGAGTGAATGAGTGGTTGATTATTATTAGGATAAACTTCACCAGTAGTCTCTACTACTAGAATATAGATTTTAATAATAATCACTCATTCACTCAATCTCAATTCACTCAATTCACTCAATTCAAAATGCCTCATATTTCTTAATCAAAAACATTCCTTCGCTATCTCATCCTTTTTTCAAAAAGATGAAAAACTGGTATATCTACGCTCAAAGTCATGCCATAACGTAGCATACTCACCTCAGAAACGGTATTAGTCAAACCGCCCGCCGAAGTTGATACGTTGACATCTCTCAATTGTGGTGTAATTTGAGCACCTACTTTCAGAGCAATAGGCGCATTTTTGACACCCCAAGCCAAATAACAACCTGGCGCAAAGATTTGAGAAAACTTGATTTTCGGAAAACCATTAATCTCGTCTCCTTGTGACCAACGATAGCTGAATGCCGCCCCAATATCTACAATTGGCACAAACAAACTCAATGAATGTCCTCCTCGACTATCTCTTTCGTACCCGCCCAACACTTTGCGTTTTTTGCCCCAACTAAAAGCCACACCAATCGGAGCGGTAATACCTGTCACAAAAGCACTTTGCGACACGCCTCGACTTGAAGCAATGGGTTGCTCAACGCCCGCATACAACCCTGGATAAGCATTGATATCGAGACTAAAAGCATTTTTGCGCTTAAGACTATACGAGCCAACAGGAGCCGCATATTTATCAATAATTTCCTGTAAATCTGTCGTCGAATCTGAGGTAATGACATCGGTCATGAAATTGGCATAAAAGGTAATTTGGTCAAATTTTGCTTTGAGTCGCTCCTTCTGTTTTTCCTGAACCTTAGTGTTATTTTGAGCCATCAATTCATCGATGTTTTTTACTTCTGATAAACTTTTCTGAATACTTTCAAAAGTCTTTTTCTGGCTTGTCAAATCATCTACTTGCTTTTGTAGCAACTCCAGCTGTATTTTGGTTTCTTGTAATTTTTTGATGGTCAAAATTCTCAAAGAATCTTTGTCCATGTTGTCTTTTAGTTGCTTCAAAAGCTGATTCGCTTCTTTCTCTTTTGTTGCTATCAGACCTTTATTGGCTAGCAAATCCTTTTCTACCTGAGCAATATGTGTTTTTTGTAAAATCGCCAAACCATTATTCAGAAGTCCTAAACGTACATCTTTGGGACTAACCTCTGCCCAAATAGGCTTCATCGCTGCAATAGTATGCAGTAAGCCCGAACCATAACTTTTAGTATAAAATGCCTTGATGGCTTCAATAGCATCGGTGGCAATGGGTTTCCATTTTTGATTATAAGCACTTTTGTAAAAACTTGTATCGGGCTCACCACTTTTGAGCAAATACTTGATTTGAAAACCTACATTTACCATATCAAAAATCGATTGGGTATAATGTAAAAAGGGCTTTACATCTCGCAAAGGCAGATTATCGGAGGTAGAATTATAGATAATTTGCTTTTGAATATCATCTAGCATGAGTAAAAACTGGCTAACCGTCTGATTAAAATACTCTAAACGATTATTGGACTCGCCTAGCCAATTTCCTAGACTCTGCCCGTCCACACCTACTTTCAAATTATTGAAAAGCAAGGTATCTTTTTGGTACAACAAGCCCAAGAAATAGCGACCAACCAAAGGGTCCGAAAACTGCTTCAATGCCTCCGAAGGACGAATCCACATCTTATTGGCAGGGTCATTAGTCAAATCAATAAGGTTGTCTGACAACAAAGCTAACAAACGTATCGTGCGACTCACCTCCGAAGTTCGAATGTCGGCATCGGTCGCATAACGTGTTTTCAAAAAATCTAATAGGGTCGCAGGATTGGTACCTTTTTCCAATAAATCAAAAGAATGATAGGTCATCAAAAAGATTTTGAAGCTATCTTCCTTCAACATTTCTGGATGATATTGCTGAATATAGCTTTCAAAATTTTGAGGAATTTTGGTTACATCAGTATGAAAAGCCGCCAACCACGTATTTCCTAATGAGGGCAATCGGTAAATATTTTCATCATTCTGCAACATCAAGTAAGTAGCAGGAAAAAAAGCCCGAAGCTCTGGAATTGTATCAAGTCGATTTCGGAGTTTATCAAAAAAGGCCAATGTCAATTCCTGTTTAGTACGTTTGACCAACCATCTGGCAGTGGCGTCCACCATGCGAGTGGTCATGTCCAAAGATAGCCCTGAGCCCGAGGATGAAACATTTTGTAATTGAGGTTTTCGTGTATTGTTAAGCGCATCAGTCGTAACAAATGATTGTGTTTCGAGAATCTCTTTTTCCTTTTTCTTGATAAGATTTTTGTTAATAACCGAATCCATAATCGCTATACGAGCACCTGCCATTTCGCTTAAAGTAGAATCCAAATCAGAGGCTATTTCACCTACTTTGAATTGAGTTATTTGAATCGACTCCTGATACTTTTGGCGAATAGAATCAGGCATCGGCTCAAACTTTATATACAAATTACGGCTCGAAATAGGCAAACGTTCAGCCCCTACAAAACTAGTCGTTTTATATACCACATTGACTTTGTAGCGTGTATTGAGCGAATCAATGCGCAGTTTGAGTTTGCTCATGAGGGTATCTATCGCCTTAGCCGTTACACGAGCCTTGTCATTAATCACCGACTGAGCTCCGTCAAACTCATGAAAAAGTTTAAAGGCATTAGGGAGCTGATTAATCGTATTCAACTCATTATTGACTTTAGAGAAAGGCTTTTTCGCAAAGCTTTTAATCGCCTCATAATCTTTGGCATTCATGACTCTTTTCGTATCCAGATAGCCGAAGAAAGTCCGTTTGGCGCCACCACGGCTTGAGTTTGGATAAATTTTCTCCAAAGAATCCTTGTACACCCGCAGCGTGAGCGCATCATAATAGGCATTTTGAGAAAATGAAGAAAAGCCTAAAAACAGGCATAATCCTACTAGTAGTAAACGTGTTTTCATAGATTATTTTATGAGTTAGAAAGAGTGGTCGGCTGTCAGCCGTCAGCTATTGGAAGTGTATCCTTTCGATAGCTGAAAGCCACTACGCATAGCTATATGCCCATGCCATGAGAGCAAATTGGAGTGGCAAACGAGCATACAAAATCCATTTTGGAAATTGTTTAAATTTATCGGAAGTAGCCATATAAATGTTGGCAGGAAATACGGCAACAAAAAGTGCAACAAGCCCCCAAGCAGCCCATGAGCGAGTATTTTCGAATAATAGCCCTGCGCCAAAAATAATTTCAGCAAGACCACTTAGTGCCACCATCAGTTGATGAGCAGGGATATACGGTGGCATTATTGCTAGAAAAAACTTAGGTTTGACAAAGTGAAAAATACCAGCCAATACCATCAGTAAACTTAATAAGTACATCATAGCTATGGATTTGAAAGGTTAGGAATATGTTTGATTTGAGATTTTTGATTGCTGATTTGGGATTATGATAAATTTTTTAAGAAGCTGTTTAAACTTTCTTAAAATTGCTTTCGTAAGCAATGAATTTATACTGTTTGAGCGAAGCGAGGTGGTACGCCACTCCGATTATAATTCTTGATTTTTTTGCGGCCGCCGCTGCGGTTACTTTTTGTATCAAGGCGGGAACACCTAGTTAAAAAGTAAGACGAAGAATTAATCAATAAAATATGTTTTTTGAAAAGTTTAAACAGCTTCGATATTTACGAATCTGAAATCCAAAATCTAAAATCCGAAATCCTTATGATAGCTCTACATTCCAGTTACACTAAGGTAGGGATAATTTATGTATCCTAAAACATTCTTATTTTACAGGCTGTTATCTCAGATAGGAAGTGTAACTTTGTGGTCTGTTTTGGATTCTATAAATTACAAAAGCGCAGTTAGACTTTCAAGGCATTTTTTTCATCAAAATATTTTGTACAATGACAGTACTTCCATACAAAGAGCAAGAGGCTAGCAAAAAAGAGCAAGTAGCTCAAATGTTTAATAATATTTCACATAAGTACGACTTTTTGAATCACCTTTTGAGTGGTGGTATTGATATTTTATGGCGTAAAAAAGCCATCAAATTATTGAAAGCTGCTCAACCAAAAACCATTTTGGATATTGCTACAGGAACGGGTGATTTTGCTATTGAAGCTTTAGCTTTAAAGCCTGAAAAAATTGTCGGCGTGGATATTTCGGAAGGAATGTTGAATGTGGGTAAAGAGAAAATCAAGAAATTGGGCGTTGATAATATCATCGACATGCAATTGGGCGATTCTGAAAGATTACTTTTCGAAGACAATACTTTTGATGCTGTCATCGTTAGTTTTGGCGTAAGAAACTTCGAAAATTTGGAGAAAGGACTCACTGACATGTGCCGTGTGTTAAAACCAGGAGGTACATGTATCGTTTTGGAATTTTCAAAACCGAAGTCATTCCCTTTCAAACAGATATATAATTTCTATTTCAAATACATTTTGCCTACTATTGGTAATATGGTTTCAAAAGATTCATCGGCTTATACATATCTTCCAGAGTCTGTACAAGCATTTCCTGATGGTGAAGACTTTTTGAAAGTATATCACAAAGCAGGTTTTACTCAGACGCAATGCTTACCACTTACGTTCGGAATAAGTACGATTTACATTGGCAAAAAATAATTTTTGCGATTGTTACAGGCATATTGGTGCTAGGGTTTTCTCCAAAATCTCAGGCGCAACGCTACAAATACAAAAGAATCTATGACGAGTTTTATGATGAAAAACTTGTACATTTTGGTTTTCTTTTTGGTTTTGGTGACGCTCGATTCAACTTGTATCATGGTCCTCAAGTAGCAGCGCCTTCCGATACATCAAGGTCGATCGTTTCGCCAGGCAATTTTGCCTTCCTCGTTGGAGGTATTGCTAACTTTACGCTAAGTAAGCATTTTGACCTTAAAACGGGTATTAATATTGCGCTCTATGGTCGTGAAATTGATTACCGTTTCAACAATTCTCCCAATTACCCACCCGAATTGCGAGAATCAACATGGCTTGAAATACCTGTATTATTAAAACTAAAATCTCAAAGAAGGGGTAATTCGAGGATGTTTGTCGATGCAGGATTTAAGATAGGACTCGAGGCAAATGTTCGTAAAAATGCAGCTACAACTACTCGATTAAATACCAAAACGGGAGATTTTTCGATTGAATATGGCATTGGATTTGAACAATTTTTCAAATACTTCAAATTCACTCCAGAACTACGATTCTCACATGGATTAGCCAATATGTATGTGGCGCCAACTAATCCACTTTCATACTCTAATGCCATACAAAGACTTAATTCTCATTCAGTTACTTTGTATTTGATGTTTGAGTAAGCGTTATTTATTAATAGTTATTCGTTATTAGAAAATATCAAAAAGCCCTCATTTTTACTTTTGAATGAGGGCTTTTTGATTCTGTATTCATGCCGTTAGACGCAAAGCATTGCGTCTTTACGGGTATCATTTACTAACTCACAATTCATCACTCATACTAATTCACTATATCCCAAATCTCTGCCGTATCATTATTTTTGGCAATGAGTAGGGCTTTTTTACCATTTGCTTTTTTGAGAATTCTTGTTTTGCGAACTTGTCCTTTTACTAAAAATCCTGTTTCTAAAGAGGTCATTTTCCTAAAATTACCTTTCCCATCATTTTGAAGAATAACCCCGTAGTTAGCATCAAATCTTCCGATTTCTGGTAAAACATCAAAGAAATTTCCATTCATGATAATTTCAAGTACACCATCTTTATTCAAGTCTACGCACTGGATACTGGTAATAGGTGATGTTTGCGCCATCATGGGGAATGGTGTAAACTTGAATTGTCCTTTGCCCAAATTCCACATAACGCCAGACTCACTATTATTAACCTTTTGGACTGTAGCAGATTCCAATTGACTATCTTCAAAAAGGTCCCCCATTTGGGCTGAGGCATAATCTGAAAACTTCAAAAACTTCTGTTTTATTTCTGGTAACTGCTTTTGCAAATCGGCTTTCAAAACCATTGGCCAAGGTTCTCCTTGACGATAACAAGTCATGATTTGCTCGAAAGAACCATTTTTATCAAAATCATTTACATATAATTCTGCTGGCTCAGTGGCAGATACTTTGAAGTGATGATTATTGCCTAGATTACCCAACACAAAATCTAAATCGCCATCATTATCCAAATCCGCGGCTTGGATGGCGTTCCACCAACCGTTTAAAGCCTGATTTCCAAGGTCTGATTTGGTAAAGCTTTTACCTTTGTTATTTTGTAAAATAACTACAGACATCCAGTCGCCAACGGCTATTATTTCGGGATAATGGTCGCCATTCAAATCTTGTATAGTCACATCGGTAATCATTCCTAATGCTTGGTTAGTGCCTAGAAGCTGACCCGATACGTCTTTGAAATTACCCTTGCCATCATTCTGTAGAATAAAACTGTTTGGGTTCTGCCCATAGCGTGCGGGAGTCATACGAGTACCTACAAATAGGTCTAAATCCCCATCTAAATCATAATCTAATGCCTTGGCACAAGCTCCACTGGTACGATTAGTTGGGAGAGTTGGACTATAAGTAAAATTTCCTTTCCCATCATTCAAGAAAAGACAATCCGCCAATTGTGGGTCGTTAGGTAAAAACTCGTTACTGCCTGTGACCCAGTATAAGTCCAAATCTTTATCACCATCAGCATCAAACAATAAGGCATCTACCACCTCAAAACCCTTATATGGTTCAAAAGAAGGCATATTTCTCAATGATAGTTGTCCCGATGCTGACTGTAAATAGATTTGCTTGGGTTGCGTTGCCGAACCACCGATAAATACATCCTCGATGCCATCGCCATTGATGTCTCCTACAGCTAATGCTGGTCCTTGGGTAGAGTATTTTTGCTTGAGCAAACCATCACGGTTATAATCTACAAAGTCATTTTCAACATGGGTATATTTCCAACCAGACTGTACGGTATGGTTTACTAATAATGGCTTTAGATTGTTTGGCGTTTTATAGACGAATCTCTCCTTGGCTTGAGCGTGTTCCAACGTAAGAGTTTGATTCGCTTTAATGTTGCGAAGTGTCTGTTTAGCGTCATCACTCCAAATAATCACTAAAGAATCGATAGTTGCATTCTTTCCTAAACCAAAATTTAAAGACAAGTCCATTGAAGACTGGAAGCCTCGATTGGGTAGCTGTTGTAAAACCTGTTGTTCTCCCTTTTGAAAAATTGAAACCTTTGCACCTACACCAAAAACATTTTTTTCATATCCTTTCAAACGAATTTTCAAATAATTACGCTGAAGTTTTTCGTTGGTTTTGTTTCTGTAAATCGAAACAGGAGAGTCATTGTTATTTACCACTAAATCCAAATCACCATCATTATCCAAATCGGCATAGGCAGCGCCATTCGAAAATCCTGGACCTTCAAGTCCAAAATCTTCAGCATGATTTTCGAATTTTAGATTCCCCAAATTCTTGAAAGCATAATTGGGCACTGGTGTAGAGGTCATTTTATCAACAAACTCATGGTAATCAAACTTCTTCCCGTTCAACATTTGTTGCATGGTATTTTCGTCGCCCAAGAAGGCAATATAATCTTGGTCGGTCAAATCCTTCATGATGCCTGTTGCCACGAAAAAGTCTTTCAAACCATCATTATCCATATCAAACATCAAACCGCCCCAACTCCAGTCGGTCGCATGCAACCCTAGCTGCTGCCCCATTTCTGAAAATGTCCCATCTCCATTATTGATATGCACCATATTGCGCATATATTGGTAATAATAGTCTTGTTTGAGCTTAAACTGGAAGAAATCGTAACTTTCATAAGTGGCAGTACGCTTGACACGCTCTTCACTTTCTGGAAACATTTCAGTCACGATAATATCCTGCCACCCGTCGTTATTCAAATCAGCAATATCGGAGCCCATAGATGATAATGGGGTATGTCCAATTTGTTCTTCAATGGCTTCTTTAAAAGTACCGTTGCGTTGGTTGATATAGAGATAATCTCTTTCATAAAAATCATTGGACACATAAATATCTGGCCAGTTATCATTGTTGACGTCGCCGACAGTTACACCCAACCCAAAGCCAATTAAACTTCCATAAATACCTGCTTGGTCGCTGACATCTACAAAGTGGTTATTGTCATTCCGATACAACTTATCGCCACCCAAAGAGTCTCTTTTTGCCCTGAGATTGGCATATCCTAGCCTATCCATTGGCGTGAAGCTATTGTTGAGACAGTACATATCGAGGTCGCCATCACGATCATAATCAAAAAATGCGGCATGGGTTGTAAAACCACCATTGGTCAAACCATACGCTTGGGCTTGCTCTTTGAAAGTTGGCATTCCAGCTTTTATTCCCTGATTGATATAAAGTTGGTTACCTCGATTATCTTTATTTCCTGAATTACAAACATAAATATCCAGCAAACCATCGCCATTAACATCCGCCATGGTTACCCCTGTGCTCCAGAACTTCTTTCCTAAAATTCCAGACTTTTCGGTTATATCTTCAAACTGCAAATTTCCTTTGTTGAGATACAAGCGGTTTTGCTCAAAATTGGAAGTCAAAAACATATCTGGCAAACCATCATTGTTGAGGTCACCAAGGGCTACACCACCACCATTATAAAAATTACGGTAGTTAAAAATGTTGAAATCTGGTCGATCAAGAATATGATTGGTAAAGTCCACACCCGTTTGACTAGCAGAAAGCTCTTCAAAAAGGGTATCCTTGGGCGATGTAGAACAACTCCATAAACACGATATTGATACTAGTAATCCAACTATTTTTTTCATATAAACAGAATGCTATGAGCCAAAGCTTTAGGCATTTTCTAAGGTCATTTTTTGTATGGGTATCTTGGGAAGATTAGAGATAAACTCACATTAATAGAATTATTCTCACTTTTGCCTTTGCCCCTGTTCCCGCTATCTACAACTTTTCCTTACAAAAATACAAACCTCACCACGCTTTTACGCATAGTGAGGTTTGTATTTTAGAAATTATTCGACCATTCGGACAAACTACTAGATTTGAGACAGCACCATCAATGTATCATTGTTTCTAACCACCAAAATATAGGTCTTTCCTTGTATTTTAATCGGCTTCAAACGCTTGACTTGCCCTTTGATAGAAATACCTAAAGGCTTCACCTCAAAATCTCCTTTTCCTTTATTGACCAGCAAGGTTCCATAATCGGCATCGTAGCGTCCCATTTGGACATTACAATCGTAAAAATTGCCCATCAGGAGAAAATCGGGCAGATTATCACTATTGGCATTTATGGCTTGTGCCGCAAAGTATGGGGCAAATTGCGCCTGATATGGCAAGGCTTTTATACTAAAGTTTCCTTTACCATCATTCAGAAGCACGGCATTTGAAAAATAGTTGGCTTCTAAGGTTTTGGCAACTTCTAGTTCAGTGCTTCCCACCAAGTCTTTGATTTCGGCTTTGGCAAAATCCTTGGCTAGCAAAAATTTCTTTTTCATAAAAGGAAACTGCTTTTGCGTCTCAGTCTTATTGGCAAAAAGAATTTCTTGTCCGCCTAAATAATAGGTCAATAAGCCATCGGTTGAGCCATTTTTATCAAAATCATTCACATACAAACGCACAGGTTGTTCTGGAGCGGCTTTTAATCGACTATTTAAGCCTAAGTTCCCTGCCACAATATCCAAATCGCCGTCAGCATCAATATCGGTAGTATAGGTAAAATTCCACCAACCTCTTTCTTGCGTTAGCATTTTTTTCACCAACTTTCCTTTTTGATTTTCGAATAAACAAAGTCCATCCCATTCCAAAGACAACAGTAAATCTATATCGCCATCTTTATCTAAATCTACATTTTCAGCATTTTTGACCAAACCTACTTCTGATAATTCTGGAGCTGTTTTGGCTGTAATATCCACAAATTGTTTTCCATTGTATTTAAACAAATACGAATGAGGAATTTTACCATAAGCAAACGGCACCGAGCGCCCACCCACAAATACTTCTGGGCGACCATCGCCGTCAATATCTTGGGCTTTGATACAAGCTTCGGTCATTGTTACCGCTGGGAAAGCGCCTCCTTGAGCTTTTAAAAGACCTTTGCCATCATTGAGATACAAACGAGGCTGGATATATTCGGAGCCAACAGCGTATTGATTTCCACCTTCTGCCACTAGTAAATCTAAATGTGAATCGCCATTGATGTCTATCCATTGCGCATCTACCTCCTCATAATTCAGGTCTTTTTGCAAATCGGGCTGAGCAATTTCTGTAAACTTCCCATTACTTTGCTGAAGATACACTTTTGCCAAACTAGTTTGCGATGACCCAATAAAGAAGTCTTCCAAACCATCATGGTTGATGTCGGCGACCGCTAAAGCTGGTCCTTCCGATGACATTTTGTGCGGGATTAACGCTTCCCTTTCAAACTCATGGAAAAGATTTTCTTCATGCTTCACCGTTACTCCTAAAATGTCTGAAGCATCTTTAAAATATGTTTTCGGACGATATTTATTTTTGAAACCTTCAAAATCAAATACAGGAAGATTAGCCTTATACGAAATCGTTAAAGAATCTTTCAAGTCTTCTTTTCTAATTTTCTGAAAAGTTCGGTCGGGCCAAATCAAATAAGCCGAATCCACCTCGGCACGATTGCCTAATCCCATCACCATCGGAATCTCCATACTCGCTTGGAATGCTCTTACAGGGAATTTTTCAAAATAAAGTGTTTCATTTTTCTTAAAAATCAGCACCTTCGCTCCTATGGCATTGAGGTTTTGAACTTTTCCTTTCAAATACAAACGCGTATGTCCTTGTTCTGGGGCGTAAGCATCCGCTAAGTTCTTGTAGACGTATGCTTTTTCATTGATATTATTGGTCACAATATCCAAATCGCCATCATTGTCTAAATCGGCATAGATAGCGCCATTGGAATAGGAATTTTGATTATTGGCAATTTGCGAAGCGATTTCTTCAAAAGCTAAGTCAGGTTTATTCTTAAAAAACTGATTGGGAATTTTGATTTCAGGAAGTTTCCCGTCTAAAGAAATATCCTTCTCATCCATCTGCTTTTGGTCTAGCTTATTTTGAACCTCCTCCGAAGAAATAAAGTTGATATAATCCATATCATTTACTCTTTTCGGAATACCATTAGAAACAAATAAATCTTTACGACCATCATTATCAAAATCAAAAATCAATGGCGACCACGACCAGTCTGTAGCAAACATATTGGCATATAAACCTATTTCACTAAAAGTATTATCGCCTCGATTCAGTTGTAAATTATTCCTTGCAAACTGATACCCATAACCTGCTTGGATTTTGTAAAAAAAAGTAGAGTAAGAATCTTCCCCTTCCGAACGTTTGAGGATTTCTCGGTCATACGGAAGCATATCCATCGACACAATATCGTCCCAAAAATCATTGTTCAAATCGGCCACATCGACTCCCATCGAAAACTGGCTTGTATGACCAATCTGGCTCGTAAGTTGGTCGGCAAAACTTCCATTTTTTTGATTGATGTACAAATAATCATTTTCATGAAAATCATTTCCAATGTACATATCTGGGTAGCCGTCAAAGTTGAAATCGCCCAAACCGATCCCTAATCCATAACCCAAAGCATCGGCTGCTATGCCAGCTTGCTGCGTGATTTCCTCAAATTTGCCATTATTATTTACGTAAAATCTATCGCCAGCCAAAGGATGAATGGTCCCCTTAAAATTATTTCTAGAACCAAAGGTACCATTTTGATGCACCGAGTGATTCAATTGGAACATATCCAAATCACCATCTAAATCATAGTCGAAAAAGGCTGCTTGTGTGCCAAATCCAATTAAATCAAGTCCGTATTTTTGGGATTGTTCCTCATAAACAGGCACGCCATCAACGCCTATTTTCTGGCAAACAAACAATAAGTTATGTCCTTTTAAAATCTCGAAATCACCAACTTGACTGACGTAAATGTCCAATAATCCATCTTGATTAATATCGACAATCGATACGCCATTTGACCAACCTTTTCCACCTTTGAAGTTTGCTTTTTCGGTAACATTTTCAAATTTCATATTACCCTTATTCAAAAAGACCTTGTTGTCGGTCATGTTGGCTGTAAACACCAAGTCTACCCAACCATCGTTGTTTAAATCTCCTGCACCTATACCTCCACCATTGTAGAAATACATATAACGGAAAATATTAAAATCTTTGGTTGGATTGAGGTTATTCGAAAAGTCGATACCTGTAGTTTCACCATCCAACAATTCAAATGCAGATGGCGTTTTCTTCTGACAACTTTGCGTAAAAAGAAGGAATAGGACGAGAGGGAGGTATATAAGAAATGAAAATCTTTTCATCGAATCAGCTGGAATAATGTGTGTATTAAAAGTATCCCCTTACAAGGGTGATTGCCAATGTAAGGGGATACAAAACTATTTTTTGAGAGCAAATAACCTTGGTACTTCGTTATTAATGAGTGCCAAATATTCGGTTTGGGTTTTTACTTTAACAGGCAAAATTTGCTTGATTTCACCATTCAAAACAAAACCACTTTCTTGATTGGTAAGCACTTCAAACTGTCCTTTGCCCTTATTAATCAATACATTTCCACGACTTGCATCAATCATCGCCAACTGCGGAATAAAGCCCGTGTAGTTACCTCCAATAAGCAAATCAGGTTTACCATCGTGGTTTACATCAGCTTGTTCGATAGCATTGATACATGATAACTGAGCCACCTCAGGTAAGGTTACTACTGTAAATTTGCCTTTACCATCGTTAATAGCTACTACAGATTTACAGTAAGCCACTGTTTTGGTTAAGCTTCCTTCTAAGACATCCGATGGGAACAAATCTTGCAATGACTTTTTAGCATACTCAGCATGTTGCAGAATTTGCTTTTTCAAGGCTGGGAATTGCTCTGCCATTTCTCTTTTCAAGAAAACAGGAGAATCCTTTTCGTCAATTGTCTTAGTTAAAATTTTATCAATGCTTCCATTTTTATCAAAATCTTTCACCCAAACCTTCAAAGGAGCATCTAACTGGGTATGTAGCGTAAAGTTTTCACCCATATTACCCAATACCATATCGTTATCGCCATCGCCATCTACATCTAATACTTTAATAGCTCCCCAGAAGCCTGTATATTCTTCTAGACCATTATCTGTTTTTTCGAATTTTGCACCTTTAGCTAATAAGGTAACAGGTGCCATCCAGTCGCCCACGATGACCAAATCCTTCTTGCCATCTTTATTGACATCCGACAGAGAGGCATCACGTACCATACCGAGCTCTTTCAATTGTGGCGCAACGCTTGCTGTCACATCTTTGAAAGCACCTTTACCGTCGTTTTGGTAAATAAAACTATTAGGATTTAAACCATATTGCATCGGTACACTACGACTTCCTACAAACAAATCTATATCGCCATCGGCATCGTAATCGAGTGGCAATACTACAGAAGTATTCAAGGTATTCATCGGAATAGCTCCTGACGAATACGTAAATTTGCCTTTACCGTCGTTTAGGTACAGTCTATCCAACAAGTCATTCGTACCTTCCGAAACCTCATTACCTCCGCTACCTACGAACAAATCCAAATCACCATCTTTATCGGCATCGAAAAATAGCACCGCAGTATCTTCAAAAAAGGCTGTTCTTTCAAACGATTCTTGTTTGGACAATTTGAACCCAGCGGCTGTTTGCAAATACAACATACCCGCTTGATCTTTTGCCCCTGCAATGTAAATATCCTCTAAACCATCGCCATTGACATCGCCAACGGCAGCCTTTGGTCCTTCTTTCGAAAGCATAGCAGGAAGATTTTTTTCTTGGTAAAAATCCTCGTACGGATCTTCTTGATGTTTTTCAAACGGCTGAGTTACCCATTGAAAATATCCATCTACTAGCTTTGCCTTTGGATAAGACATTTTTTTACCATCCTTCATTTGATACGAAACCAAGCCATCAATTTTAGGATTTTTGAAAATACTAATACGCTGATCTGGCCAAGTAATAATGAGGGAGTCTACTTTGGTATTTTTTCCTAGACCAAAATTCAAGACATACTCCGCACTCGACTGGAATCCACGAGAAGGAATCAGTGAACGAGTTTGTGTTTCTTTTCCTGTAAAAACATCTACTTTAGCTCCTACCGCATAGGTATTTTGACCTTCGCCTTGAAGTTTAACTTTTAAGAAATGAGGTTTTTCGGCTTGTTTGTCAGAGTTATTGCGATATACAAAACATTGAGCATTCACGTTGTTTACCACCAAATCTTCATCTCCATCGTTATCTAAATCGGCATACATCGCACCATTAGAGAACGAAGGTGCATCAAAACCAAAATCCTTAGCCTTTTCTTCAAACTTCAATGATTTAGTATTATGGAAAAAGTTATTAGGAATCGGCGTTGAAGGCATTTTTTCAATAATTTTATTAAAATCCTGCTTCACACCCGTCATGCGCATATCCTGTACCAGTTCATTGGCAAAAAAGTCAATAAAATCTTGGTCGATTACGTCGTTATAAATACCATTACAAACATAAATATCATTGTATCCATCGTTATCGGCATCGAACATTAAGGCACCCCAACTCCAGTCACTCGCTGCTACGCCAGCGTAATTTCCTATTTCCGAAAAAGTACCATCTTGGTTATTTAACTGAAGACTATTTTGCTGAAATTGGTTATAAAAACCACGTTCTTTTTTCAGTTTAAAAACATAATGATTATCGAAAGAAGAAGTAGTTTTCAAACGATATTCATCACGTGGAAGCATATCTGTAGTAATGATTTCTTGGTAACCATCATTATTGATATCAGCCATATCAGCACCCATAGAAGCAAGGCTGATATGTTTCATACGCTGTTCGATTTCTTCTTTGAAAGTTCCATCCTTTTGGTTGATATAGAGATAGTCTTTTTCATAAAAATCGTTAGAAACATAGATGTCTGGATAGTTATCATTGTTAGCATCGCCAATGGTTACGCCCAAACCAAAACCAATCAAAGAGCTGTAAATACCTGCATCTTTGGATACGTCATGGAAAAAGCCGTTATCGTTACGCATCAATTTATCACCTCCACCTTTCAAGAAATCTTTTACTGGCCAATCCTCAGCACGTAATTCACGGTTGTTAGCATAATTGAGCGTATTGACAGGGATAAAGCTGTTGTTGAGAATATAACAGTCCAAATCGCCATCTAAATCATAATCAAAAAATGCCGCATGGGTAGTATAACCTCCTTCGTCCAAGCCATATTTTGCGGCTGACTCAGTAAAAGTCGCATTGCCATTGTTGATAAAAAGGGCATTTTTTTGTTTTTGGGTAAACTTATTAATCCCTGCGTTACACACATAGATATCTAGAAAACCATCATGATTGATATCTACCATAACCACGCCAGTATTCCATTTACCTATTTCTTCTACGCCTGCTTTTTGGGAAATATCCTCAAATTTCCAGTCGCCTTTATTAAGATATAGTTTGTTGGCGCCCATGTTGGATGTCAAGAAAATATCGGGCAAACCGTCGTTATTGATATCGCCAATGGCTACGCCTCCGCCATTATAAAAATTGCGGTAATTGAATATATTGAAGTCTTTTGAGTTTTCGACTTTATTCACAAAATCAATGCCCGTATCCTTACTATCGATGAGTTCGAACACGGTGTCGCTTTTACTCGAACATCCCAATCCAATTCCCATGAGGGCTATAAGCGACAATTGTTGTAATACTTTCATTCTTTTGTTTATATAAGGTTAGTTATGGTTGTTGGGAAAAGTATTCCATGTTTCAACCCAACAGTCGATATCCTATTTAATACTGATTGCAAAACCACCACCTTTAGCGATTTTGATTGTGCGCTTGGTTTGTGAATCTACCGAAACTTTTTGGATTTGATAAGCTTCTGGATTTTTCTCCCAATCCGCATTGCTAGCATCTTGATAAATGGTTGCTGTATAAGTTTTACCAGAAGGTAAAAAATCAAAATTCACCAAAAGCTCTCTTGAATTTTCATCGCTCACAGCTCCTACAAACCATTGGTTCTGCCCTTTTTGCTTACGAGCAATCATGATAAACTCTCCTGGCTCGGCAGATAAAATTTTGGTATCGTCCCAATCTACAGGAACATCTTTGATAAATTGCAAAGCATCGGGATAAACCTTGAGATTTTCAGGCAAATCGCCCACCATCTGCAACGGACTGTACATGGTCACATACAACGCTAATTGTTTTGCCAAGGTCGTACGCACACGTGTGGTGCGAGATGGAATAAACTGATTGAGGTGCATTTTGAAAAAACCTGGCGTATAATCCATAGGACCGCCCATCAAGCGAGTGAATGGCAAGATGGTTTCATGCTCTGGTACCAAACCCAAAGTTGGGGCGTTGTTAAACTCATTCCCACGAGCAGCTTCGTTGGCAAGCCAGTTTGGATACGTACGGTGCAAGCCCGTCGGACGAGATGATTCATGCGCTTCAATCATAATTTGGTACTCAGCAGCTTTTGCTGCTACACGATTGAAGTGATTTACCATCCATTGACTATCATGATGCTCGCCACGAGGAATAATACGACCAACATAACCCGTTTTGGCAGTTTCAAAACCTTTATTTTTCATAAACTGAAATGCCTTATCCATTCGACGTTCATAGTTGGTCACCGAACCTGATGTTTCGTGGTGCATAATCAATTTTACATTTTTCTTTTTGGCATAAGCGAGTAACGCATCTACATCATAGTCTGAGTATGGAGTAACAAAATCGAAAACTTCCTCTTTCCAATTTCCAAACCAATCTTCCCAGCCTTCGTTCCAACCTTCTACCAGCACACCGTCAAAGCCATTGCCAGAAGCAAAATCAATGTATTTTTTTACATTTTCGGTATTTGCCCCATGCTTTCCACCTACTTTTTCCCAAGTAGCTTTCCCCACGTGCATTTCCCACCACATACCGATAAACTTTTGTGGTTTTATCCAATCAGTCTTTTCAATTTTAGACGGTTCATTAAGATTAAGAATGAGTTTAGAAGCTAAAATTTCTTCAGCTTTATTACTCAAAACAATCGTTCTCCAAGGAGTATTAAAAGGCGTTTGCAAATAGGCTTTATTTCCTACAGCATCAGGTGTCAGATGTGAAGTAAGCCCAAAAGTCTTGGTATTTGCCATCAGGTGCATAACGGGATAATTGACAAGAGCCGCCTCATGGATATTAAGATAAATTCCTTGAGGGGTTTTCATCATCAAAGGCGTTTGAACGGCATTATCCGCAATCAAGGATTGTAGGGCAATATCCTTTTCTTTTTTAGCAGCAGCTAAAGCATGAATCTCTGAAAATAAGGTTGTATTGTACAAATATTCGTTTGTATCATAATCCCCTGGAATCCAGAAAGTTTTGTTATTGGTCGCTAAATTAAATTGCGTTAACTCATCTGCAACAACAAAATGTTTAAATCCTTCTTGCTCAGGAAACTCATAGCGAAATCCAATACCATCGTTAAAAACCCTAAAGACAACATCTACCAATACATTCGCAGGAATGGCTTTCACACGAAGTTTGAGTTGCTTGTAATGATTCTCGATACTTTTTACTTCTCCCCAAACAGGATTCCAAGTTTCAGAAAACTCACTAGAATCAGCAGAAATAACGGTAAAGTTCGTGAGAGAAATAGCAGGTTTTTGGAGCTTAAAACCTAAAGAAGAAGGCTTTACAACCGAAGTTTGAGCCAAATTTAAGGCATACGTAAGCTTACCTTCTTTGGTGACATTTAGAGTCAAATTAACACGTGCATTCGGAGAGGCAAGATGATATGCCTTTTGAGAAAAAACCTCTGCTGACAACAGCAAAAGCCCCAATAATAAGCCAGTGAATTTCATAGATTGATATAATATTGTTTAAATAAAAATGGTTCTTTTTTTTGAGGGATAAGGCATAAGTAGCAAAGGCACAAAGAGAGATTTGTAAGTTGAGAGTTGTGAATGCTGAGTGATGAATGTAAAATTTTAATCGCCCACTAAAACACAACTCCTCTTTGCCTATCCCCTGAACCCTATCCTATAAAAACACTTTGTGTCTTTGTGCCTGTTCACTAAAACCCAACTCCTCTTTGCCTATACCCTAAACCCTATCCCCTAAAAACACTTTGTGCCTATGTGCCTTTGTGCCTGTTCACTATTGCGTCTCCCCTCCTACTTCCACACATACCCTTCCACTCCTTCGTTATTTTTTCCAACGAATAAATGTTTTGGTAGCGCTAGGATAGATTTAATATCTCCTTTGAAAAATAGACCTGTTTGAGCGACGGACATGCTTTCGAAGGCAAACTTTCCTTTATTTTTCAACAAAATACCATAATTGGCGTCAACCTTGCCAATTCTCAAACGCAATTTACTATTATTACCTGCCAACAAAATATCAGTTTTGCCATCCTTATCAAAATCTTGCAAAGCTATCGCATACACAGGAGCATATTGCGCTTGCATCGGTAATTGATGTGCCACAAATTTCCCTTTTTGATTTTCCAGAACCAATGTTTTCAAGTTAGTAATCTCCAGTCTATGAGCTTTCTCTAAAGCTGCTTGGTCAAAAACGTCCTCTATGGTTGCCTTCGCAAAAGTGGCATAATCTGGAAATTTCTTTTTCAAAATTGGCATCTGTTCTGCCATTTCATCTCTGGTACAAGCAGGATACGACTTTCCTTGAATATAATAATTGAGGAAAAAGTCAACCGTTCCGTTCATGTCAAAATCATCAAAAGCCAAGCTAGCTGGCTCTACTTTCGAAGCACGAATTTGGGTATTGAGTCCCATATTTCCCAGTACTAAATCCAAGTCTTTGTCTCCATCCAAGTCGGCTTGTGCAATACTTGTGTACCAACCTGAAGGAATATCTGTTGCCTGAATTTCAAACGTTCTGCTACCCTTATTTTTTAGGATTATCGGACTCATCCACTCTCCTACGATAACTAAATCAGTTGTACCATTTTGATCAAAATCATCTGCTTCGACACCCGTGATCAAGCCGTATGCTTCTAGTTCTTGTTTGGTAAAATGTCCCTTCCCGTCATTCCAAAGGATAGCACTCTTTTCTGCCACTGGAAAACGGTTAGGTTGAATATGACCACCTACAAAAACATCTAAATCGCCATCTTTATCAAAATCCGAGGCTTTTACTGTTTTAGTATTCAAACTATCTTCGATAGTTTGTGCAAGTTTTAAATTTCCTTTTCCATCATTTAACCATAACTGGTCTTGCTGTTCGCTCAATTGTGCATTGGCATAATTTCCAACTGTCACATATACATCTAGCCACTGGTCGCCATTAAAGTCTCCAACTACGGCATCTTGTTGAAAGACTGGCGGTGCCGAAAGTTTTTGTAGAGTAAAACCTTCTCCTTTTGCCAGATAGATTACTGGCGACGACAAAGCATTTCCACATACCCAAACATCCATTTGTCCATCTTTATTAAAATCACCTGCTACCATTTTGGGACCTGTGTAAGAATAGTGCATTGGCAACATTACCTGACGGTCGAAGTTATTGGTAAGAGCAATCTCAGAAACCACCGAAGGAATGGTTGTTTTGGTAAAAATTGGATTTACTTTTTGCTCCGATTGAAGAGCATTACAAGTTGGTGTTTTCTGATAAATTATGTCGTATTTATTATCAGCTTTAGGTTGACACAGTTCTGTAATAGAACCTTGCGCATCAGGCCAAAATACTTTTACAGAAATAACTTTCCCAGTACCAATCCCAAAAGTCAAGGGCTCAATACTACTCGACTGGAAACCACGACTATTGGCTATTTCTTGGGTCAAAGTCATTGTGGAATCTTTTACTTGCACACGAACATGCACTTTAGCACCTATAGCAAAAGGGTTTTGTGAAGAACCTGTCAATTTTACTTTTACCGCATGAAAATCTGGCTGAATTTTTTGACTTTGATTTTCATAAACGTGTGCCTTATCATTTAGGTTGTTTGTAATAATTTCAATATCTCCATCATTATCTAAGTCGGCATACACTGCACCGCTTGCTACAGTCGCACGGTCAAAGCCCCAGTTTACTTGTTCGTTGACAAAGCCTAATTGGTGATTATTTCTAAAAATATAATTCTTGGTTTGACTCGTTGGCATCTGCTTCAAATGCTCTAATAATGGCTTTTTAGAACCATAAGCCTCCTCATCGTTGTAATATTTGATAAAGTCGGCATTGGTATAGTCTTTTCCTAGTCCATTACTTACAAAAATATCTTTGTAACCATCCAAGTCAAAATCTGCCATAAGCGTTCCCCAACTCCAATCGGTATTAGATACACCAGCCAATTGACCGATTTCAGCAAATTGTCCGTTTCCTTGGTTTATCTGTAACATATTACGCATATTGGCATGCCAAAAATCATTTTGCAACTGTGCCTGATAGGTATTCCAGTTGTCTGGCCAAAGCAACAATTTTTGTCGAGCATTATCCTCTGGCAACATATCTAAGGTAAAAATATCGGGTAAATCATCGTTGTTGATGTCGGCAATATCAACTCCCATGGACGAATACGACGTATGTCCAATACGCTCACGAAGCTCATCCTTGAATGTTCCATTTTTCTGGTTGATGTATAAATAATCATCTTCCACGTAATCATTGGTTACATAAATATCGGGATACCCATCCTGATTAACATCCGAAACCATTACTCCCAGACCAAAACCCAATGGGTTTCCTTTGATACCAGCTTGTTCGGATACATCGGTAAAATGCCCCTTATCATTTCTGAAAAGTTTATCTCCTGCATTATAATCACGAGCAGCACGCATAACGGCTGCCTCCTTACGTTGGTATCCAGCTAGGTTATGATTAATCAAAAAGCAATCTAAGTCACCATCAAGGTCATAATCTACAAAACTTGCTTGTGTCGAATACCCTGAATCATCTAGTCCATATTCTTGTGCTTTTTCAGTAAATGTCAGATTATGATTATTGATAAAAAGCTGGTTTTTACGAATTTCATCTGATCTTAAACCAGAATAACAAACATAAATATCCAGCCAACCATCGGCATTAATATCAACCACCGAAACACCTGTTTTCCAAGCACCTTGACGACCAGCTACTCCAGCTTTGGAGGTTATATCCTCAAATTGCATTTCTCCTTTGTTCAAGTACAAAGTATTAAGAACTTGGTTGCCTGTAAAATACAAATCCGTTAAACCATCGTTATTGAAATCGGCAGCAGCAACACCTCCTCCGTTATAAAAATATTCATAATTGAGAATATTTTCCTGTTCAGATTCTGTCACGATATTGGCAAACTGAATACCAGTTTCTTCAGGTGTTTTAAGCGTAAAAAGTGTTTCTTGCTGTTGACAAGAAATACCCATTACACCCCAAAAACCTAGGTAGAATATATTTTTGAAAATATGTTTAATCACTATCAAATGCTTTGTCATGCTTTTATTCCTTATTGCTTATTCACGCCAAGCTTCAGGTTCTTTTTTGGTTCTATATTTGCCTTCTACGCAAGGCGTCAACGGGCCACTTAATGCCCCTGGTGGCGGTGGAATGGTTCTTCCTTGATATACTTTTGGAATAGCAGTATATCCGTCTGAACCAATCGAGCGGTCAATATAAACTATTTTTTGTTTGGCACCGAATACTTCAAAAACACCTAAAATCTTTTCTTCAGGAAAATCTACCGAAGTGATATTGGGACTAAACTGTGTTTCGGCAGGTACGTCAAATAGCGTTCCTGAGCTTTGAGATACATTTTTTATCGTTCTCAAATATTGATAAAGTTTTGTCGGAATAGCTCTTTGCTCAATCTTCAAATAATACAAAGATTTATCTGTGTAAGGAACACTCGCTACTTTTACGCCTCTAATCGTTTGTCCATTCAACAAATTGTCGGAAAGGATATTAATTAAAGTTGAATATTCTATATCAAAACAAGTCTCTGAGCATTTGTAATTTATCAGTTCAGGAACTGTTTGCCCTAAAGGAAAATTATTTTCTATACTACATTTGTTCTGGATATAATCATACCCACGTTCACAGCTTGCACAGTAAAGTGTTCGCTCGTAATGCGTCCACTTCCATTCATAATATTGCTGGGGGTCAGAAGAATCCTTAAAATCGGCAAATACTTGAAAAGCGTATCTTCGTGCATCGTTGGTCGGATAGTCCGTATCTATTTTAAACTGTGTATAAACACTATCTATCGCAGGCGATGCCGTAATTTGCTCTGGTGTTGATTTATATTTTTTTCCATTTTGCAAGGTAATATTTAAGGTATAACTTCTACCTACAACGCCTTGAAACGTAGATGAAGACTCATAAACACCTCCAGAAAGCTCTGAAAGTCTTTCTTGTTTTCCTAAATCATCTTCAAAAAATACCGTCGCACCAGTTATAGGTGTACTTTCGGTATTGATATTGATGTTGGGAGACGAAAAAGACAGATACACTCTATGAGGTCCTTTCAAGTCTGAAAGCGAGGCTTCTACCGACAAATATCGTTCTCCTGTAGCTTGGGTATAATCTCTAAGTTCGTCGATACAAGAACTCAATCCCAGCATTAAACTCAGAATTAAAAATCTTAAATAGGTTTTCATACGCTATGAATGCTAAAGGTCCGTAAAACTTATTTGAACTTGAAATTATAACCTAGGGAAACAATCGGCGAGGCAAAAACACTCAATCGGTAAGCTCTAATTACGTCGTTTTGTGTTTTGAAAAATACCGAATAAGCATTTGAGCGCCCCAAAAGGTTATATACCGTAAATGCCCAACTTCCTTCCCATCGTTTGGTTTTCATACTCGGATTAGAAATAATCCAAGAAAAATCTAATCGATAGTAGTCAGGAATGCGGTCATTGTTTCGACTGGTATATACCAGAATCTTCTGGTCATCAAGCGTATAAGTTCCTACAGGTGCTGTCAACGGACGTCCTGTGCTATAGACAAAATTGAAAGAAAAACTATTGTGCTTATCAGGCTGTGCATTGAACATCAGGTTGAGCGTATGCGGCTTATCATAATTGGTTGGATACCAGTTTCCTTTATTAATACGTTGTTCTGGATATTGACCATCAACTTTCGAAAACGAACGAGCGAAGGTATATCCAAT
Source organism: Flectobacillus rivi (assembly GCF_030056655.1). Lineage (NCBI taxonomy): Bacteria > Pseudomonadati > Bacteroidota > Cytophagia > Cytophagales > Flectobacillaceae > Flectobacillus > Flectobacillus rivi. Next base: position 145,767 of record NZ_JASHIE010000014.1, read on the forward strand.
CGAGCCTGTAACCTCTCCTTTTTTCTTCGTAAGCATCAACTCTGCGCCATAAGCCAAACCCTTTCCGTTTAATAATTGAGTTTCGATCGTAGGATTGAGCTGTAGATTTGCGCCTGAAATATAATCAATCATATCTTGAGTTCTGCGATAGTAAGTCTCTACAGATAACTCCCAAATACTTTCTTTCAAATTTTTGAAGTATCCCAATGACACCAAATCGCTACTTTGAGGCTTGATATTATTGTCCGACAATTTCCATCTAGCCGTTGGAAGAGGTGTTGTATTATTGGAAACTAATTGTAAAAACTGATGCATTCGGTTATAACCGAGTTTCAAAGAAGAGTTTGCATCGATGGTATAGAGTGCTGTCAAACGAGGTTCTAGTCCTCCATAATTTTCAATCACACCTGATGTCAATGTACTTTGTAAAAGCGTTTCGCCCGAAAGAGGCTCACCAGCCACATATACTCGCTTAGGAGCTGGTCCCATACTCAAGTATTGTACATAGCGCAAACCCAATTGAACTCTTAGTTTTTCACTAAGCTTATATTCATCATCAACATAAGTTGCCAGTTCGTAGCCCTGTTCTTTATCCAAAATGACTTTGGCAATATTTGACACAATATCCCTGTTCAATATACCTGGCTCTAACTCATATCGAATACCCGATATACCCGCATTGATTTTATGCTTCTCGTTAGGATAGTAGGAAAATTGAGCTTTGAAATTATAATATCGAATCGAATTACGAAGGTCTATCTTATTAGCAGTATCAGGAGCAACCGTCTGGCTTTTGTACAAACTAGAAATCGCAGAAACCTCTAAACTACTTTTACTTGAAAAAAAATGATTCCAACGTAGGGCTAAATTCTGATGTCCGTAAGTAAAATCCGTTTGATTTGCCACTACATTCTCAAGGCTAAACAAAGAATCAACTCGATAAAAATCATGATTAATGTAGGCGGTCAGCGAAATCGTATTTTTCTTATCAGGCTTAAAAAATACTTTGGATGCCAAATCGTAAAAGTTAGCTCTGGTATTTTTTACTTCAGGAGAGCCAAACCATTTAAACCAAAAATCATTAAAGGATACCCGAGCAGAAGTCATCAATGACAGTTTATCCTTAATTAAAGGCGTTTCAAATGTCAAACGATTTGATATAGCACCGATTCCTCCCTGTACACTCCCCTTTTCGAGACTAGGCTCGCTCATCTTAATATCTAACACAGAAGCAGTGCGTCCTCCAAAACGAGCAGGAACACCACCTTTGTACAATTCAACCTCGCGAATCGCATCGGATGGAAAAATGGAAAATAACCCAAACAAATGCGTTGGATTAAAAATGGGAGTGTCGTCAACATATATTAAATTTTGATCAACAGCTCCTCCACGTACATTGATACCATTGCTACCTTCGCCCACGGAGCTTACACCTGGGAGAGTCTGCAAACTTCTCAAAATATCCACTTCTCCCATCATAGCAGGAATCTTTTTGATACCTTTTAAGCTCAACAAAGAAACCCCTAAAGAGGGTGTCTGAATATCCTTACGAGTTGCTACACTCGAAACAATCACTTCTTCAAGCATATTAGATACAGATTGAAGTTCAATCTTCATTTTAGTATCTTTATCTAGCTTGATATACTTTCTAAATATCTTATATCCTACGGCTGAGATTTTCAAAATATATTCACCTTGTGTCAATCTCATATAAAAATTACCTGTAGAATCTGTAATCACACCTGACTTCACATAGTCGATAGAAACACTTGCATTTGGAATGGGTTTTTGGTTTTCTAGATCAACCACATTTCCAACAAGCGCAAAGGTTCGTAGGAAGATTCTATCTCTGTTGACTGACGAATTCAATCTAGCTAGTAATTCATTTGAACTCCTCTGAGTTTGTCCCAAAGAAAAAAAGTTAGCTCCCAAAATACCTACTAGTAGGATGACTATAGGAAGCGTAATGCTATTAATAGGTTTAATTTTTCTCATTAATTCATAGGTTCAAACGATTCAGTTGTCTAGTAAAGCGTATTTGCTTCATTTACATCCAGAAAAGCTATTTTTGGTTTTTTGCACACAATAATACCTTCCACCTCAAAAGCTGGATCTGTTTCACCAACATTAGGGTATTTTTTTGCTTTTCCGACTACCTCAATAACGATTTTATCTTTGTTGAGAGATTTGAACGTAAGAAGCCCTTGGCTCATCAAGTACCCTTCACCTTTTCTTTTCGCTTTGTCTTTGATTTTACCAAACATTACTGTAGAAGTTGAGGAGTTAAACATTCTGATAGGAGCTTTAATGGGTTTTTCTTCATACCATTTATCCGCACCGAAATGAATCATTACATTGCTATCAAACTGATCGAAATAGTTAATAGTAAAAGATTTTTCTACGATTTCGAGGTGACCATGAAAGATACTTTCCTCCTTATAGAAGTTGCTACCTTTGATATGTAAAATAATTTTTGCTTGGTCGTCCTTCAACTGATTATAAACTTCATCAGCCTTGAATTTATCTGAAATTGTACAACCCGAAACCAACAATAAAATTCCAATAAAAAAAACGAATTGACGTACCATTATTTTGAGAGCTTATTAATGTTTATGTAGTAAATAATGAAATAGGTAAGCTGATAATATAATCAGTAATTTTTCTTTTCTGGTAATGTAAGGTATAATAATATCCTTAAAAGGAAAATGCTCGATAAATCGAGCATTTTCCGTATGATTAAACCATCAGAAGACTAGTATCCGTAGTTTTGTTTCAAGTTTGAGTTGATTTCCAATTCTCTTTGAGGGATTGGGAATACAACACGGTAAGCAGGAGACGCTGTTGTTCTGTTATCAACAGGGTTTGCGAAAGTACCAAAACGGATTTGGTCATTTCTTCTCCAACCTTCCCAGTACAATTCACGACCACGCTCAGCCAAAACGTCGTTTGCTGTCAATGTTGCCAAAGCAGCTACACCACGAGTTTTTCTCAAGTCGTTGATGATAGTTAAAGCACCAGCAGTGTTACCACCTCTGAACAAAGCCTCAGCTTTCATCAACAATATGTCAGCATAACGGAAGAATACATAGTCATTTGCAGGAGAATCGATGTCAGTCAAATCTGGAATATATTTGATAACACGAATACCATCTGCTTCGTTTGCTACTTTAAAGTCGTACTTTGCAGTAAAGCTAAGTGGTTTACCAGAACGGTCGTTCAATGCGACACCGTTTTGATCATATTGTTGACCTGCCAAGAAACCTGCACGCAAACCTGACTTGTCAGTCAATCCTGGAACAGCAGCTCCAAAACGGCTATCCGTTTTCTCAAAGCTATTATAGAAATCAGACAAAGTAGTAAAACCATTCCAACCACTCGGAACTTGGTTGTAGTGCGTAGTCATGAAATAACGGTTTCTTACAGAAGAACCATTGTTATTACTAGCACCTTTTTCGTTCTGAATTACAAAAATCAATTCTTTTGAACGAGCAGAGTTTTCGAAGTGGAAGTTATCAAAATAGTTAGCCGTTAAACTAAATTTACCTGAACCAGTAATAGCATCTGCTAATGATACTACTTGATCCAAATCAGCTTTTGCAAACGTAAACGGACCTGCTGGGCTAGATGGATCTTGATCATAAACAGCTTTGTTCAAATAAACTTTAGCCAATAAGAAACGAGCTGCTTCTTTAGTTGCTGTACCTGAATTAGAGCCAGAAGCATTATCCAATGATGGAATATTAGCATTCAAATCAGAAATGATTTGAGCAGCAGCTTCTTTACGGCTCAAAGCTTTTGGCAATGCACCTGGATTTGCAGGATCTCTAAATGTTACTTGACCGAACAAATCCATTGTATAAAACATATAGAATGCACGAAGATAAGTAGCTTCAGCTTTTTGCTTTGCTGTTGCTTTAGGATTGTTAATTACTTCATTGGCAAGAGCATGACCTCTATTTAGATTATTCCAAGCACCAAGAACATCATCACTCTGGTTTGTCCAAGTGTGCGTGTGAAGGTTTCTCCAACGACCATTATCATCCCAGTCAGCACCACGCGTAGGACCTTGCATTTCATCAGAAGGATGCTCTGTCAAAGCGTACACATTTGCTTGATCCGTAAAGTTAGATCCGAGACTTTGATAAGCAGACTTCAATGTTAAATCAGGCGAAATAGATGAAGCGTCAGTCAAACGATCTAGCACAGCATCATCCAAGTTCGTACATCCGATCGCGCCTCCCATTGCTAGTGTTAACAACGAAGGATACAATATATTTTTAAAATTTTTCATTTTTTTATTTCGGATAATGTGGATTAAAGTAAAGTCTTAAGCTATGTCAAAACTAAACTATACAAGTTCTTAGAAGTTAGCGTTGATACCCAATGAGAATGTTCTAGCTTTAGGATACGAGATATAGTCGATACCCAATGAAGGAACACCATTTCTAGTAGCAGCAGTGTTAGTCACTTCTGGATCTAGACCTGAGTAATTAGAGATCAACAATAAGTTCTGACCTGTCAAAGAGATGTTAAGAGACTTAGCAAAACTGTTAGCAGGCAACTTGAATGTATAACCCAATGAGAAGTTAGATACACGAATGAAATCAGATTTCTCAAGGTAGAATGATGACGGTACTGGTGCGTCACCGAATGCTTGACCTGTAGTGCTAGAGATCGTGTAGTTTGTAACGTTGTTACCTTGCTTAACTGATGCTCTGTTCAATACAGCGTTAGCAGTGTTGTTGTAAACGTATCCACCTTGTTGGCCATTGATAAACAAACTAGCGTTCCAGCTACCCAAAGAGAAACTGTTGTTCAAACCCCAAGTCATTGTAGGGAATGGACTTCCTTTGTATGATTTATCTGCAGACAATTTAGTGTTACCGTTTGAGTCATATCCTAAGAAATCAGACAAGAAAAATCCATATAATGGATAGCCTTGAGTGATTGGTTGGATAAATGCTCCTGACAAGCCTTGACCGTACAAGTTACCCGTTTGAATAGTTGCTACGTTTAAACTAGCTACTTCGTTTTTCAAGAATGTTGCGTTACCAGAAACTTCCCAATCCAATTTTTTGCCTGCCAATACTTGGTAAGTTAAAGAAACTTCAACCCCTTTGTTTCTGATGTCAGCAGGAATATTGCTCCATCTTGTAATAGCTACATCTGGTAGTGGTGCAGCAAATGGGAACAACAAGTTATTAGTAGATTTGTTGAAGTAGTCAACAGTACCAGACAATCTTCCTTTCAACAATGAGAAGTCTAAACCGATGTTATAGGCCGTTGTAGTTTCCCATTTGATGTCAGGGTTAGGTACGTTTTCTTTTTGCAAACCACCTGATGAAGAGTTAGGAGCAAAAGTAGCCAAAGAAGTATTTGTAGGGAACTCTTGGTTACCTGTAACACCCCAACCAGCTCTCAATTTCAAATCAGTAAATACTTCTTTCGGAACGAAAGTTTCGTTAGATAGTCTCCATGCACCTGCAAATGATGGGAAATAACCATATTTGTTGTTAGCACCAAATTTTGATGAACCATCCACACGCAAAGTAGCTGTTAATAAGTACTTGTCTGAGTAGTTGTAGTTCACACGACCAAAATATGATTGCAATTCACTCATACCTTTGCTAGAACCTCCAGAGTAAGCTTTGTTTGTTCCTGAGTTATCTACAAAGTTGATGTTGTTTGCCAAATCAAATCCTGCAGGAGAAACAAAATAATTAGCTTGAACATAGTTACTTTGGTTTTCAAATTTTTGATAAGAGAAACCAGCCAAAGCGTCGATTTTGTGTTTACCCAAATCTAACTTGTAGTTCAACGTGTGTTCTAAAGTTGTTGTAGTCAAATAACGGTTTGCAATACGAGCATAACCTTGGTTACCAGGAATGTTTGTTGCAAAACCTGGTGTGTTAGGGTCAACACTTGTTCTTGTTACACCATCAGAATTGTCATAACCAAAGTTAGCTTTGTAAGATAAGTTTGGAAGGATATTCCAAGTACCGCTAATGTTCATCAATGTTCTGTTCGTTACAGCACCACCTCTATATTGATTCAATAAAGAAACTGGGTTACGGAACGATGGAGTACCACTTGTAAAATAAGAACCGTCAGTTGCATAAACTGGGTAAGTAGGGTTAGTTTTGATAGCAGTTGAAATAACGTTACCTTCAAAACCGATGTCACCACCTGTTGCAGACAATTGGTCAGTTACCTTAGAAGTAGTCATTGCTACAGCCAAAATTACTTTGTTATCAAACAATTTGTGCGTAGCATTTACACGAGCTGTAACTTTCTTCATTCCTGAGTTTTTGATAGTACCTTGTTGGTCGTTATAACCCAAAGAGAAGAAGTAGTTAGTATTATCATTACCACCACCGTAGCTCAAGTTGTAGTTTTGAGCAACCGCAGTACGATATACTTGGTCTTGCCAGTTTGTATTAGCTCCTGCATTAATTAATTTGTTGTTTACATCCAAACCAGCAGCAGTAGCTTGTTTCAAGAAATCAGCAGTAGACAATACATCATAGTTTTTGTAGTTGTTTGAAATCGCTGTATTAGCAGAGAAATTCAAGTTACTTTGACCAGATTTACCTTTTTTAGTAGTAATCAATACAACACCGTTTGCACCACGAGAACCATAGATAGCCGCAGAAGAAGCATCTTTCAATACAGAGATATTTTCGATATCACTTGGGTTCAAGAAGTTCAATGGGTTTCTTGCAGAAGTTGTACCAACACCAGCACTACCATCCGTACCTTCAGAAGTGTTACCACCATCCAAAGGAATACCATCTACTACATACAATGGACCATTACCTGAACGAATTGAAGTTGTACCACGAATACGGATATTGATACCTGCACCTGGCTCACCAGAGTTAGGAGTCATTTGAACACCCGCCGCACGGCCTTGCAATAATTGTTCTGGAGAAGCAATCACACCTTTGTTAAAATCCTTAGCAGTCAAAGCTACAACACCACCTGTTGCATCTTTTTTCGTTGTAGTACCATAACCTACTACTACAACTTCTTCCAATGCTTTTGTTTCTGATGCTAATGAAACGTTCACTTGAGAACGGCCACCTACTGAAACTTCTTGTTTTGCATAACCTACAAATGAGAAAACCAAAACAGCATTGTCTGATACATTGTTCAATTTGAATGAACCCGTCGCATCTGTCTGTGTACCTTTGTTTGTTCCTTTTACACTTACAGATACACCTGGTAACCCAGAGCCATCGCCACTGTCAGTAACTTTTCCGGTAACAGTTTTGTCTTGAGCATAAGCCCCAATAGACAAAAGCATAGTTACAGCTATCATCGCGAACTTAAGAAGCCCCGTTGATACTGAACCTTGTCGCATTGGGCGACCAAACCATCGGTAAAAATGATTTTTCATAGGTAATATTAAGATTGGGAAAAATGGTTAATGAAATTTGAGAATGCTATTCACAGCATTTTTGTAGGTAAAAACTCTCATACTAGAGGAATTGTTTTGGGAATTAGTAGCTAGCCTAGTTATGGAATTTTCTTACTAAAAAGTATGAATTTGCTGTGATTTCACACAACAAAGTAGGCGATAAAGTTTCTATAATTCAATTTTTTTTTGAAAAAATTTTATTTCAAAAAAATACTTACTTTTGCCAAAATTGCACTAAAACGATACTTTGCAAACTTAGCACAGTGTAGGACAGATTTGCAAAACTTTGTAAAACTTTGCGTATTCACGTTTTTTGTTAATAAATGTTAAAAACGGCATTATCAGCACAATAAAAAAACATTGTACTTTTCTAATAAATAAAATAATAAATTTTGTGTACTTTAGAACAGTCTAACATTCTTTTATTAATACATTTAAACAGGAAAATTTCTACTTTTGAGCCTATCATCACAAAAAAGTACAATTATTGATTTTACTTTATTTAAAATCATTTTGGTATTTTACTTCATACCGCTATTATTTATTACATATCTAAAAATCCTATACTTTGTCTGGTTATAGTAAAGTAATTCATGTTCAATAGTTTGAACAAGTTTGCATAAAATTTGCAATCATTTGCAAAATATTTCACCTTAAACATCGTTATGTATATCCTAAATAATCTGTACTTTAAGGTTTGATTCCTCCCCGTTTTTTCTCTACAGATATACATTTTCTCAAGACCGATAAGTATATTTTTGCACGAGTTTGCTTTTATACTAATTACCTATTTCCTTCCAATTTATCGCTCTATTTAGCCGAGTTATCTACACTTTCCAATAACTCCCCTATTGCCATGCAAAGTGATGCGTTAGATTATCTCACTCCAATTTTTTCAATCTTTTATTACCACAATTTTACTTAGGCGGTTATGCCTTTAATTTTGTATCTTTGGGCATTCAATGTCTGTATTGATGAACCAAAAAACTCTTTCATAATTCGTACTAATGTTGTATTAATCTCAATAGCAACCATACTATTGATAGATTAATCCCTTATCAAAAATGAGTCAAAAAGTAAGTAATCAGCTCTTAGCACAACTTGCTGGTACGCTCGAAGGTGATTTTCATTACGATACCGTAATGCGTACCTTGTATGCGACCGACGCTTCGGCCTATCGTGAAATGCCTACCGCTGTTGCTATCCCAAAATCGGTAGAGGACATCAAAAAACTTATTGCTTTTGCTGCCAATAACGGTTCCTCCATTATTCCTCGTACTGCTGGTACGTCGCTCGCTGGACAGGTTGTTGGTGACGGTATTGTGGTAGATGTTTCCAAAAACTTTACGAAAATTCTTGAAATAAATAAAGACGAACATTGGGTACGTGTGCAACCAGGTGTAGTGCGTGACGTGCTCAACATGGAACTCAAAAAACATGGTTTGTTCTTTGGTCCTGAGACTTCCACTGCCAACCGTGCTATGATTGGCGGAATGGTCGGAAATAACTCATGTGGCTCAAACTCTGTGGTTTATGGCTCTACTCGTGACCATTTATTAGAAGTGCATGCTATTTTAGCGGATGGTTCAGAAACGGTTTTTAAATCAACTGACAAGGTAGACTTTAACACTTTAGTAGCTACAGCACAGCAAAAAAACGGCTCTGCAACCTTGTTAGATAAGATTTATCTTAAAACTAACGATATACTCAGCGATTCAAAAAATCAAGACGAAATCCGTGCGGAGTTTCCTAAGCCTACCATCGAACGTAGAAATACAGGATATGCACTTGATATGCTATTGAACTGTGAGCCATTTACGCCAAATGGTAAAGCATTCAATATGTGTGAACTCATTGCTGGTTCTGAAGGAACACTTTGTTTTATCACCGAAATTAAAATTCATGTCAACGATTTACCTCCTAAAGAAATCGGTTTATTATGTGTTCATTTCAATACCATAGACGAAGCTCTTAGAGCCAATCTTATTGCGATGAAATACAAGCCTTCTGCTTCGGAGTTGATGGATCATTATATCCTAGAATGTACTAAAGCAAACCCTGAGCACCGCCAAAATCGTTTCTTTGTGGAAGGTGACCCAGGTGCACTTTTGGTGGTTGAGCTTCGCGATAATGATGTTGCCGAAATCGAAAAACAGGCTGCTGCTATCGAGGCTGAAATGCGTGCTGCTGGCTTTGGCTATCATTTTCCAAGAGTTTACGGTGCTGATACCAAGCGCGTTTGGGATTTGCGAAAGGCTGGTTTAGGGTTATTATCAAATCTTCCTGGCGACGAAAAAGCAGTAGCTGTTATCGAAGATACAGCCGTAGATGTCAATGACCTGCCTGAATTTATTAAAGAGTTTAATGAAATTCTTGCAGCCAATAATATGTATTGTGTGCATTATGCGCACGCTGGCTCTGGCGAACTTCACCTCCGCCCTATCATTAATTTAAAGACGGAAGAAGGCAATAAACAGTTTAGATTGATTGCGGAAGAGATTGCTACTTTGGTAAAAAAATTCAAAGGTTCTCTTTCTGGAGAACACGGTGATGGTCGTTTGAGAGGCGAGTTTATCAAGCAGATGGTTGGTGACCACAACTATCAATTGATGAAAGAAATCAAAAAGGTTTGGGATCCTAAGAATATCTTCAATCCAAATAAAATTGTAGATACTCCTCCGATGGATACGTTCCTACGCTATACGCCGGGACAAACTACCCCAGAATTCAAAACAACTTTCCGTTTTTACGACCAAGATATCTTGCAACATGCCGAGCAATGTAACGGTTCAGGCGACTGTCGTAAGACGCATTTGTCAGGCGGAACTATGTGTCCTTCTTACATGGCTACTCGCAATGAGAAAGAAACAACTCGTGCTCGTGCCAATATCTTAAGAGAGTTTTTGACTCGTTCGGACAAAGCCAATCGTTTTGATCATGAAGAAATCAAAGAAGTAATGGATTTATGTTTGGCATGTAAAGGATGTAAATCTGATTGTCCGTCGAACGTAGATATGGCAAAACTAAAGATGGAGTTCTTGCACCAATATTACAAGGATAATGGAGTACCTCTTCGTAGCAAGTTAATTGCCAATTTTTCGAAACTTTCAAAAGTTGCGTCTTATGTTCCTTGGGCTTACAATTTGGTATTTGATACGCCTGCGCTACGTAAAATTGCTAATAATATCGTCGGGTTCCACCCTGAACGTACGATGCCTCTTTTGGCAAAGGAAACGTTCTTAAATTGGAACAAGAAACGCTCAAAAGCAACTGGTTTAAGCAAAAAAGTTTATCTCTTTGCTGATGAATTCACGAACTACAATGATGTAGAAATCGGTAAAAAAGCGGTTGAGTTGCTAGAAAAACTGGGCTATGAAGTAGTTATTCCAAGCCATGTGGAATCTGGTCGTCCACAATTATCAAAAGGTTTATTGGACGATGCAAAAGCTTTGGCTACGAAAAACGTAACCTTACTAAAAGATGTTATTTCAGAAAATACTCCTTTAGTAGGTATTGAACCATCAGCAATTCTAACTTTCCGTGACGAATATCCTGATTTGGTTGATGATAATCTCCTAGAAGATGCTAGAAAATTAGCGAAAAACACTTTTATGGTAGAAGAGTTTTTCGCAAAAGAAATTGACGCTAAACGTATTGATAAGTCGTTGTTTACAAGTGAAAAACGTTTAATCAAATTACACGGTCACTGTCAACAAAAATCACTTTCTAGCTTAGTTCCTGCCAAAAAAGCGCTTTCATTACCAAGTAACTATGAAGTTCAATTGATTCCAAGTGGTTGTTGTGGTATGGCGGGTTCGTTTGGCTACGAAAAAGAACACTTCGAACTTTCTAATCAAGTAGGCGAATTAGTATTGTTCCCGACGATTCGCCAGCAACCTGATGAGGTAATCATTGCTGCTTCAGGTACAAGCTGCCGTCACCAAATCCATGATGGTACTGGTCGTACAGCTTTGCATGCAGTTGAAATCCTTCATGCAGCACTAATTTGATAAGCTAAATGTAAAGGTCGTATTATGCGACCTTTACATTTAGTACATTAGTTATTTTATCATAAACAAGTATTAGAAACCACTTCACAATTTCATGATTACTCAGTTTTCGAAAGCTCTTCATAAGCATTATTCACCTTTATTATTTTGGATTATAGTATGTGTACCAACATCATTATTTTTCATTTGGTTGATACAAAATAGCTTCAATATGATTTCTAGAGATGAGTATCGTATTGCAGGAAAATTTCTAAAAAACTATTACAATGCTGAAGGATTCATAAATTCAGCCAAAACACTTATTGCTCCAGAAAATGAAAGTAGACCTGTGGTCGTTCGTCTTTTATATGTATTGAGTTACACATTAACTGGTAATGTCAACTTTCAATTTATTTGTATTCTTGGTAATTTAATTTTATTAGGGTATTTGTTTTTAATCAAAACAATTATAAAACAGCTAGATGTTTCTTCTTTCTACTTTTTACCCATTCCTTTCTTATTTTTAAATCTAGGACCTTACCTCACTTATCTTTTTTCATACGAGACTTTTTTTTATATCAGTTCCTTTGTTGTTCCTATTTATATTTTCTACTTAGATATAGTTAGGAAAAAAACATTCCTAGCTATCATATTTATTATTATATCCTTTGGTATAGGAAGCACGGCACTACTCTGTGCATTATTTTTATTTTTAAATAATCTTGTGAGAAAATACTACAAGGAAAGTATGGTTTTTGGGATAGCTTTATTTTTGATGATTATCTCTATTCCAGACATTAAAGACCCACATTCAGGAAACCAACTATCAGGAATATTTCTCCATTTTAAAGAGATAACACTTTTAGTTGTTGCATTCTGCGGTAATATTATAACTATTTTTAATTCTTCTGAATTCACTACTATTATATTTGGTGCAATATTGTTATTCTGCCCTGTATTTTTATTTTTCACAAAAATGAGGTGGAATAATACAGTACATAACTTCATTATCACAAGTATAGCTTTTATGCTAATAATGATTACTTTGAATACGTTGAAACGATGGAGAGAAGATTATAATGGGTATTTATCAGAAATTTTGACTGGTCATAAATTAATATTTACATTGGGGCTTTTTAGCCTTATATATATATGTGTTCTTGCAGGACTTCAAAAAAGTGAAATAAAGAAAAGAATTGTGGGAATTAGTATGATGCTATTTGCTCTAGTATTTTATGCACGAGCTAACTTTATAAACTTTCGTAATGCCATTGAATATCAAAAAAGACTACAGTGTGACATTTTTAACTGGGAAGCTTCAAAGTATATAGCTAACGATGAAGAACATCAATATGACTTTTTAAGACAAAAAGGTATTTTTACTCCAAAAGGGTCTTTCACTCCAGCATTTGTTCAAAATCTTAAAGAGTTGGCAAAGGATACAACCTTACAGTATCAACCATCTTTATTTAAAGTTACTAGAGGACAAGGGAAAAATAAGGATATGTATGGGGTTTATCCTCAATATGAAGTGATTGAAAATAGTAACTTACCAGTACCATCAAAGATTTTGCATTCAAATGGGCATTTTATTGTGCTCATAGGAAAGCAAAATATGTTTATGACTGCATGCACTTTGAATGCCCCTTCTATTAGAAAATTATTAGCTGGTAAAAATCCATTAAACCCAGGTTTTAGTTCTGGATTTTCATATCTAGATATCCCGCGAGGTGATTATCAAATAGCCCTTTGTACTATTCAAAACCTAGAGATTATTAACTTTGGCTATATTGGACAAAAAGTTCATTTATGGTAGATAAATAGTTCATAAACATAAAAAATATGTTTATGAACTATTTATTTAAATTTCACACCCCTGCATCTAATGGTCTAACACTCACTTGGTGAGGTTGAGGATAGGTGATTAATTTGGAAAAATCTACTTTCCAAAAATCTAAATCCAACAACTTGCCATTAGAATCTTTTGTGAGCGTAATCACCACGGGGGTTCCATCAGAATCTACGTATTCAACCTGAATCAAATCCCCATCGTAAAGATTAGGGTCGTCACCCATACTTATACTCCCCATTTTACCTCCTTCATATTCTACGACATCCTCACGAATGGGATATTGTGCTGAGGTAAAACCAAGCAATCCTAAAAGGTGCTCTATCAATGCTAGCTCTTGCGGTTTAATTTTTCTTGTATCTTGACTCATTATTTTTGTTCTCTCAATCGTTTATCGTTTCAGAATGATTTTATTTTAACTATAAATGGTATCCGTTAGCTCAAAGCTACAAAGATAAAACATTGTCTTTGTAGGAAAACATCTAAATTGCATTGGATTCGTTTTTATAGTTTCTGCCAAATCTACTTTTAAACATTCAACAACAGATGGTAAAAAAATTAATTGCCTTAGGTTCATTGCTTGCCTTGCATTGGAGCAGTCAGGCACAACAAAAATCTAATTACAGTCAATACGACCTTTTTAACCCACTTTTCAATTATACTCTGTCTACTCCTACTCGCAGTGGCACAGGGTCGCCAGGGGCTACTTATTGGCAAAACCAAGCAGATTACAAAATCAATGTTGCACTCGATGACCAAAAAAATATCTTAGATGGCGACGTAGAAATTACCTATAAAAATGCCTCGCCAGATAAGCTTAATTTTCTTTGGTTACAACTTGATCAAAACCAATTTAGTAATACATCTCGTGGTTCGGCCACTACGCCTATTTCAGGCGGGCGCTTTGGCAATGTCAATTTCAATGGTGGCTATACCATCAAGTCTGTGACAATCGATGGAAAGCCTGCTGAATTTGTGGTAGAAGATACACGTATGCAAATTCGTTTGGCGAATCCAATAGCTGAGAAAATCGGTTCAGCCAAAATTAAAATTGTATATTCTTTCCAGATTCCTAAATACGGCTCAGACCGCGTGGGAATGCACGAGGCACAACAAGGAACCGTTTATGAAATTGCGCAGTGGTATCCTCGTATGTGCGTATATGACGATGTTGAAGGCTGGAACGTTCTTCCTTATTTAGGCGCAGGCGAATTTTACCTAGAATATGGTAATTTTGAATATGCTATTACAGCTCCTGCATCACATATTATTGTAGGTTCGGGCGAACTTACCAATCCATCAGAATGCTGGACAAGTGAACAACTCAAAAGACTGGCTCAAGCTAGCAATAGCGATAAAACCGTCATGATTAGAAGTGCCGCTGAAGTTGTAGAAGCTAATTCAAGACCAAAAACTGAAGGTAAAATCACATGGAAGTTTAAATGCAGTACAGCCCGCGACGTAGCCTTTGCTTCTTCGAAAGCATTTGTGATTGATGCTGCTAGAATTAATTTACCAAGTGGCAAAAAATCGCTCGCAATGTCTGCTTATCCTGCAGAATCTGGAGGTGATAAAGGCTGGGGACGCTCAACAGAATACGTAAAATCATGCTTGGAATTCTATTCAAAATGGTTGTATGAATACACCTATCCTGTGGCTACCAATGTGGCAGGTTCAATCAGCGGTATGGAGTATCCTGGGATTGTTTTTTGTGGAAGTACAAGCACGACACAAGGCCTCTGGGGCGTAACAGACCATGAATTTGGACATAACTGGTTCCCAATGATTGTAGGCTCAAACGAACGTAAATTCGCATGGATGGACGAAGGCTTTAATACCTTCATCAATTTTTACTCGACCGACGATTTTAATAATGGCGAATACAAAGGTTATAAAATGGATATGCACCAAATGGCTAAACAGTTATTCCGTGAAAGTGCAGAACCTATCATGAATATTCCTGATGTATTGCAGTCAAGCAACTTGGGTTATGAAGCCTATTACAAACCCGCTATTGGCTTGAAAATTTTGAGAGAACAAGTTTTAGGAAAAGATAGATTTGACTATGCATTCAAAGAATATATCAAACGTTGGGCTTTTAAACACCCTACTCCTTATGACTTTTTCAAAACCATGGAAGATGCCTCTGGCGAAGATTTAAGCTGGTTTTGGAGAGGTTGGTTCTACGAAACTTGGAAATTAGACCAAGCCGTAAAAGATGTTCAGTATATTGAACAAGATCCTAAAAACGGTGCTGTTATCACTATTGAAAATCTTGAAAAGCTAGCCATGCCTGTCGAGGTCGAATTAGAAATGGTTGGCGGTACGAAAGAACGTATCAAACTTCCTGTTGAAATCTGGCAAAGAGGTAACTCTTGGACCTTTAAAACCTCAACAACTTTGCCTTTTAAATCAGTGAGCATCGATCCTGACCATGTTCTTCCTGATTTCAACTCAAAAAATAACGTTTGGAAACCTTTGAACATAAAGGCTCAGAAACCAAATTAAGCAATAGCTAATCATGCTATGTATTTTTAAAATATGAGTCATCCTGAATTTTTAGGATTGGGATTATTCTCCATAATTTTCATCAAAAAGCGGTCGAAAAATATTTTTCGACCGCTTTTTGATGCTATTATACTAGATTTTATTCAGCTCAAGACGCAATCATTGCGTCTCTACTACTAGAATACAAATTGTAACATAATCACTCATCCGCTCAATTACTAAATTAGGGATGACTTATGTTTTTATTTGTGCCCTTACCTCATTTTTAAAGCATTTGTACAAAAAGTATTGCTATTTTCTCTAACTTCAACGATTCAGAATCTAATAATTTACCTCCCTTTTCAAATGAACAATCTAGATTGGCTAGCAATAGCTCAAAAACTCCAGTCAATAGCCCAAGCAGGTATTTTTTATGCAGCAGACAAACCTTATGACCTTGAGCGTTATCAAGAAATTTCTGATTTAAGCGTAAAAATCCTAGAGAAACTAACGGATGAACCTGTTGAAAAAATCATTAACCTATTTGCAAGCGAACGAGATGGTTATCAAACTCCTAAAGTGGATATTCGTGCTGTGGTATTCAATGAAGAGGGTAAGATTTTGATGGCAAAAGAAACAGTAGACGGTAAATGGTCTTTGCCTGGTGGCTGGGGCGATATAGGATATACCCCATTTGAAGTAGCTGAAAAAGAGGCTTGGGAAGAAACAGGTCTTAAAGTAAAAGCCGTAAAACTATTGGGGGTTTTTGACAAAAGAAATCATGCTCATCCTCCGCAAGCTTGGTATGTTTACAAGTTATTTATTTTATGCGAAATCATCGGTGGAGAACTAAATGCACATACACAAGAAACATCAGCAGTAGAGTTTTTTGATAGGAACAACATCCCTCCTCTTTCAGTAGACCGCGTTGTAGAAAGTCAAATTGCTAAAATGTTTGAGTACTACGATAACCCAGAACTACCTATTTATTGCGACTAGTTGGCTATGTGATGAATTGGTCAACAAGTCATTGTACATTATTGCTCAAATATTAGGGCTTACAGCGGAGATTTTAGCTAAAACCTCCGCTGTAAGCCCTAAATTATATTAGTTAATCTAAGTTTATTTAGCACTAATAACAGGCACTTCTACCTGCACTAATGAACTAACCGTTGCACCTTTCGTAATAGCTGGCTCCCAATTAGGCATTTTGTTTAATGCGTCCAACACTAGTCCTGTTGTATTTATATCAGAAGCTTTCATAAGTTTGAAACGCTCAGTACGTCCATCCTTACGAACTACAAACTGTACGACAACCTTATCTTGTTTTTCAGCATCTGATAGCTTTTTAGAGGTTTTAAGTGTCTTATCTAAATATTTCAAGAAAGACTTTGCTCCCCCTGG
This sequence comes from Flectobacillus rivi, assembly GCF_030056655.1. Taxonomy (NCBI): domain Bacteria; kingdom Pseudomonadati; phylum Bacteroidota; class Cytophagia; order Cytophagales; family Flectobacillaceae; genus Flectobacillus; species Flectobacillus rivi. The sequence goes on from NZ_JASHIE010000014.1 coordinate 162,916, forward strand.
GAATACGGCGATTTGATCAGGTTTTGTAAAAACTGAATCGCTGTAGGCTTCTTCTTCCAACAAAGAAAGCACACGCATTCCTCTAGAATTATATTGTTTTTTCTCTTCCTCAGTTAAGGTTACCTCTGGAACAGCCTCTTTCACGACATACTCATATAACCCGCCTTCTGCTTTAGAACTACTTGCACCGCTAACGGCAACAGACTTGGGCTCTTCTACTTTCGGTGCTGTTTTTGGTAAAACAATTGTTTCTTTAACCTTTGCTTTTTTATCCATAATTGAACGCAAAGCAGCCTCATCATCCTCATCATTTTCGTCATCGTACGAGACATTCGTAATTATGTAATCACGATTAGAGGAACTAAGCTTCAAATCTGGGGTTTCGGATTTTACCGATTCAACTAAAGCAAATGATGATAACAGAGAAGAAACTGAAAGTAAAACAGATACATCATTCACGCTCGTGTAAGGATTGGCAGGTAACACGAAAGCTTGGTGGTCTGGTAGCTTCAAGGCAAACTTACTACTATTTTTCTTCGATGATTGAGCAAATGTATTGGCGGTATAAATGCTTAAAATACTTAGGACTAGGAGATACTTTCTTTTCATTTTTTTAATAAATAGTCTTAACGTGTGGGTAATACATCTATACGTACAAATTTTATGCCATTCGACCATGAGGTTTATGAAATAAAAAAGGTGAAGCAAGCTTCACCCTTAAATCGTACTCAAATCTTTACTTAACTCATTATCAAGGATATTGTAATTTTATCACTGTATCCTTTTTAAAATATCGTTGTATGGTAACATCTAAGCTTCCTTCTTTTTTGATTAAGGTATTTTTAGGACTAACTTTATCCCAAAAGTCACCTTTCTCTTCAAACAAATCTATTACCTTTTTTTCCTTGGTGCTATCATTAACTACTTCGGTTATTTCGAGTAAATAATGGATTCGTGCCGAATCAATTACGTTGGCCCATTTTTTGGTAATTTTACCATTCCAAGCCATCTGTTTAATATCGCCAGCTCCTGTAACAGGCCTATTTTTGCCACTGCTTGTTAAATAATCAATGCCATAAACCACCAGCACAACTAGAAAAATCAAAGGTGTGATTTTGCCATTTATAGGATTTTTCTCTTGACCAGCCGAACTATTGCCTGATCCGCCCATCAAATCTCCAAAGAAAGGCATTTTTAACTTTTGACGAGGTGGACGACGGCGTTGAGGAGTTTGTTCCATGATATTCAATAACTTACCTATTCAAAAAGGCGTTTTAAGTGATTTCTAAAATATGACAAATCGTTTTCTAATGCAATATTAATTATAACGAAATTGTTTTTAAAAGGTTCTAATGAACTAAATTTGTAAGTAATTAATTTTCTGTAGGAATACCAATAGGAATTTACAGGCTTTGTGTTTGAAAAAATACCCTATTTTAAAACCTCATTTAATAATCTCTAAAGATTAACGAATACGAACAAAATGATAAATTATTTAACCAAGGCAGTTACAAAATTCTTTGGTACTAAGTCAGAGCGTGACATCAAAGAATTAATGCCAATTGTAGAAAACGTCAAAGTTGAATTCGCCAAACTTTCTAATTTGACGGACAATCAACTTCGTCAAAAAACAGTTGACCTTAAAGCTCTTATTCAAGAGCGCTTAGCCAAATATGATGCTGAAATTTCTGATTTCAAGTTAGAAATTGAAGGTAATCCTGAAATGTCGGTTGATGTTAAAGAAAATATCTTTAACCAAATCGATAAATTGGAAGTTGAGCGTAACAAATCGCTAGAGGTAGTTTTGATGGAAATTCTCCCTCAGGCATTTGCGATTGTAAAAGAAACGGCTAGAAGATATACGGAAAACAAAAAACTTGAGGTAACCGCGACTCCTTATGATATTGAGATGTCGAGCCGCAAGAAAAACGTTGAAATTGTTGGAGACACCGCCATCTGGCATAACAAATGGATGGCCGCTGGTAACGAAATCGAGTGGAATATGATTCACTACGATGTACAGTTGATCGGTGGTATTGTATTGCACCAAGGTAAAATTGCCGAAATGGCAACTGGGGAAGGTAAAACTTTGGTTTCTACCCTACCTTCATTCTTGAATGCTTTGGCTGGACGTGGCGTACACCTTGTAACCGTTAACGACTACCTTGCTAAACGTGACTCTGAGTGGAATGCGCCATTGTTTGAATTCCACCAAATTACCGTTGACTGTATTGACAAGCACGAACCAAATACAGATGCTCGTCGTAAAGCATATTTGGCAGATATTACGTATGGTACAAACAACGAGTTTGGTTTTGACTATCTACGTGACAACATGGCTCGTAGCCCAGAGGAACAAGTTCAACGCAAGCACCACTATGCCATGGTCGATGAGGTTGACTCCGTTTTGATTGATGATGCCCGTACACCATTGATTATCAGTGGGCCAATGGCTCGTGGAGATGAACAAGATTTCGAAATTTTCAATCCATTAGTAGCTCGATTGGTTGATCAACAAAAACGTATCGTTCAGGAGTTATTGGTAGAGTCGAAAAAGTTAATTGCAGCAGGAAAGAAAAAAGAAGGTGGTTTGTCATTATTCCGTGCTTTCCGCGGTTTGCCAAAGAGCCGTCCGTTGATTAAATTCTTAGGAGAGGTTGGTGTGAAGCAAATCATGCAAGAAACAGAATCTATCTACCTTGCTGAAAACCAGAAGTTAATGCCTGAAGCAGATGCTCCTTTGATGTTTACTATCGAAGAGAAAAATAATCAGGTAGAACTTACGGAAAAAGGTCTTGAATTCATGGCAAGATTGATTGACGATGCAAACTTCTTCGTTATTCCTGATTTGTCTGTTGATTTGAATACCATAGAGAAAGATGCAGAATTGAACGAGCATGACCGCTTGGTTAAAAAAGAGGCTTTGATTCGTGATTACTCAGCAAAAACTCAACGTATCCATACAGTAAACCAATTGCTCAAAGCTTATACTTTATTCGAAAAAGATGCTGAATATATCATCGATGAAGGTAAAGTGAAAATTGTAGATGAGCAAACAGGTCGTATCATGGACGGTCGTCGTTACTCTGATGGTTTGCACCAAGCAATCGAAGCAAAAGAAAATGTTAACATCGAAGATGCTACACAGACTTACGCTACGATTACTTTACAAAACTACTTCCGTATGTATCATAAACTTTGTGGTATGACGGGTACTGCCGAAACAGAAGCAGGTGAGTTTTGGACAATCTATAAATTGGATGTTGTAACAATTCCTACGAACAGAAAGATCTCTCGTAATGACCACGAAGATAAAGTTTACAAAACTGTTCGTGAAAAATATAATGCAGTAGCTCAAGAAATTCAAGAAATGGTAGAAGGTGGTCGCCCTGTACTTGTGGGTACTACTTCTGTCGAAAACTCTGAGTTATTGAGCCGTATGCTTACGATTCGTAAGATTCAGCACAATGTACTCAACGCGAAACACCACGCACGTGAAGCCGATATCGTAGCAGAAGCTGGTCAAGCAGGTAAAGTTACTATTGCGACTAACATGGCTGGTCGTGGTACCGATATTAAGTTATCACCAGAAGCTAAAAATGCTGGAGGTTTGGCTATTATTGGTACAGAACGTCATGAGTCTCGTCGTGTCGACCGCCAGTTAAGAGGTCGTTCGGGTCGTCAAGGTGACGTAGGTTCATCTCAATTCTTCTTATCGTTGGACGATGACTTGATGCGTAAATTTGGTTCAGACCGTATTGCTAAAGTGATGGACCGAATGGGTATGGAAGAAGGTGAGGTAATCCAACACTCTATGATTACTTCGTCGGTAGAACGTGCTCAGAAAAAAGTAGAAGAAAATAACTTTGGTATTCGTAAGCGTTTGTTGGAATACGATGACGTAATGAACTATCAACGTAATGCTATCTATAAACGTCGTCAGAATGCTTTGTTTGGAGAACGTTTGTCATTGGATATTGCCAACACAACGTTTGACGTTTGTTCAGATATTATCCAAAACAATATTTCTTACGATGAAGTAGAGCTTCGTGTTATTGATATTTTGGGAATGGAGCCTCCATTCGATCGTGAGGAGTTTGCCAAGTTAAATACTCAACAGCGTACAAATCGCTTGTACGATGCAGCAGAGAAACACTATAACGCCAAAAATAAAGCGCTAGCAGAAAAAGTTATTGACTTTGCTCAAGAAGCTTTATCTCAAGGCTATCAAGGTATTCAGGTGCCTATCACAAATGGCGTATTGGTAACAGGTGTCTTTGCTGATGCCAACGAAACGCTTGCTACAAATGGCAAAAAGGTTATCTCTGAAATGGAGAAATTCATTGCATTAAGCCTTATTGACCAAGAGTGGAAAGAGCACCTTCGTGATATGGATGACTTGAAACAATCAGTACAAAATGCAGTATTTGAACAAAAAGATCCATTATTGATTTACAAATTCGAAGCTGTTAAATTGTTCGAACGTTTCTTGAGTCGTATCAACGTAGACACTGTTAGCTTCTTAATGAAGGCCGACATGCCTGATTTTCAGCAAGCAGTAGAACAACCTGTGGTACAACAAGCACCAGCTCCACAACCGAAGCTACAAACACAAAAAGATGAAGCTATTTCATCATTAGTAGGTGGTTTGGCTGGTACTTTAGATTCAGGTCTTGATTATATTGATCCAAGCGCAGGTCAGCATGTTGAGAAAGTTGCTCCAAGACAAGCCATCAAAATTGCTGATCGCAATCAAAGAGTAACCGTTCAATATCAAGATGGTTCAATTAAGGAAAATGTAAAATACAAAACTGTTGAGCAAGATGTAGAGAAAGGCATTGCAGTTGTGATTGCATAACAAAAACAAAAAACGCCCGCAAAACGGGCGTTTTTTTGTAAATTAACCATTTTTATATTAAAATCTATATCAAAGAATCCCTTCAACAGGATTTTGAAATCGTAAATATTTTACAAAGGTATATTTTTTTCTACACGATTCAATCATATTATAGATTTTCGCACTTTATAACCGTTTAATCTATTTACTCTCCTAATTGAGCAATTAAAAGCCCTATTACCCTTACAATTAAATTATATTTAGTATTTTTGGATTCTATAGTATTTACAATACATATATATCTTCCAATCAATTGCGTTATCGATTAAAATACAACGATAATCGTACCTAGTATACTTTATACAACCACGTCATTTTTTAAACCTTCGTTAATAATAGTGAGTCAATTGTTACTATTGGATACATTCAGCTCTGATGCAGGAAATTTAACTGTATTTGAAAAAATCCTTCCTGGACATATAAGACGCGTGTTTTATATTCAAGGAAAAGAAGATTCTGTCCGAGGTGGACATCGTCACAAGGAAACTTGGCAGGCCTTAGTATGTATTTCTGGAAGTTGTCGCGTTCTCAATAATAACGGCCTTAAACAAGAAGAATTCTTACTAGATTCGCCTCAAAAATGTTTAGTCTTAGCACCAGAGGATTGGCACGTAATGGACCAGTTTTCTAGTGATGCTATTCTATTAGTCTTGGCCAATCAGTTTTATGATAAAGAAGACTACATTTATGAACCTTACCCTCAATCGACCATTACAACCGTATGATTATCCCCTTTTTGAGCCTTCAAAATACCAATAAGCCTTATCATGATGATTTAAAAAGAATTTTTACCGAAACACTTGAAAAAGGTTGGTTTATCTTAGGGCAAGAGTTAGTCACATTTGAGAATCGCTTTGCTAGCTACTGTGAAACTAATTTCTGCTTAGGGGTAGCCAATGGTTTAGATGCTCTTACCATTATCCTAAAAGCCTGTAAATATCCTCCACAATCCGAAATAATTGTACCTGCTAATACTTACATTGCTACGATTTTGGCTGTAATCAATGCTGGTCTAAAGCCTGTATTAGTCGAACCATCACAAGAGACTTATCTGATTGACCCCAATCAAATAAAACTAGCTATTACCACTAATACTAAGGCTATCATGCTTACACATTTGTATGGAAAATGTTGTGAGATGACAGCTATTCAAGCTATTGCAGAAAAATATCAATTACACATCTTTGAAGATGCAGCGCAAGCTCATGGGGCTACGTACTTAGGTGTAAAAGCAGGCAATTTAGGTGATGCAGCAGGTTTTAGTTTTTATCCTTCCAAAAACCTTGGAGCATTGGGTGATGGTGGTGCGATTACTTGCAATAGTAAATCGCTTGCTCAAGCGTATCGACAACTTCGAAATTATGGTTCATCTCAAAAATATGTATTTGATGAAGTTGGACTCAATAGTCGTTTAGATGAAATACAAGCTGCTTTTCTATCTCTTAAACTAGAACATTTGGATGGCGAAAATCTGTATCGTCAAAAAATTGCTCGCCATTATCTAGAACAAATTCAAAACCCTTCAATCGTCCTTCCTCCATCTAATTCAATCGATGAGGATGCATGGCATTTATTTGTGATTAGAACCTCCGATAGGGACAAATTTCGTTCCTATTTAGCAGAGAATGGTATCGGAACTGACATACATTATCCCATTCCTCCACACAAACAAAAGGCACTTTCAGAGTTTAATCATCTCAGTTTTCCAATTACAGAAAAGATTCATCAAGAAGTACTCAGTATTCCTTTAAACCCTACTTTGCAAGAATTAGAAATTGAGTACATTATCGAAAAAATCAATAATTTTAAAGGTTAGAGAGCATTCTCTTGAAATCTTTCCCAAAAAGTTATCATCCTTTCATTTAAGATATGCTATTATCAGTTGTAATTCCTGTCTATAAAGGAGCGCAATCTATTGGTTCGTTGGTAAGTAAATTACATGAAACCTTACAGAGCGTTTCATTCGAAGTCGTTCTTGTAAACGACGGAAGTCCTGATAATTCTGAGGAAGTTTGTGCTGCATTGGCGCTCCGTTATCCAAGAGTAAGCTTTATTTCTTTGCGTAGAAATTTTGGAGAATTTAATGCGGTAATCTGTGGGCTTAACCATACGAAAGGGTATTTTGCTGTAATCATCGATGACGATTTCCAGAACCCTCCTAGTGAAATCCTAAAACTTTTACAGAAAGCTCAATCTGATAATCTAGATGTGGTTTATAGTTATTACGAAGATAAAAAGCATCATTATTTTCGCAATATTGGCAGCTGGCTCGTCAATCAAATGACAACATACCTTTTCGGAAAACCTAAAGATTTGTACTTGTCTAGCTTTAAACTTATTAAAAAAGAAGTGGTAACCGAAATCTGTAAATACACAGGACCTTACCCTTATATCGATGCATTAATTTTTCGGGTAACCAAAAATGTTGGTCGTGTTTTGGTTGAACATCATGCACGAACCGAAGGACAATCCAGTTATACCGTTCAAAAATTAGTCGCATTATTCCTATCCATTCTTTTTGGGTACTCACTTTTACCTGTTAGAATCATTCTCAGCACTGGGCTTATCACTCTCGGGTTAAGTTTTATACTTCTTTTGATACAACTTCTTGGTTTTATTGATTGTAGTGCCACTTTTTATGCCATTTCTATTTTAGGAAGTATTCAGATTACTGGACTAGGAATTATTGGCGAATATGTTGCCAAAGGCTTTTTGACCCAAAATAATCATCCACAATTTGTCATAAAATCAAAACATATCAACCATGCTGAATAGTAGTCACGAAGAATACAAAATGATGTTTGAGGTAGAGGAAAAACTCTGGTGGTATCAAACGCTACATCAAAGGGTATTGGAAGGTATTGTCGAGAATTTTGGACAAAATAAGGAAATTCAGATATTAGATGTTGGTGCTGGTACAGGAGGATTATTAACCTTTCTACAAAAACAAGGATATACGAATATTCAAGGTATAGATTATTCGGAATCGTCTCTAAGTTTTTGTCAACAGCGTGGCTTAAACGTTCAGAAAATGAATGCTGCCGAATTGGGTAATCATTTTCCCAATGAATCTTTTGATGTAATTGTTTGCAATGATGTCGTATATTGTCTTGACTCAGAGGCTATTAAAAGTACTTTAGCGGGGATTGCAAAATTACTTCGACCGAAAGGCGTTTTTTTAACAAATAACAATGCCTTTGATATGTTCTTCGGGACTCATGATATCGCTGTGGGAGGTAAACATCGTTTTACCAAATCTACGTATGCACAGTATTTGCCAGCCACTCTAACCATAGAGAAACATACCTATTGGCCATTTTTTTTATCTCCACTCATCTTGGCAGTACGTAAGTTACAACAACTACAACTTAAATTAAATTTGATTGATAAAACTCAAATTGTATCGGATGTGTCTCTTCCCAGTGCAGGTATCAATCAATTGTTTTATCAGTGTTCAAGGATAGAAAGAAGGCTATTTGATTCAACTCCGTTTGGTAGCTCTGTATTCTTGACTATCAAAAAGTAATTATTTTTTCAAAAGGTATTTATCAAAAAAGCCATCTTTTTTCAAACAATACTCTTTAATTGCCGTAGAGTCGCCATAAGCACTTTCCTGAAAAGAGAGCATTGAGGTATAATTATTTATAAAAGGTTTTGCAATCGTAGTTTGAGGCTTACTTGGAGATATTGCTAAACCGAAATTACGTATCGAATGTAGCCCTCCTAATAAAATGTATATGGCTAAAAAATAAACGGTCCATTTCTTTTTTTTCCAATAATACATAATCCAAATACTGATACAACAAGACATGATAGTAAACGCTGGTATCACACCACGAATGTTCAAATCATTGTAGAGTCCTACTCGATAAATACCAAATATCATAATTAAACACATACACCCATAGATTAATGGGCTCCAGTCGAATGGCTCAGTTCGAATAAAACAATACCAAATACCTACATTTGCGAGCACATAGATGGCATAGTAAACTATCCATAACGAACTGCCCGCTTGCCAAATAAAGCCTGTATTTCCGCTATTCACTCCTTCGGTACTGATAAAGTAAATCATAAGAGGTAGGAAAGCTGTCACTAACCCTATCATTCCGAATAATTCAGGCAGCCTCTCTTGAAGGAAAAGTGTCTGGAAGTCTTTTAAAAAAAGAATTAATACAAAAGGAAATAAACCGATACTCGCTAAAGGACTCCAATACATGGTTGAAAGTAGCATTAACAAGAGCTCAGGTCGGTTAATTTTCTTGCTTAAAAACGCCTCTAAAATAAAACAAGCCCCCAATACAGCGGGTAAAGTATGTTGAGGAGCCCAAGCCCAGTTATCTTCAAATTTGGAAAGCACAAGATAAAAATCGTTGATAAGAATAAAATAGTGCGGAAATACCTCTCGATGCCATCCTATCAAATCAATCAAGGCATATATTATCCAAGCATTTGGAAATATTATGACTAATACGACCAATAAACCTCCGTTCTTTTTTACAAAAGTGCTTATCCACAATAACGCAAAAAATAAACCTAAAACACTCCATGCCAAAGCAAAATAGCGGGCACTCTCCAAAGAGAACCATTTTGCAAGCTGCGCTACGGGTAGATAATATCCTAGATAATAGCACATGTGTACTTTGTAGTGAGCATAATACAAAGGCCAATCATGCTGAATCAAATCATAATATTTGAAATTATTAGCAACAAAGTCAGACTCTTGTCTCTTAAACTCTCCTATCCCTAATAATACATTCACACCTATTGCTAAAGTCAATATCCCCACGATATGAGCCCAACCATAATACTGAGCAGACACTTCTCTAATATCATTTGCTATATCTTTTTTCACATACCAAAAGAAATAGGTAATCATCAAGATACTAGCACTTATCCCCACACTAAGGTTGACCCAAGTCAATAAAAACAAGATGGATGGAATAAGAAGATAGATAAGCGAAGCGTACTTTAAGGTTCGAATCAAGTTCATAAGCAGGTAAAGAAGGCAAAGAAAAGGGCCTCTTCGGCCCTTTCAATTTTATAATAATACAATTTCGTCGGCGTTGGCTACCTCAAAATTTTGGGTTTTGAGATTCTGTGCAATCACTAAAGATGACTCTCTCGCTCTTGCAATAGCTATTACGTTTGTAGCTTGGTCTAAGATTTCAAAAACTTCTCCTCTTTCAAATTCTCCATCAACTTCAGTTATACCAACCGCTAATAAACTTTTTCGTTTGTTTAGCGCTTCTACAGCACCTGCATCTATTACGACATTACCAGAAATAATACTTCCACTGCCTAGCCATTTTTGGCGAGCCGTCAAGCTAGCTTCTTGAGGGGCAAACACTGTTCCTATCTTTTCAGCAACCGCCTCGATAATCCCATTTGGCTTGTTCATCCCAAAAATTACCACTTTGATTCCCATGCGGGTAGCCAAACGGGTATAATTCAGTTTTGAAACCATACCCCCCAATCCTAAAGCAGACTTATCAGTATCTACAAATCCTAAGACCTTCTCATCAATTTGTTCAACAAAACGAATAATCTGTTTTTGGTCATCTAGTAAGCCCCCCACAGATGTACAAAGCAACAAAGCTGAAGCACCAAAACCTGTGGCGATTAGTGTAGCCAATTCGTCATTATCAGAAAACTTCAACTCCAAATTACTTACTACGTCATTTTCATTGGCAATCGGAATAATGCCGTTATCCCATAACTCTTGGTAGGTCTCTTTCAGTTGTAAAAACTGATTACGATTGGCAAAATGTTGTCGCTCGCAAAGGCTTTGAGCAATGGCAATGTCATATTGAGAAAAATAATTGGTGTATTTGGCCAACAACAAAGGATTACCAATAGCTGCCGCAGCCTTGCGCTCGGTGATTGTTCCTTTATATTCTTTGATAAAGCCTTTTCCTGCTCCTACTGCACCTGAGGATACTAATACGATATGATAATCCTGATGAAGAATTGCTACTTGTCGAGCAATTTCTTGCAAAACAGCCTCGTTCAATTCTCCACTTTTATGCGTAATGGAGGCTGTTCCAAATTTGATAACTAAAACTGGTTTTGACATTTTATATAAATTCTATCATACTGGGGTTAACAGAACAATGCGTTCTCATAATAACTGTTGACAGTTATACCACAAAGATAGAGGAATGAAAAAACAAAAGAATCATATGCCTTGATTTTCATATCTCTCAACTCATTATCCTTCTGTCTGATTTGGGTCAAAATAAATACTGGGAGTGTCAGGGACGAAACTTCTAGGCTGTTGGATTCCTTTTCGTAGCAACAATAAATAATCTGCTCTAGGAATTTCAATAGCGCCATATCTTTTCACATTGTCGTTGATAAACTGTGTATCGAGCAACTCATATTGTTGCTTTCGCAGGTTTTCAATTAAATAGTGAAAAGCCACTTTCGAAGAATTAGGTTCTAGATAAAACATAGATTCACCAAAGTACACTCCTCCTATTGCTACACCATAAAGCCCGCCGACAAGTCTGTCACCTATGTAAGCCTCCACAGAATGAGCCATACCCATTTGATGCAAATCGCAATATGCCTGTATAATTTCTTCCGAAATCCATGTTTCAGGCTCGCCATTACGTGGTAGGGCACAATGGCGCATCACCGCTTCAAAATCTCGATTGATATGAATCTCAAACAAATTCTTATTCAAAATTGGTCGTAAAGACTTTGCGGGTTTATAGGTGTCGATAGGAATAATGGCACGTGGGTCTGGCGAATACCAATACAAAGAGCCGTCGGTATCGGCCATTGGGAATATGCCATTCATGTATCCATACATCAAATCTTCCGCTGTTAATTCATCCATTTTTAATATTTATCAATTGGCAAATCAAAGTGTTTTTCAGTGACAGAATAGATTTTTTTTCTAAAATTCTCCAGTAATTTCACTCAAATGCCTCTAGTTTATTAGTGCCTCTCAAATCAATTTTAGGGAATTATTAGCATATTTCCAAACTCAAACCTCTTAAGCTATTAATGGGTAGCTATAAGTATAAATACTCCCAAAAAACATTCAATAAGTCCAATAAATGGTACTCAATAGAGATGTATAGTATTAAATTTTCAAACTATTAAAAAAAAATCTTGCATCTTACATTTTGTTTTGGTAAACTTTGCACGATTTTTAGTTTTAATACTTACAAAAAAATAACAGGTCGTCCTAAATTAAGTAAAAAAACACTTGAGCTTTCAAGCGATTTTCACACAACCTTACAATACCATAGTGAAAAACCTTTTTTTACATATCATCGTTGAGCCTACTGCGTTACCACGCAGGCGACCATTCTTTTTTAGGGTTTGACCCTAACTCTTCCTTTGCTTGCCTATGTGGCAGGTTATCTCATTATCTAGTTTATTTTCTGTTTTTATCGAATTAACTCCTTGAACCGTAGCAGGTTAACGCTATCGCTATCATTCAATGAATCAATATAAAGTTCAGGTCGCATCCGCTGAACACTTACATCTGGCTGAGGCTATTTGCCTTGAAATGGAAGAATCCGCTAAAGCTCGCGGAACAGGAATCGCTAAGCGTTCTCCACAATATTTACGTGATAAAATCAACGAAGGAAAGGCTATCATCGCTATCGATGATAACGGCGCTTTTGTTGGCTTTTGCTATATCGAAACTTGGGAACACGGTAAATTCGTAGCAAACTCAGGTTTGATTGTAAAGCCTGAATGGCGTAAATATGGTGTTGCTAAGGCTGTAAAAGCCAAAGCATTTGAGTTGTCTCGTAGCAAATATCCTGATGCCAAAATCATTGGTATTACTACCTCGTTGGCAGTAATGAAAATTAACTCAGAATTGGGTTATGAGCCTACCACTTTCAGCGAACTACCTGTTGACGATGCCTTCTGGAAAGGTTGTCAGTCATGTGTCAACTATGATGTACTTTCTCGTACCGACCGTAAGCATTGCTTGTGTACAGGGATGATTTTTGACCCAGAATGGGAGAAAAAAGCTAAGCAACGTGAAGCTGAAACCCTTGTTACAAGCGAGTCTGAGCCTGCACGTGGCAATTGGGACTTCTTGAAAGATGTAAAAGTACTTGAACGTTTACTTTCTATTAAAGAAAAAATGTTCTTGAAAATGGCAGAAAGAAGCAAAGAACGTAAGTTAAGAAGAGGTATTGCCTAATAAAAAGCCAAAATCAAGCATTAATTGAAGTGTATCTTGATCATATAAACAACCAGAAAGTAAGGTACTGTTAAGCCATTCTTTCGAAATAAAAAAATGAGTAAACCAAAAGTATTATTAGCATTTTCAGGAGGCCTTGATACCTCTTTTTGCGTGAAATATCTTTCAGAAGACCGTGGTTATGAAGTACATTCTGCCTTGGTAAACACAGGAGGTTTTTCAGCAGAAGAATTGAAAGACATTGAAGAAAAAGCCTACGGATTGGGCGTGGTATCACACGTAACATTAGATGTAGTTGAAAAATACTACAATGATTGTATTCGCTATATGGTATTTGGTAATGTATTGAAAAACAATACTTATCCATTATCAGTATCTGCCGAACGTGTTTTCCAAGCTACTGCCGTGGCAGAGTATGCTAACCAAATTGGTGCCAAAGCCATTGCTCACGGAAGTACAGGCGCAGGCAACGACCAAGTACGTTTTGACGTTGTATTCAGAATTTTATCTCCAGAGGTAGAAATCATCACTCCTATTCGTGACCTTAAACTGTCGCGCGAAGCCGAAATCGAATACCTTAAAGAAAAAGGTGTGGTAAGAGAATGGCATAAAGCGGCTTACTCAATCAATAAAGGATTGTGGGGAACATCAGTTGGAGGGAAAGAAACACTTACTTCAAATGGATATTTGCCAGAGGAAGCTTGGCCAACACAAGTAACCAAATCTGGTGAAGAAACTGTAAAATTACATTTCGAAAAAGGTGAATTAGTAGGTCTTAACGGTGAAACATTATCACCAGTTGAAGCCATAGTTAAGCTTAATGAAATTGCTGCTCCTTATGGTATTGGTCGTGATATTCACGTGGGAGATACAATCATTGGTATCAAAGGTCGTGTAGGTTTCGAAGCGGCAGCACCATTGTTGATTATCAAAGCTCATCACTTGCTTGAAAAACATACCTTAACGAAGCAACAACTTTACTGGAAACAAAATATTGCTGAAATGTATGGCACTATGCTACACGAAGGGCAATTCTTGGAGCCAGTAATGCGTAACTTCGAAACATTCTTGGCAGATACCCAAGATAACGTTTCGGGTGTTGTTGAAATTCATTTGGCACCATACCGTTACTTTGTAGTAGGTATCGAATCACAGTATGACTTAATGTCTTCTGTATTTGGTTCTTATGGTGAAATGAATAATGCTTGGACAGGTGATGATGTCCGAGGATTCTCTAAAATTGTGTCGAATCAAACAATGATTCACCGTAAAGTTACAGACTTAGCCCAACAGCAATAAGAATATTTGTTTTACTTCATGCGACAAATTTTCGTGTTTAGCTTGGGCTACGCACGAAAATTTGTCGCATTTTTTTATCATATAAAAAACATGATTAAAGTAGGAATTATCGGTGGTGCAGGATATACAGGTGGAGAGTTACTCAGAATTTTAATCAATCACCCAGAAGTAGAAATTACCTTTGTGAACTCAAAGTCTCAAGCTGGAAAACCTGTTTATGCTACGCACACAGATTTGTTGGGTGATACCGAATTGGTATTTACAGACGAATTGCATACTAATATCGATGTAGCATTCCTTTGCTCAGGACATGGCGAGTCGAAAAAGTTTTTGGAAGCTAATCCTGCCTTTAAGGGAATTAGCATTATCGACCTAAGCACAGACTATCGTGACCAATCTGAAGGATTTGTTTATGGTTTGGCAGAATTACAAAGAGACAAAATTAAAGGTGCCAAGCATATTGCGAACCCTGGCTGCTTTGCGACTTCTATCGAATTGGCCTTGTTACCATTAGCTTCAGCAGGATTAATTCAAGATGCCATTCATATCTCAGCAGTAACTGGCTCTACAGGTGCAGGACAGTCGTTGTCGGCAACAAGCCATTTCTCTTGGCGTAACAACAATATTTCTATTTATAAGGCTTTCACCCATCAGCACTTGACCGAAATTGGCATGACGCTCAATGAACTTCAAGCTGATTTTGATCAGCCTATTAATTTTATTCCGTACCGTGGCAACTTTACTAGAGGTATCATGGCAAACGTTTATACAAAGTTTGAGGGTACTTTAGCTGAAGCGAAAGAATTGTATAAAAACTACTACGCCAATCATCCTTTCACCACAGTAAGCGATGCGGCAATAGATGTAAAACAAGTGGTAAATACCAACAAATGTCTGATTCACTTAGAATTACACAATGGCAATTTATTAATTTCTAGTATCATCGACAATCTTACAAAAGGAGCATCAGGTCAGGCAGTACAAAATATGAACCTAATTTTTGGGTTACCTGAACGAACTGGTTTGGCGCTAAAAAGTGTTGGGTTCTAAGAATGTGCTTTGCTCTGACTTAGAAATTCTGGTGTAGGTTCTATTCAGACTGATTTATATCATCTTTCCAAGTCGAGTGAATGCTTAATTTTGAATTTGGAGGTTACTCATCAAAATTTCAACGATTGAGTCATATTCTCTTTACCAACAATTTAAACAATCACTCTCTCAAAAATGAAAAAGCTAGTACTATTACTTGGGCTTATTTTACCAACACTGAGCATCGCTCAAGAAAAACAACCGTATAGTCGCAAAGGACAAGGATTTGTTTATTGGGGATACAACCGCTCCACTTATACCAAATCTGATATTACGTTTATTGGTCAAGGATACAACTTTACGTTACATGATGTAGTAGCAAAGGATGCTCCTTCTCCACTTGGTCGCGAATATT
Source organism: Flectobacillus rivi (assembly GCF_030056655.1). Taxonomy (NCBI): domain Bacteria; kingdom Pseudomonadati; phylum Bacteroidota; class Cytophagia; order Cytophagales; family Flectobacillaceae; genus Flectobacillus; species Flectobacillus rivi. The sequence continues at coordinate 178,732 of NZ_JASHIE010000014.1, forward strand.
ATGACCCAGCGCTTTTTTCTATTCCACAGTTCAATATTCGTGGGGGATATTTTTTTAGCGACCACTGGGCGATATCTATCGGTTGGGACCACATGAAATATGTGATGGTCAACGACCAACAGAGTACTATTACAGGAACCATCTCGGCACAGGTATCTAACCCTGCTATTACCGTAAATCCTGCTTATGTGGGGACTTTTGACCATAAGCCAATTACAGTTAACTCAAAAGACTTTTTAACCTTTGAGCATACTGATGGCTTCAACTTTGCCAGTGTTGACCTAGACCGTTATGATAGACTTTGGAAGGCAAAAAATGGTGTACAAGGGCTTGATTGGATTGTAGGTGGTAGCGTAGGAGCATTTGTTCCCCGAAGTGATGTTCGCTTATTTACAGTAGGTAAAAACAATTATTGGAATGTTGCCGGTTATGGATTTGCCTTAAAAGCAGGTTTACAGTTCGATATTACCAAACACGTATTCTTACGCAACGACATCAAAGGAGGTTTTTCTCGTCTAAACGACATCCGTACAACAGGTCGTGACGGCGATTATGCTAAACAAAGCATTTGGTATTTAGAAGATTATTTTGTTTTAGGCTTCACTATCGGCAAAATGAAGAAGTAAGAATGTAGACTTAGTCTATCCTCTTCTTTGCTTTTGGGAGCCATTTTCACTATCTCAAAACTCACAAAGAAATGAATCTATTCAATGTTTATCCCCTATATGATATTGAGCCTGTAAAAGCAAAAGGCAGTTATTTATGGGATAAAAATGGTCAAGAATATCTTGATTTGTACGGAGGTCATGCCGTGATTTCTATTGGTCACTCGCATCCGTACTATGTTGAGAAGCTTACAACTCAATTGAATAATATCGGTTTTTACTCTAATTCAGTAAAAATTCCTATTCAAGAAGAATTAGCAACTAAATTAGGTGAACTATCAGGTTACGAAGATTATGCCTTATTCTTGTGTAACTCAGGTGCTGAAGCTAACGAGAATGCTTTAAAAACGGCATCATTTTTCAATGGTCGTAAAAAAGTAGTAGCATTTACCAAGGCATTTCACGGACGTACCGCTGGAGCTGTGGCTGTAACCGACAATAAGGCAATTGTTGCACCAGTCAATTATTCTGAGCATGTGACTTTCTTGCCATTTAACGACATTGAAGCTTTAGAGCAAGGTGTAACAGATGAAACTTGTGCTGTTATCGTTGAAGGTATTCAAGGAGTTGGTGGTATTCAGGTAGCATCAGAAGCATTCTTGAAAGCAGCACGAGCAATTTGCGATAAAACTGGTGCAGCATTGATTCTTGATTCTGTTCAATGTGGTTATGGTCGTTCGGGTAAATTTTTCTCGCATCAGTATGCAGATGTTCATCCAGACTTAATCACTACAGCAAAAGGAATGGGCAATGGATTTCCCATCGGTGGTGTGCTAATTTCACCAAAGTTTCAAGCAAAATTTGGAATGTTGGGTACAACCTTCGGTGGCAACCATTTGGCTTGCGCAGCAGCAGTTGCAGTTTTGGACGTGATGAAGCAAGAAAACTTGATTGAAAATGCGTCAAAGATGGGTGATTATTTAATGAGTAATCTCCAGCAAATTCAAGGGATCAAGGAGCTTAGAGGTAGAGGACTCATGATTGGTATTGAATTTGAGCAACCTGTAGATGAAATCAGGGATACGCTTTTATTTAAACACCACATATTCTGTGGCTATGCAGGAAAACACACTTTACGTTTATTACCAAGCTTAGCCTTGGGACAAACCGAGTGTGATAGATTTTTAGAAGCACTTCAAAGTGTTCTAAAATAGATATATGTAGATACTGGAAGTGAGTAGTGTAAAGCTACTTGCTTCCTGATTGAACAGGCTCTTCTTCGGAAATAATCTTATCGATAATATTCTTCCACATTTTCTCCTCTTTTTGTGATTTACTCACAGGTAATTCACGTCTTGAACTTTCTTCCCAAACGCGCTTGAGTCGTAGATACGTCAGATTATTAATTATATTTTCATTCCGCCAGAGTTCTATTTCTTGTTCTTCATCTTTGGAGGCTTGACCTTCAAAGTGTTTAACTAAAAGTATATATTTTACTCTCAACATGTGGTGCGGGATAGTCGAAGTCAGAAATAGCCAGAGAGAAAATTCTAACTTTTACAACTAACTATCTTAAGGAGTTTAATAAATAAGTTCTATAAAATAATGATACCTGCGCATAGATGGCGACTACACGATTCATTATAAAAGACTGAAAAACAGTTCGGAAGTAACAATATAAACTAAAATTAATTCATAATTATTTTATTATTCTTTAGTTAATCTGACATAAATCAGTATTAAACCTTAGATGTCCTATATTTGCTCTATCTATCAAACAAAACTTTGACAATCAAACGATTATACTTTGGGTATTATTCAAGTAAAACTAGGTATTTTTCTATTACTTCAGATATGAAAATTGAACAAAAAAAAGAAAAACTCATCTATCTTATTTAAGATGCCATAAAGCTATTTTGATATTACAAAGTATTATGATTATTTTGCGGTTCTTTTGTGCAGAATATTGTATCTCGTAATTGGTGAAGAACAACTGTCCCTTTTTACTACCAACCTACGAGTCTCGTTTCACCCATTAAAGCATAACGTTTTAAAGTACTAAATATGGCATTAATTACCAAAATCAGAGAAAAATCGGGAATTGCAGCGGCAGCCATTGCCGTGAGTTTAATTCTATTCCTATTAGGGAGCGACATTTTCCAAGGCAAGTCTCGCTTCTTTGGTGGGAATAGCGACGAGGTGGGAGAAATCGCTGGCGAGTCTATCTCCTCGAAAGATTTTCAAAACAAAGTAGAAGAAGCCTCTAAAGCTTACTCCGCTCAAACAGGTCGTGGACCAAGCGAGCAAGAATTAGCCATGATGCGTGAGCAAGTATGGAACCAATATATTTTGGATTTCGCTTACGGTAAAGAATATGAAGCACTTGGACTTTCTGTTTCTCCAGAAGAACTAGTTGATATGGTTCAAGGTAACAATATTCACCCTTCAGTTAGACAACAGTTTACAAACCCACAGACTGGTCAGTTTGATAAAAACTATGTTATTCAGTTTTTGAAAAACTTGAAGTCTATGCCAGCGGCACAACAACAAGCATGGGCTAACTTTGAGAAATCATTGGGTCAAGACCGTTTGAGATCTAAGTATGAAAGCTTATTGAGATTATCGACATACACAACTAATATCGAAGCTCAAAAAGACTATCAAGCTCAAACTGCTAAAGCTGATGTTCAATATTTGTATGTTCCTTTTTATTCTATTGCTGACTCTACTATAAAAGTAACAGACAGCCAATTGGAAGAATACTTAGCAAAACACAAAGACTTGTTTAAGGGCGAAAACACTCGTTCTATCCAATATGTAACGTTCCCTGTGATTCCATCAAAGCAAGATACAGCTTCTTTCTACAACGACATCAAGCGTTTGGCGAAGGATTTAGCAGTTGCTAAAAATGACTCTGCATTTGCTATGATGAACTCAGATGTTAAGACTCCATATTTGGTTTCATTGGCAGAAGTTCCAGCAGCAGTAAAAACACAATTAGGTTCAATGATTGCAGGTGGTATCTACGGTCCATTCAAAGAAAACAATGTTTACTCTATCTACAAATATGGTGGTATCCAGAAAGATTCTTTGTTTACATTACGTGCTAGTCATATCTTGATTCGTCCAGAAAACACAAGCGATTCGTCAAAAGCAGCAGCTCGTAAACGTGCAGAAGGTATCATGGCGCAAATCAAAGGTGGTGCAAACTTTGAAGCACTTGCTCGTTTGAATGGTATGGATGGAACTGCTCAACAAGGTGGTGACTTAGGTTTCTTTAAAAACAACGGTTCAATGGTAAAACCATTCGAGAAAGCTGTGTTTGGATTTAGTGGTGCAGGTTTGATTCCAGGTTTGATTGAAACTGACTTTGGTTTCCATATTGTAAAAGTAACTGAGCCAAAATCAAATACTCGTTACAAATTGGCCGCTATCAACCGTACTATCGCTCCTAGCCAAGCAACAATGGACGAAGTTTTACGTAAGGCTGATAACTTTGCTGCGGCAAACACAAGTGCTGAAGCATTTGATGCTGCTGTGAAGAAAGATAAAAATATCTTGATGCTTCGTGCTGAAAGAATGTTGGAAGGTTCTAGCAATGTAAATAACTTGACTAATGCTCGTGACATTGTTCGTTGGGCATTTAATGATGATACTAAAGTTGGAACTGTTTCGGATGTATTCCAAAATGACAACCAATATATCGTTGCTATTTTGACAAATAAAACGTCAAAAGACGAAGTAAAAGTTGCTGACTATCGTGACGAATTAACAGCACGTGTTAGAGCTGAATTGAAAGCAGAACAAATTATCAACAAATTGGGTGGTATTTCAGGAAGCTTGGAGCAAGTGGCACAAAAATATGGTGCAGGTGCTTTAGTTGAAACTGCTACTGATATTACTTTGGCACAAGGCGTATTGTCAAGTGCTGGTGCTGATCCAACTGCATTAGGTAAAGCATTCGGTTTGAAAGTTGGTCAAAAATCAAAGCCATTTAAAGGTGAACAAGGTGTATTTATCGTTCAAGCGGTTAAATCAACTCCTGCACCAGCAATCGCTGACTTGACTATGTATAAAAACTCTGCTCGTATGATGGCTGCTCAAAGAGCTTCTTTCTATATCAACGAGGCAATCAAAGAAAATGCTAAAGTTGTAGACAACAGAGCTAGATTCTATTAGGATTTTTCTTTTGAAAATATTCTGAAAAGCACCTCAAAAGAGGTGCTTTTCTTGTTTTATTAGTAGCTTTGCAAGAAAATCGCCTTGGCATCGTTAAGGAAAATATGAAAAACAAAATCATTCAATTTGCACTCGCATTAGGCTTTATTATTGGCCTCAACATACTAGCTAACTATTATTTCTTTCGTCTCGACCTTACTGAAGAGGGACGATACACGATTGCCCCTGCCACAAGAAATTTATTAGAAAATCTTGAAGGAGATATCAATATCAAAGTGTATCTCACGGGCAATGATATTCCTGCGGGATTTAAACGTTTGGAAAGTGCTGTAAAAGAAACGCTCGATGAATTCAAAATTTATGGAGGTACACATATCAACTATCGTTTTATTGACCTAAATGCTGAAATAAAGGATACTAAATTGCGCAACCAAAAAATTATGGAACTTGCCCAAAAAGGTATTCCTCCAACCAACGTTGTCAACTCTGAAGACGGGAAACGCACTCAAACATTACTTTTGCCAGGCGCTATTATTACTTATCAAGATAAAGAAATAGCAACACTTTTGTTGAAAGGAAATAAAATGTCTTCTCCACAAGAGATTCTTAATCAGTCTTATGAGGGAGTTGAATATCAATTAGCTTCTGCTATTAAAGCCTTGACTTTACAGGAAAAGAAAAAAATTGGCTTCTTTACTAACTACACATCCTTACCTGAGGTCAATCAATTGAGTATGATTGGTGCATTAAAAAAGTTCTATGCCCTCTATCCTGTCGACTTACGCAATTCTCCAACGTTGGATGGACTTGATGCAATATGTATCTTGAAGCCAGACCAAGCTTTTAACGAAGAGGATAAATACAAGATTGACCAATTTATTATGAAAGGAGGCAAAGCTGTTTTCTTCGTAGACGCAGTAAAAGTAGATTCAGCATCTCGTGAAGGTAATTTGTCAACTATTAATAATCTTAATCTCGACGATTTACTTTTCAAGTATGGGGTTCGCCTAAATCACAATCTGATTAAAGATGCGCAGATGTGTGCGGCTATCCCGATGGATATTGGCAATTTTGGAGATAAATCAAATATTCAATTGGTCCCTTGGCAATATTTCCCATTAATTAACACTTTTGGAAAATCACCTATCGTTAAAAACCTTGACGCAGTTTACACCAAGTATGTTGGTAGCCTAGATACTGTCCGTGCAGATGGTATCAACAAGACACCTTTACTAATGACTTCGCAGTACACTCAGTTATTGAATGCTCCAGCAATTTTGACTTATAATTTTGCTAGTAAAGATTTGGATGCGACTCAATACAAAGGAGGTGTACAAACCGTTGGTATGTTGTTGGAAGGCAAATTTGAGTCATTGTACAAAAATCGTATTCTACCAAGTGACCCACGTGCCAGCACATTCAAAGCTAATAGTGCTAGCACCAAAATTGTCGTATGCTCCGATGGAGATATTCCTGTAAATGATTTTGATCAAAAGAACAATGCTCCTCTTCCCTTAGGTTTTGATCGTTTTTCAGGAAATACCTTTGCCAATAGAGATTTTGTATTGAATACCTTCGACTATTTATTGGATGATAACGGTGTTATTTCGGCTCGAAATAAGGTAATTACACTTCGTCCGCTCGACAAGTCAGCTCTTCAAAATGAACGCCAGTATTGGCAAGTCGTTAACTTGGTTGTTCCAATGATCATCTTGGTTTTGGTTGGGCTTCTCCTTAACTATTCACGTAAGAGAAAATTTGCCTAATCCAAGTTTATTTCAAGGCTTATTCGTACTTTTGTAGCATAACTAAACATGTCTTTTGAGCTTGTAAATACACATTCTTTTGAATGTTTTTTACCTAAAGACTCCAAATAAATCAATCAGCACTAATGAAATTCGTCGTATCTTCATCAGTTCTATTAAAGCAACTCTCTACGGTAAATGGCGTTATCACAAATAACCCAATTGTACCAATTTTAGAGAACTTTTTATTCCAACTCGAACACAGTCAGCTAACTGTAACAGCTTCAGATTTGCAAACAGTGATGATTACTACTCTAGAAGTAGAATCTCAAGATACTGGTGCAATCGCTGTTCCTGCACGCTTGTTACTCGATACCTTGAGAGGCTTACCAGACCAGCCAATCACTTTCAAAGTAGATACTGAGACTTTTGGAACTGAAATTATTACCGAAAACGGTCGTTATAAACTTTCTGGCGAAAACCCTATTGACTTCCCTAAGGTTCCGCAAGTAAGCAAAAGCTTATCTGTAGAAATTGGAGCGGATATATTAGGTTCGGCTATTGCCAATACCATTTTTGCTGTTTCTAGCGACGACTTGCGTCCAGCTATGACAGGGGTATATGTTCAATTAAATTCGCAATACACCAATTTTGTAGCAACAGACGGTCACCGTTTGATTCGTTACCGTCGTAGCGATATTCAGTCAGAGCAAGAGTCAAGCATGATTATTCCTCGCAAGGCCTTGAACTTATTGAAATCATCATTGCCTTCTGATGACACCGTGGTAACAGCTGACTTTAGTTCATCGAACGCATTTTTCAGCTTCAATAATATCAAAATGATTTGTCGTTTAATCGACGAGCGTTTCCCTGATTACGAAAATGCAATTCCTCAAAATAATCCAAATGTATTGACAATCAACCGTCAAGAATTGTTGGGTTCTTTGAAACGTATTTCTATTTACTCAAATAAAACTACACATCAAATTCGTTTGAAATTAGGTCATAATGACTTAGTGATTTCGGCTGAAGATTTGGATTACTCAAATGAAGCAAACGAAAAGTTGATGTGCGATTATGAAGGAGAGCCAATGGAAATTGGTTTCAATGCAAAATTCTTAATCGAAATGTTGAACAACTTGAGTTCAAACATGATTTCTATTGAAATGTCAGCTCCTAATCGTGCAGGTCTTATTATCCCTGCCGAAACAAAGGAAAATGAAAATATCTTGATGCTAGTTATGCCAGTAATGTTGAATAGCTACGCATAGTTATTTAGTGAATTGTGAATGAGTGATTATTTTTAATTAAATCTCAATCACTTTACCTATTGTATAGTAGCATTATTCAATAATAAAGGACATATATTGACTGTCACTTAAAGGCGTTCGAAAACTAGTTTCGAACGCCTTTTTTGATACTATATTTCGAGTGACAACTCTTTAGAAGCAAGCATTGCGCCGCTCATATTAAAAACATTCACTCATTCATTCTCTCAATATTACACCTAGCTAAACTGATATTGCTTAAATGGAATCTTGGTCATACGGGTACCAGTCAAGCTAGCAACGGCATTGGCAATTGCTGGTGCTATAGGTCCCATAGGGGGCTCTCCTACCCCACGAGGTGTATCTCCTGATGAAAGTATTGAAACTTCAATATCTGGAATATCTCGTATTTGAGCCATTTGATACTGCAAGTATTGGTTAGGCATCACTTTGCCATTTTCGATATTCAGTTCTTCAAACATGCTTGCGCTCAATCCCATCGAAATAGCTCCTTCACACTGGGCTTTTACCCCATCAGGATTGATTACTAAGCCTGGGTCTATAGCACAATACACTTTAAGGACTTTAATTGCTCCGTTTTCAATTTTAACTTCAGCAACTTGCGCCACAGGAGTATTCACATCCGTTGCACAGGCGACACCCATCGCATGACCTTCTGGAAGTACTTTTTGACCAAAGCCACTGATTTTTTGTACTTCTTTTAAAACACCAATGAGTCGTTTACCACGTTCATCTTGCTTGATATGTGCAATTCTGAAACTAAAAGGATCTTGCTTTGCTTTTTTAGCTAATTCATCGATAAAAGATTCTATAGCAAAAGAATTTGCCATCAGTCCTAATCCACGCCACCAACTTGTAAAAAAGGGTAACTGACAACGCCAATATTTTACACTGTTATTCTGAATATTTTCGTAGTGAAACAACCCTCCTCGCCAAGCACCAAAATCGGCACCCAAAACAGTAGGCGCAAAGCTTGGCACTAAACTCGAACCAAATGCCACATCTCCACTTGCAATTTGGTGTTCAATGGCTTCAATTTTACCATTATTCAGCTTAGCACTCAGTTTATGATGAGTTGGTGGTCGTAAATACCCATTCTGAAACTCTTGTTCTCTTTCGAACAATACATGAACTGGCAAACCTATTTCTTGTGACAAAACTACAGCTTCATAAGCATGTGGAGTATAAAGCCTACGTCCAAAACCACCTCCCATAAAGGTTGGCTGAATGTCGATATCTTCTGCTCGAATACCTGTAGCTTCTGCAATTTCATTTCTGGTATTTTTGACAGACTGTGTGCTCATTTTGACCACTACCTTTCCATCTTTGTAATACGCAGCTACACCGTTAGGCTCCATTTGGGCATGCGCCCCCAAAGGCGTATGAAACTCTAACTCTATATTATCTTCACCTTCTTCAAGACCCGTCAAATCGCCATTTCCCTGTACTACAGTAAGGTCTCCTTTTCCAATTTGGACAATCTCATTTACTTCTTTTTGTTGAAGCAAGGGCGTAGGACTAGTCCACTCTATCTGGAGTTTTTCTTTTGCTATCAATGCTTCATATCTACTTTTTGCCACTACAGCCACAAAGTCAGGTTGCTCGACCACTTTGATTACTCCTAAAGATTTTGAGGCTTCTTGAGCATTTACGAGGCCCCTAACAGCGCCGAAATAGGGTGAGCGTACCACAACAGCGTATGCCATATCAGGAAAAGTGGCATCTATCCCAAAAATAGGCTCAGCTTTTACCTTTGCTTCCAAATCTACTCTTGGTAATGGTTTGCCTATTACCTGATACTTTTCAGGCTTTTTCAGTGTTGGCTCTGTAGCTGGCAAAGACCATTCTGAAGTTTGTGCAACAATTTGTGCATAAGACAACTTTTTACCTTGACCAATTACATGACCATTCTGAGCACTAAGACCAGAAAGTGGAATTTCTAATAAAGCAACTGCACGTTCTCGCAACATTTCACGCATCAAAGCGGCGAGCATCGACAATTGAGAAAAGGTACTCGAAATAGAATCGCTACCTCCTGTTGTATTGGGATCTATAGGTCCATGTGAAGTTGCGCTATGCACTACCTTAATTTGGTTTACCGAAATCTCCAATTCTTCTGCCACAATCTGTGCTAAAGCCGAAAACACCCCCTGCCCCATCTCGATTTTAGGAGAATGAAATAGAATGGTATTATCCTTTTGTACTTCAAACCAATATTGTGGCTCGGTATCGGTACTAAATTGTACTAAAGCACCCTTATCTGCTTGTTCGACAAAAAAACCTCTAATTGCTTTTTTTCCTACCCAACCCAAACCTAAAGCTAGTCCTAGACCAGCTCCAGTTTTTATCAAAAAATTTCTTCTCGTTGCTTTCCACATGGTCTTTAGGCTTTTTGATTTAATTGAGCAGCTTTATGAATCGCCTTTCGCATTCGATAATATGTACCACAACGACAGATATTGGTTATATTATCGTCAATATCAGCATCTGTTGGATTAGGAATTCTTTGTAGTAAATCTGCCGTAGCCATCATAAATCCAGGTTGGCAATAGCCACATTGGGGCACGCCTTCTTCTATCCATGCTTGTTGTACAGCATGTAATTGCCCTTGTCCAAGCCCTTCGATCGTTACCACTTTTTTATTTTGAACTTGTGAAACTGGTATTGAGCACGAGCGAATAGCATTGCCATCAAGGTGAACGGTGCAAGCGCCACACAAGCCTTTTCCGCACCCAAATTTAGTTCCTTTTAGTTGAAGTGTATCTCGAAGTACCCAAAGCAATGGCATATCCTCTGGAACGTCCACGCTCTGGCTTTTACCATTTAAATCAAATTTCAGAAGCATCGTAAGTTTGTTGATTTATAATAAAACAGCTTAGCAAGTGACCAAATTTAAGTTCATTTTGACTAAGTTTATCGGTCAGTAATAAGTCTACAAGATAAACAATTTCAGTGCTCGGAAGTTTGGCAACCCCATGTTTTGTACAAATTTTTGTCAAGAATATTCAAATAAGGTTCGTTTGTAGCTTTTTTTAGGTACTTGAGATAAAATTCTTGCATCAGAAACTAAAAAGGTCGATTTTCACGTTAAATTAACAAACGCTTTAAATTTCATTACGATGCTCAAATCAAGATTTTTCGCGATTGTACTTACTTTATTTACAATCCACTCTTTTGCCGAAAATAACCCTACTTCTAAATCAAAGTCTGAAGGAACTACTGGTATTCAATTTTTCAGCGGTACTTTTAAACAGGCTTTAGCTAAAGCAAAACAAGAAAAAAAATTAGTACTTGTTGACTGTTACACTACTTGGTGTGGTCCTTGTAAATATTTGAAAACAAAAGTTTTTACAGATAAAGCTCTTGGAGACTTTATGAATAGCAAATTCATCAGTGTAGCTGTTGACTATGAAAGTGCGGAAGGTGAAGCTGTTGCGCAAATGTATCCAGTAGAAGGTTATCCAACATTATTCTTCATGGATAGCAATGGAAAAGTAAAGAAAACATTACTTGGTGTGCCACAAGGAGGAGCTAAAGAAATCCTTCAGACAGCTCAAAAAGTAAAATAATATTATCCAATAACAATTGTCAAAAGTCAGCCTCTCATAAAGCGCTGGCTTTTGTTTTTTAGGAACCATCTTTAGGTATTTATACAACAAAAAAGCGAATAGAGTATTCTATTCGCTTTTTTGTTGAGATTGAAGCTGTTTAAACGTTCACTTAGCAGGTGAATAAATCCACCTGCTAAGTGAAATTATTGGTCAAGAACAAGTCATATTGTTGACTTTAACTCAAGCATTCTATCTCTTGTTTAAACAGCTTCGTTGAAAAGTTTCAAGTCGTAATTGACCAATCTACCTTATTTTCGACTTATTTCTCATCTTCATCCTCCAACAAACCTTCTTTTTTAGCTTGCACTTTGTAATCATGCAACTGTACAGGTTTTGCTTTTTGAGTCTTCATATTCAAGAATTCTACTAACAATGAGAAGGCAATTGCAAAATATAAATATCCTTTCGGTACTGTACCAATTTCCGAAGCAAAGATTGACACGTGAGAGCCGTGAGCACTTTCTGCAATCAACATAAAGCCAATCATAATCAAAAAGGCTAACCCTAGCATTTGAATTGATGGGTGGTCATTAACAAATTTACCCACAGGACCAGAGAAGCCCATCATAATCAAAATTGACAATACAACCGATAAAATCATTACTGGTAAGTTATGCGTCAAACCTATGGCTGTCAAAATCGAGTCGATAGAGAAAACGATATTAATCAGAGCGATTTGTAAAACTACGGCTGTCAACTTATCAGCAGCACTTCCTTTTGGACGATCTACGTGGTCTTCGTTCGGGTCTCCTTCTAATTTGTGGTGAATCTCAGAAGTAGCTTTGTAAAGCAAGAACAAACCACCTACAAATAAAATCAAACTTTGTCCAGAAATACCTGCTTTAAACCAACCCCAATCGATGTGAACAAAAGGTTCTTGTAAAGAAATGATAATCGACAAACCAAATAGCAATACTACACGGAAAATCATGGCTAATAACAAACCGATATTACGAGCTTTGGGTTGATCTTTTACCGCTAATTTGTTTGCAGCAATCGAAATAAAGATAATGTTGTCGATACCGAGTACAATTTCAAGAAATGTAAGTGTAATTAAACTGATGATAGCATCTGGACTTAATAGTTGTTGTATCATTTTTAAAAAGTTGGTTTAAGAAATTATTATTTAAAATTCTCCTCGAACAAAACAAGGAGTGATTGTCTGTTCTTGTTGTTACAAATCTATTAGGTTTTGTGAATTAAAAAAATCTTCTTTTCTATAGAAGGAAAGTTTTGCTTACAAGCCATTATTTTTATCGGTTTATTGGTAAAAATCGTTTATTAAATGGTTTCAGACGTTTTTTTTGAAAATATTTTATTTTTCGTTCTACCTTTTAGAGGTAAAAAAAGAGGATTAAATACAATTTTTCTCCAAAAATTACGAATTTCAGAAAAGTCGAGTAGTTTTTTTGAAAAAAATGTAAAATTTTTTCATCATTTAACTCTCTGATAACAAAAACGTTACTAAAAACTTTCAAAAAAATGTGATTTTTTTTCGCAAAAGGACTTGCATAATACATTTCAACAGCGTAATTTTGCACCACGTTAAACGCAACGACAACGACACAAAATAAAATGGTTTCATAGCTCAGCTGGTTCAGAGCACCTGCCTTACAAGCAGGGGGTCCTAGGTTCGAATCCTAGTGGGACCACCACTTTATTTTCATTTTAGGTTTCATAGCTCAGCTGGTTCAGAGCACCTGCCTTACAAGCAGGGGGTCCTAGGTTCGAATCCTAGTGGGACCACAAAAAAGCCCTCTTACGAAAGTTTGAGGGCTTTTTTATTTTTGTACAAATCAAAGAGCAAAGACCTTTTGCCTTTGCTCCTAGTGATTGCATTCATTTCTCACTTACTTTGATTCACCTTTCAAATTCCAAATCTTTAATTTTCTTACGTTAGATTTACCATTTTCCGTAAAAATCGAAAGTACTTTCCCTTTTTCGGATGGAAAAATTAAATCCGTTATTGTAGTTAGCCCATCATTAGCAAATACTTCGACAGACATTCTGTCTACTAAAATTTGCAAATTTAACACTCCATCTTTCAATTCATAATTGGCCTGTTCAACACTCGGAAACTGAGGGTGATGTTTTACCGAAGATTTAAGTCTATCCAAAATCAAGCTCTTCTTTTTAACATCATAATATACTTTTGTTTCAAGCTTGTTCTTTTTACTATCCAAAGAGTCTACTTCTTGTGCAATTTTAAAACCTACTTTACTAGCAGATTTTACTTCTATTTCAGCCTCAATCAAATAAGCATTATCCGCAAATAAGGTTCCTCCACTCAATTCTATTGAATTTTTAATCTTGAAATTTTCTTTTTCGAAGGAATACTGCTTCTCCAAAAACTTCGAAGAAATCACAGGTGCTTGAACCAGTCTCAATCCACCAGAGGTATTTCTCAAAGACAACTTTCTAGGAATCGTCATTTGTCCTCGCCAAGGGAATGTGGGGTTATCACCTGTATAATTTAGGTTAGTCATCCATGCTACCAAAGTTGCTTGTTCTTTGGGTAATCCGTTGTAGGGAATACCTGCATACACATCTTTCCCGTAGTCAACATACATAGCTTGTTGGGGAGCATTGAGGTTGGTGAAAGTCTTCCCATCAAAATCTCCTACAAAATATTGCATTCCTGTGTATCCTTCCGTCGAACCATTTGAAGATAACATTAGAACCCATTTAGAGGTATTTGAGCCTTCTACGGGCAATTCTACAAGCGAAGGACATTCCCAAGGCTTACGTGTATCCCCTTGATTAGCAAATTCGCTTAATAATGACCAATCTTTAAGATTTTTCGAGCCATAAAATAGCACTTTGTATTCGAGCGGTAAAACCACCGTCATAACCCATTGTGAAGAACCAGCGTGCCAAAATACATTGGGGTCACGAAAGTCCTTCTTCCCTAAATCAACTACGGGATTCTTGGCATACTTAGTAAAAGACATTCCACCATCATTGGAGTATGCAATGTACTGTGATTGTTTTTTACCATCAATATGAGCCGTATAAATCGCCACTAGACTACCTTCAGGAGAAGTTGCAAATCCAGAGGTGTTGCGCTCATCATGTACAAGACTACCCGAAAATATCATGGTTGTATCTTCTGGAATAGCTACAGGATGTTCGGTCCAATGCAACAAATCAGAGCTTGTGGCATGCCCCCAACTCATGTGTCCCCATTGGTTCCCAAAAGGATTGTGCTGGAAATAGAGATGATATTGCCCTTTATAAAATAGTAATCCATTAGGGTCATTCATCCAATTTTTTTGAGGGGTAAAATGGATAACTGGTCGTAGATGATTGGTTTCTTGTTCTTTTTTTTGGCCAAAACTTACCAGCGGTAAACTGCCAATAGAACACAGCAATACATTTTTCAGAAAGTTTTTCATAGATAAACTCGGGTGGGGTAAATTGTAGATATTATAGAAAATTGTAAAATAACAAATTAGACAAGAGGTATTCTTATCAGTCCAATTGCTTTAAAACAAAGGTAAAATAGGTAATTATTTACTGACTATTGGATAGAGACTTTTGTAATTATTTTTATGATTTCCATTTTCAATATATTCTGTTGAAATAGGTCAGCTTAGTCTATATAAAAATTTTCCCCAAGCCAGACAAAAATGTCAACGCTTGGGGAAAATTTTATTTAAGCTATACCTCTAGTGCCGACTCTATTTGCATATTTGTTCCGTTCCAAACAGCATAGTGATAGCTCGTTTCGGCAGAATCGTAACACCATTCACCAAGGTTGATATATTTGGCACCCGTTTCGCCAACCGCTAAATCAAGCAGTAAGTGGCGATGTCCAAAAATATAGTAGTCAAAATGTTGGGTTTGTTCCACTTCAAGCGCATGATTTAGCAACCACTCGTCTTTTCCTTTAAAAACCAACTCTCTATTGATACGTTCGGGGTCCTTGCGACTACCCGACCACCAGTGAGCTAAAGAGATACCTACATGAGGATGTAACCAACTAAATGCCCATTGACAAACCTTATTTTCGAATACACGTTTTAATACCTTATATCCATTGTCACCAGGACCTAAACCATCGCCATGAGCGATATAAAGCTTCATAGGATTTGTTTGTCCAGAAGCTTGAATGCTATATTGCTGTGGGTCGCGGTATACCTTAATACCCATTTCTTTCGTAAAATAATCGAATATCCAAATATCATGATTACCTGTGAAAAGGATTAGTTCGATACCTTTATCTGACAATTCAGCTAATTTCCCCTGCAAACGAATGAAGCCTTTGGGAATAGCATTTTTGTATTCAAACCAAAAGTCAAAAATATCTCCCACTAAAAAAATAACTTGTGCATCAGCACTGATTTGATCAAGCCAGCGAACTATTTTTTTCTCACGAGCAAGGCTTTCTTCTGGTGTAGGATAACCAAGGTGAAAATCTGAAGCGAAATATATTTTTTTATTAGATTGAAGTTGAATAGAAATCATGCCTACAAATATCAAATACGAAGTTTTGTTTATGCGAAGATAAAGAAAGTAATTGTAACAAAAGATGATTTAAGTGGAAAGCCATTAAATAGAAAAAGCCCTTCACCGATGGCGAAGGGCTTTTTCTAAAACATATCTTAAGCAAGTGTATCTTCTGTATCAGTAGAATCAACACTTGTTGTTTCTGAAGCTGAAGGTTGCTCTTGTTCAGCTTCTTGTTCTTTCTGGCGCTCTAAAGCTTTCTCTTTTTCCTCCTCACCTTTAATAAACTCTTGGTAAGTTGTCAATTGTTCGAAAGGACGAGGACCTACTAATCTTTCAAGATCACTTTGGAAAAGAACTTCTTTTTTCAATAATTCTTGTGCCAAAATTTCTAACTTCTCACGCTTATCGCTCAACAAGTCAACCGTACGTTGGTAAGCTGTCTGAATAATCTGGCGAACTTCTACGTCAATTTCACGAGCAGTTGTTTCAGAGTAAGGCTTATTGAAATTATATTCTGAACCTTTTGAATCGTAGTAAGAGATATTACCTAATTTGTCGTTCATACCATAGATAGTCACCATGCTATACGCTAACTTGGTAATACGCTCAAGGTCATTCTGTGCACCTGTTGAGATTTTTCCGAAGATAATATCCTCAGCGGCACGACCACCCAAAGTAACGCACATTTCGTCGATTAACTGCTCGGTACGATACAAGAATTGCTCTTTTGGCAAATATTGTGCATAACCCAATGCAGCAATACCACGAGGTACAATAGTTACTTTTACTAATGGATTGGCATGTTCCAAGAACCAGCCCGCAATCGCGTGACCAGCTTCATGGTAAGCAACGATTTTCTTTTCTTCAGGAGAAATCAATTTATTCTTTTTCTCCAAACCACCAATCACGCGGTCCATTGCTTCTTGAAAATCCTTCATATCTACCGCGGTCTTGTTACGACGAGCAGCGATAAGGGCAGCCTCATTACAAACGTTAGCGATTTCGGCACCTGCAAAACCAGGGGTTTGTGCTGAAAGCTCTTTAGGATCTACATCAGCAGCTAATTTCAAAGGCTTTAGGTGTACTTTGAAGATAGCTTCACGACCTACGATGTCTGGCTTATCAACCGAAATTTGACGGTCAAAACGACCTGGACGTAACAAAGCTGAATCTAGTACATCTGGACGGTTTGTTGCCGCCATGATGATAATACCTGAGTCAGTTGCAAAACCATCCATTTCAACCAACAAAGAGTTCAAGGTATTTTCACGCTCGTCATTAGCTCCTGGCATTGCACCACGTCCACGAGAGCGACCTACAGCATCAATTTCATCAATAAAGATGATACAAGGTGCTTTTTCTTTTGCTTGCTTAAACAAGTCACGTACACGAGCTGCACCTACACCCACAAACATTTCGACAAAGTCAGAACCCGAAAGTGAGAAGAATGGAACGCCTGCTTCGCCAGCTACTGCTTTTGCAAGTAAGGTTTTACCTGTTCCTGGAGGGCCTACGAGCAATGCACCTTTAGGAATTTTACCTCCTAGGTCAGTGAATTTCTTAGGATTTTTCAAGAACTCTACAATTTCCTGAATTTCTTCTTTTGCTTCGTCCAAACCTGCCACATCGTTGAAAGTGATTTTCACTTTAGCCTCACCATCAAAAAGCGTTGCACGTGAACGCCCGATATTAAAGATTTGTCCACCAGGTCCACCTGCTCCACCCATACGGAAGAACATAAAGTAAATTCCGACAAACATCAAGATTAGTAATCCTGGTCCCATCAAGAATTCAAAGATTCCTGTTCTTTCTTCAGAAGTAGCGTGAATACGTTGCTCGCGAGGAATATCTTTTTGTAAATCGTTGAGCTCAGTTTCGAATGAGAAAGCGGAGTTGATAGGTAATTCAAAATGAGGACCTGAATTTTGACTCATTACTCCATTTCCTTGCTGGTCACCTAACTCAGATTTATATTTTGGTAAAGCCTCTTTTTTAAGCGTAATCTCTGCGATGTCTTTATTTTTGATAATGGTCAATTTTGCAATTTCTTTATGCAATACCATTTGTTCAAATTGTAGCGGCTCGATGGTTTTTAACACACGCGTTTTACTTAGGAAGTAAATACTCACCAAAGCAATAATTAAAGCTACTACTAACCAACCCTGAAATCCGCCGCTTGGAACGTTGGGACGACGAGAATTTTTTGGGAAGTCTGATTGTCTGTTATCTCCGCTATTATTTTCTGCCATTGTTTTTTTAATTACACTTTAAATTCATAATTCTGGTTTAGGATAATGACCCAAAAGATGTAGCCCTGATTTTACAAGGTTAGGCAATAGTCATAATCCTGAAATTTTACCACTCTACACATATCAACGTCTAGTTGAAGCAGATTGTTTCTTAAGCTGATGAATCGTGAGAAGTGGTAAAATACATTTATGAGAGGTTACAACTGCTGATTAAGCGGCTTCGTCGTCGATATAGGTAAACTGAGCGTCTCCCCAAAGTTCTTCAAGTTTATAAAACTCTCTTTTGTCTTTCTTGAATACGTGAACAATTACATCGTAATAATCCAATAAAATCCATTCACGATTTGACTTTCCTTCGATACTTTTAGGGTTTGTACGAGTAGCTTCCCATACTTCTTTATCAACTGAATCGGCTATAGCATCAATTTGAGTATCTGACGTACCTGCACACACTACAAAAAAATCAGCAAAGGCATTTTTTACTCCTCTCAAATCCATCACTACGATGTCTAATGCTTTCTTTTCTTGCATTCCTTTTACTACTAAATTGCAAAGTTCTTCTGAACTTGTTTCTTTTTCTGCTGTGATATCTACCATGCTAAATTCTTTATGTGTTATTCTCTTGTGGAGTAGGGCTAGTATATTTGTACAAATAATTCTGAAATATGGCTATGGATGCCCTTTTTTTCTTGTATTTAGAAACCTAAAATTACGAAATAACCTTGTACAAAATTCAACCCAATACTTTATTTACTGGCAAAATTATTAAATATCTGCCAACTTGTCATTCTACTAACGACATTGCGGCTGAAATGATTCAATCGCAAGAGGTTTTTGAAGGAACGATTATTATTACAGACCACCAAACTACGGGTCGTGGACAACGAGGAAATTCGTGGGAAGCTGCAATAGGCCAGAATCTTACTTTGTCATTGATACTCAAGCCTACATTTCTTCGTGCTTCAGATCAATTTCAGCTCAATGTAGCGGTGTCTTTGGGTGTTCATGAATTTTTGAGTCAATATCTGCCAGAGGGTTTAACGATAAAATGGTCAAATGATATTTATCATTATGACAAAAAATTAGGTGGTATCTTAATCGAAAATACGCTCCAGGGATACAATATTGGGTACTCTGTTGTTGGAATCGGACTTAATATTAACCAAACTCAATTTGGCGTTGCAACGGCTTCATCTTTGAGCTTGGCGGCAAATGCTGCACAAAGCTATGATTTAAATACTTTGCTTGCTCAATTAGCTGAAAAAATTGAAAAATATTATCTGCAAATAAAACAGGGGTATTATGAATCTCTCAAAATACAATACCTCAGAGTAATGTACAGATACCAAGAATGGCATTACTTCAGAAAAAATGGTGAACTTTTTTTAGGGCAAATTATCGGAATTGACCAAACGGGTAAATTGGCGATTGAAACTGAAGACGAAGAGTTGTTGTATTTTGACTTCAAAGAAGTTCAATTTGTCATTAACCCTTAGTTAATGTCGTGGTATAAACGAAGCAAAACTCTGGAAAAAGATATATCCTAACAACATCGTTAGAAAACACATCAAAAGAACTCTTACGATAGCCTGCCTATTCATGACATCGGGGTTAGATATTGGTTTGTATTACGCCACAACTCTCACCAAAAAATTCAAACAAATATAATCAAAATTCAATTTTATTCTTAAATTGTCTTCAAAATTTCTAAAGAAACTGTAAAACAGGTTTTGTTAAGAGGTGCCCATAGTCACCTCAAATAATGCCTATTTAGCCTCAATTGCTATTTTGATATGAAAAGACAATTTAAGTCAATGGTTGAAAATTTTTGCCATTGGGAAACTCATACACCAGACAGCATATTTCTAAAACAGCCACATGGCACCGAATTTAGAGATTTTAGCTATCAGGAAGCTGGGCAACAAATTCGGAAAATGGCACAATGGCTTCTTTCCCAGAACTTGCCTCCACGTAGTAATATTGGGATTTTGTCCAAAAACTGCGCCCATTGGATTATGACCGATTTGGCCATTAGCATGGCCGGGCATGTGTCTGTTCCATTTTATCCTACTCTTACCGACGAGCAACTTCGGCAGGTGCTGGTTCATTCAGATTGTCAGGTTTTATTTGTTGGAAAGTTAGACGCTTGGGAATCTATGAAAGGTGGTATTCCCACGAGTATTCGTTGTGTGTCCTATCCTAGTTATTACGAAGGAGCTCCAAGTGAATTCGAAAATTGGGAATCCATCACTAAAATAACCCATCCTTTGGCTTCTTTCGCTTTAGCTAGTTATGAAGAGGTAAGTTCTATTGTCTATACTTCGGGGACAACAGGTGTACCAAAGGGTGTTATGCTCACACATCAAGGACTAATTTCGGCATTAGAACATACAAGGGAAGTGGGGCTATTAGACACCTCAAACGCTCGCTTTTTTTCGTATTTGCCACTTTGTCATATCGCAGAGCGAACTCTAGTGGAATCTGCGGGAATAGCCTCTGGGGGTACGATCTATTTTGCAGAGAGTTTGGACACTTTTGCATCTAATCTTCAAACAGCCAATCCTACCCATTTCTTGGCTGTACCTCGCATTTGGACAAAGTTTCAGTTGGGTATTTTATCAAAATTACCACAAAGCAAACTCGACCTTTTACTCAAAATACCCATTGTAAAAAGTATTATCCGAAATAAAGTGAAAAAGGGATTAGGTCTTGCAAAAGCAGAATTAATTTTGACTGGTGCAGCCCCAATGCCAAGTAGCTTGCTGGAATGGTTTCATAAGCTTGATATTCAAATCCGAGAAGCTTACGGCATGACTGAGAATATGGGCGTAGCAACAATTATGCCTCCAAAATATAAAAAGGGAACCGTTGGCAAACCTCATAATGGCGTTACTATCAAAATAGACCCCAATACTCAAGAGCTACTAATGAAGGCTCCATGGAACACTGTAGGTTATTACAAAGAACCCATTATGACTCAGGAGTTATTTAAAGATGGGTGGCTGGCTACAGGAGATATGGCTTCTATTGATGAAGAAGGCTATATTTCTATTATTGGTAGAGTAAAAGATATGTTCAAATCTGCCAAAGGCGAATATATTGTACCTACACCCATAGAGGGAATGTTGGCGGTAAATCCAATTATCGAACAGGTGTGTGTTGTAGGAACAGGTTTACCTCAGCCCATCGCATTGGTAGTTTTATCTGAGATTGGAAAAAATACAGAAGAGACACAACTACGTGAAGTTTTTCGGGAAATGATCAAAAGAGTTAATCCACATTTCAAAAACTATGAGCATTTACGAAAAATAGTCGTTGTGAAAGAGGCGTGGTCAGTCGAAAACAATATGCTTACCCCTACCCTTAAAATCAAGCGAAATGTCATTGAAAAGCATTATCATGGGCAATTAGAGAAGTGGTTTGAAAGCCCAGAAGAAATAGTTTTTGAGAACTAACTTTTACCATAATATGTTGGCTTTCAGTATTGAGAAGAATATATTTTTAATACTTTCTCAAAACTGAAAGCCAACACTTAATCACCAGCAATTAGTGCCCTGCACTCATGCTTACCACTTGTCCTTCTTCCATTTTTTTGGATTTAATCAACATCGTGGCAGCCGCTGCTATTAGTAAAAATATCCCTGCAAAAGTTACAGCTTTACCAGAATCATTATCTAAGAAATGTTCAAGCACATAGCCAAAGGTTAAATTTTGGATAATCATCGGAATTACAATCATCATATTAATAATTCCCATATATACGCCATAACGCTCCTTTGGAATTTCGGATACAACCATCAAATAAGGTATTCCCATCATACTTGCCCAAGCTATACCAAAACCTGTCATAGGAGCAAATAGCATATACTTATTCTCAATATGTGGAAAAATCAATAGACCCACACCTGCCATAATCAAACATAATATATGAACGAGCTTTGGACTACTCTTTTTGGCTAACCAAACTAAGCCAAAAGCTGACATAAACGTGGCAACATTATACCAGCCATTTACTAAACCTGTCCAACCTACGGCCTCTTGATACAAGTCTGGGTTTTCTTTAGGTGTTGTTTTCCAAACCGATAAGGCGATACTTTTAGAAGCATTTTGCCAATAACAAAATAAAGCATACCATTGAAACAAATACACCAAAGCCAATTGCCACATCACTTTCGGCATATCTTTGATAGCTGACAAAATCTCAATGATAGGCTCTAACAAACCTCCTTTATTCGCTCGTATTTTAGCTAATTCTTCCTCACTTGGCGGTATCTCTTCCGTTTTTGACATTGACCACAACACCGAACCTATCGAACATAATGAACCTAAAAAGAATGAACCAAATACCCAATATGGAATTTGTCCATAAGAACCTGTGATATTTTTTTGGAAAACGAACAAGGATACGTTAGCTAATGTAATTCCTAGCCCCGTAAAGAAACTCTGAGTCAAGAAACCTGTGGCTTGTTGTTCCTCGGGTAAAACATCTGCAATAAATGCACGATAAGGCTCCATGGCAGTGTTATTGCCTGCATCCAAAACCCACAATAGACCTGCTGCCATCCACAACGAACTACTAAAAGGATAGATAAAGAGCGTCAAACTACAAAGGAGCGCTCCTATAAAAAAGAAAGGCTTGCGACGTCCCCAACGAGGGTGCCAAGTCTTATCACTCAAAGCCCCAATAAGCGGTTGTATCAATAACCCTGTAACTGGACCAGCCAAATTCAATAGTGGTATTTCGTCGGGACTTGCTCCCAAAAAGTCATAGATAGGATTTACGGCACTTTGTTGGAGCCCAAAACTATATTGTATGCCAAAAAATCCCACATTCATATTAATGATTTGTGAGAAGGTAAGTGAAGATTTTAAGGATTTCATAAAAATGGCTAATTTGTGGAAATAGAAAACAATAATAAGAATAAATTAGCTTTATTTAAGAAACTTTTTCAATTATTTAAGTTCACCAAACCTAAGCCCCGAATTTGCTCGACAGCTTATTTCTCAAAGTATGTTTTTAGTAACTCTATTTTGTCATCTCCTTCATTTTTCACAACCTGTCGAAAGTGATTCATCCCTGATTGTTCGTCATATTTCTATTCAAGGAAATCAACGTACAAAGGCATATATCATTCAGCGAGAGCTAGACTTTCATGAAGGAGATACCATCAACACCCGCGATTTAGCAAAAAGAGTTGAATTAAATAGAAGAAAGGTCTTTAATACGAGCTTATTTAATTTTGTTGAGATCAAACATAACAAAGATAGCCTATCCAATAGGCTGGATATTTTGATTAAAGTACAAGAGCAATGGTATATACTTGGATACCCCAATATTCAAATTGCTGACCGAAATTATAATGAATGGTGGAATCGTGGTGGAAGACTAGACAGATTAATATTTGGGGCTAACATTACTCATGCCAATTTTAGAGGTCGTGCCGAAAAATTGATTCTGAATGCAGAGGTAGGATTTACGCAAAAACTAGAGCTTTTTTACAGAATACCCTATATCGACAAAGTACAAAAAACAGGTTTAGGGCTAGGTATTTCCTATTCTACCAATAAAAATGTTGCCTTTGGTACTTTGCACGATACCCTGAGTTATATCAAGTCAGATAATAGTCTGCGACAGAGAATTTATGCTTTTGCTCAACTCAAAAAGCGCTATCATTTCTACGATAATCACACCCTTGAACTTCGATACAATCAAAACTGGATAGCCGATACGATTCGAAAAGCTAATCCTAATTACTTTTTGGAGGGAGCTAATACCCAACGCTATGTTCAATTAAGCTATTATTTCAATTACGATTTCCGTGACAATGTAGTTTTTCCTTTACGAGGTTATCGGTTTGAGGTATATCTCAACAAACTAGGGCTATTACCATCAGATAATCTCAATCAATTGGATATTACGCTCACAGCCAATAAATATTGGGCCTTAGCCAATAATCTCTTTTTGAATATTGGAGCTGAAGGAAAAATATCACTCCCTAATAAGCAACCCTTCTTTAATACGAGAGGCTTGGGCTATGGTACAGACTTGGTACGAGGTTATGAGCTCTATGTGATTGATGGACAAAAATATGTTTGGGCACGAATGAATCTAAGAACCAAACTTTTGGATAAGACCTTAACTATTAAATGGATTAAGTCGTCTCAGTTTAATAGAATTCCTATTCAAATCTATCCAAATTATTTTGTTGACTGGGGATATGTACAAAACGAATATGTGTATAAGAACCTTAGTGCTTTAGCAAACAAACCCTTGTATTCTACAGGATTGGGAGTAGATGCAGTAACGTATTACAATCTAGTTGTAAAATTGCATTGGGCAATTAATAGAGAAGGAAAATCTGGGATTATTTTCAATATTACTAGAGAATTCTAATGAAGAGGCAGTGGAACAATCGTATAAAGAAGTATCTACTTATTGTTTGACAAATAAGTTCTTCATTTTTACAGGCTCTATTTTAAACACTTGGGAAGACGCAAGCATTGCATCTCTACAATCAGACATGATTCCCTCAATATTCTTGACCCATATAAAAGACAAAAGGAGACGTTAAGAACATCTCCCTGTGCAAATTAATAGTTCTACACCTATTATCTTAAATATTTTTTAGCTGGATTAGCTATTTTAAAAACATGGGGCGACAAGGGTCGCCCTTGTTTCCTAAATACCTAACCACTAATATTTTTTACTATGATTAGTTTTCAAAGTATTGACGTCTTTTTTCTAAGAAATCTTTTTTCTTACGGCGTGATACACTGATTTTTGCTCCACCTTTCAACTCCACATACATATCTTCTTTCACATCGTACTGAACAATGTAGTTCAGGTTAACCGCAAATGACTTGTGAACTCTCACAAACATTTCGGCATCTAATTTACTCAAAAAATCTTTCATTGTACGAGAAACTAGTAAGTTTTTTCCATTACTGAAGTAAAACTTGGTATAATTGCTCGTTGCTTCGAGATGAGTGATGTCTTTCCAAGCCACAGAGATGCTTTTTTTGCAGCAAACAGGCAAAGAAATAAAACCTTCTTTGATATTCTCACGTTTTACAACGTCAGAAATTTTTGGTAGACGAAGTGTCTCCAATGAGTAGGCATTGTATTCTGTTGATGGTACAGATACAGCAATAGAGGGCAAGTTAGAAATTCTTGATGTTACCATGATAGTTAATAAGTTACGTTCGGAAAATATAAATATTTAAAGGACTAAGTCATGGTTAGGTAAATTGGTATCACAAAATTCCTGATTTTTATGGTACCTGTCAATCACATCATGATGTGATACCTATCCCCCAATACACCTAGTAATCACTAAATCCATCTATTTTCTCTTCGTAAAATACTACTTTCAGTATTTTGAACTATCTATGGTTTTCTACTCTTACACAATTCTTTCATGAATTGCCTTTGCCACTGCCTCTGTTTGCGAATGAACATGAAGTTTGTCATATATCTTTTTGATATGCGAACGTACAGTGTCCATAGTTATACCACATTTATCAGCAATCATTTTATAGCTATTCCCTTTTACCAACAAATTAAGAATTTCGGTTTCGCGTTCTGTAAGCTTATACGATACATTGTCTGCCACACGTGGTTGTTGTTGGGGCAACATTTGTAGTACTTTTCGGGCAATACTGGAAGTCATTGGAGCTCCACCATGGTGCGCATCAATGATTGCTTCAAGCAATTTGGTAGGCGGAGTGCGCTTGAGCATATATCCTACTGCTCCCGAGCAGATAGCTTCAAAGATGTTTTCGTTATCATCAAATACCGTGAACATCAATACGTTAACCTGTGGGGCTATTCTCTTTATTGTCTTCAGACCATTAATACCATTGGCAACGGGCATATCTATATCCATCAATACCACGTCGGGTTTGTATAGGTTTACTTGTGACTCTACGTTTTCGCAGTTCACAAAAGCTCCGACTAATTCAAAACCCATAGAACCTCTCAAGAGTACCGAAAGGCTCTCTCGAAGATCTGGATTATCTTCATACACAACTATTTTGATGGGTGATGTATCCATGTTTAATTTTCCTTTATTGATTAATTCCAAGCAGTAATAGATGTTTTTGCTTTCAAAGGTGAATAAAACCCGTGATAAGCGTCATAAATATACAAAGAAAAGCTAGAGATAGCCTTCAATCAGAGGATAAAATGAGTTAACGCCACATCATCATGTGATATGTGTATATTTGCCATGAGCACAAAAGCTCATAAGCTATTTTTTTTCTGTTATTAATACGATTAATAACGGATTCATTCGGCAAGACGCTCATTTGTGGAGTATTAATAGAAACCTAACAAACGACTCAGAAAGTTTTCTTACCTTTGTCACAATACTTTTACTGCATATTTGTTAACCATACATAGTGTTACTCAATCATTCATTTATTGTGAAAAAACAAATACTTCTCTTCTGTTCTATTTTTCTTTTAGGTGGATTACAAGCTTGCCAAGAAAAGAAAAGTAACGACCAAATTCAAGTCAATAGTCTCGATGCCACTACTAACAATCAAGGCTCAGATTTGAACAACTACTCTCCTATTTTTCAGTCAATTCTAAAATCAGATGCTGGAATGGCGAGAGGTGTATCGTTAGGTGATACATTCGACGGTATCAAAGAAAGTACGCTTCCTTCTGAAACTCAACCAGACAATGGTCGTAGCTACACAGAGTATTTTGACAATACTGACCTCAATTTTGCCGACATTTTATATAGTAAGGATAAAACCAATAAAGTAAGCGAAATTGCGATAGATGTTTATATAGAAAAACAGCCAACAGTTGATAGCCTTTTTCAAGAATTCAAATCGTACTTTAATAAAAAATACGGTGCTGGAACAGACAAAACAAAAACTACCTCTTGGGAAATTGCTGATGGAAAGCAATTGCTAGTGCTTCAAAATGTAAGTACTCAAAAAGACCCAGGTTTTAAAATTGTTTTTGCTAACAAATCTGACAAAGAAGTTCAATAAGGTAATATTCAAATAACAAAAAGGAGTCATTCCAAATTTAGTGATTTGTGATTGAGTGATTCTTTTAAGAAGAAATTCACCGGTAGAGACACAATAGTTTGTAGTTAAAGATGTATTCCTTTGAAATATAATATCAAAAAAAGCGGTCGAAAAACAATTTTCGACCGCTTTTTTTGATACTCAGTTGGAGCATAACTCAAATACCCAAATTGATGATGTCTCCAATTTGTTATTTGAGAAAATAATTTCCAAATCACTAAACTTTATATACCCAACCTCTTGAATCTTCTTTCACACCTAAACGAATTGAGTTAATTTCTTCATACACTCTTTTCGAGAAAGCATCTGCTGGGCGCTCAGGTAATTCGTAGTCTTGTCCTTCAAAACCAATCGTTGAAATTGGAGCAATAACAGCCGCTGTACCAGCACCAAATGCTTCTTGTACTTTACCTGCTTTAATTCCTTCTACTAATTCAGCTACTGAAAGTTGGCGTTCTTCTACCTCCATACCCCAATCACGAGCGATTTGTAATACAGATTTGCGAGTCACACCATCCAAAATAGTATCGCCTGTTGGAGCTGTTACCAATTTGTTATCAACTACGAACAATAAGTTCATTGTTCCTGCTTCTTCTACATATTGGTGTGTAGCTGCATCTGTCCAAATGATTTGGTCATAGCCTTCTTGTGCTGCCAACTGCGTTGGGTATAATGAACCACCGTAGTTACCTGCATTTTTTGAGAAACCAACACCACCATGAGCAGCACGGATATATTGAGTTTCAACTTTCACACGCAAAGGCTTGCTGTAGTAAGCTCCTACTGGACAGTTGAAAATCATAAATTTATACGTTTTTGAAGGCGTAACACCTACGTATTCGTCAGTCGAGAACATAAAAGGACGAATATACATAGAACATCCAGGCTTAGCAGGAATCCATGCAGAATCGAGCTTTAACAATGCCGAAAGACCTTCCATAAAGATATCTTCAGGAATTTCTGGCATACACATACGAACAGCAGACTTGTTCAAACGAGCCCAGTTGTCATGTGGTCTAAATACGAGGATTTCACCTTCAGCATTTTTGTAGGCTTTCATACCTTCAAAAATTGCTTGACCATAATGTAGCGACATCATCGCTGGCGTATAAGAAATAGGACCATAAGGTACAATTTGAGGCGTTTGCCAAGCACCATCTTTGTAATCAACCACCAACATGTGGTCAGCAAACGAGCGTCCAAAAACTAGGTTGTCGAAATCAACCGCATCAATTCTCGATTTCTCAATCTGATGAATTTCGATTTGCACTGTATCTGTCATATTAATATTGCGTTATGCTATTTTCTCAACTAAACTCTGGCTTTCCAAGCCACTTCTGCCACACCGAGTTGTTTGGCCATAAAACGGCAAAGTATAAATAAATAATCGGATAGCCTATTCAAATAACGGATAACCAAGTAATCGGTATCGTTTTCTTCTGCCAATCGTACCACTTGGCGTTCGGCTCTTCGACATACGGTTCTGGCTACGTGCCCAAACGATACATGTTGATGCCCGCCTGGCAAAATAAAGAATCGCATAGGTTCTAAGTCTTCATTCATGACATCCATCGCTTTTTCCAAAGCTTCGATATCACTCTCGTGCAAATCAGGAATTTGTTTCTTTGTTTGCTCTGGTTCTGAAGCCAATATCGAACCAATGGTAAATAATCTATCTTGGATTTCTTTTAAAAGGGCTTTTTTATCTGTATTTACTTCAAAATCACCCAACAATCCAATGTAAGCATTCAGTTCATCAACTGTTCCGTAAGCTTCAATTCGCAATTCTGCTTTCGAAATTCTTGTACCTCCTACTAACGAAGTTGTCCCTCGGTCACCACTTTTTGTATAAATTTTCATGAAGAACTTAACCGTCAAAGTTTTACAACTAACCTAATTTTTTACCTCTCGAAGCTAATTCATAGCCAATCAATTAGCCCAAATGCTTAATAATACAAAGCTATGTTTTTTTTGAGGATTTTTGCTTATAAAATTGCAAAAAATAATTGTTATAACAACAAAATTTTATTTGGCGTAAATCCTTCAAACTCTAGTCAATATCCATTCGACACCAAACATCCTAATGCGATTAGTCAAGAACTGAAAAAAGTCAATCGAGAATTGTTTTCACAAAATTAGAAAACCTAAGCTTTCTGAAGTAATTTTGCAGTCTGAAAAATGGGGATTTAGTCGCTCAGTCTCATGTCATTGGTTCATAAAACGTAAATCTGACTAAATCACAACCCTACCAAAGATAAGAGACAGTCTGAAAAAATGAGTGTAGAATTATTTATCTCAAGAACGTGGCGTTATGCCTCTATGTTAGCATTTGCGCTAATATTGTTGTTTACCTATCGTGGTCTACCAGATTATACAGCAGTTCACTTTGGGCCAAATGGTAGAGGTGATGGCTTCTTACCTAAAGACCAAATTTTCTATCTCTTCTTAGCCATTTCTCTGGTTGTCAACATTTTGCCTATTTCCTTGGCAAAAATGATCAATAAATTACCAGATACGTCTTTCTCTTGGATTCCTAATAAAAAATGGCAAGCCAATCGTAAAGACTTAAATGCTGCCATAGGCAACTGGTTGAACTTTCTCCCTGCTTTTATCAATACTTTTTTGATTTTAGTTCTTCGTGCTATTCTTACCCTCAACGACGATCGCAGTTTTAATACAAGTTATTCTTACTTGCTAGTAGTGGGCGTGGTACTTACTTTGGCTTGGTTATTTTATTTGCCTATCAAATTGTTATATACCAGTCCAACTGTAGTAGAAGTAGAGGATTAATTTGACAACAATTGCTCTAATTCCGAAACTAAAAGTATCGGTACAAATACTTAATTAACAATACCATGAACGAGCATTCTATAACAGATATAAAGTTATCTGATTATACTTATGAGCTTCCTGATGAAAGAATTGCCAAATTTCCCTTGACCGAAAGAGACCAGTCCAAGTTGCAGGTATATCATCAAGGTGAAATTACACATACTCAGTTTTATCAAATCACAGACTATCTTCCACAGGGTAGTCTGTTGGTTTTTAATAATACCAAAGTAATTCCAGCAAGAATTCATTTTCAAAAACCGACAGGAGCTACCATTCAAATTTTCTTATTACACCCCATTGCTCCAACAGCGGTCATCAATTTGGCTATGGAGGTAAGCGAAAGCTGCATTTGGGAATGTATGATTGGCAACAAAAAGCGTTTTAAGAAAAATGATATTCTTCAACGTACTTTACAAGTCAATGGTCATGAGGTTATTGTATCAGCCAAACTAGCCGATGAAGAGCAAAATCATGTAGAGCTTTCTTGGCAAAATTTGAGTAACGATACTCCTATTCTATTCGTAGATTTGATTCAGTCATTGGGTGAAATCCCTTTGCCTCCTTACTTGAATCGCGAAACAGAATCTTCTGATTATGAAACTTACCAGACTGTTTATAGTGAGAAAAAAGGAGCTGTAGCAGCACCAACCGCAGGATTACATTTTACAGAAAGGGTTTTACAAAAACTTCAGGAAACTGGTTTCAAACAAGATTTTTTGACCTTACACGTTGGCGCTGGAACCTTCCAACCTATCAAGGTTGAAAATATTGTAGAACACCGCATGCACAACGAGCAGATTGTTTTTTCCAGAAATAATCTTCAGATGCTAGTACAACACGAAGGTCCTATTATTCCAGTGGGTACCACGTCTATGCGTGCGCTTGAAAGTTTGTATTGGTTTGGAGTAAAATTAGGAAAAGGTGATTCTGAATTTTTCATTGAAAAACTCTATCCATATCAGCATACGGAGACTCTTCCTAGTCGACAAGAATCATTTGCGACTATTCTAAATTTCATGGAAAGCAATGATATTGAAGAGCTTACAGGGGAAACCGAGATTTTTATTTTCCCTGGTTATCATTTCAAGGTTTGTAGAGGAATTGTTACCAATTATCATCAACCTGAAAGTACTTTGGTATTACTTATCGCTGCCCTTATCGGCGAAGATTGGCGTAAAGTATATCAAGAAGCTATGGAGAAAGACTATCGCTTTTTAAGTTACGGCGACTCATCGCTGTTGTTGCCATAATAATAAGTTGTGAATAATAACATCTTATACTAACTGCTTACCAGTCGGCTATTAGCTTTTAAGTCAAAACGAAAAAACATTTTTCATTTGCCCAAAGCTGATAGCCGAAATCCCAAAGCCCTCTTAATACTGATACCATTCTCCCCAATCATTCCGTAATTTTTGACGGATTTTTTCTTCTGCTGAATTTTGTTGTGGTTCAAATAGTTTTGTTTTTTCTATCTCTTTCGGAAAAAACTCTTGCTCGGCAAAATTCCCTTTATAATCGTGAGCATACTTATAACCTTTGCCATAATCTAAAGATTTCATCAGTTTTGTTGGTGCATTTCGCAAATGCAGTGGCACAGGGAGATTTCCCGTTTGTCTAACCAACTCTTGTGCCTCGCCGATTGCCAAATAAGCAGAGTTACTTTTGGGAGATGTCGCCAAATAAATGACCGCCTCCGATAAGATAATCCGAGATTCAGGCATACCAACCACCCGAATCGCCTGAAAACAAGTATTAGCCATCAAAAGAGCATTAGGATTTGCCAAACCAATATCCTCAGCAGCCAAGATAACCAAGCGTCTGGCAATAAACTCTATATCTTCGCCCCCTTCCAGCATACGAGCCAACCAATACACAGCCGCATTAGGATCTGAACCCCGAATAGACTTAATAAATGCTGAGATAATGTCATAATGTTGCTCGCCATCTTTGTCATACATCGCAATATTTTGCTGCAACTTATCCACCACCATTTCATTGGTAATCTTCAATGATTCTCCAGTCTGCTGGAAATTTGTAACCAATTCAAGGATATTATACAGCTTTCGTCCATCACCTCCCGAAAACTGAAGAATAGCATCGTATTCAACAATTTCTATATCTCTATTTTTCAGAAAACTATCTTTTAGTAAAGCCTGATTCAACATCAATATCAAATCATCTTTTTCCAAAGGTTTCAGTACATATACCTGACAACGAGACAATAATGCCGAAATTACCTCAAAAGATGGGTTTTCAGTGGTAGCACCAATCAGCGTCACCACCCCTTGCTCCACAGCACCCAATAGAGAATCCTGTTGTGATTTTGAAAAACGGTGAATCTCATCAATAAACAGTATGGGCGAAGGCGTATCAAAAAACTTTTGTTTCTTGGCAGAATCGATGGTTTCACGAATGTCCTTTACTCCTGCACTAATAGCAGAAAGTGTATGAAAAGGGCGCTTAAGGGTTTTAGCAATGATACTCGCCAAAGTAGTTTTACCAACCCCTGGAGGTCCCCATAAAATAAAGGAAGGAATCCGCCCAGCCTCAACAGCTCTGCGCAAAACAGCTTTTTCTCCAACCAAATGGTCTTGACCCACATAATCATCAAGCGTCTGCGGACGCATCCTTTCGGCTAATGGTTGCATGATTTCTATCTTTTTTATTCAAATAAAACATTCTCAGCTTCAAAATAAATCCAAAACAAATTGTTTATCAAAAAAAATAGCCTAATTTTGTAACCATTGTATAAGGTTAAACAAGGTGGTTATGGATGATTTTTTAACACTAAATGAGGCGGCTGAAATAATAGGCAAAAGTAAAGAAACTTTGAGAAGATGGGATAGAGAAGGTAAACTTCAAGCCGTACGCGAACCAATGAGTAATTATCGTGTGTATTCTCGAGAGCAATTAAATATTTTTAATGATTTTATCAAATCAAAAGAGGATAAAGAAATTTCAAACTATGAAAAACCATTATATCCTTATTCAGTAGTAGAGCTTTTTGCGGGTGCAGGAGGGTTAGCCATTGGTCTCGAACAGGCTGGTATAGAGTGTACAGCTTTAAATGAAATTGATAAATGGGCTTGTGAAACACTAAGACGTAACAGACCACACTGGAATGTATTAGAAGGAGATATAAAAAGCTTTAATTTCTCAGAATACCATAATCAAGTCGACCTGGTAACTGGAGGATTTCCTTGTCAAGCTTTCAGTTATGCAGGAAAGAAGCTTGGGCTAGATGATGCTAGGGGTACGTTATTTTACGAATTTGCCAGAGCTGTGCAAGAAATCAACCCATTGATTTGTGTCGGTGAAAATGTGCGTGGTTTACTAAGTCATGAGAATGGCAAAACACTTCAAGGCATGATTTCAATTTTGAATGAAATTGGCTATAATGTAGTACCTATTCAAGTATTAAAAGCTGTTAATTATAAGGTACCTCAAAAACGTGAACGACTTATCTTAGTTGGAATCAGAAAAGATATAGATATTCCATTTGAGTATCCTAAACCTTATAAAAAGATATATAACCTTGCTGATGCTTTAAAAAAGGGTGAGCTTTTTGACACTGACGTACCTGAGTCTGATGGAGCCAAATATCCCAAATCAAAGAAAGTTGTATTAGATTTAGTGCCTCCCAAAGGATACTGGCGTGATTTACCTTTGGATGTTCAAAAGAGTTATATGGGTAAAAGTTTTTATCTAGGGGGTGGTAAAACTGGAATGGCTCGTAGAATTGGATGGGACGAACCTAGTCTTACCCTAACTTGTTCTCCTGCACAAAAGCAAACGGAACGTTGTCATCCAGAAGAAACTCGACCATTCACCGTACGTGAATATGCAAGAATTCAAACATTCCCAGATGACTGGAAGTTTGCTGGTTCTACCTCTCAACAATATAAACAAATTGGTAATGCAGTACCTGTTAATCTTGGCAGAGAGGTAGGTTATTCAATTGTAAAATTTTTAAATCAGTATTACAGTTTATCAAAACCCAGATAATACTGGTAATTTTCATACGTAATTTCATTAAGGATGGTTCTACCAGATTTTTGAGACCCATCCTTAATTTCGATTAGTGCGGAGTTTTGCTTTTTCTCAGACTCTCCAGCACTAATACTTTTCAGATAATCCTCTATCACTTTTGGTAAGACACTATATAATTGAAATAGTGCATTATCAACTCCAGTAAGTAGTTTATAAAATTGGTCTCCCGATATTTTATAGACTCTACTATGGCTATATTCTTTACCATTAATAATACTAGTCCATTTTTCGCAAAAACTTTGTGTAGCTAATATTTGTACCCAATAGCACTTTGCTTGTTTATGATCATCTGCATATCGTTTTAACTTCTGAAACAGACTTTCAGCAGCACTACTATTCATCGTATTATGCTTATTTTTAATATCAGCAAATAACGTGTTGTCAATAGCCTTAATATCAAATCCGCTCAAATTTCCTTTTTCGTAACCAGCTATTCCTCCAAGTATTTCTTCATGAAAAGTTCCGATTGAATTATTGATTGATTTATCTATTTGACGTAAAATCTCAGCCTGAATCAATGCTTCCTCATCCATATTATTGAATTTTACATCAAAAACCATTTTAAAAGCATCAATTTTATTACTATAGAATTTCTTTTTATTAATATCATTTTTTGCCTTTTGATAGGATTTATAAAGATTAGCAACACAATTCAATAAGTGCTCGTCGCTAATAAATGATAAATAGGTATTTGCCATAGATGTTATTTTTAAATTTTGGATCAAAAATAAAATTTAAAAATAACAAAGCCTTCTATTTTCAGAAAAACTCCTGAGAATAGAAGGCTTATTGTTCATAAGATTTTAGTCTTCTGCCTTTTCACGACCGTCGGCCATTCGAACGATTTTTGGACTAAACTGCGCTATTACATGTACTAAATCCGTTTGGGCATCCATGACCTTCCGAATATCCTTATATGCTTGAGGAGCTTCATCCAAATCGGCACCAATGAGTTGTACTTGTGCTTTTTTTAATTCTGTTTGCAAATCATCCTTTGTCAACATACCAAGTGCTTTGGTTCTTGACATTTTACGACCTGCACCATGCGAAGCAGAATTTAAACCTTCATTTATTCCTTTTCCACGAATCACATAGCCAGGCTGAGTCATCGAGGCAGGAATAATCCCTAAATCTTGGCTACCAGCAGGCGTAGCTCCTTTCCGATGCACAATCACAGGGGTTCCATCAGCAAGGCGTTCTTCCCATGCAAAATTATGGTGGTTCTCGATTCGCTTCAGTGGGTTTTGATTGAGAGCAACAGCAATTTTATTGTGAATCTCATGATGATTGGCAGAGGCATAATCACCTGCTAAATTCATGGATAACCAATATTCTTGCCCTTCATCGCTATTCATATCTAGCCAAGCCAAATGTTTAGCTTCTTTAGGAAGCCTAGTTTTTTGCATAGCTATCTTTGAATAATGATTGGCAATAGCCCCTCCAAAGCCTCTTGAACCCGAATGTGACAATAACGTAAGGTATTTTCCTACGGGTAAATCCATCAGCTCATCCTGTGCTAACACTTCCAATACTCCCCACTCAACAAAGTGATTTCCCGTTCCTGAAGTTCCTAATTGTCGATATGCTTTATCCTTTAAGTCACGAATCAATTTTGTCGCAGTCCACTCCGAGCGGTCAAAAAGCGTATCGTCATATTTCTGCTTCGACTCTGATCCCATCCCAAAGAAACTATGGTATTCAAGCATTTTTTTCAACAATTTATCTTCTCGTTGAATCATCGACACAGGTAAATCAAATACGCTCATACACATACGGCAGGCAATATCGACCCCAACAGCATACGGTATAACAGTATCTGCTTTAGTGGCTAAAACCCCACCAATAGGCAATCCGTATCCTTGATGTGCATCGGGCATCAATGCACCTGCTAATGAAATAGGCAACCTCATGGCTGTTTGCATTTGGTCCAAGGCGCCTTGCTCAATGTAATTTCCTCCGTAAATACGGTACGATAATGCTTCTTCTCTTAAGTCAAAGTAATTTTCTGCCTGACGACCAGTCTTAGGTAATTCATATTTAGGTTTGCTTTTCTCTGCCTCCAACAAGGATTGTCCATATTCTGATAAAACAAGTTCCTGACCTAATTCTTTCAAATGCTTGGTGTAAAGTGCCAAATTGGTTAGTTTGTTTTTGGAAAAACTAAACTTCTTTGGCGAATCTATCATTTGAGCAAACAACAACAATATATGTGACTTGGGATAAACCTCATTTTTTAACAAACCATTGGCTACCCTTAAAAATTTTGGATAGGCTTCTTCATGATGTACACCCAATTGTTGTAAATCTTCTTGGGTAATGATTTCTGTTTCCATTTTTTTAGAATTTGTACAATTGTTTTAAAAGATGTAGAACTATTTTAAAAGGGATTGAAGAGGTAACAGACAAAAAGCGACATTATTAATTTGCTCTACCACTGAGCTACTGTACGAGACAGGTAGGAGTCGAACCTACGACACAATTAGCCGAAGTAGCGCTTTTTTACGACACTCTTCAATATCTTAATAAACCAAAGGCAATGAGCAAAAAGCGATGATAAAAGGAGTCGATTACATTCGAAGTATCGCTCTTTTACGGCACTCTGGTAGTTTTTTGTAAAAGCAATAGGCAGGTCGAGAATGGGGCATTGCATTGCTGGAGTCGAACCAGATGACCTCATTGTATTACTCAATCACGCCATTCCTCCCCTATATTGGAGCGAAGTATCTCAACCTTACGGCATTTTACAAAATCTTCAATATGATAGCCTTATGCTTAGAACTTAACACATCAGTATTTATAATTCTATTGCTTGAATAAAATCCACAATACTCTGTCCATTTTCTAAGGCATCGAGTACTTCAAAAACTTTATCCGACCAGCCCGCCAACAAATACACATCTCCTGATTCTACTCTCAAGGGGCTTTGACCATAACCCGCCAAATCAAAGAGATATAATTTTGCTTTGGGATATTTACTCTTATACTTTTGCCAAGTCGTTTGAATGCTATTTATATTCCTATTTTGGTTATTCCATAACTGTGTATCCGTAAAAATCATGACTTTGTCAGCTCGATACTCACGTTTTAGCAAATCCTCAATTACCAAGTGTGCATTCGTTGAATATCCTACTTCGCCTTCACGTCTATGAAATGCTTCCACATTTGATAATATATTTTTGTTGGGTACGGGTATAACCTTCCAAGTATCTCCAAACATTCCTGTAATTACATTTTTGCAACGACTTTGTAAAATCATAGCTAATAACAAACCTATATCGAAATACATAAGGCTGCTTTTGGCAGATAACTTTTGCTGCATCGAACCAGAGACATCACAGGCCAAAACAACTTTAGTATCAGCACCAAACCCCTTCATATTTTGAGCACTTACCAGCATTGCTTTTTCTAACGTATCAAAAACGCCAGAAACCCGACCATCAGTTAAATTACTCAATTCTCGATAAGCAGACCAATATCTAAATGGCAATTGCTTAGCACTCTTGATGGCGCTTTCATCAGCTAAGTACGTTAAAACCATATCTAAACATTCATCCGAAATATTACTTTCCAGCATATTTCTCAGATTTCTTAGCAAGGCCATATAACCTACTTTCTTGCTCAGAATTAGCTCTTCCCACTTGTCTTTGAAGGCTTTATTTTTTGCCTTTTCACTTTCAAAACGAAGCTGTCCAAGCGCAGAAAGTTCAGTTTCCCATGTATATGGTGTTGATAAGGTATCTTGGGTGATTTTATCAAAAACTGCTTGTTGTGCTAAATCCTTAGGTTTCGGATGAACCAAGAACAAGGCATCTCTTAACTTTACCTCCGTATTTTGATTATACTTTGCAAACTGATATTCATCAAACTGATTAAAAGCCTTTGCTAAACCTTTTTGAATTTGTTTCGAAAGTCTATTCAATCGCTTTGTACCTGTTCTTTGATTAGTTTGCTGATAATAGGCTAATATTTCTGTGATCTCATCTGGTCGCATAACTACTTGCTCAATAGCTTTTCCGACCCATGCTCCTGCCTCAGCTTTTTTCGCTAACTCTACCGAAAGCACAATTGGCACAGAGCGCAAGTTCATCGAACGACGCGCATATACGGCTAATTTAGCGCAATATTCTGGCGATACTTTTTCAATCAATTGTTGTAGGCGCACTAATCGGTCTTCAGCTTTTTCGTAGAAACTGTCATGAAGCAGGCTCGACACCGTAGCACTATATAATTCCATTTCTGGACTCAATTGATACGAAGGTACTCCTTCATAATTTTTGAGAATAGTATTAGTCTTCTTTAAGAAATTGAATTTCATGACATTAGGTTGTTTTAAATTTCTAATACAAAATTGCATGGTGTCTACGCAGTCTTTTTGCGTAGTTCAATTTATTTTTACTTTTTTGTAAAAATATCTCAAAAATCTATAAACAGATCGAATCAAGTATGCCTACTAATAGAAATGCCCTTATCCGTTACAAAACAATCGATGCTTGTTTACAAAATCGTCAGCGGAAATGGACCTTGGAAGATTTAATAGAAAAAGTATCAGATGCGCTCTATGAATACGAAGGAATTGATAAAGGAATCAGCTTGCGTACCATTCAAGCAGATATTCAAGTTATGCGTAGTGATAAATTAGGTTATGAAGCCCCAATAATCGTTGTTGATAAAAAGTTTTATACCTATGCTGATCCTAACTTTAGTATCACAAAATCACCTATTACACAAACAGACCTTATTCAAATGAATGAAGCGCTGTCTTTATTAAAGCAATTCAAAGGTTTTTCTCATTTTGAACAATTGAGTGAAGTGGTCAATAAGCTGGAAGAACATGTTTATAGTGCTCAAGAAAAACGAAGTTCAATTATTGATTTTGAAAAAAATGAGAACCTGAAGGGACTCTCATTTTTAGACGACCTTTATCATGCAATTTTAGCTAAAAAAGCTCTTGTTATAACTTACAAGTCATTCAAAGCACGACAGGAGGGTGTTTTTATATTTCACGGATGGTGGTTAAAAGAATTTAAAAACCGTTGGTTTCTAGTAGGTAAAAGAAGAGCAAATGAAAGTATTTTACATCTTGCACTAGATAGAATCCAAAGCCTTCACATCTCCGAAGACATTACTTATCTACCAAATGATACCATTGTTCAAGAAGAATACTATAAAAATACCATTGGCGTAACTGTAAATAATCTTCGTCCACAACAAATAGTATTAAAGTTTACTCCTTTGCATGCTCCTTATGTAATTACCAAACCTTTACATCACTCACAAAAGGTTATTGAGGAAAATGAGAGAGGACTCACCATTGAATTAGCTTTACAAATCAATTTTGAGTTAGAAAAAGAAATTTTAGGTTTCGGTGATGGAGTTGAAGTTTTAGCTCCTCTAAAGCTAAGAAAGGTCATTCAAGGTAGACTAAGCCGTGCTTTAAATTATTATTAATTCGAAAAAGCAACATGATTTTCAGCTTTACTCCATCTTGTCGGGTCATTAAAATATCTATTGAGTCTTGTAAAACGAAAAAGCCATTCTATCGAGATGGCTTCTGTTTACTTTGTAATATTTTGAAGCTTTTTTAGGCTTCCCTTTTAGAGCATAAGCAATTGATTATCAAGCATTTTTATCAAAAAGCAATCCCCGAAAATGCGCACATTTGGCATATTTCGGGGATTTTTGTATTTTAGATGTGCTACCAAATTAAAATACTCATGCAATATACTCTATTCGACCTCAATTCTCCAAATTTTACTAAATTGACTGGGCGTCCCCGTACTTATTCAAGAACAATACAGATTTAGGCTCTATTTATCAGACAATAGACTGGGCGTCATTGATAAAGCTTCTTCCTGAGAAAAAAACCATGGTAGGAGCTCCCTCTTGGCTTCCGCCACAAGGCTACTTCGGACTTATGTTTCTTAAACATTATCTAAAACTAAGTGATGAGAAATTACTGGAACGATTCAATACTGACTGGGCAATTCAGATGTTTTGTGGCACATTACTGCCTGATAATAAAATGATTAAGGATAATTCTTTTGTATCAAGGGTACGAGGATATCTTGGAAAATATGTTGATTTTAAAGAGTTTCAGCACAAAATAATTGAGAACTGGCAAGACGAAATTCCAGATAAAAATATACTTTTAGAAGACGCAACCTGCTATGAAGTTTATATTCGTTTTCCGACTGATGTCAAGCTTATTTGGGAATCCTGTGAATGGTTATGGGCAAAGCAAATTCCAGCAATTTGTAAGTTAAATAGGCTAAAAGAACCACGTTCAAAGTTCAAAGACCAGCGCAAAAAACATTTGACATATAGTAAACTTCGCAAGAAATCTCATCAGAAAACTAAGGCAAGAAAACGAGCAAGTTTACGCTTATTATTGAAGGGGATTACTGAATTTCAGCAAATTCTTAATCAAACAAAAGCAGTTAATTTAAGTTCTCAGGATGCCCAAATTTTTAAGACGATTAAGGTAGTTTATCAACAACAGAAACATCACCTAGACAATCCCAAAGCTAAGATTTCAGACCGAATCGTAAGCATTTACAAGCCCTACATCAGACCGATTGTCAGAGGAAAAGAGAATAAACCCGTCGAGTTTGGTATCAAAGTACATAAGATGC
The DNA here is from genome assembly GCF_030056655.1 of Flectobacillus rivi. NCBI lineage: Bacteria > Pseudomonadati > Bacteroidota > Cytophagia > Cytophagales > Flectobacillaceae > Flectobacillus > Flectobacillus rivi. The sequence goes on from NZ_JASHIE010000014.1 coordinate 219,421, forward strand.
AGGTGGGTGGAATTAATATAATTGAACATGATAGTTACGATGCCTTTAATGAATGTAAAAGATTGAAAATAAGTATACTAAAGCACAATAGGATGTTTGGAGAATGCTCTCATATATCAGCCGATAAGATTTATGCGACCAATGAAAATCGAAAACATTGTACTAAAAACAAAATTCAAACGAACTTTTGTCGGAAAGGAGCAGGAAAAGATGATAAGCTAACTAAGAAAATAAAGGATATTTTAAATAAGCAACGAAGTACTAGTTTAGAAGGGAGTTTTGGGACGGAAAAAGAGCATTATTTACTCAATAAAATCAAGGCTCACAATCCTAAAACAGAGAAAGTTTGGCTGTTTTTTGGAATCCACACAGCGAATGCTGTTAAGATTGTAAGACGACGAGAAAAAGCCAAAAAAGAGATTCCCCAAGCTGCTTAAACAATCCTATTTTACTGTCAAATTGAATAGATCCTAAAATGATAGGGTTAGATAGGTATGCTCAAACTTTAGAGGTAAAAAGGTTGGATAGTTGAATCTGGCAGAAAATTGTATTATTCATAGTTTGACTAGTTATCAAATAAAAAAATCCACTCGTACTTGAGTGGACTTTTCGTAGGTCTTTGCTGGAAAAGGTAATTTTCAAGGGAAGCCTTTTTACTTTCCCGTATTGGTCGCGATGCGTAGTCCGGGGCTCGTAGCCTGCAGTATCCTCAACGGTGCTGAATCTTGTAAAACGAAAAAAGCCACTCTTTTGAAGTGGCTTCTTTTCTAATTTGTAATATTTTGGAGCTTTTTTACTTTCCCGCATTTGATTGCAGTATCATCAACGGTACTGGGCTTAACTGCTCTGTTCGAGATGGGAAGAGGTGAACACCAGTCCTATCGGCTCCATAAAACCTGCGAGAATCTCTTCTCTATGTCTTATAGTCCAATTGACGTATATCGTGAAAGATGTTGAACAAGTAAGAATTAAATCCTTAGTACAGAGATATCATAAGCTCTTGGGTAATTAGTATTGCTCGACTCTGGTATCTCTACCCATACATCTGCAACCTATCGACGTTGTCATCTACAACGGCCCTTATTGGGAATACTCATCTTCAGGTCAGTTTCGCACTTAGATGCTTTCAGCGCTTATCTGGTCCCGACGTAGCTACTCAGCTATGCCCTTGGCAGGACAACTGATACACCAGAGGTCAGTCCAAC
>NZ_JASHIE010000015.1:0-193648 GCF_030056655.1 Flectobacillus rivi
TATCAGCCAGAAGGAATCGGACGAGATGCCTTTATTAGCATTGGACTCTATTATGGCTTTCGAGTAAAAGCCTATAGAAACCTCTGTAGGACTACTTTTTCAAGTCCTTACAGTCGTTACAGTCGTTACAAAAACCTTTTGGTTGATAAAGTTATCACTGATATTAACCAACTCTGGACGAGTGACATTACCTATTTTAAAGTAAATGATCGGTTTTACTACATCGTTTTTGTTTTAGATGTGTATTCTCGTTTTATCGTTGGATATTCTCTTGCGGATAATATGAGAGCAGAAAACAACATCATTGCTTTAAAAATGGCATTGAAAACTCGGAAACAGAATAAGTTCAAGCATGAGCTTATCCATCATTCAGACAGAGGAAGTCAGTACATCAGTGAAACCTATATTAGCATTTTAAACGAAGCTGAAATTAGCATCAGTATGTGTAATGAAGTTTACGAAAATGCTCATATTGAAAGAGTGAATGGCACGATTAAAAATCAGTATCTAAGCTATAAAAATATTACAAATTTTGACGAATTAGCAACTGAGCTTAAAACGGCTATTCACACATACAACTATCAAAGACCACACGCAGCCCTGAAAGGACTAACACCTTTTGCGTTTGAACAGTACATCAAAGAACTAAACAATGAAAACAAACCTAATTTGCCGATTTGGACATGTGATTATTCAAAAAACACAAACCCAAATCAAACTATTTTACTATTTTGATTACTTTAACTTGGCTAAAACTCAGGGCAACCTATTTTAGGCAAGGACAACAATAACTGTCAGCACTTTATATTCATAATTCATAATTTATAAATCCTCTAAATGAGTTAACTTTTCAGTTAGGAAACAGCGTGTCTATGGACTAATGTTTACTAACTCAATGGTTAACTCATTTTTGTTTATACGCCACTTTTATTTCATTTGTTCTAAAACAAGTATACCTTGGTTGATTAAACAACAGATTTTATGCAAAACAAAACTACCAAAGACTATATCCAATTACACTTCATTGTATTATTACTTGGTTTTACGGCGATATTAGGGACTCTTATCTCTGTACATTCTTTGAGTACTGTATTTTTCAGAACTGCCATTGCTGCTGTTGGAATATATTTTGTGTTAAAGTTTCGTCAGGTAGATTTAAAAATAGATCGCTCGGGAGCAATCAAGTTATTATCAACAGGATTTTTGATTTCATTACATTGGTTTTTGTTTTTCTTTGCTGCCAAAATATCCAATGTAGCCTTATGCTTGGCTGGCTTTTCCACCGCTACTTTGTGGACAAGTATTATTGAGCCTATTACTTACAAACGCAAAGTTCGTCCACATGAAGTGCTGCTTGGCTTATTAGTCATCGGTGGACTTTGCATGATTTTTTTATCAGAAGTAAAGCATATTTGGGGTTTGATTTTAGGTATTTTGGCAGCTATGCTAAGTGCCTTATTTTCGGTAATCAACTCCAAACTTGGTAAGTCGTTTCCTTCGCAGGTTATCACATTTTACGAAATGACGGGTGCAGCGATTACCTCATTAATTCCTTTGCTCTATACTCTCAAAAGTGGCTACTTAACCATCGATCAAGTAATTCCACATGGTTGGGATTGGCTTTGGTTGGCGATATTATCTTTGATTTGTACGGTATATGCGTTCACTGTTACGATAGGTTTACTGATTAAATTTTCAGCCTTTATATTCAATCTTGCCCTCAATCTGGAGCCTGTTTATGGGATTATATTTGCCTATCTAATTTTTGGAGAAAAAGAACAAATGAACTTAGGTTTTTATGCAGGAACAGGGGTTATTTTAATCGCTATTTTGATTTATCCTATCTTGAATAAAAGGTTTGGCAAATGATGCTTTTCTCTATCAATGCGAGTATTTATTAATTGACTAACAAGAAAATCTAAGAAATCAGGTAATTTTGCTAGGGGTATCTTTTAAGAATTATCATTTAAAAGATACCTTTGAAGGCAATAAGAGTTTATACGTTCTAAAATTCTTATTACCGCACATCATCACATAAGTTAGCGGGTAAAATTAAAAGAATTTTACCCGCAGTAGGCATTAAGCGATACGCCGTAAGCTGAAAGTTAAATAGTTTTTTTCATGGAGGAATTAAAGCTTTTTTGCCTAACGCCTACGGCTTATAGCCTAAAGCACATTAATGCAATTTTATTTTGCAAGATTATTTGAGTCTAGGTAGGCTTCTTTCATATTCATTCACTCTAGTTTACGTTCGGTTTTGAAACTTATACAAACTAAAGCATTTTCGCATTCGATTATCTGGGTAATTTTCTTACTTAGTGTAGTGCCCATTGCGATTTTGGGCTATTTCAATCATCCATCTGTAGCAGACGACTATTGCTTTGCCTACATGACCCGTGATTATGGATTTTGGGAAGGTCAGCGTTTATACTACGAAGGCTGGTCGGGGCGATATATTTCTAACATGTTATTCCATGCCTCACCGCTGGCATTTGGTTATTTTGGCTTTGTCAAGATTATGCCTGTTCTCATTTTGGCGCTACTATTTCATTCATTTTACCTGATGATTGGAGAGTTTATTCCAACAATTCGTAGTAATAAACTAGTGCTTACAGGAGCATTTTTGAGCCTTTATATTGCCGAATCTGCAAGTATTATTGATAATTTTTTCTGGTACACTTCAGTCTTTATTTTTCCCATATCGGTGTGCTATTGGATGTATTTGGTGGCTGTGCTCATACGATATTATTCTCCACAATATCAATCTCTTCAAAATGCCGTAGCCTTGCTTTGCGCCACATTAGTTTTTTTTATTGTAGGTTCAAACGAAGTGGTAATGTTGATGATTATTGCTTTTTTAGGACTGGTTTGGCTATATTTTCTTCTTTTCGAAAAGCGTTTTGACAAGTTTTTTACCATGCTTGGCATTGTAGCTGTGTTGTGTGCGTATTTCTTGGTAATCAAAGCCCCAGGTAACCAAGTTCGTATGCAAGGTGGCGCTTTGAGCGGTAATATCGTCTTGGCAATAACGAAGGCAATCAAATCAACATTCAAAGATAGTTTCCACTGGGTAGTTTATAGCCCACTCCTGCCTATGACTCTTTTGTTTGCGGCATGGTATCAAAAATTTGTACCCAATACCAAGATAGCATTATTCAAAACCAATTTGCTATATACCATTGCAAGCCTTGGGGTTTTGCTTACGTTAATGTTTTTTGCGATTCACTACGGTAACCCTGATGGCGTGCCCGATCGTGTCAAAAATGCCATTTATGTGTTTTTCTTAGCAGGCTGGTTTTACTTGATATTAAGTATCTTAAATCAGTTTCCAAAACTGATTACTTTACCTTTGCACAACGTTGTTTTTGTACTGGGCTTAACAGCATGGTCGTTATTTGCTTGGTCAAAAAGTACCAATCTACGAATTATGTATGCGGATATTCGCTCAGGAAATGCCAAAGGATATGATGAAGAAATGACGGCTAGATACAAGCTAATTCAGGAGTCAAAAGCAGATACCATTTATGTAACACCTTTGAAACACGCTCCCAAAACCTTGTACTTCGATGAGATTAAAGATAATCAAGACCATCTTTGGAACAAGTGCTATGCTACTTATTTTAAAAAGAAGGTGATTGTGATGAAGAAATAAATCTACTATCACATCCTTTCCTTAATTGAGTGATTTTTTGATTGAGTGGATGAGTGATTATTGTTAATCTACATTTTACTAGTAAAGACGCAATGCTTTGCGTCTAAAGAGGTACCATGTTGAAATACATTATCAAAAAAGGCGGTCGAAATTAGTTTTCGACCGCCTTTTTTGATTTTACCGTGCTAGATATGACGCTGATTAAGACGCAATCATTGCGTCTCTACTGCTAAAGCTCAGATTTTTAACTACTAAAGTCAAAATGGTTTCTATTTTCAACTTATCTACCAATAGCCACTCTTCTCAAAATCGTATCAATTACCTGCATAGTGGTTATACCATCAGCTTCGGCCTCGTAATTGAGCATAATTCTATGGTTTAGTACATCTGGTGCTATTTCTTTAATATCTTCTGGCAATACGTAGTCTCTTTCATCAAGATAAGCTAATACTTTTGCGGCAAGGTTCAGGTTAATCGTTGCACGCGGTGATGCACCAAACTGTACATAACGAGCCTCATCTCTCAAGCCGTAATCTCCAGGTTTACGTGTCGCAAAAATCAATTCGATGATATATCTTTCGAGTGTTTCTGAAATCGTAATTTTATTAATTTCTTGACGGATATTAGATATGTCTTCTTTTGTCAAAATAACCTTCGGCTTATAATTAAAGTCCATATTTGACATTTTTTGCATTACCTCTAGTTCTTGTTCTTTGCTCAAATATCCCATAAATACTTTTAGCATAAAACGGTCAACCTGAGCTTCTGGCAACGGAAACGTACCTTCTTGCTCTACAGGGTTTTGGGTAGCTAGTACCAAAAAAGGCTTATCCAAAATATAACTTTCGTCGCCAATGGTTACTTGCTTTTCTTGCATAGCCTCCAACAATGCCGACTGCACTTTGGCAGGTGCACGGTTGATTTCGTCAGCCAAAATGATATTGGCAAAAATAGGTCCTTTGCGTACCTCAAAATCATCAAGCTTACGATTATAAATCATCGTCCCAATCAAATCAGCAGGCAATAAGTCGGGGGTAAATTGAATACGGTGAAAATTCAAATCGAGGATTTTAGCTAGTGTATTTATCGTAAGGGTTTTGGCCAAACCTGGCACACCTTCCAAAAGAACGTGTCCTCCAGTAAAAAGTCCAATCAACAATCGGTTGGTAAGGCGCTCGTGCCCCACCACGATTTTACCCATTTCATCAAATACCTGTTTTATTTTTGCGCGAGAATTCATCAGTCAATAAGAAGTAAGTTTTTGTACAAGTTTGCCTAAGTACAAGCAAGAGTTTATTTTTACAAGCCTTTTCCAACAACACTATTCTCTTAGGCTTTCGTGACAAGTTTACGAAAAAAAGCTCAAACTGCCAATCGTATCGAGTTTCAATGAATAGAAGCTTCTTTGCTACATTCAAAACCTTCGAGTAGGTTCAATCTTCCCTCTTTCATTCATTTTAAAAAACTTTCCCCTTAAAGTTGAAACAAAGCGTTTGACTTTATGAAAAAAACCATTCAAATTTACCAATAGCAAAGAGTCTAGTTCTATGCTGTTGTCTTACTCGCACAATTCCACTTTCTCGTGAAACAAATCTTATCTATCTATATCAATAAGCCTGTCTATTGGGGATTTACCGCTCTCATTAGTCTTTTCTGCTTAGCATTTGTATTGCCTTGGCTTTTTAATATTTCTGTGTTATTGAGCTTGGCATTTGGAGGAATGCTTTTGGTAGACTTAGCAATGTTATTGGGGAGTCAAAAAACGTTTATTGCCAAAAGATTTATTCCAGAACGTTTGTCCAATGGCGACCAAAATACCATCGAAATAGCCTTAGAAAACCGCTATGGTTTTGAGGTAAAGATTAGCTTAGTCGATGAGATTCCTTTTCAGTTTCAAAAAAGAGATTTTCAGATAGATACCCAACTAGCAAGTAATACAACCCAAAATTTACAATATACCCTCCGACCTACCCAACGAGGAGAATATCTATTTGGCGCATTAAATGTATTTGTGAGTTCGCCTTTGGGTTTGTTACAACGGAGATTTCAGTTTGAAAAAGATAAAACGGTAGCCGTCTATCCCTCATTTTTGCAAATGCGAGAATACGAATTAATGGCGATTTCGAACCGATTAACGGATGTGGGCATCAAAAAAATCAGACGAATTGGACATACGCAGGAGTTTGAACAAATCAGAAGCTACGTACAAGGCGACGATATTCGAACGATCAACTGGCAAGCTACAGCCCGACGCAATGAGCTGATGGTTAATAGTTATCAGGACGAACGAGCGCAGTCGATTTATTGTCTTATCGATAAAGGTCGAATTATGCAAAGTCCTTTTGATGGACTCACGCTATTGGATTATGCGATTAATTCGAGCTTGGTGTTGTCAAATATCGCTTTACACAAGCACGATAAAGCGGGAGTGATTACTTTTTCGAATAAAATTAATCAAACGCTTTTGGCCGACCGTAAATCGGGACAACTTCACCGTATTTTGGATATGTTGTACCACCAACAAACACTTTTTCAGGAAAGCGACTACGAGGCATTGTACATCCATGTCAAAAAGCAAATCAAGCAACGAAGCCTGTTGATAATTTATACCAATTTTGAAACGGTCAATTCTATGCGTCGTCAGTTGCCTCATTTTCGAAAGCTTGCCAAAGAACATCTAGTATTAGTCGTTTTCTTTGAAAATACGGGACTACAGAATATTCTTGAACAACCCGCTTCGACAACGGCAGAAATTTACCAAAAAACTATTGCAGAAAAGTTTTATTATGAAAAAAAGCTGATTGTGAAAGAGTTAGAGCAATATGGGATTCAAGCATTATTGACAAGTCCACAACAATTATCAATTAACACCATCAATAAATACTTGATGTTGAAAGCTAAAGGAGCGATTTAAAGGAGTTATTAGGTATTGGTTATCGGTTATTGGCTTTTGACCTGTTAATTTATACCAAACATGAGTCATCCCCAGTTTAGTAATTGAATGTATGATTATATTAAAATTTTTATTCTAGCAGTAGAGACGCAATGATTGCGTCTCAAGCCAAGTTATATATAGTAGTTGTTTATCAAAAAAGGCGTTCGAAATAAGTTTTTCGAACGCCTTTTTTGATAAACATTTAGAGAATATTCCCAATGTTGCACTTTGGGATAACACATTTTTTAATTTTTGTTTTGCAATAAGAAAAGGTAAATGAATGAATATGTTTCACCCAAAAGCGGTCAAAAATTGTTTTTTCGACCGCTTTTTAATACGGATTAAGACGCAAGCATTGCGTCTCTACAGATACGTTAAAATCACTCAATACGATTAATATCCACCTCTAAATTTGTAGGTATCAGCTACTTTTTTGATAGCTACGATATAGGCAGCAATACGCATCGGAACATTAAATTGTTGAGAAGTTAAGAATACCTTGTCAAAAGAATCTTTCATGATACGGTCTGAACGACGGTTAATACGGTCAAGATTCCATTTGTAGCCCATGCGGTTTTGTACCCATTCAAAATACGATACGGTTACACCACCAGCATTCGCCAAAATATCAGGTACAACCAAGATACCTTTTTCATTGATAATATCATCAGCTGATGCCGAAGTTGGACCATTAGCACCTTCTACAATCATTTTTGCTTGAATAAAGCTAGCATTATCGTGTGTAATAACGTCTTCTTTAGCAGCAGGCACTAATACATCTACATCCAGCGTCAAAAGTTGTTCGTTAGTGATTTTTTCTGCTCCTGGGAAGTTTTCTAAAGTACCTCGATTCAAGTCTCTATATTTGATAGCACCTTCGATATCGATACCGTTTTCGTTGTAATAGGCACCCGAAATATCAGAGATAGCCACTACTTTTACCCCTCTTTCATGTAACAAAATAGCCGCATGCGAGCCAACATTTCCAAAACCTTGAATAGCCGCAGTAGCCTTATATGGATTAATTTTTAGTTTGTCCATACCAGCCATAGCCGAAACCATCACACCTCTACCTGTTGCCTCTGTACGACCCAATGAGCCGCCCAATACAAGTGGTTTACCAGTTACGACAGCATTTACAGTCATACCCTTTGCTTTGGAGTATTCGTCCATCAACCAAGCCATCTCACGAGGACCAGTACCCATATCAGGCGCAGGAATATCACGATCTGGGCCAAATACATCTAACATAGCTACCGTGTAAGCACGCATCAAACGCTCCATTTCACCCGCAGACATTTCGCGTGGGTTACAAGCAATACCACCTTTTGCACCACCGTAAGGAATATCCACAACGGCACATTTCCAAGTCATCCAAGCTGCCAAAGCACGAACCTCGTCGATGTTTACAGCTGGGTCAAAACGAATACCTCCTTTGGCTGGACCAAGAATATTTGAGTGTATAACTCTGTGACCCTCAAACACTTTGATTCTTCCATCGTCCATGGTAATAGGTAATCCAACCGTTACTTGGCGTGCGGGTACTTTCAAGATATAGTACATTTCTTCAGAGATACCTAACAACTCAACAGCCTTGTCAAATCGTTGCATCATGGATTCTAAAGGGTTCTCCTTATCTTTGATAGGAGCTGGTTCTATGTATGTCATAGCATTATCACAGTTTGTTGAAATCTATTAAGTTTTATAAAAAAATTGAGTGATTTTTCTCATAAATTAATCACCAGCTCGTTCTTTATAAAATACAAAATAAACTTCCAAAAAATCAATTTGTTAATGAAATATTCACAATATTGCAACCCTTAAACGAGAATGTCAAGTGTCTGGTCTGTAAGTAGAAATACCCGATTTTTTAGCCAAAAACACAATTTTACACAATTTTTCATTTTTGCTTTTTAACTTTATGGGTAATACAAGCATTTACCAAATAACCATTGGCAAAATTGGTAAATTACCAAATTGTTATTTTTGGGAAAATTTTTATTATTTCTTGAAATATTTCAATTACTAAAAATTTACCACGTATATTTGCGCAATTTTAAGGATGTTCCCTACGCAAAGGGATTTTGACTCACTAAAATCATTGGTACAATTATGATGAATACAGGTTCGGCAGAAGAAAAAACACGCTACTCTGAAGAGGAATTGAAGGAGTTTGAAGAGCTAATCACTAAAAAATTAGATGACACTCGTAGTGAATTAAATTACATCCGTGAAGCTCTACACAAGCGTAACGACCCAGGTACTGATGTGACTTCGGGAAGCTCAAAGTTGATGGAAGATGGTGCTGATACTTCTGAAAAGGAAAGTATGAGCCAATTGGCTGCTCGTTTACAAAAATTTGCAACGCAGTTGGAAAATGCCTTGATTCGTATCAAAAATGGCACTTATGGTGTTTGTATTGATACTGGCAAGTTGATTCCAAAAGAGCGTTTGAGAGCAGTGCCTCATACTCAACAAACAATCGAAGCAAAACTCATGAAGCAACGTTAGTAACGTTTGTCCACTGAGTTTCTAGTGCTTTTACTTAAAGGTTATCTAGCTACTAGAAAATCTTTTGGTAATTCGTGTGCATTTATTTTTTGAAAACTTTATATAAGCGCCAACACACAAGATGGTGCTCAAATTTTTATCGTCTTTCTTTATCAACCAACTTTTCACACTATGAATTACCGCTACTCGTTTAGCATTAGCATATTAAAGCGGGCAACCGCTTTTTTGCTTTTAATGCTTAGTCATTTGTCGTTTGCTCAAGTAGCAGACAGCTATTATTTACCACAAAATGTCAAATATGACCCAGCCATTCCAACGCCACAGCAATATTTTGGCTTCCAAGTAGGCGAATGGCATATCCAGCACGAACAGCTTGTTGGATATATGAAAAAGGTTGCTGAAGTATCTAATCGTGTCAAGTTAGTCGAATACGGAAGAACTTACGAAAACCGTCCGTTACTCCTCTTAACTATTTCTTCTCCAAAAAATTTGGCCAATATCGACCAAATCAAAGCTGAACACCACAAACTTGTTGAACCAGATAAGTCATCTAGCCTCAAAACGGCAGATATGCCAATCGTTGTTTGGATGGGCTATTCGGTACATGGCAACGAAGCCAGTGGTACTAATGCCTCTCCTTTGGCGGTGTATTATTTAGCAGCAGCACAAGGCGCAGAGATTGATTCGGTCTTGAATGAGTCGGTGATTTTGGTTGACCCACGCATCAACCCTGATGGTGGCGAACGTTTTTCGAGCTGGGTAAATGCCAATAAAAGCATGAACTTGGTAGCTGACCCCAACAGTCGTGAGTTGAATGAAACTTGGCCAGGTGGTCGCTACAATCACTATTGGTTTGACCTTAACCGTGACTGGTTGTACACTCAGCACCCTGAAAGTAAAGGTCGTATTGTGAAATACCACGAATGGAAGCCTAATATTTTGACTGACCACCATGAAATGGGAAGCGGCTCGTCATTCTTTTTCCAGCCAGGTATTCCAGCACGTACGCACCCTATAACACCAAAGAAAAACATTGAACTAACTGAGAAAATCGGAAAATTCCATGCTTCTGCTTTGGACAAAATCGGCTCTTTGTATTTTACCAAAGAAGGTTACGATGATTTTTATTACGGAAAAGGTTCGACCTTCCCAGATGCACAAGGTTGTATTGGTATCTTGTTTGAGCAAGCAAGTTCACGTGGACACTTACAAGATACACCTAATGGACCGATGAGTTTTGCCTTTACGATTCGTAATCAATTTACGACAACGCTTTCTACACTACGTGCCGCAAAAGCAATGCGTCAAGAATTGTTAGATTACCAACGCTCGTTTTATCAGGAGAAAAATCCTAGCGCTACGCAAGCCTACGTTTTTGGTAATACAACAGATCATGTGAAGACTCATGAAATGATCCGTATTCTACGTCAGCACGACATTGAAGTGTATCGTTTGTCAAAAGATGAAACAGTAGAAGGTAAATCATTCAAAAAAGAAAATTCGTATGTAGTGCCACTTTCACAACCACAGTATCGTTTGGCACAGGGTATTTTTGAAAAACGTACCAAATTCGAAGATTCACTTTTCTATGATATTTCAGCATGGGGAATGCCATTATGCTTCAACGTACCTTATGGCGAAGCTAAAACGCCTGTAGCTTTAGGCGAGAAGTTATCCAAAAATGATTTCCCTAAAGGTCGTGTGGTTGGTACAAGCAATTACGCTTACTTGTTTGAATGGGATGGATATTTTGCACCACGTGCTGCGTATGAACTACAGAAAAAAGGCTATAAGCTTAAAGTTGCCACAGAACCATTTACAGGCGTAATCGAAGGCGGCACCAAGTCTTTTGACTATGGTACTGTAGAAATTACCGCTGGCGGTAACCAACTAAGCAATCTCGACGGATTACGAACGTTACTAGAAAAATTGGCTGAAAGAGATGGTATTGATTTCTATGCAGCTCCAACAGGCTTGACGCCAACTGGTATTGACTTAGGAAGTAGCTATTTTGCCCCAATGCGCGCACCACGTCCATTGATGATTACAGGAGCCGGTATCAATCCAAACGATGCGGGAGAAATTTGGCATTTGTTGGATACTCGTGTAAACTTGCCATTGACGATGTCTGATATTGCACAAGTAAACCGTATGAGTCTTGACAAGTACAATACCTTGATTCTATCGAGTGGTGAGTATAGCGCCTTGAACGAAGAGAAAATCAAAAACTGGGTACGTGCAGGTGGTACACTAATCGCCGTAACAGATGCTGTACCATGGGTAGCTTCGAAAGGGCTTTCACCAGTAAAAATCAAAAATACGCCTGCAGATACTACTTCAAGTCCAAAACCTTATGCTTTGGCTGAGAGATACAAAGGCGCTCAATTAATTGCTGGAGCTATTTTTCAAGTAAAATTAGACCCAACTCACCCAATTGGTTATGGCTACAAAGAACCTACTTTGAGTGTATTTAAGGACAATACAATTTTCTTAGAAAAAATCAAAGATCCGTACAATGCTCCATTAATTTACGCTAACGACCCATTGGTTAGTGGGTACATTACAGAGCCAAACAAAAAGACCATGAAGAACACTCCAGCAGTAGTTGCTACAGCTTACGGAGCAGGAAAAGTTATCGTGATGACTGACAATCCTAACTTCAGAGCTTTTTGGTATGGAACTAATAAGTTATTTTTGAATGCTATTTTCTTCGGAAGCAATATCCTTTCTGGTATCAGAGGGGGCGACGAAGACTAATATATAGCCCGAACCCTAGTTCGGAGTTCATTCATAAACCTCCGAACTAAGGTTCGGGCTGATTCAAAAATATGAAACTTTTAGAACCCAACGGCTTGGTCGATAATTTGTACAAATACGTACAAACTCAAATTGAACTAACTCAGATTGAAGTTCAAGAACGCATTGAAGCAGCCATCAAAAAGCTGGTGTTACTGCTTGTTTTGGGCATAGTTTCTGCCATTTTCCTTGTCTTTGTCTTCATTACTTTTGCCCTTTACCTAAATCATCTTACGCATAGTGACTTTTTAGGATTTGTGATTGTCACAAGCCTACTTGGTATCATTACAGGGCTTGTATTTTTTCTTCTCAAACAACCTTTACAGGAAAACGAACCGCTCAAAACTCCCTCAACCAATACGGTTGAATAGTAGCTCGGAAACTCATTTTTGAAGAATTTTCACAGAAAAGAATACTTTTTTTCCTAGTTTTGAACGCAAAGAGCTTTCCACACCTAAGGGTTGTAGAAGTGCTTGATGCATTGATTGGTATTTTTCTAAACATTTATACCTTAATTTTTCAATGTTTAGAAATGTGTTTTTCGTTTGAATCAAAAGGTTTATCAATCGTTTTTCATTCAAATCTTTCGAGATAAAAGCCCTATCCCTTATGTTACCAGCATTGAGTTCACCAAACACAGCTGCTCGCAAGGAGCAATTGCAGCAAGAAGCACAGGAATATAAAAATAAAATCGACACGCAAGTAATCACTCTCAAAACCGAAGCTACTAAAGTCGGTACAGCCACTTTGGTCATTGGTGGTGTTTTGTTTGGCACTTATTTATTGTTCAGATGGCTTTCGCCTGCCGATAAAAAAACGAAGGTGAAAGAAATCGTCTACGATGAAAATACCAATCTTCCTCTGGCCGTTAAAGAACCCAAAGAAGAATCATGGATTATTAGCTCAATCAAGGGATATATCATGTCTTTTTTGATTGCCATTGCTAAAGACAAAATCTTAGAAGCGATTTCGCTGATGAAAGAATCTATTAATGCTGATGCAGACGACAACAACAACCTTACTCCAACAACTGAATAGCTTTAAAGAGCAACGAAAAAAGGCACTAGCGGTGCTTATTGACCCTGATAAAGTGGATGAAGACTCTTTATCGAAGTTGTTGGCTCTTTGTAATACCTATCCAATAGATTTCTTTTTGGTGGGTGGTAGTTTAATTACCACGCCTTCTATCCAGTCTGTGATTAGTCAAATTAAATCGCAGACTTCTAAGCCTGTCATTCTTTTTCCAGGAAATAGCTTGCATATCGAGCCATCAGCCGATGCCATTTTGTTTTTGTCATTGCTTTCGGGACGAAATCCTGAATTTTTGATTGGTCAACATGTGGTTGCTGCTCCTTTGCTCAAACAAAGCCAGCTAGAGGTATTATCGACAGGTTATTTGCTTATTGAGAGTGGTCGCCCGACGACGGTCTCGTATATGTCTAATACCACGCCAATTCCAAATAACAAACCAGATATTGCGGCTTGTACCGCTTTGGCTGGACAATATTTAGGAATGAAATTAATTTATTTGGATGCAGGTAGTGGAGCCGAAATTCCAGTCCCTGCCAAATTGATTCAGGCAGTGAGAGGGATGATTGATATTCCGTTGATTGTAGGAGGAGGATTAAATACGCCTGAAAAGGTAGCTCAAGCCCTAGAAGCAGGGGCAGATATTATCACGATTGGCAATGCCTTTGAGGACAAACCAGAGTTTTTGGAAGAAGTAGCAAAGGTTTTTGAAAAATATAATCAAGCTTCTATTTGACTCCTGATATTTCTACTCTATTTAAGCGCTTTATAAACCACATCCATTACTTTTCTACGAATACCTAATGTATTTATTTTGGTGTTTTCAGCTGAAGTATTTACTCTGTTAGACAAAAATACAAATACGATTTCCTTGGTTGGATCTACCCATACAAGCGTGCCTGTATAGCCCGAGTGTCCATACGAGGTGGGTGATACCAAAGAGGATATATAGCTACTAGAGCCTCCTGAGGGCAATCTATCCCAGCCCAATGAGCGATGACTTCTTGGAGATTTGGTTTGGGTAAAATATTCGACAGTACTTTCTTCCAAGTACTTTTTGCCAGCATACGAGCCTTTGAGTAAATTCATTTGCATCAAAATAGCCAAATCTTTTGCTGAACTAAACAAACCTGCATGTCCAGATACACCTCCCAACATGGCAGCAGTTTGGTCTTGTACCGTTCCTTGTAATAATCTCTCTCTAAATACCTTATCGTTTTCAGTCGGTGCCATCTGAACTTTTGGAAAACGTTGTAAAGGATTATAGCCCGTAGTAGCTAGCCCTAATGGTTGATAAAACGTGTTTTTTACAAAAATATCCAAAGATTGATCTGATACTTTTTCTACTAAATGTTGCATCATAATCAAACCCAAATCACTGTAGACAAATCCATAATGTCCTTCTTTGTCTTTTTTTCCAGTCAATGACGATTGAATTACCCAATGCCAAACAGAATCACGAATAGCAGTTTTGGCATACATTCCTTCGGCTACTTGCAATGGATATTCGGACGATTCAGTATTGCTGTAATATTCATTTTTCCAACCTAAAGGTGTGCGTGTACGATTCCAAAAAGGGATATAAGCTACTAACCCTGCCTGATGCCAAAGCACATCTTTGATGGTAATATGTTCTTTGTTAGTACCACGTAACTCCTCTAAATAAAAAGAGACCTTTTGTTCAAGGTCTATTTTCTTTTGATCGTATAAAGCCATAATGGCTTGTAAGGTGGCTGATACTTTGGTCACTGATGCCAAATCATAAATGGTTTGGTCGTTGACTGGATTGCTGGACGACTCATAACTTAGTCGTCCGAAGTTTTTCTGATATACAATTTGTCCTTTACGAGCTACCACCACTTGACAGCCGGGAAAAGCTTTTTGCTCAATGGCACTCTGAACAATCGTATCTATTTGGTTAAGTGTTGTGGTATTAAAACCCAAACCTTCAGGATTACCATCTTGTACCAATCCTGTTTGATTGGTAATAATACCATCTCCTGCTTTGTACAATCCTTCTACGGATACTGGAAGTTTTCCTTTGGCTGAAAGTCTACCAAAAATCACATTAGCAACTGCTTTGTGCGCTTCAGACACATCCTCGTAGCCACAAATTACGGTTTTAGACTCGTTGAAATATTTTAAACTGTAAGGGTTTCCAAAAACACATAGAATGACATTGGTTTTCTTTTCTAGTTTTTTGATAAACTCCTGCATTGAAGTACTTACTCCGTAGCGTGTATATGGCGTGTTTTTCAAATCATGAATCCCAACAACCACCGTGCTAGTTGAGTCTACTGAGCGAAGGACTTCATTATAAAATGCCTCAGAATTTTTGCCTCCGCTAGTAAAATGTTGGAAGTTACCGTATTGATCCAAAGCCCTTTCAAAACTATTATCAGGACTGATATCAAGACCTACGGAAACCAATTTTTTGTCTCCCCCACTCATTGGAAGTAAAGTCTGGTCATTTTTCACCAAAGTCACAGCACCATTGAATAACTCTTGACGAATGGCTGCTGCCTCTTGCGTATGAAGGTCTTGATATAGGTTAGTAGTCTCAACATATTTGAATTTGTTTAACCCTACCCAATATTTAGCATGTAAAATTTTCTTTACTCTATAATCTACCTCCGCTTGTGGAATGGTGCCATTGGTAATGGCTTCTTTGATTTTTTTGATACCTTCTGGAATATTTTCAGAGTATAACAAAATATCATTTCCTGCCAAAAACGCTTGCAAATCTACGCCACCGGGTATATGAGGAGATGTTTGAACTCCACGCATATTTAAGGCATCAGTAATAACTAATCCTTTAAAACCCATTTCTTGTTTCAACAAATTTGTCACAATAGTTGGAGAAAGCGTGGCAGGTTTCCAATCATATACTGGTACTTGGAGGTGTCCAACAATAACAGACTTGATAGAATCATTAATTAATCGTTGGAAAGGATATAGTTCCATGTCCTTGAGGCGTTGTGCACTATAAGCCAATTGAGGTAAGGTACGATGTGAGTCTCCATGTGTATCGCCATGCCCCGGAAAATGTTTGGCACAAGCCAATAATTGCTCAGCCTGCATACCACGCATATAAGCACTACTTTTGGCGGCTACATTCTCGCGTAGCTCACCGAAAGAACGGTGTCCAATAATCGGATTATTAGGGTTGCTGTTGATATCTACTACTGGAGCAAAATTGAGATGCACACCCAAACGCTTACATTGACGAGCAATTTCTTGCCCCATACGATAAATCAAGTCGTTGTCTTGAATCGCACCAAGGGTAATTTGTTTCGGAAAAGCCATCGTATAATTCATACGCATAGCCAAACCCCATTCGCCATCGATGGATACTAATAAAGGAACGCGAGCTTGTGATTGAAGACGGTTATTGATTTGTGCTTGAAGGTGAGGTTCGCTTTTGAAGAAAATTACTCCTCCTACTCCATAATTGTTGACAAGTGTTTCAACTTTTTTGAAATGTCCTTCTCCATTATTGGGATGTACCGCCAACATGAAGAACTGACCTATTTTTTGGTCATCTGTCAAAGTTGTAAATACACTATCAACCCATTGATTTTCTAGTAAAATACTGTTGGTATTAAAAAGAGGAGCTGTTGGCGGTGTAAAAACCATATTCGCAATTGGGTGCGCTATTGCCACACGTCGCACACGTGCACGACTTTTGCGTGATCGACTACTTTTGCGACTCACATGGCGACGCTTTCGGGCTCTTTGCTGTTCAAGCGGTGAAGCCGACGAAACATCCGTTGCCACAACGATGGCACCTAACAATAGGGTTATAATACAACTTAACGCTAATAATCTTTTCAACATCTTCTTCTCTAATTTCCTATTCAGTCTATTGCTAAACTAAACGAATTCAATGGCTAGGTTATCTTTTATTGTCCGTTTTGACAATCATTTTCCACAAAAACCACTCCTCAAGCCTAATTCCACAAAACAAATTTTCTTTTAAATTACAAATTTACCATAAATACTTTGGCATTAAAAACCTGAAACCAAACTTATTATCAATTGCGTGAATTGTGATGGAGGGTTTGAGTGATTTTACTTATTTATGTATTCATGTGGCATTGTGAGTCATAAATTAGGGTTGTTATGAAGGATTTTATTTTGTCAAAAAGAGTTCTTATGATTAGTATTTTTAGATGTAGTGGCAACCATTGCAGTTGTCGCCTTCAAAATAGCAACTACAAGAGTTGCCACTACATCAATTTCATTAAAAAAAGCGGTCGGAAATTGTTTTTCTGACCGCTTTTGGGGTAATAATATGCTACGTCTAACTCGGCTTAAAACGCAAAGCATTGCGTCTCTACCAATGACAATGTATTTTTAATAATCGCTCAACCACTCATTCACTCAATTCACCTGAAACTATTGTTCCATCAAATAAGCTTTGATAAATTCGTTGATTTCGCCATTTAATACAGCATCTGTATTAGAAGTCTGGTAATTGGTTCTATGGTCTTTTACACGACGGTCGTCGAGGACATAACTACGGATTTGTGAGCCCCATTCAATCTTTTTCTTTCCTGCTTCTACCTCGGCACGAGCAGCGTTACGCTTTTCAATTTCGATTTGATAGAGTTTAGACTTCAATAATCGTAGGGCAACTTCTTTGTTTTGTAGCTGTGAACGCTCTTGCTGACAAGCAATAATAATTCCCGAAGGTTTGTGCGTCAAACGTACTGCTGTTTCTACTTTGTTTACGTTCTGACCACCTGCACCTCCCGAACGGAAAGTATCCCATTCAATATCTGCGGGATTTACGTCAATTTCAATTGTATCATCGGCCAATGGATATACATATACAGACGCAAAAGAAGTATGACGACGAGCATTGGAGTCAAACGGAGAGATACGAACTAAGCGGTGTACCCCATTTTCGGACTTAAGATTTCCATAGGCAAATTCGCCATCAATTTCGAGTGTCACAGATTTTACACCCGCTACATCGCCATCGTTATGGTCTACTTCTCTTACTTTGAAGTTGTTTTTCTCGCCCCACATGATATACATACGCATCAGCATAGCAGCCCAGTCTTGCGACTCTGTCCCTCCTGCTCCTGCATTGATTTCTAGTACAGCAGACATATTATCGCCTTCATCAGACATCATTTTGCGGAATTCGAGTTCACCAAGTTGGGTTTCAAGTTTCTCTCCTTCGGCATCTACCTCTTCTTCTGAAGCTTCGCCAAGGTCATAAAACTCAAAAATAGTTTCTAAATCCCCCAAGTGTCCATTGGCTTTGTCAAAACCCGAAGTCCAGAATTTCAATTCACGCATTTGGCGCATGATGCTTTCTGCTTTTTTGGGGTCATTCCAAAATTCAGGATCTAGCGTGATGGTTTCTAATTCTGAAATTTGGTACTTCTTGTTATCGTAGTCAAAGATACCTCCTCAAAGCCTCTACTCTGGCTTTCAGGTCATTGAACCTGTCTCTTGTCATGTTGTTTGATTGTTTTAATTGAGGTGCAAAGATAGTGCATTTTTAGGGAAGAAATAACAGCGACTTCGGTATTCGGATTAAGGATATTGGATTTCGAATTTGTGGTAATTGGTTAAAATAGGAATGGTAAATTTTATTCCGCAAGCCAATTCTCATATCTCTATTTCGTCACCCAATCATGTGAAGCAGCATCTAAAGTGGTTTTTCTGAAAAAGTTTAAAATGAGTGTTTTAGAAAAACGTTGCCTTTTTTTAACCACATCATTGGGTGATAATTAAATCTGAGTCACAATTCTTATCGTTAGTTAAGTACAAAAGTCTTCAAACGATGGCTTTACGTCCTTTACTTTATTCCCTTAAATTTTTCCTTATTTATGAAAACTAACAAATTCCTTACATTGGCCCTAGCTGTAATGGGCGCTGGTATGATTCAATGGTCTTGTAGCAAAAACGAAGATAGCATCGAGCCTGTTCAGCAAGACCCTAACGCACCCAAAGGTCAAGTACGCATTGGCGTGACGGATGCTCCTATCGACAATGCCGAAGTCAAAGGTGCTTTTGTTACAATCACTGAAGTACGTGTTGATGGTAGAGTTTTCGATGCTTTCAAAGGTCCTAAAACGGTCAATATTGCAGAACTTAACAACGGAAATTTCCTAACGCTTGGCGAAGGGCAGTTGCAAGCAGGTACTTATTCGAAGTTGACTTTTTTCTTTGATTATGAAAAAGATGCGATGGGAAATGCGCCAGGGTCTTACATTCTTAAGGCTGATGGCACAAAAAGTAAACTAGTTATTTCGGGAAATGCCCGTAACTATCTTGACTTAAATACAAAACCTTTTACCATTAGTCAGGATGGAACAACCGATTTGATGGTAGATTTTGATTTGCGTAAAGCGATTAAAACATTCAATGAAAATGCACAAAAACAATACTCTTTTGTAACCTACGGCGAGTTACAATCCTCGATTCGAGTGGTAAACAAAACGGCTACAGGTACTATTTCTGGACAAGTGAGTGGTTATAACGCAGCCACAATGGGCAATGTAGTAGCCTTTGTGTATAAAAAAGGGGAATTTAACCAAAACGTTGAAACAAAAGGTCAAGGAGAAAGTTCAGTAGAGTTTAAGAATGCCGTATCGAGTGCCAAGGTAGATGCCGCAGGTAATTTTAAGGTATCATTCTTGGAAGAAGGAGATTACGAAATCCATTTTGCTTCCTTCAAAAGTTCGGGCGATGCTAATTCGTCTGTAGCGCTAAACTCATTCTTGAACCTTTCAGGAAATCTTGATTTGACAAAACTTTCGGTAAAAAGTAGCACAGAGGTACGTTTATCACTATCTATCAAAGGTTTTTTAGG
Organism: Flectobacillus rivi; assembly: GCF_030056655.1. NCBI lineage: Bacteria > Pseudomonadati > Bacteroidota > Cytophagia > Cytophagales > Flectobacillaceae > Flectobacillus > Flectobacillus rivi. Next base: position 19,756 of record NZ_JASHIE010000015.1, read on the forward strand.
CTTATAAAAAGCAATAGATTATAAACAGCTCATTTTTTATCCGAAAAACACTGGTTGACGAGTGCTTATACCTTGAATTTATATCTTAACTTAATTTGTTTTGACAATCCTCCTTCGAATTTTCGGAGGAGGATTTCGTTTTTTACTGAGAGGGTTTACTGCTTTTGAATATTTATACTTCTTCCTCAATACCTTGAAGTTATCAAAATTGACAGATGAAGTATAAACTGTATAAGTTTAGCCAAAAACTTGTAATTAATCACTTAGCAGTTGACAGCTTATAACTATATTTGTAGCCAAATTGTACTTTTCCCTTTAAAATAGAACAAAATGGCAACAACTTATGATTTAATAGTGATTGGTTCAGGACCAGGTGGATATGTAGCTGCAATTCGTGCGTCTCAGTTGGGTTTGAAATGTGCCGTAGTAGAACGCGAATCGTTGGGAGGTATCTGCTTGAACTGGGGCTGTATTCCTACTAAAGCTTTATTGAAATCAGCGCAAGTTTTTGAATACATCAAACATGCTTCTGATTACGGTATTACTGTTTCTGAAGCTAGCGCAGATTTCGGTGCTGTTATCAAGCGTTCACGTGGCGTTGCCGATTCCATGAGCAAAGGTGTTCAATTCTTGATGAAGAAGAACAAAATTGACGTAATCATGGGTAACGGTAAAGTAAAACCTGGCAAAAAAGTAGAAGTAACCGCTGCCGATGGTGCTGTTACAGTATATGATGCCAAAAATATCATGATTGCTACTGGCGCACGTGCTAGAGCTTTGCCAAATATCCCTATCGATGGCGTAAAAGTAATCGACTACCGTAAAGCAATGTCTCTTGAAACTCAACCAAAATCATTGGTTGTGATCGGTTCTGGAGCAATCGGTGTTGAGTTTGCTTACGTGTACGCTGCTATGGGTACAAAGGTGACGATTGTAGAATTTATGCCAAACATCGTTCCTGTTGAAGACGAGGACGTATCTAAAGAATTGGCTAAACAATACAAAAAATTAGGTATCGATATTCATACTAACTCATCTGTTGAATCTGTAGATACAGCTGGTGAAGGTTGTAAAGTATCGGTAAAAACTCCTTCTGGTAATATCACAATCGACTGTGACATCGTTCTTTCGGCTGCTGGTGTTATTTCTAACCTTGAAAACGTAGGTTTAGAAGATGTTGGTATTATTACTGACAAAGGCAAAATCTTGGTTAACCAATGGTACGAAACTAACATCCCAGGCTACTATGCTATCGGTGATGTTACACCAGGTCCTGCATTGGCTCACGTTGCTTCTGCCGAAGGTATTATCTGTGTGGAAAAAATCGCTAACCACCCAGTACACCCATTAGACTATAGCAATATTCCAGGCTGTACTTACTGCTCTCCAGAAATTGCTTCTGTAGGTCTTACTGAGAAAAAAGCAAAAGAAGCTGGATACGAAATCAAAGTGGGTAAATTCCCATTTGTAGCATCTGGTAAAGCTACTGCTGCTGGTGCTAGAGACGGTTTTGTGAAAGTAATTTTCGATGCAAAATACGGTGAATTCTTAGGTGCACACATGATTGGTTACAACGTAACTGAAATGATTGCTGAAGTAGTTGTGGCTCGTCGCCTTGAAACTACTGCTCATGAAATCATGACAGCTGTTCACCCTCACCCAACTATCTCTGAGGCTATCAAAGGTGCAACTGAAGCAGCTTATGGCTGTGCTGTTGACTTATAATCAGCGTTGATATTCTTCATAAAGGCCGTGTAGAACCCTCTACACGGCCTTTGTTTTTTATATAACTTAGAATAAAATTAAAAGGCAGAAGATGATTTGAAAGAGCTGAATTACCCTTCTACTTTTATCATTTTATGAGTCTTCTCAAGATTTTATCATTTATGAAAAAATTTGCACTCCTCTTTATATACTTTATTCCTCTTTGGAGTTTCGCACAGCTAAAAACAGATGTTCTTGTGATTGGTGGAGGTGCTAGTGGCGTGATGGCAGGTATTCAAGCTGCTCGGTTGGGCGTAAAGGTTACCATTATTGAAGAGGAAGCTTGGCTTGGTGGAATGCTTACTTCGGCGGGGGTCAGTGCCATAGATGGTAATCATCATTTACCAAGTGGGCTTTGGGCAGAATTCAAAAATGCACTTGTCAAACATTATGGTACAGCCACCGCCCTACAAACAGGTTGGGTAAGCCAAGTGATGTTTGAGCCTCAAGTAGGACAACAGATTCTTTCCGAGATATGTAGTAAAGAATCAAACCTTCATGTGTTATTGGGCACTCGATATACACAGATTATTTCTCAGAATAACAACTGGCTTGTTTCTTTGGCAGGAAATACCTCCGAAACTATTCAGGCCAAAATCCTTATCGATGCTACCGAGTTAGGCGATGTTGCAGCTCTCTTAGGGGTAAAATATGACTTAGGAATGGATGCCAAAAGTACCTATCAGGAAAGAGTAGCTCCTCAGCAAGCCAATGACATTATTCAGGACTTGACATACGTGGCTGTACTAAAAGACTACCATCAGGTTCAAAAGCCTGTAAGCCCTTCTGCTGATTATCATAGAGAGGATTTTATTTGTGCTTGTGAAAAATTATGCCCTGACAAACAAATGCCTAGACTTTGGGATTGTGAAAAAATGAAAACGTATGGGAAGCTACAAAACGACCTGTACATGATTAATTGGCCAATTCATGGCAATGATTATTATGCTAATATGGTTGATATGAATGCCGAACAACGCAAACAAGCCATTATTAAAGCCAAAGAGCATACCCGAAATTTTGTGTACTTCATGCAAACCGAATTAGGCTGGAATACCCTCGGATTAGCTGATGTTTTTGAAACAAAAGATTCTCTCCCTATGATTCCCTATCACCGCGAAAGTCGACGTATCAAAGGACTAGCACGCATCAATATGAATCATCTTGAAAAACCATTTACCCAAGCCGAACCACTTTACCGTACAGGTATCGCCGTGGGAGATTATCCTATAGATCAGCATCATGGCAAAAACCCCAAAGCACCCGATTTGTACTTTGTTCCAGTACCTTCTTTCAATATTCCTTTGGGGAGTCTTATCCCTGAGAATGTCAGTAATCTTATCGTTGCTGAAAAATCTATCTCCGTATCCAACCTTGTCAACGGAGCTTCACGCCTTCAGCCTGTTGTCATGGAAATAGGACAAGCGGCTGGCGTGCTGGCTGGTCTTGCGGTTCAAAACAAGGTTTCTCCAGAAAAGGTATCTATTCGAAAAGTACAAAATACCTTAGTCAACCAGAAAGCATACCTGATGCCTTATATCGATGTCTCTCCTGAGCATCCTTATTTTAGAGCTATTCAAAAAATTGGAGCAACAGGTATCTTGAAGGGAGAAGGTAAAAACAACAAATGGTCGAATGAAACATGGTTCTACCCAGACTCCACCATTTTGTTGAAAGATTTCTTGCTAGGACTAAAACCTTACTATCCCAAGCTCAAGTTACCCACATTTATAGAGTCGGAGTTGAGTTATCCACTGAGTTATCCACAATTGGCGAGCATATTTATCCACATATCACCAAAACATCAAGTAAATCTTCCACCGACAGGAACTATCCAAAGAGGAGAACTTGCCTATCTGGTGGATAAAGTATTAAATCCTTTTTATCAAAAAATCGACCATCAAGGGTTTTTAGCACAAGAAAAAAACACAAAAAATCCATAGATTTACCTTCTATTTTTTACCAATTCTAGAAAGATAAATCTATGAATTTCGGAAAAAGGTTTTATCGGGATTATCCTATTTTAGTCAATAATTTTAACCAAGCTTTTCCCCAATGCTTTTCCCTGTAACATCAAGTCTAATTTTGCTGGAACTTCCTCTAAACCAATCTCATGACTAATTAAATTTAGGTTGTCTAACTTCCAGTCACTGGCTAAATGCTGCCAAATTTCTAGGCGTTTAGACATTGGACATTCGGCCGAATCTATACCTAACAGAGCATTGCCTCTTAAGATAAATGGAAATACCGAAGTAGGTAAATCAGGAGATGCCACCAGACCGCAAGCTGCAACAGCTCCGCCATAGTGAAGTGACTTCAAAATAGTTGCCAAGATATTCCCTCCTACGGTATCTACTGCTCCTGCATAAATGGACTTTAACATCGGACGACCAGAGGTATCATTTAAACTTTCGCGACTAACAATCTCGGTTGCCCCTAAACGCTGGAGTAACTCCGCTGCTTCGGGTTTTCCTGTGACAGCCACTACCTCGAAGCCTAATTTTGCTAAAATAGCTACCGATAAAATACCTACTCCACCCGTTGAACCTGTGACAATCACTTTGCCTTTTTCTGGACTAACCCCATATTTCAACAAAGCATCAATACATAAACCTGCCGTAAAACCCGCTGTACCCAGTATCATCGCTTCGGCAAGACTCAATCCTGCTGGCAGAGCAATTACCCATTTGGCAGGTACACGGATATATTCGGCCAAAGCACCCGAAGTATTCATTCCCAAATCGTAACTGGTGACTAATACTTCTTGTCCAACCGAAAAATTAGCATCGGTACTTTCAACCACGACACCCGAGGCATCAATCCCTGGTGTATGCGGATAATTACGGGTTACGCCTTTGTTTCCAATCGAGGATAGGGCGTCTTTATAATTCAAAGTAGAATAATGGACTTTGATTAATACCTCACCTGCGGGTAAGTCTTCGATATTACGTTGCGTGATGGTTCTTACATATTGCTTTTCAGCATTTTCGGATACCACAAGGGCTTTAAATTGGCTCATAGTTTTGTTATGTTAATGGGCATTTTGCCCGCTTTAAGCTTTATGCATTAAGCTCAAAACTGTGCTTGCCTACGGCTTACTGCATAAAGCGTAATAATTTATTATTACTAATGATATATCTATCTATTACTTCTAATCAAAGAGTTATTTCAAAATTTCTATTCTTACCCAATATCTCAACTGAACTTTACCACTCTCATTAGATTGCTTTCAGATAAAATTCATTTATTTTGCTTTCTGTCATAAACTTCTACAAAATATCCCTGAAAGTCAAGCAATTACAAAGGGTACAGATACTTACAAAAAATGCAGTTTTGCTGACTATCAATGTTTTATTTTTTGAAATAATGGAAAAAAATCTTGTTGAATATAACTGTCCTTCAGATGTATTTATGAAAGTCTTGAAGGGAAAATGCAAAACCACTTTATTGGTACTTATCAAAAAAGGGGTCAATCGATTTGGCGAAATGAAACGCGCGCTTCCAACCATTAGCGAACGTATGCTCGCTAAGCAATTAGATGAACTCGAAGCAGATGGTATTTTGAGTAGAACCGTTTTTGCCGAAGTTCCGCCACGTGTGGAATACGCTTTGACCGAATATGGAGAAACGCTTTACCCGATTGTAAAGGAAATTCGAAAGTGGGGCCGTATTCATCAGGAAAAAACTTTACAAAATATATAATTTTTTTTGACCCTACTGACATACCCTTGTCACTGAGCTGTACTTATTTTGTCATGTCTTCAATGCAAAGCGAAAAGTTGAACATTGATTTAACCCATTGCAAAAACTTCTTATACTTTAAACTTCACAATCAAAATGACAACTAAACAAATCCCTGCTCAGAAGTATTTTATCTACAGTACTGAAACTACCTTACCGCATGTCAATACCATAGCTATGCGAGAAGTAGAACCTCTGTACGTAACGGCATCTCAATTAGGTTTAGAAGCACAAGGACCTTTAGAGTTTATTTATTGGAATGCCTCTGGCGACCCGACCAAACCTTTTACACTCGAAATCGCATTGCCTGTCAATGAAGCAGAGGTTGAGTTACCTGAAAAATATACTTTAACAACACACGAAAGCTTCAAGGCTATGGCTCATGTGCATCATGGTGATTTCAGTAATATCGAGGCTGTATATGAAGTTTTATTTAAGGAATTATATGGCAGTGGCGCAAAACCCACCAATCAAGTTCGTGAAGTGTATATTCATTGGGTCGATTTAACTTCAGCCGACAATGTTTCAGAGATTTTATTAGGAATAGAATAAGATTTATTTCGTCAAAACTCAAATCCTATTTGCTATGATTAAGTTTGCCTATACCATTCTGTATGTCTCAGATGTTGAAAAGTCTGTGGCATTTTATGAAAAAGCTTTTCAATTTACTACTAAGTTTATCAGCCCCGACAGTACGTACGCAGAGTTGATTACAGGTGAAACGACTTTATCTTTCGCGCATAAATCTTTAGCCGCAAGTAATTTGCCTGAGGGTTTTCAGGAAAGTAGTCTTTCGTCTAAACCTTTCGCTATTGAAATTGGCTTTACTACCGATGATGTTGAAGCTTTGGTACAACAATCCATAGAAGCAGGCGCCACCTTGGTAGCTCAGCCAAAACAAAAGCCTTGGGGACAAACAGTAGCTTATGTGCGTGATATTGATGGCTTTTTAATAGAGCTTTGTACGCCGATGGGATGAGGATATTGAGTGAGTTAGCGATTGGAGATTTAGTGATTTTCATTCTTAGGCATACATCATCCAAATCCTTTAATTCTTAAAATTATTTACAAAAAAAGGTTGTCAAAGCTCTATAGCCTCGACAACCTTTTTTTCATTCTTTTTTGTCAAACCTACAACACAAAACCAACACCTACGGTTGAGTGTGAAAACTCATCTACTAAAATAAAAGCTCCGTTAGATGGGTTATCTTCGTATTTATCTGCAAAAATTGGTTTGGCAGTTTTGATTGTTACCTCTGCAATTTCGTTTAATTTCAATTCTGAGAAATCAGCAATAACATCGTGATTTACGACATCGTACTTTTTATTCAAGCTTACAACTTTAGCTTTTGAATCGTTGATACCATGTTGTAAAATGTAGTTGCGACCCGAAGTAAGTGCTTGAGAGTCTAACCAACATACTTTTGCATTGATTTCTTTCAACTGCGCTGGTTGGTCGTCTGATTTTACCAACATATTACCACGCGATACATCCACATCTGTTTCGAGAGTAATTACTACAGATTCTTTTGGACCAGCTGTTTCGAGCTTTTGACCAAATTTCTCAATAGTAGCAATTTTTGTACTTTGTCCAGTTGGCAATACCGTTACAGTATCTCCTACAGTAAACTCACCACTAGCAATTTTACCAGCATATCCTCTATAGTCGTGGAATTCTTCTGTTTTTGGACGAACCACAAATTGTACAGGGAAACGAGCCGAGTGCGAAGCACCAACTGCTGTTTCTGGATGGAATTGCTCTAATTCTTCTAATAATGGTAAACCGTTGTACCAAGACATTTCGTCAGATTTGGTAGAAAGGTTTTGTCCGTACAAAGAAGACATAGGAATGAAAGTAATCTCTTGACCTTCGAAAGATACTTTTGAAGCTAAATCTTCAACGCTAGCTTTGATTTCGTTGAAACGCTCTTCGCTATAACCTACCAAGTCCATTTTATTGACACAAACAACAACTTTTGGAATTCGCAAAGTAGAAGCGATAAAGAAGTGACGGTAAGTTTGCTCCAACACACCATTACGAGCATCAATCAAAATCATTGATACTTTGGTATTCGAAGCACCAGTTACCATGTTACGCGTATATTCGAAGTGCCCAGGCGTATCGGCAATGATATATTTGCGTTTTGGTGTCGAGAAATAAATATGTGCCACGTCGATTGTGATACCTTGTTCACGCTCGGCAATAAGGCCATCTGTCAACAATGACAAATCAAGAAAATCAAGACCTTTTCTTTTCGAAGCCGCTTCAAGTGCTTCGATTTTGTCTTTTGTGATAGATTTTGTTTCGTATAATAAACGTCCAATCAATGTACTTTTTCCGTCATCAACCGAACCTGCTGTTGCTATTCTTAAAATGTCCATCTTTCGATTTGGGATTTTAGATTTTCGATAGGGGATTTTACCTTATCTCTCTTTTACTCTAGTTTTTTGTTCTAAACTACGTTTTGCTGTTTTGATTGAGGATACTATAATAGAGGTTAATTCATTGGCCTCCGTCATGAGTAATTCCAACTTTTCTTTTTTAACAATACCTGATTCTACTAAAAGCTCTAACCAAAAAAGAGATTCATCCGCTTCCTCCTCAACAATTCCTAACTTTGCAATAAATTCAGCTTGTGAACGTGCACGGCAAGAGGCTCTATAATTGGCTGCAACAGCAGTACTAGATCGTACTATTTGTTTTGCAATAACCTGTGCTGAAACAGTCTGAGGCAAAGAGTCTACAAGTCGAATAACTCTAATAGCAAATGTTTTTGTTCTTTGCTTTATTAGCTCTTTCATAAGATTAAGGTTTTGTAGAAAGCTTTCAGATAAAATCTGAAATCAAAAATCAGCAATCCGAACTTAGAAATATCCTTGTTGCTTGCGTTTTTCCATGGCAGCTTCAGAGCGTTTGTCGTCGATGCGGGCACCACGTTCTGAGATTTCGGCAGCAAGGATTTCGCCAATAATATCGTCTAGCTCTACTGCTTCTGAAGATACCGCTGCTGTACAGGTCATGTCGCCTACTGTACGGAAACGTACTGTAGCTTCGAATGGGATTTCGTCAGCGTCTTTGTTTAAGTATTCAGAATCAGCCCAAAGCATTCCATCTCTTTCAATTACCTGACGTTTGTGCGAGTAATAGATTGAAGGAATCGCCATTTTCTCTTCCTTGATATAATTCCAAACATCTAATTCTGTCCAGTTTGAAATAGGGAAAACACGTACGTTTTCACCAATAGAGATACGTCCATTCAACATATCGAACAACTCAGGACGTTGGCGTTTAGCATCCCACTGACCGAAGTCGTCACGTACTGAGAAAATACGCTCTTTAGCACGAGCTTTTTCTTCGTCGCGACGAGCGCCACCGATACAAGCATCAAACTTAAATTCTTCGATTGTGTCTAGCAAGGTTACTGTTTGCAAAGCATTTCTTGAAGCATACTTACCTGTCTCTTCTTTTACTTTGCCTTGGTTGATAGAATCTTGCACATAGCGAACGATTAGGTCGGCACCTACTTCGTTGGCTAGCCAGTCTCTAAACTCAACGGTTTCAGGGAAGTTATGTCCAGTATCGATATGTACTAATGGGAAAGGGATTTTCCCTGGATAAAACGCCTTTTGTGCCAAGCGCACAAGGGTAATAGAGTCTTTACCCCCTGAAAACAACAAAGCAGGACGCTCAAACTGCGCCGCTACTTCGCGGATAATATAAATGGCTTCGTCTTCCAATTCACGAGGAAACACACCCCATTTTGGTTGCGCTTCGGAAGCTACTTCAACATCTTTTTCTATCGATACATTACTCATATTCTATTATTATTTAATCAATATTCTTCTATATATTGAGTGATTTGAGAATGAGCGATTTGACTCATTCATGGTCAAATTGACAAATTCACTAAGTTAGTGGACAAAATAAAAATTACACATTCGGCTTTCAGCAAAAGTATCTCTCAATTCAATGAAGCGTTTTGGCTTAATGCCTAAAGCTTACAGCCCATAGCCTATTAATTCAATTTTATTTTGCTGCATGTAATCCGCATTCTTTTTGAGATGCTTCCCACCACCAACGACCTGCACGAGGATGCTCTCCTTCGGTAATAGCACGTGTACATGGCGCACAACCAATCGAAATAAATCCTTTGCGATGCAATGGACTATCAGGAACGCGATTAGCTTTGATATAGGCCAATACCTCTTCGTAAGTCCAGTGGATTAATGGATTGAACTTAATGATTTTATTAGCTTCATCCCACTCTACAATTGGCATATCCGAACGGTTGTCTGATTGTTCGGCACGCAAACCTGTAATCCAAACCTCTGCACCTGTCAAAGCACGCTTTAATGGTTCGATTTTACGAATAAAACAACATTCTTTACGATTCTCAACAGAGAAATAAAAACTATTAAAGCCCTTTTCCTTTGCCAATGCTTCTACCTTTGCTGTATTTGGGAAATACGTTTCGAACGATTGATTGTACTTAGCTCTTGTAGCATCCATCAAATCGTACGTTTCCTGAAACAAACGACCAGTATCAAGCGTAAAGACACGAATATTGAGAGCAGCATTGGTAGGATTGTTCTTGTAGATTGCGTCGGTAATTACCTGATCTTCCTGCCCAAATGAAGTAGAAAACACTACATTTTGATAATTTTCGGCTACATACTGAAGCGCTTCGCCGAGAGAGAGTGATTCTAATGTTTGTTTTAACGCGAATAAATCTGCCATTTTCACATAAAGCAAGTATCGTACCTTGCTGATTTAGCGAGGCTTAGCCTCATTTCAATTCTACTACAAATATATATAAAGTCTAGTGATAAAGTAGTCTTGTTAGGTGAAATATTTTTTATTTACATGAAATTTTCTCAATCTAAAACTGTTATCTTTAAAAGCAATAGTGACAACTAAGCGTGTCGAGCATAAATATAAAAAGCTATGAATCAGAGACTTGTTTCGTATTTTGAAAAAACAAACAGTCGCAGCCGCATGTCGGACATGGACTTGAAGGATTTGAAAAATCTTGTGCGGAAAGGAGAAGGCAGTCAACTCGAATTCAAGCTAAAAGCCAAGCATCCTGAAAAAATTATTCGTGAAATAGTAGCCTTTGCCAACACTGATGGAGGAACCTTATTGTTGGGTGTTGGCGATGACAAAAGTATTCCAGGCTTAAAATTCGCTGACGATGAGGAGTTTATTCTGGTACAAGCCATTGAAAAATTTTGCGACCCTCCTATTAATTTTCAACTCGAACGAATGGCTATTACCAACGAGCGTGATATATTGATTTTTACGATACCTCAAAGTAATGAAAAACCGCATTTTGTTAAACTTTCGTCTACAGAACCTCCAAAGGCTTATGTAAGAGTACAAGATCGTTCGGTACAAGCCAGCAAGGAGGTTAAGCAAATTTTACGTCGTGAAAATGAGGAAGGTATTCGATTTGTATTTGGGGAAAAAGAAAAAGTATTGATGGAGTATCTAGCTCAACATCAAAATATTACTTTAGAAAAATTTGCTGAGATAGCCAAAATTCCACTATGGCTCGCCTCAAGAACATTGGTGTTATTGGTATTAGGTCATGTACTAAGAGTACAACCCAACGAGTTGGTAGATACGTATGTGATTTACTAAATTATTGCTGAATGAGGATTCTTGTGTAGAGCAACCATATTTTAAAACTCTACACAAATCTTTGGGCAAAATTGAATAAATGTTACCCGCGATAGGCAATATGTCATAGGATAAAAGTATTCCTAAATACATTTTTGCCAAACGCTTACGGCTTATAGCATAAAGCGTATTAATACAAAAGTTAACCATTTCTGTTTTCTTTACATTTCTCGAACCTCCAATATGAAAAACTCTTACTCCATTTTGTTATTTGGAGCTTTTTTAAGCGTACTTACCATTACTCTAAGTTGCTCTAAAAAATCTATTGATAGCAATGATACTACCACAGCATCCTCTTTTGACTTAATTCAACAAAAGATATTAACCCCCTCTTGTGCTACCTCTGGTTGTCATGCCTCCACCAGCGACAATACCTATGCTCAACATGGCTTGGTGCTAGAAAAATCTGTAGCTTACCAAAATCTCGTAGGGATTAGTCCCAAGAATGATTTGGCCAAGACAGACAATCTGCAAAGAGTTAAACCTTTTAAATCTTTAGAAAGCCTTCTTTTTCATAAACTCGAATGGGATGCAAGCCACCACAGTGGCAAGCAATACGGCCTTCCGATGCCGCTTGGAAGCAATGCTTTATATGTAGGACAAATTGAATTTATCAGAAGATGGATAGAAGCTGGTGCTCCACGCACAGGCGATGTGGTAGACAAAACTTTATTGGACGACACTACGCCAAGCTATGCCACAAATAGTACACCTTTCGAAGCACTCAAAAGTCCACAAGAGGAAGGAGTAACAGGTATTCAGTTGCATGTAGATGCTTTTAATGTAGCGGCTAATTTTGAAAGAGAAATTTTTGTTCGAAAAAGTTTGGGCAACTCTAGCGATGTGTATGTCAATCGCATCAAGCTCAAGTCCCGTGCCAATAGTCACCACTTAGTTCTTTATGATTTTAGAAATAAAGATAATGCTTTGTTGATACCTACTATTGATGTGGTACGTGATTTGCGTAATGCTGATAATTCTCTAAATGCCCTTACTGTTTTACAAATGTCAAACCATATTTTCTTGGGAGGGGGCACCGACCCTAATCAAGATTATATATTTCCTGAGGGTATAGCCTTGAAACTCCCCGCTGGTGCTGCAATTGATATAAATCCTCATTATTTCAACAAAACGAATCAACCGTTTTTAGGCGAAAATTATGTCAATCTCTACACGGTTCCTGCTTCAAAAGTCCAGAAAGTAGTGCAAATGATTGATTTTAATAATACAAGCTTTAGTCTTCCTGCCAATCAGCGCACCACTATTACCAAAGATTTTAAATTTGATAGCAATGTCACCATCGTTTCGCTCACCTCACATAATCATAAGTATGGTGAAAAATTTGTTATCAAAATCAAAGGAGGCACACGAGATGGCGAGACCGTTTATGAAAGCACCGACTGGGAACATCCTAAAGTGATTAATTTTAGCGTTCCTATACAACTTAAAAAAGGCGAAGGATTAACCTCCGTAGTAACCTATAACAATACAACTAACAAAAACTTAGGCTTTGGTTTAACCTCTGAAGATGAAATGAATATCATCTTTGGATACTACTATGTTAACCCATAAAGCCAAATTCCAAATCATCAGCGACTTAATCCGTTCATAGATAAAATATATCTTTCATTAATTGGGGAACTTTTTCTTGATGAATAAATCAGAAGAGATATTATATTTGCTCACTTTTAGCACTTTGAAATATTATCAGACAAATATCTATTACAAAACCCCTAACTTTTTGTGTTTTTTATAGATTAGAGAAACGTACTTACCAACAATAAGTCATAATTTACAGATACTCAGACAAGTAATTCTAATCATTATTATAAAACACAAGCGATTCCATCTATGGAACACAAACATACCGACAAAGCCACAGCAGCGGGTCTGCTAGTGGCAATGGGAATTATCTACGGTGATATTGGTACATCCCCACTCTACGTAATGCAGTCTATAATAGGCTCCGCTCCTATCAATGAAACAACCGTTTTAGGCGGTTTATCTTGTATTTTTTGGACATTGACCTTACAGACAACACTCAAATATGTTATCCTGATTTTGCGAGCAGATAACCGAGGCGAGGGTGGTATTTTTGCACTATTTGCCTTAGTTCGTCGTCATGCCAAATGGCTCACAGTTCCTGCAATCATTGGTGGAGCTACCCTACTAGCCGACGGAATTATCACACCTCCCGTGTCAGTCGCCTCCGCTGTTGAAGGTCTTCGAATGATAAAACCTGACATTGAAACCGTACCAATTGTACTAGCAATTATCACTGTTTTGTTCATGTTCCAAGTGTTGGGAACTAAAATGGTAGGTCGTGCATTTGGTCCTATCATGTTGATTTGGTTTAGTATGCTTGGTTTTCTAGGCATTGTATGGATTGCCAAAGACTGGAGTATTCTAAGAGCGTTTTCACCACATTATGCGATTCAGTTGTTAACCAACCCTTACAACGGCGAAAGTGGATTCTGGACATTGGGTGCAGTATTCCTTTGTACTACTGGTGCTGAAGCCTTGTATTCAGACTTAGGTCACTGTGGCAGAGGCAACATTCGTGTGAGTTGGGTATTTGTAAAAATCTGTTTGATTCTTCAATATTTTGGTCAAGGAGCATGGTTGATTCATCAAAATGGTAGCCTTTTGAACGGACGCAAACCTATTTTTGAATTGATGCCAGAATGGTTCTTACTTTGGGGTATTGTCATTGCAACAGCCGCTGCCATTATTGCCAGCCAAGCCTTGATTTCGGGTTCATTTACATTGGTATCGGAAGCAATTCGTTTGAACTTCTGGCCAAAAGTTCGTCTGAACTACCCTTCAGACCAAAAAGGTCAACTATATGTACCAAGTGTAAATATCTTCCTTTGGTTGGGATGTATGGGTGTGGTATTATGGTTCAAAGAATCGGCTAATATGGAAGCTGCGTATGGTTTGGCCATTACCCTTACCATGTTGATGACTACTGCTTTGATGGCCTATTATCTACATGTCAAAAAATTCGATATGTGGTGGATTGTAGCATTCATTGTAGTATATGTATCTATTGAAGGCTCATTCCTAGTTGCCAACCTACGTAAATTTGTACATGGTGGTTATGTTTCTTTGATTATTGCCACTGCAATTATTGCCCTGATGATTATTTGGTATCGTGCATTTATCATCAAAATGCGTTTGACCGAATATGTCAAATTGGTAGATTATATCGAGCCGTTGAAAGACTTGAGTCAAGATATGAGTATTCCAAAATATGCTACTCACTTGGTATTTATGTCAAATGCCGCTCGTACAAGCGAAATCGAATCGAAAATCATTTATTCGATTTTTCAAAAACGTCCAAAACGTGCTGATATTTATTGGTTTGTTCACGTAGATACCCTCGATGATCCGTATACAATGGAATACAAAGTGGACATCATTGAGCCAGACGACGTGATTAAGGTAACTTTCCGTCTTGGTTTTAGAGTAGAACAAAAAATCAATTTATACTTCAGAAAAGTAGTTGAAGAATTGGTAAAAAATGGAGAAGTGGATATTACTTCACGTTATGAGTCACTCAATCGCCAGAATGTAATTGGAGATTTCCGTTTTGTCGTTCTTGAGAAATTCTTGTCTTACGACAACCAATTATCTATGTTTGAGTCTTTAATTATGAAAGCTTATTTCTTTATCAAAGACTTTACGCCATCTGAAGACAAATGGTTTGGTTTGGATACGAGCGCCGTAAAAGTTGAAAAAGTACCATTGGTTATTCGCCCAGCAGAAAACATTCGTTTGAAGCGTATTGACTAATTTTTTATCCATATTCAAATCGTGTTCTATCAAGTCTTTGTATAGAACACGATTTTACTTTTAATAAACAATCATATATGAAAATTTTGATTACAGGAGGAGCTGGTTTTGTTGGTTCTGCCCTGGCAATTGCTCTAAAAACAAACTATCCCTCTTACGAAGTTATTTGCCTTGACAACCTCCGTCGCAAAGGTTCAGAACTAAACCTTCCTCGTTTGGCACAAGCTGGTGTTACATTTGTACACGGTGATATTCGTAATAAAGAAGATTTTGATGCACTTCCTATCGTAGATGCCCTTATCGAAGCTTCAGCAGAACCTTCTGTTTTGGCAGGATTGGATGGTACACCTGATTATCTAATCAATACCAACTTGGTAGGTACTATCAACTGTTTGAACTTTGCGAAAAAAAGTAATGCCAACTTTATCTTCTTGTCAACTAGTAGAATTTATCCAATCAAAACGATTGAAAAATTAAACTTCGTTGAATCAGATACACGTTTTGCCTTAGCTGATGAACAACCAGTAAGAGGTGTATCGTCAAAAGGTATTGCTGAAGATTTCCCATTAGATGGCGCTCGCTCTTTGTATGGCGCTACGAAGTTGGCTTCTGAATTAATGATTCATGAATACAATGAATTTTATGGTTTAAAAACTGTTATCAACCGTTGTGGTGTATTAACAGGACCATGGCAAATGGGTAAAGTTGACCAAGGAGTAATGGTTCTTTGGGTAGCAAAACACTATTTCGAACAGCAATTAGCCTATATCGGTTACGGCGGTTCAGGAAAGCAAACCCGTGATATGCTTCACGTACTTGATCTATATCGTTTGATTGATTTCCAATTGCATAATATGGATAAAGTAAATGGCGAAATCTTAAACGTGGGTGGCGGTGTTGAAGTAAGTGCTTCTTTACAAGAACTAACGCAGATTTGTCAGGAAGTAACAGGCAAAACAATTCCTATTAATAAAGTAACTGAAAACAGAGCTGCCGATATTCGTTTGTACGTAACTGACAACTCTAAAGTTACTGCCTTGACAGGATGGACACCAAGCATTTCAATGAAACAAATTGTTTCTGAAATCACCGCATGGTTAACTGAATACGAAAGTCAGTTGGCTTATGTATTGAAATAGATTGGGGCTTTCGGCAATCGGATGCACAGCATTAGCATGCTTACCTCAATTGAGTGATTTAGTGTTTGAGCGAATGAGTGATTATTTTTAATAAAATTTTTACTTAATGCTTTGCATCTGAAGATGTATCGTTCTAAAATATAGTATCAGAACATGAGTCATTCCTAATTTTTAGGATTGGGATTATTCTCCAAGTTTTTATTAACATGAGTCATCCCGAATTTTAAGATTGGGGTTATCCTCCAAGTTTTCATCAAAAAAGCGGTCGAAAAATATTTTCCGACCGCTTTTTTAATGAAAACATACTAGATTTTTATTCAGCATAAGACGCAATCATTGCGCCTCTACCACGAGAATACAAATTTTAACATAATCACTCATTCGCTAAATCACTAAATCGCTAAATTCGGGATGACTCATGTTTGATGCTACTATATTGGCTTAAGACGCAATCATTGCGTCTTTACTGCGAGAATACAAACTTTCACATAACCACTCATTCGATCAAACACTAACTCACTCAATTCGACATGATTCATGTTTCATTTTCCGTTTGATAATTATTTGATTATCAAAGTTGTAAAAGACCGTTTTTTTCTTATTTTTATATAAATTTCTTCTAATTGCTCCGCCCATATCAATCTTATATATCCAGTAATCACATCCTTATCTTGCCGTTTTTCAAATTATGACACTTTGTGATTTTACTCACTTATTTAAGACCTTGATATACTATGAAAAAAACTCTACTTATTGCGATTCTTTTATTGTGTATTTTATATGCTGACAGTCTGGGGCAAATTCAAATTAGCTCAGGCTTCAGCTATATTGGAGAAGGCGGATGGGGTAATAAAGCTCAATATGCAGGCTCGGGAATAGATATTAGTGCTAAAAAGTATTTGACAGAAAACCTCAGAATCGGTATGAATTGGGGCGTATATGATATGCGAACCAACTTGATGATTCAAAAGCAAAGCGACGCTCTGCCTATTGTTTATGGTCGAATTCTGAAGCGAGTTGTCCCACTCAACGTTTCAGGAGAGTATTTTTTATGGACAAAACATCTCATAAAGCCTTTTGTGGGCTTAAGTACTGGTACCTATATGAGCCAGTATGACACACAAATTGAGAAAGACTATGAGTATCTAACACCTCGTAAAACTTTTGAAAATAGCATCAATTGGGGCTTTTCACCAAGCGTAGGACTTCAGTTACAAGAAACAGCCGACCGTTTGGGTCTCTATCTAAAATTTAGTTATA
Source organism: Flectobacillus rivi (assembly GCF_030056655.1). Taxonomy (NCBI): domain Bacteria; kingdom Pseudomonadati; phylum Bacteroidota; class Cytophagia; order Cytophagales; family Flectobacillaceae; genus Flectobacillus; species Flectobacillus rivi. The sequence goes on from NZ_JASHIE010000015.1 coordinate 37,135, forward strand.
CTGGGATTCAGTATAGTTCTTCGCAAGGAGGATATACTTCCTTTTATGGCGTATATGCAGGTTTTAGTTTTAAGTTTGGGAAAAAAGTTTACTGGCGTCCTCCTGTATTGACAGTACCAAAACCAGCTCCTTATTTCGAATCCAAAGACCAACGATAACAAAAAAGCCGAGACTCTCGTCTCGGCTTTTTAATTCATCATCGAAGATAAGCCAAAAGATGAACTGGACACCACTCCAAATACACCGCTCCTCTTCCTTTTTTTTGACTCTTGATGCTCAAACCTAATAAAAAATATTTTGTTGTAGGCTTTAAGCTGTAAGCAATAGGCTCTTACCTATGGCTTTCATGCCTTCTGATTACAATAGATTGTTTTTAGACAAATACTCTGCAATTTGAACAGCGTTTGTAGCAGCACCTTTACGAAGGTTATCCGCAACAATCCACATATTCAGCGTTTTTGGTTGAGTTTCGTCACGACGGATACGACCTACAAATACTTCGTCTTTACCATGCGCATTGATTGGCATAGGGTAAACAAAGTTTTTCGGATCATCTTGTACGATTACACCTTCTGTATTTGCCAAAAGATCAAATACTTCTTGCAAATCGAATTCGTTTTCAAACTCAATGTTTACTGACTCTGAGTGACCACCAATTGTAGGAATACGAACCGTAGTTGCAGTCACCGCAATTGAGTCATCCATCATAATTTTCTTAGTTTCGTTCACCATTTTCATTTCTTCTTTGGTGTATCCGTTATCCAAGAAAACATCGATGTGTGGCAATACGTTCAAGTCAATTTTGTGAGGATATACCGCAGGTACATCTGTACGGCCTTCACGTTCTGCAAACAATTGGTCAACCGCTGCTTTACCAGTACCAGTTACTGATTGGTAAGTTGAAACAACCACACGCTTGATTTTGTATTTCAAGTGCAATGGGTTCAACACAACTACCATTTGAATAGTTGAGCAGTTAGGGTTTGCAATAATTTTATCTTCAGTCGTCAATGTATGAGCGTTGATTTCTGGAACTACCAACTTTTTAGTTGGGTCCATACGCCATGCCGACGAGTTATCTACCACTGTAATACCTGCTTCAGCGAAAAGAGGAGCAATCTTTGTAGATGTACCACCACCTGCAGAAAAAATCGCTACATCAGGCTTCATCTTGATAGCATCTTCGAAGCCTACTACGGTGTACTGCTTACCTTTAAACTCAACCTGTTTACCTACTGAACGTTCTGAGGCTACTGGGATAAGTTCTGTTACAGGGAAGTTACGCTCCGTTAAAACTTTCATAATTTCGCCACCGACCAAACCCGTGGCTCCGACTACTGCTACTTTCATTGTTTTACGTACTTTGTTTTTTGGTTATAGTGAAAAGCTGTATGCTTTTATTTATCAATTAAAAAGAAGCATTTAACAGCCGAAAACTTAAGCTAGCGATAGCTAACTCATTACTTAAAAAGTCTGTTTCCAACCTAAGCCAATGACTGGCGTTTGGTCAGATGTTTGATTTATACTTAGCCCAATCCTACTTTGTTGCAGTTGCAACTGATTGTATCGAGCAATAGACTTCGACAAATGGACAGTCGAGCGAAAATTCAAATAGGTGGTAATCACCAAAGCACTGCCCAATGAAGTCCAGTAAAAATTATTTGAAACTTTATCTCGATTAAAAATTGTATAAAGTGAAACCCCAGCTGATGCAATATTGACCCATTGCATGGCTTTTCGTTGACTCTTAAACTTCAAGAACCTACTACTTACTTCGGGGTCTTGTAGTTGTAATAATGGAATTTGTAATGCCAATGGGTTTTCGATAGTCTGCCTTTCGTAGATATATTTCATACCCCAAAAACTGCGCTCTACTGCAATATACTTTGGTTTGGGAAGCTCTGTCTGTCCCAAAGCTGCCTGAGAAATCCCCCAGCATAGTACTACACACCAACCTATTTTTGCATACTTTGATAAACGCATCATTCCATACTTTTTAAGTGTCAAATAGGGCTTTTTCTATAAGTTTTTGACAAATCGTGAGTAATTTTCTGATTTTCACTACGTTGCGACCCGTCAAAAAGTCCGCAAAATTACTCCATAATCTCCGAAGAGAAAAGAAATTTCTTTAGTTTGAATAATATATTCCTAATATTTTAATAAAATACTATGCTATACTGTTTCCAAAGGGTTCTTTTTCAGTTTTTTACTCCAAATTCATAACATCTTTGTGGAGTCACACAAAAATCGAGTGGAATGTCCCATTCGCCTACTTCTTCTATTAATGGCACTGCTTCTTCGAGACATACGCCTATTTTTTGTACTTCTGGTCGGCAATCTGTCAGAAATCTATCATAAAAGCCTTTGCCATAACCCACTCTATTTCCTTTTTGATCAAAAACTAATAAAGGTAATAAAACAGCATCTATCTTTTGAGGCGATACTTGTTGTGAAGAGTTAGGCTCAGGTTCGGGAATACCCCATGCGCTCAAAGTGATTGTTGCGGGCTTATATAAATAGTGTTCCATTTCAAAGGAGTTAGGAACGACCCTCGGCACTACCAATTGCAATTGTGGGTATTTTAACTGAAGTTGTTCAATCAGCGGAAAAGTATCTATTTCCTTCTGAATACGAATCGGCAAAAAGAGATGCAAATAATGTATTGTCGAAAAATCGAAGTTTTCCAATACTTTTTCCACAATTCGCTCACAGCGCTGTTGATATTCAGATTCAGTAAGGTTATTGCGTTTTTCTTTATACTGTTTTCGTAATTCCTTTTTGGTCATTGATTGTGTGATTTTGTTTTACGGCATTTTTCGGAGCAATATTTTACCTCATCCCATACTTTCTCCCATTTCTTTCGCCATGCAAAAGGTCGCTTGCAAGTTTCGCAAATTTTTGAAGGCAAATCTGCTTTTTTACGCATTTTCATCACTTTATCTATTTTAAAAATCTAATTTTTTATGACTTAAAAACCATTTAAAGCAGATAAATGTTAAAAAACAAGTCTAAAAAAATGACTTTTGCAAGTTTCTGAAAAAACTATTATTACCAAATTTCGCTCATTTATTGCCAAAAACTTTCCATTTATGACAGTTCATCGAATACAAACCACAAGCCCAGTTTTTAGGTATAAATTTGTATCAACAATAAGGCAATAAAGTTAGAGAGAAAACGATGCCTAGCCACTAAAAAAAAATTACGTTGTGATTCTCAATAGATTTTAAATTGGTGCAGCTTTTTAAAGTCAAAAATATAAGATCACGACACACCAAAGTTAAGGATTCGACATTACGCATCCGCCAAGTTTACTTCAATTTAAGGGCTTGAAGTAAATATAATAAGTAGAAAAAAATTTCATAAGTAGGAGAGTTAGAAGGGCAATAATCTTTTAATGTTGTGCAAAAAGGTGTATCTGTAGTCAGGTACACCTTTTTTATTTGTTGCGAGTTTTGAGTAATGTGTTTTGAGTTGTCCTATGTCCGAAATCAGAAATCCCAAATCTAAAATTGTTTGAAATCCTTCGTACACTCCTAATGGAGAATGGATGTCGCAACAACCTATCCTTTATTTCTCCTTTACTTATTTTCAGGGTATCGACTCCCCTTTTAAAAAGGTTTTTGTACTTTTGCAGGAATTTTGGGGCAAGTTGTTATGTTTCAGTAATACAAGGGCTTCCTTAGCCTATCATCTGCCCCCATTTGGCAAGTAACAAAACGTGCTTTTTAGCAAACAGTTTATAATGAACTTCAAAGAATATAAAAACCTAGATTACGCTCAGGTAGCAGATGAAATTTTGCAATTCTGGCAAGAACAAAAGGTTTTCGAAAAATCCGTCGAAATCCGTGAAGGGCAACCTACTTTTACTTTCTATGAAGGTCCTCCATCGGCCAATGGTACACCTGGTATTCACCACGTGATGGCACGTGCCATTAAGGATATTTTTTGTCGCTACCAAACCCTCAAAGGCAAGCAGGTAAAACGCAAAGGTGGCTGGGACACGCACGGTCTTCCTGTAGAGCTTCAGGTAGAAAAAGAATTAGGTATTACAAAAGATGATATTGGTAAAAAAATCTCGGTAGAAGAATACAACAAAAAATGCCGTGAGACAGTAATGAAATTTACTGACCTCTGGAACGACCTTACCGAGAAAATGGGCTACTGGGTAGACCTTGATGACCCATATATCACTTACAAAAACGATTATATTGAGTCTATTTGGCATTTGTTGAAGCAGTTGTACGACAAAGGTTTGTTGTACAAAGGTTATACCATTCAGCCCTATTCGCCAGCAGCGGGTACAGGTTTGTCTTCGCACGAATTGAACCAGCCTGGTTGTTACCGTGAAGTAAAAGATACTTCGTTGACAGCTCAGTTTAAGGTAAAACTTACAGGAAAATCAGGGTACTTGTTCGACGCAGCCGATAGCGATAATATCTATATCTTGGCTTGGACGACTACGCCTTGGACACTTCCTGCCAACTCGGCGTTGACTGTTGGAAAAAACATTGATTACGTTTTAGTAAAAACGTATAATCCATATACTTATTTGCCAGTAAACGTAGTATTAGCACGTGATTTGGTAGGTAAATATTTCAACGAAAAAGGAAAAGATGCTGACTTTGAAGCTTACAAAGACGGTGATAAAGTGATTCCTTGGACGGTGATAATGGAGTTAAAAGGTGCGCATTTGGAAGGTATCGAATACGAGCAATTGTTGCCATACATTCAGCCAGATGCTCCTGCATTCCGTGTAATCTTGGGTGACTTTGTTACGACAGAAGATGGTACAGGTGTGGTTCACACAGCGCCAACTTTTGGTGCAGACGACTTTAGAGTGGCTCAGCAAAATGGCGTGCCTGCGATTATGGTGAAAGACGAGAGTGGCAAAGAAGCCCCTATCGTTAACCGCCAAGGTCGTTTTGTAGCTGAGATTACGGACTTTGCTAACGAGCCTGTAAAAGAAGCTTATCTTTCAGACGAAGAAAAAGAAATCGAGCGTGAAAAACAAGGTCGTGACAAATACCTTTCTGTAGACGAGCGTATTGCGATTAAGTTGAAAACTGAAAACAAAGCGTTCAACGTTCAGAAATTTGATCACCCTTATCCTCACTGCTGGCGTACTGACAAACCAGTCTTGTATTATCCACTCGACTCTTGGTTTATCCGTACTACTGCGGTAAAAGATAAGTTGATTGCCTTGAACAATACGATTAACTGGAAACCTGAATCTACAGGTACTGGTCGTTTTGGTAACTGGCTTGAAAACTTGGTAGACTGGAACTTATCACGTTCTCGTTATTGGGGTACTCCACTTCCTATCTGGCGTTCGGAAGATGCAGAAGAGGTTTGTATCGGTTCTACTCAGGAGTTAATCAATGCCGTAAAACACGCCTTGAAAGACGACGCTTTGAGTGCAGAACAAAAAGAGAAAAACCAAGCATTCTTAGATGCAGCTGATCAAGATACCCTTGATTTACATCGTCCGTTTGTGGATGAGGTATATTTGGTATCTGCTTCGGGTAAAGTAATGACGCGCGAAACAGACCTTATCGACGTTTGGTTTGACTCAGGTGCAATGCCTTTTGCACAATGGCATTACCCATTTGAGAATAAAGATATTTTCGAAAAATCATATCCTGCTGATTTTATCTCTGAAGGTGTTGACCAAACTCGTGGTTGGTTCTTTACCCTTCACGCTATCTCAGCCATGATTTCGGATTCGGTAGCATTCAAAAACGTAGTTTCGACAGGTTTGGTATTGGATAAAAACGGTAACAAAATGTCTAAACGTTTGGGTAATGCTGTTGACCCATTCGAAACGTTGAAGAAATATGGTGCTGACCCAACTCGTTGGTATATGATTACTAACGCACAACCTTGGGACAACTTGAAGTTTGACTTGGCAGGTGTAACAGAAGTACGTAACAAGTTCTTCGGTACATTGACTAACACGTACAACTTCTTTGCTTTGTATGCTAATTTGGATGGCTATCAGCCAACAGGCACATTAGATAAGAGCATTGCTACAGAGCTTGACCGTTGGATTTTGTCAAAACTTCAAACTTTAGTGAAAGAAGTTGACGAATCATTTAATACATACGAGCCAACCAAAGCAGGTCGTGCTATCCAAGAGTTTGTGAGTGATCACTTATCTAACTGGTACGTACGTTTGGGAAGAAGACGTTTCTGGAAAGGCGACATGACTGATGATAAAAAATCAGCGTATGAAACCTTAGCATACTGCTTAAAAACTGTTGCTCAATTGATGTCACCAATCGCTCCTTTCTATGGAGATTGGTTGTTCAAAAACGTGACGATAAACCAATCAGATGCGCAAGAATCTGTACACTTAACAGATTTCCCAACTGTTCAAGAAGAATGGATTGATGAAAATCTTGAAACTTCGATGGACTTGGCACAGCGTATTTGTTCGTTGATTCACTCATTACGTAAAACTAATAAAATCAAAGTTCGTCAGCCATTGTCGAAAATCTTGATTCCAGTATTGAGCGAAAAAACGCGTGAGCAAATCCGTAGCGTAGATGATTTGATCAAGTCAGAGGTAAATATCAAGTCGGTTGAATACCTAGATGACGCATCGGGTGTATTGTCGAAAAAAGTAAAACCAAATTTCAAAGCACTAGGCCCTAAGTTTGGTCCACGTATGAAAGAGGTAGCAGCTTTAATTTCGGCTATGAGCAACGATGATATTGCTATTTTAGAAAAAGAAAATCAATACACACCAGCAGGTAGCGACATCGTAGTTACGCCAGAGCTTGTTGAAATTTTGACAGAAGACCTTCCAGGTTATCTTTCAGCTAAGGACAACGAGTTGACAGTAGCACTAGATATCACAATCACTGACGAACTTCGTCAAGAAGGGATTGCTCGTGAGTTTGTTAACCGTGTTCAAAACTACCGTAAGGATTCTGGATTTGAAGTAACAGACAAGATTAAAATTGAATTATTGAATACGCAAGCTGAAGTTTCGGCAGGGGTATTGGCATTCAAAGAATATATCTCACAAGAAGTTCAAGCAGTTTCATTAGAAGTAGTAGATACTTTGAGCGAATCTGTTGAAGTAGAAATGGAAGAATTGGTGCTACAATGGCGAATCGTCGTAGCCTAGTTTATTGAGTGAGTTGGTGATTGAGTGGTTGAGTGATTTTTAACTCTTAATTACTTTTTCAAATAAATAAGCGCCGTAGGTAAAACAGCTTAAGTTGTTATATCTACGGCGCTTTCTTTTTTGATGACTATTGCTAGTTCACGACTAAGTCTTGAACTAGTCTAATTTCTTAATAGCATTCTACCCTATTGCCAATTTTTATTATCGATTTCCTTCTCTTTTTCTCGTTAAAAAACTCACCGAATTCAATATAAAAACTAACGCTGTTACACAAAGTCCAACTATTTGCATTTGTGTAAAATCATGAGCAAAAAGTAGCAATACACCAATCGAGACGATTGAACCTAATAATGAAAAGAAAAGCAGGATATTTTTCAGTGTAGTATTCATAACAGCTATGATTTGGTTTAAAATAATCCTTTAATTCGTAATGATAGAAAACTTCTATTTACCTTCTAATTGGAGTATATGGAATAGGTTCTTTGATATAAATGACTACTTCCGTATATCGAAAGTCTCCCACATATTTTGGACCAAAAGATGTAACAAGGGCATAAGTCAGATCTATTTCTTGGCCATTGACTAGCATATAGTATTCGTAAAACACCGGCTTGGCTTTACCTAATTTCAAAATACTAGAGTTTTTGTTGTTATAGATAATAATGGAATCGACAATGGATAAGTCTTTGGTAAACCTGTCTAACTGTTGGGCCGTATTTATACCATTACTTCGGTCAACAGGAGGAGTTGATTCGTCAGATTGACACGCACTAAGCAAGCTGAACATCAAACATAGAGAATAGATTAATAGGTTTTTCATTATGAGTAATTGTTATTTATGTAGAAAAGTTTTTGGGGGGAATGTAAATTATCTTCGGCTAATTTAAGCCTATTCTTCTAAAAACGCTTATTTTTTTGATATAATCCACAGAATCAATAGCATAGAAAAATATATTTTCAAAAAAATATCAATCCTTGCAATCCAATCTTCAATCTGCCCCGTATATATTTTTGAATTCCAACATTTGTGAGACAATAAAAAAAACGACAGCATGCCTTCATTGGCATGGGTTCCTTTGTATTGTCTCTATTTTACGTTGAGCTGTCCTAAATCCATATATTCCACATTTACAAAAACTCATTTTTTATTATGAAAAAGCTCTTTATTTTATCCGCACTAGTATTTGGTTCTGTTGTAGCATCTCATGCACAAGCACTTACAGGAACTCTTAATGGCGTATTAAATCCAGTTGTTGGCAATCTTAATGCTCCTGTAGTAACATCTAATGTTGCAAATCTTACAAGCCCATCAAACGGAGGTCTTACCGTTGTTTCAGGTACAAGCGGTTTAGTTAATACCGCAACAAGTAACGTAGCACGTTTGAATACATTTGCAGTGGTAAACACATTGTCAAATAACCCTACAGTAGCTAATCTTAACGTTAGCAATACACAAGTACTAGGAAACAATGTAAATAACAATACAACTGTTGTGACGAATTTATTAAACAATACTAGTGGTGCGAAATACATTTCGGCAACAGCTCCTACAACAGTAACAGGAGGTTTGGCAAACGTTGGCATTACACCATCAGTTGCTGTGATTATTAATAAATAATTTTTCTTATAAGGAGTTATTTGTAAATATTTTACCCGCCATTATAACTCCTTAACCCGTAAAAATCAATTGGATAGCTGAAGCCACTGATAGGCATACGTGCTGAGTCAGTGGCTTTTTTATTAAACCATCAACAACCACCAGTATTTTGGTTGACCTATGAAAACTTTTTTCTTCATCATAACTTTTTTAGCGATAAGTCTGATGCCTGTCCGAGCGCAAAAGGTTTGGAATCTTCATCAATGTATCCAACATGCTCAAAACAATAATCTTCAAATCAAGCAAACTCGTCTGAACCAAGAGTTAGCATTAGAAAAAACTATTTATACCAAAACCGACCTCTATCCTACCGTTCAGTTTTCGGTAAGTCCGACGTTGGCAATGGGACGTTCGCTTGACCCCACAACCTATCAATATGCGACCAATGGTTTTATCAACAATATTATGGGAGTAAATATGAACCAAGTATTGTGGGCGGGTGGTCGTAAAAAAAACTCCCATCAACAAAGTATCGTTGAACAAGAGATAGCGAGCCTTCAAGAACAAAAAAATACTGTTGCCATAGCCATACAAATCACACAGGCCTATTTTCAGATATTATTACAACAAGTTTATGTCAAAAGTGCCGAACGTCAGCTCAGCATTTCGGGTGAGCAACTAGCTATTTTCCAAAAAGCTAATACTACTAATCCAGATACGGCTTACAGTATTTTGGAATGGCAAGCACAAGTAGCCAACGATGAGTTTACGTTGACAAAATATAAAAATGAGTTGAAAACAGCTCAAATTAACCTTGGTACACTTTTGGCATTGCCCGATCCTTTGGGCATTGAAATTGCAGAAATAAAAGACGAAACATTTACCATAGATAGACCTATCGGGCAAAAAAAGGGAGAGTATGACTTATTTTACAAAATGGCATACTGGCATCCATCAACCAAAATAACGCAACTCAACCAAAAATTAGTGGCTTTGCAATTCGATGCTGTAAAGGCCAGTGCCTATCCTACAATCTCATTGGCGGCAGGAGTGTCTTTGCCCTTTTCGAGCCTTTTTCGTGAAGTAGACCAAGCTTATTTGGTTCGCACCGATACCATTCCTGTGTATTCGCAAGGGCAATTACGTCTGGCACTTTCCCCAAACTACGCATACAGTTACAAGACCACGTCTTTGGTTTCGCAATGGAAACAACTGGCCAGTGCGTATGTGGGTTTTCAAATCAATTTGCCTATTATAACAGGTGGACTTCGAAAATACCAGCAACAACAAGCCGCCATCAATATCGAAAATGCACATATTTCGATGCTTTCGGCACGAGCTGAGATTTATAAAGAAGCGCTCTTATCAACTAATAATTTGGAAGCGGCCATTTTGCAATATCAGGCAGCACAAAAAACATTACAAGTCTGGCAGGTGTATTTTAATACCACCTTACAGAAAGTACAACGAGGAGAAGTGAAAATAAAGGATTTTGAATCGGTTAAAAATAGCTTTTTTACGATTCAACAAAACGCAGAGATAGCCAAATACGATTGGCTTTTGAAAAAGAAAATCTATCAATATTATAGCACTGGCAATATGGAAGATTTGTGAGTTATTGAGTGATTTGTGGTTGAGTGAATGAGTGATTATTTTGAGCTAAATGACTATCTGTGAATTAACACCTTGCATCCGATTTCAGACTATTGCGGATTTGGGACTTCTGATTGCAGAAATATTGAAATATTTCCCTCAAAATAGAATTTTAAAAAATAGGTTACACTGCCAAAATAAGAGATTTAATTCCACTTAGCGGGTGAATTTATTCACCCGTAACAAAAAAGGCAGACGAAAAACTAATTTCGTCCGCCTTTTTTGTTACTAAATTTTAAAAGGATATATCTCTAGACACAAAATATTGCATCTCTACAGATGAAATAGTAGACTAATCCTTTATCTCTGCTATTGACAAACGATTTTTTCGCCTTTTTTAGTCACTACATCGTATTCGTAGTACTTTTTGGTTGTTTCTGTAGCTAAGGGTTGTCCAACTACCGAAATAGGTTTGGCGCCATCAATACACTTTAAAAGCGGGTTTGATACTGTTCCTTTTGCTAGTTTTGCCCCTTTGATTTTCAAAGATACTTCAGAACGAATACGGCAAGTGCCTCCCAATTTTGATAAGATAGTAGCATTTTTGAGTTTACCATTTTCCCAAGTCATATCCACCTCAAATCCTCCACGCGCTACCAATCCTTTTACTTGTCCTTTTTGCCAAGTACTTGGCAAAGCTGGTAATAGGTGTACTGCGCCAGAGTGTGATTGTAACAACATTTCGGCAATACCAGAGGTAGCACCGAAGTTTCCATCAATCTGGAATGGCGGGTGAGCATCAAACAAGTTACGATATACACCTCCTTTATGATAGTCATATCCTTCAAAACCAATAGGACTCAAAAGGTTTTTGAGAATAATCATCGCATGGTCGCCATCTAATAATCTCGCCCAGAAGTTTACTTTCCAACCCATTGCCCAACCTGTACCTTCATCGCCACGACGTAATAAGGAATTTTTCACGGCTTTATACAATTCAGGGGAAGTCCAAGGGTTTACTTGGTTACTTGGGTGCAAAGCATACAAATGTGAAGAGTGACGATGATGTACATCTGTTTCTTCAAAATCCTCTGACCATTCCATCAAGTTCCCTTTAGCGTTGATTCTGAAAGGTTGAAGTTTCGGTAATAACTCTTCCAATTGCTTCACAAAAGCAGGGTCTTGATTCAATGCTTTGGCCGCTTGATAACAGTTGTTCAATAACTCACGAGTCAAGGCTAGGTCCATAGCTGTTCCTGCCGAAATAGCTAAGTTTTTTCCTTGATACTTATACTGGTTTTCGGGAGATACCCCAAAAGCTAACTCATAATAACCCGCATCGTTTTTATCCAAGAAACCAATCACAAATTCGGTGGCGCCTTTCATCACTGGATAAAACTCCTGTAAAAACTGCTTGTTGCCTGTGTACAAATAATGCTCATACACATGACTGCACAACCATGCAGCACCCATTTGCCAGTTGGCCCAAACAGGGTCGCCAGTACCAAAATCACCAACAGGAGAAGTCAAGCCCCAGATATCGGTATTGTGGTGCGCTACCCAGCCTTTGAGATTGTAGTGTAGTTCTGCCGTTTTTTTACCATTTACGGATAAATCTTTAATCAAATTCATCAATGGTTCTGTCAATGGCGAAAGATTACACATTTCGGCAGGCCAGTAATTCATTTGCACGTTGATATTGGTCGTATAGTTAGAACTCCATGGTGGACGTACCATATTATTCCAAATACCTTGAAGGTTTGCTGCCTGACCGCCATGGCGCGACGAAGAAATCAACAAATAGCGACCATAATTAAACAACAAAGCTACCATTTGTGGGTCAGCATCTTTGGCATAATTAACAATTCGCTTATCGGTAGGAATATTAGCCGTGCCTTTGCTTTCCAATGCCAAGTCTACACGACCATACAGTGCGTGATAATCTTGGTAGTGCATTTTACGAATACTTTCATAAGAACGCCCCGATGCCAAGCGCATCCATTGACCCGCCTGTTTTGAAGGTTCTAGACCGTCCAAACCTGGCGATTTGAAACGTCCATTGTAGCTTGTAGCTGCTACTACGTACACTTCTGCCTCTGAAGCATTCTCCAAGACCAACTGATTATCTTTAACACTTACTTTACCTGTTGCAGATTTGACTTGTACCCAAACCTCCGCTTCCATTCCTTCGCCATTCCAATCGTCGTATTGAACGGCTTCTTCTGGCTTAAAGCCTCCTCTGTAATTGGGTTCTACATGTTTAGGTGCTTTCAATCTAATTTTTAAGATATTGCCATCAACCCAAACCTTATTTTTCATCAAAGACGATGCACCAATCGTAAAACCTAAACTACGACCACCTTTAGCTGTCAAACGCATAGCCATTACTTTATCAGGGAAGCTAACTAGTAGTTCACGCTCATAAGTAGCCTTAGGTGTGTTATAGCGAACATGAGTGGTAGAAGTATTCAAATCCAAATCACGGTAATACTCTCCAATCTGAGTAGTATCCGAAAATGTCATCGTAAGATCGGCAAGAGGCTGATACGACTGTGTAAATGCGCCTTGGAGTTTTTTAGAAAGCTCCTCTGCTTCGGCGTATTTCTTTTGTTTCATCAATGCCTTTACTTCAGGGAAGTACTGAGCTGCATTGTGATTGTTCCAATCTTTGGGAGCACCCGACCAAAAATCGGTATGGTTTAGCTGAATGAGTTCTTTGCCAGTACGACCAAAAACCATAGCACCCAAATGACCATTACCAATAGGGAGCGCTTCTACCCATGTTTTGGCTGGTGAATCGTACCAAAGTTTATCGGTCTGCGCAAAAGACTGCACACCCAAAAGCGAAGCACAAGCCCATAAAAAAAGTTGTTTCATGAAAGAATTGAGTTTAGATAGTTTGATTACCAGTAGGAAGTATTAGTGCTGAATTGTGAGTTGTGAATTAGTACTGTACGAAGGATTTCCAACTATTGCGGATTTGGGATTTCTGATTTCGGAAATAAAGAAAATCATCTTTGTTTTTACAAAATACAGAAGGTTACAGTTCCGAAATCCAACATCCGATATCCGAAATAAATGGTTTTATAATTCTTCGTACACTACTAGTTGTAAATTGTGAATGTAAAATAATATTTTACATTGAGTAGAAGCACCAAATTTGATTTAAGTTGTGTGCTTTAGGCTTTCAGATAACGGCTTTGGGCGGTGGATTTTGGATATGAAAAACATTTTAACACTCTTTACTCTTTGCCTGTTGCCTGTTGCCTGTTGCCTCAACAAATAACTTAAATCTTATCCTGCATGATCACTTATTACTTAAATAATCGTCTTTAAAACATTGATAACAAAAGGGGAAGCCTCCTAAAACTACTCAAAGGCTGTCCTGCTACAGAAACTTTTGTAAGGGGTAAGGTGTTTTTCTTAAAAGCTTTAGGCCATAAACATTTTCAACCATTTACAGCCTGAAGGATTATATTTTCATTTTTTAAACAAAAACCAAACATGTTAAACTTTGAATTACAGAATCCTACCAAAATTCTTTTTGGAAAAGGTCAAATAGCTACTATTGCCAAAGAAATTCCTGCAAACGCTCGTGTTTTGATGACTTACGGTGGTGGTAGTATCAAAACCAACGGTGTTTACGAACAAGTTATCGAAGCATTGAAAGGTCATGAAGTCGTAGAATTTAGTGGGATAGAACCAAATCCTACTTACGAAACGCTGATGAAAGCCGTAGAAATCATTCGTACCGAAAAGCTTGATTATGTATTAGCTGTTGGTGGAGGTTCGGTGATTGATGGAACGAAGTTTATCGTAGCAGCTGTAGACTTTGAAGGTGAACCTTGGGATATTTTAGCAAAATCTATCCGTACAACAAAAGCAATGCCATTTGGTACTGTGTTGACGTTGCCTGCTACAGGTTCTGAAATGAACTCAGGAGCTGTGGTTACAAGAGTAGCAACGCAAGAAAAATTAAGTATGGGTGGACCTGGCTTATTCCCAAAATTCTCTGTTCTCGACCCTGAAGTAATCAAAAGTATTCCTGAACGCCAGTTGCGCAATGGTATTGTCGACGCCTATACTCACGTATTGGAGCAATATATGACTTACCCTGCCAATGCTTGGCTTCAAGACCGTTTTGCTGAAAGTATTTTACAGACTTTGATTGAAGTTGCGCCAAAGATTTTGGCTGATCCTAGCAATTATGAAGCGGCTGCCAACTTTATGTGGAGCTGTACAATGGCTCTTAATGGTCTGATTCAAAAAGGTGTGCCAACCGACTGGGCTACGCACATGATTGGTCACGAACTTACAGCTTTGTACAATATCGACCATGCCATGACACTGGCTATTATTTTCCCGAACTTATATCGTAATCGTTTTGACAACAAAAAAGAAAAACTGGCGCAATACGGTGAGCGAGTGTGGAATATTACTGAAGGTACTACCGAAGAAAAAGCCCATGCTGCTATCGAACGTACTGTTGCTTGGTTGCATGAGCTAGGTGTAAAAACACGTTTGTCAGAATACACTAGCGACTATGCTCATACTGGTGAGTTTATCGAAAAGCGTTTTACCGAAAGAGGCTGGAAAGGGCTAGGCGAACGCCGTGATATTACTCCAGAAGTTGTAAAAGAAATTGTAGAAATGAGCTACTAGGAAATAGTAAGTTATTAGTTAACAGGATATTCGTTATTTGAAGATGAGTACATCGGATTTTTGATTAGATTGTTATGTTCTTTAAAATATCTTTCGTAAGTAGTAAGAAAGATTAATTTAGTAATATATCTTGGGCACAACTCGACTATAACACTTTGATTATGAACACTTTCAAATAACGAATATCCTATTAACTAATAACATCTTCTTTGAAATTCCCAATCAGAAATCCGAAATAGAATTGATTCTTTCATTAATTCATAGCTCATCATTCTCAATTCAAAAAAGCTAGCTTATCTTTGTTCTTGCACACTTGCTTTTGAGAACAATTTCTAGAATGAAAAGCCTCTTTCTTTTTCCCATACCACTAAAAAAAAAATACCTTACTGCGACAATCCTTTTTGTCTGCTGTTTAGGAAACCTTTGTCTTGCCCAACCTGTATTCAACAAAAACCAATTTATGGAAATGAGTGCAGCACAGCGCTATCGCTATGTGCATGATTATCCATTTTGGAAAGTTGCCAATGTAAATCAATTATCTTCACTACTGGCACAAATGGTTGAAGTTGCTGACTTCAAAAAGGATTATCACACCCAAATAGCACTCAGTTACTACCTTGCATTAATTGGAACCAATGTTGGTTTTAAGTTTCCCAAAGGAAAACCAACGAGTATCTCCGGAGAATTTGAAGAAATGCAAAGAATTGCTAGTCAGCAAGGTTATGATATTGAAGCATTGATTGCCGCTGCTTCATTAACTAATAGTTTGTATTTGGGTCAGAAGATTTCGAGCGAACAGTATTATGTAGATATACAACCCTCATTGGAACAACTACAAGAGCTTGGATTTGAAAAGTGTAGAGACTATAACATTGCCTCTATCCTATTTGACTTTAGTAAATGTCTTTGGGATTTGGGTGATTTTGACAAAGCCTATTTATACCTACGGATTGCCGAACGATATATCGAGCCTACTATAGAGGGAGGCTTTCACTATACTCAGGTATTAAGTTATTTACAAACCTATTGGAAAAATAAAAAGGAGTACAACAAATCGATGATTTATGCAAAAAGGATTTTAGCTTTTCATCAAAACTTCCACTCAGATATACCCGAGCACAAATATTGGAGTGAATTTTGGCTAAATTTTGCTTCCATCGACATCGCTTCGTTATTACTAGACCAAGGGAAAATCAAAGAAGGAGAAGTTTACGCCAGTAAGGGATTTCAGCTGATCAAATCTCGACTTTCATTAGATACCGTTGTCTCAAAACAAGCTGAATTTGATGCCTTAATGGTATTGATTCCTGTAAAATTAAAGCTAAAAAAAATCAATGAAGTGGCTCCACTTCTAAAGCTTGCCAATAATATCAAAACCTCATTAGAGCCTGATGGAAAACTTGACTATTTCAAGCCGCTTCGACTCTATAAATATTCTTCGGAATACTACGAAAAAGTAGGCAGTTATGCGGAGGCGTTACGATATACGCATTTGGCACAAATGCTTCAAGATAGTCTCAATCGCCGAAATGATGCTCAAAAATTATCACAAATGCAATTGCGGTATGAAGTAGAAAAGTACGCCAACCATGTAAAAGCCATTGAGAGTGAAAAGCAATTACAGAAGTATTTGCGCAACGCCATTATTTTGATTTTGCTACTGGTGCTAGGATTGGTATATGTAAACCACCAGCGTTTGCGACATAAGCATCGCGAGCAAGAAAGCGAATTGGAAGCAGCCCAAAACGAACTTGCATGGCAAACCAAACACTTTCGTAATATGTCGGAGTTAATCGAAAGCCTCCGCCAAGAAAATGAAAAACTAAATGCCTCCGATAACCAACTTGAGCATTTCGAAAAACTTATTTCATCTACCATTCTTACTGACGAAGGCTGGACTAACTTCAAGCGTATGTTTGAGAAAGTACACCCAGGTTATATGCAGTCTGCCAAAGAAAAATACCCTGACCTCACCAATGCCGAACTTCGCTTGATGATGCTCGAAAAGCTAGATTTGAGCACACAAGAAATGGCGAATATGATTGGTGTAAATAAAAATACCATTCACCAGACTCGTTTACGTTTAAGAAAAAAAACATTAGATAAAAGTTAAAACATTTCTGTAAGCCTCTGTTTTTGAAAAAGTTGTCATTTTGTCAACTTTTTGTCATGCCCATTTTTTGAGGTTTCCCAATCTTCCTTATCATCTTTGTCGTACCAATCCTGTTAGGCTTTAGTACGACAAGATTGGTTTATACTTATGGGTGCAAAACAATTGTTTTCTAAATACAAACCACTCTATTCAAGTCTTGAACCTGAACCCAAGTAAAACATTAATTAAGATTTTTGCTATAGCTGATTACTTATCGCTAACACTCTTTTTATAATATAGGATTACACGAACAAATTTATGGTACAACCTCTACCTTGAGGGCAATGGCACAAAGCGTTTTACAACGAAAGAGTCATTAGTTGTTATTCAACAAACGCTCACTTTGTGCCTAAAGCCTAATTGCTATAAACCATACTTCATTGATTGGCTAATAATCAACACCTTTATTACACTTGCTTAATTTGACACTTCCATGTTCTCAAAATTTAGTGTAAATAATCTGAATCCTTTTCTCGTAATACCTCCTATATACACCCCCGTAAATACTTTAATTATTATGTATGTATTCTAAAATTCAGTTAAAAACTTATGCAACAAAAAACTACTTTTAGTTTATTCCTTCTTTATGTATGTCTTATTAGTTACAGCAGTGTAACAAAAGCTCAATCGCTAAGCGGCACTTCTCATAAATTAGGCCTTAGTTTAAATCTTGGTACTACCCCTGGTATAGACGTTGGCTATGCCATCAGTCCAAAAATCACTGCACGTTTGGGATATAGTTATTTCAAATACAACACCAACACTACCGCTAAGACCTCTGGCGAAGAAGTAAAATTGGGAGGTGATGCCAACGTATCCATCGCTAGTCTTTCTTTTGAATATCACCCATTCAAGAAAAGTAGTTTCAAATTGTTTGGAGGCGCTTCGTATTTCGATAAAGGACAAATTGCTTTCGTTGTAACACCAACGGGCACTTACAAATTTGGCAGTACAACGTTTACACCTGAAGAGGTAGGTAACGTGCAGTTTACCGTTGATTATGGCAAACAATATGCACCTTTTGCTGGCATTGGCTTTGGACGAACTGTCCCTAAAAGAAGAGTTGGTTTTGGCTTTGAAGTAGGCTCTTACTATACACAAACACCTAAAATAACCTTAACAGGTGACAAAAGATTGAGCAGTATGAGCGAACAACAAGCCAAAGTTCAAGAAAACATGAAAGACTGGAAATACTGGCCAGTTGTCAATCTGAGATTAGCCATCAGACTGGACTAAATTTTCCTTCTTTAATCAATCTTCTTTTAAATTCAGATGAAAAAAATATTTACTTCTATATTCCGTCCTGCGGTACTGCTTTCGCTAGGACTAGCTCTTACTTTCGGTTGTCAACAAATTAATCCACTTGAAGGTGTCGAGCTTACCGTCAACAACAACGTCTATAAATCTCCGATTCTGATTGAGTTTGTAGATGCAAATCCCAACAGTAAAACTTTACCCAAAGATTTAACCGTAACAATTTCAGGACCTAGCAAAGACCTTGTTTTTACAGACCTTGGAGGAAAAGATTTTAAGGTAACAGGCAATTTGCTTTCGGTAGTATTAGGACAAAATGCCAACCCAACTGAGAGCGCTCCTGTAGAATTTACGGTATCTGTCAAAGGACCAAACTACGTATCTACCAACTACAGTGTAGTAGTAACCGATTTAGAAAGCTCTACCTATAGAGTAGCACTGACAAACCTCAATGCGTTACCCGATGGCGTTGGAGCGGTTTCAAAAACAACCTTATTAGCCATTGGCGAAACTATTACAGTGCCTGCAACCTCCTCAAAACCAGAAGTAGCTAAAATTGCTATCGCGCCGGGCACGCAAGTGAAAGATGAAAACGGTTTGGTAATCAATACTACTAACGTTTCGAGTACGATTGTGCAATACGGCACAGGTACAGAAGAAGCAGCCAATAGCTTGCCAAACGAAGGAGAAGGGAATGTCATTAAGTATAAAGATGGAACAACCGATTTTGGGACGTTTCTATCAGCAGGATTTTTGGACATTGAAATGGCTGCTGGTGGCAAAAATGTTAAAAGTTTCTCAACACCATTGGATGTAACATTATCGCTTAATCCAAACTATGAAGACCCAGAAACAGAAGCTCCAATGAACGTAGGTGATCAAATTCCTGTATGGAGTTATGATAAAGCTAAAGATGAATGGACAGAAGAAGGAGTTGCCACTATCGCCAAAGACGCCAACGGAAATTTGATTGCCAACTTTAAAGTATCCCATTTGTCAGTATGGACAGTTGCTAAAAACTATAAAGGAAAAACTTGTGGTTCCAAAACTATCAAAATAAAAGTAAGGTCTGATGTTAGATATGGCTCATCCAAATTTAGTGCAAAGATTACATACTCTAAAAGTGGAAAAGCAAAGTTCAGTAAGAGCTTCTATAATTTTAAAATATCTAATGGTTCAAGTTATTCCATTAAAGTAAAACGAGTACCTAGTGGCTATACTGGACGTATTGTCGTTACTCCAGTTAGTACTGCTCCAAATACGACTACAAGAGGTGGTACTCAGACATTTAAGGCTTGTAATAATGCAGTAGTATCTATAGATGTAAAAGTTAAAGAGGCGCCAGAACCCACTCTTACTGATACCGAATCTGACGCAGTAAAAGTTAATCTTGACTTTACAGCGGCTTGTATTAGTAAAAATATCAGTGTCAAACCTACAGTTTGGTTAAAACTTGTAGATGATACCAATGCAGAACAACTCGTAAGTGTTGTTGAAGGAAAAGCCATCATTGGTATGAAGAAAGGGGTAAAATATACCTTAACAGCTACTTACAATGGAATTGACTTCGCTGGTGAAGTTACCATCAATGGCGATAGCGCTACCATCATTTCATCAACAGGTCTGAATGGTTCTTTCCCAATTGACGTAAAAACAGGGGAAGTAAACGCAACAATTATTTATCCACTCAATAATTGTCAGTAAATAGATACAAAAACGACATCAAGGAATACATTTATTCCTTGATGTCGTTGATTTCGCTTTCCACTAATTTAAATCATAACCTATGAAAAAGACTATCGCTTCTGTAACCTGTGGCGGTTTATTACTATTAGTGATTCCTCTTTTGTTTTTACGTTGTCAAAATATTAATCCCTTTAATGATACTCGATTTCCCAATAATATGAGTAACTCTCATCCCCCAATCCTCATTGAGTTTGTGGATGAAGATCAACCTAATATTATGTTTCCTAAAAATCTAACCATTTCTATTTCTGGTCCAGACAGAAATCTAGTTCTGAGTGATCTGGAAAGTAAAAATCATAAAATTGTTGGCAACTTGCTATCGTTGGTACTTTCACCAAATGCCAAGCCAAGTGTTAAGCATCCTATTAGTTTTACCATTACAGCCAAAGGCAAACACTATGAACAAGTAAGCAAAAACATAACTATTTCGACCTTATCAAATCAATCCTACACGATTCCGATGAATTATGAATAACATCCATTAGGATAATATCCTGTTAAACTACATCTCTCTGGCGATTAGTATCTACCCAATAAGCCCATACTATCAAAATCCATTGTAGTTGTGCTCCCCAAGCAATATCTTCAGCATGTTGTGGGGGTGGTCCAAACACATTACCTATCTGAATTAAGATTAATAATCCAATCAACCCCCATAGCCCCACAATCCCCATCCAATTTTGAGCTGTGGAAGTCTTGATATATTGAAATAACCCTAGTGCCAATAACAGAAACTCTAATGCCATAGTAAGCCAAACGTGATTCCATAAACCTAATCCTACTTTAGGAGAGTTTTTGCTCCAATAAATAGGTAAATCAGGAATATGAACAGTCAAGTCTAATACCCAATGACTCAGCACACATAGCCCCAGAGTCGTAGCAATGATGAGATTTTGATAAAAGACCATTGCAATGCCTCCTAACAAAGCAGACCACACAAGTGCCATTATTAAGCTGTGAGAAATAGGATAATATATAAAGTCCAACGGATTAAAAGCTGTGATTCCAGCTCGAATTTCTACCTTTTCAAGACCCAGCTGTAGTAGCGTTGGCCAAAGCAAATCCAAAAACTGAACCGATAAAAATAAAGCTCCTAGCGATATACGTGGCTGAATGGCCTTTGTACCAAAGCCTACAGCAAAATGACCTATAAACATGTTTGTTGTTATGAGAGGGTGTTGTAATTAACAATTGTGAGCAATTATTTGGAATATAATTCTCTAAAAACGATAGCCTATATGTATCGTTGGAAAAAATAGCCATTTACTATTGTCATATTGGAGATTGGTAAACTTTACTGCTTTCGTATGCACAACATAGCCGTAGCTAAACCAAGGAACAAGGTATAGACCCTTTTGAATGCCTTCTTGCGGTTTATGAAAGAAAAAGCGATATCCCATTTGAGCGCCAATTGTAATATTATTGCCATCCGCAACTGCCAAACTAGTATTATGAGTAGCATCTACAGTAGCATAACCAATATTCAGACCTGTATACAATCCACGAGTAGTGCCTTCCCCAAAATGGTAATTGGCCTTTATACCAAATCCATTCTGTCGAATTTTAAACCCATCATTGCCTGAAAATCCTTCAGGTTCCTCAATACCAAAAATGCCTAAATCAAAACTTATATGAGAAGATGGCTGAATAATGCCATGAAAAGAATACCCCTTAAGTACATACGCAATGGGATCCAACTCAATGCTATAATTTGTATTGAAGGTAGTCTCTTGAGCTAAAAGCTGATAAGACCATAATAAAATAATAAAGCAAAACTTCTTCATGATACTTTTCGTTTGTGTGTGAGATAATGACTCAAAATTATCACCATCATTACACCACAATCGTCCGATTTTCAGTATAAAACGTTCTGATTTAGAAAGTCGAACCTACTTTTTCTTGTATTCTGAAGGAGTCACACCCGTAAATTTCTTAAAAGCTGTATTAAATGAAGATTTAGAATTAAATCCACAATCCATAGCTATACCTAGAATAGACATATGCTTGTATTGATCGTCATTAAGGCGACGTTTGATTTCCTCAATCCGATAACGATTAATTAAATCAAAAAAGGTTTCTTGGTACTGTCGATTAATTACCTCTGACACTTGATAGGCAGGAACACCCAGTTCTAAACTTAACTGACTCAAAGAAAGCTCACTTTGCAGATATATCTGTTGGGATTCAAATAAACTCTTCATGCGTACTGCTAAGTTTTCATTTATCTCAGCTTGAAGATTATATGTGCTGCGTGGCCGTTTCTCAACATTATTGATTCCATTTTCAAAGGCTTCTCTAACGACAAGCTCTTCTGCAATAATTGGGCGATTCCAAGCAGTATAGGCCAATACATAAATCAAGATAGCAAATGCTAGTCCAATTAAATTATTGATAATGACAAAATTAAGTGGCCAGAAATACATTGACACAAATACAATAATAGCCAACATCAACACCAAAATAAAAAGCTTAAGTACAAAATTAGCTTTGTTGAGATTGAGTCGACTTAAGTCTGAATAGTTATCCAGAAGTGTTTGCTGAAATTTTCGCGTCAAGTTTAGACTTGCTACAATGTAAAAAAATATATGAACTGTACGAAGTGATAATATAAATATCACTAACCCTGAAGGTGTATTATTCAGAAATACTTTTTCTCCAAAAGCAATTTTTGCTTCAGCACTTTGCAAGTAAAAAGGAATTAGGGATCCTAGATATAGCCAAAAAGGTATATAATGCCACCATATAGGATTGCCTTTATGTGTAAGAAGGCTAATATAACGATATAAAAACGGTCCATACAATAGCACTAGAGGGTCTCCTATTCGAATCAAATGAGGGAGTTCGCGATAATATCCAGTCATGCCTAACACAGGACCTAATAGGCTCAAAGAAATTACAGTAACTAATAAGGCCAAAGCCTTGTTTTCGGGGGTAGCTCTATTACGCCCTAATAAGACTATACACAAGAAGACTCCCTGAAAAGCTGCTGTAAAATTAACAATGGAAAGAAATTTCATAAAACCTACCTATGAGATTTAGAAAAGTATTATTTATTATCTAAAATAAGCGTTTTTAGATAAAAGAGGCAAGTGTTTTAAAGAGAAGAGCCAAAGTGTTTTAGTTCTAGAATAGGAAATGAGGTAATGTAAATAAAGAACTCATTTATTTACTTACCTCATTTACTACTCTAGAACCTATTTACAAATATTAAGATTGTTTATTTCTAATAATACTATTCTTGCGCCCGTAGGTATAATAAATCACCATACCAATAGCCATCCACACAATCAGTCGAATCCACGTATCTAATGGCAAGAATGCCATCATTCCTACACAAGTCAATATCCCCATAATTGGCACAAACGGCACCCAAGGTGTTTTGAATGAGCGTGGAATATCTGGATTCGTTTTTCTTAAAACCAAAATACCGCCACAAACCACTACAAAGGCCAATAAAGTACCAATACTAGTCATTTCACCAACAACATCGATTGGAACAAAAGCTGCAAACAAACCTACAAATACACAGAATAAAATATTGGACTTCCAAGGCGTACGGAATTTGGGATGTACTTCAGAGAAGATTTTAGGCAGAAGTCCGTCTTTAGACATACTAAAAAATACCCGTGACTGTCCCATCAAATCTACCAGAATTACAGAGGTATAACCCACTAAAATGGCTAAAATTACCAATTGGGATAACCAAGCGTATGGCGTTTGTTGAATAGCCACCGCTACAGGTGCAGCATTGTTTTTGAAAGTAGTATAATGTGAAAGACCTGTCATGACATGTGCAAATAACACAAACAAAACGGTACAAACTAACAAAGAACCAATAATACCAATAGGCATATTACGCTGTGGATTTTTAGTTTCTTGTGCCGCTGTCGAAATAATATCAAATCCTAGGAATACAAAAAATACTACACCTGCTCCACGTAATATTCCTGACCAACCATATTCTCCAAACACACCTGTATTAGCAGGAATATAAGGTTGATAGTTTTGTGGTTGCACATAATTCCATCCCAAAGCAATAAATACCAGTACCACCGCCACTTTGAGCGACACCACAATAGCATTCCATATAGCAGAACCTTTGGTACCACGCATCAAAATAAAGGACATTAACACCACCACTAAGGTCGCAGGCAAGTTAAACAAACCATGAATCTGCTGTCCATCGGCCAGCGTAACCGTTTCAAATGGCGAGTGAACCAATTGAGGAGGAATATAAAGTTGATAGTAAGCTAAAAACTTCACCAAATAATTAGACCAACTAATCGCCACTGTAGCAGCACCCACAGAGAATTCCAGCACCAAATCCCAACCGATAATCCATGCTACTAACTCGCCGAGTGTCGCATACGAATACGTGTAAGCACTACCTGCCACAGGAATCATTGCCGCAAACTCTGCATAACATAAGCCTGCAAAAGCACAGCCAACCGCCGCAACCACAAAAGAAAGCGTCACTGCTGGCCCAGCATTATTGGCTGCCGCCAAACCTGTAAGTGAAAATAAGCCTGCTCCAATAATTACCCCTAAACCGAGCATAATTAATTGAAATGCATTAAGAGAGCGTTTGAGTGTTTTCTCGCCTGACTCCTCCGATTCTTGGATGAGCTGTTCGATGGGTTTGATGTATTTCACTGTTTTTTAGTTTGTTGAATAATATTTTACAAAGTTAGGTCAGGATACGCTTATTTACTAGAGTAATATTATAGATTTTGTATAATTAAGTAAAAGAAGTTAAATAGTTGGGATTTTATCCGCAATAGGCTTTATGCCTAATGCGAAAAATATAAAAGTATCTTTTATAGAATTCGAAATACATTTTTGCCTAATAACTAACACCTATAACCTAAAGCATAACAATGTAAACTGATTCTACTAATAGATATCAAATCATGTCGCGATACACTACCCACCTCATTCCCACACAACTCCGTAAGCGTATCCCTCAAAAAATTCTTATCTTGCATATTCAATCAACCTTTGAAACGCTTAATGAAAATAACGCATTACTTCATCAAAACCTTAGCTATCCTAGGTTTGGCAAGTTCGGGGGCTTTGGCTCAATTAGAGCTTTTTCCCAATGCCAATCAAAAATGGGTAGACTCTGTATTTAAAACGCTGACAGTTGACCAAAAGATTGGGCAATTGATGATGCCTCGTGCTAATTACAACGCAACCTACGATACCACACGCCTCAACCAAATCGTAAGAGATTATCATGTAGGTGGATTGGTATTTTTTGCTGGAAATCCTAGTAAGCAAGCGGTATTAGTCAATAAGCTACAAGCCATGGCCAAAGTGCCCATGTTGATAGGAATGGACTTGGAATGGGGCTTAAGTATGCGTCTCGATAGTACAACGCGTTTCCCTTATCAAATGGCGCTTGGTGCAATGCAAGGCAATACCCCGCTACTCGAAGAAATGGGTTATCAAATAGCCCTTCAGTGTAAGCGTATAGGCGTGCATGTGAATTATGCGCCTGTGGTAGATATCAACAACAATCCCAACAACCCTGTTATCAACTTCCGCTCATTTGGAGAAAATAAGTATCAAGTAACGCAAAAGGCCATTGCTTACATGAAAGGCTTGCAACGTGGTGGCGTTATTACTTCTGCGAAGCACTTTCCTGGGCATGGCGATACAGGTACCGATTCTCATTACGATTTACCTTTGATTAGTCATAATCGTACTCGATTAGATTCTTTGGAGTTGTATCCTTATCGCGAACTTATCAAAAATGGTTTGCAAGGCGTGATGGTAGCTCACTTGAATATCCCATCGTTGGATACTACCAAAAACTTAGCTTCTACGCTTTCTAGAAAAGTAGTTACAGACCTTTTACGTAAAGAATTAAACTTCAAAGGTTTGGTATTTACAGATGCCATGGATATGCAAGGTGCAGTGAAGTTTTTCCCTGAAGGAACTGCCAACGTAAAAGCCATTCTTGCAGGAAATGATATTCTTGAAACATTTGTAGATGTTCCTGCGGCATTTAATGCCATCAAAAAAGCACTTTTGAGTGGAGAAATTTCTCAATCTGATATAGACGAACGTGTAAAAAGAATTCTTTTGGCTAAATCATGGGCTGGGCTAGATAAGTACAAACCGATTGATACCAAAAACTTGATTGATGATTTGAATCCTCGTTTTTCAGATTTACTCAATCGTCAGTTGGCAGTCAATACAGTTACTTTACTTCGTAACAAAAAAGATATTATTCCTTTACAAAACCTAGATACGTTAAAAATTGCCTCTTTGGTTATTGGAACACCAGCTTTTGGCTCGAAACCTGTAACAGATTTTCAGAAAATGTTGGGCAATTACACGGCTGTAGAACATTTTAACTTAGACGAAAACTCGGCTGATAGTACAATTGCTAAAGTTGAGGAGGCTCTCAAATCGTACAATTTGGTAATTATGGGTGTGAACGGGCAAAATATTCGCCCTGCTAAAAATTATAATATCCTCCCTAAAACTCAGGAGTTGGTTAAGAGATTTAGCAATGCCAAAACCATCATTACGCTTTTCTCAAACCCTTACACACTAGGTAAATTCGAAAACTTAGAAAGTGCAGCTGCCTTGGTTCAAACTTTCCAAGAAACTCCGCACACACAAGAAGCGGCAGCACAAGCTATATTTGGCGCTACTCCTATTACAGGCAAGCTCCCTGTGACGGTAAATACTGCTTTCAAATACAATGATGGTATTTCGACAAAAGCCCTTCAACGTTTTGAATATACAGTTCCAGAAGCAGTAGGGATAGATTCAAAATATTTAGGCGCTCGCATCGACTCAATTGTAACCACAGCTATCGACCGTAAAGCAAC
The DNA here is from genome assembly GCF_030056655.1 of Flectobacillus rivi. Classification (NCBI taxonomy): domain Bacteria; kingdom Pseudomonadati; phylum Bacteroidota; class Cytophagia; order Cytophagales; family Flectobacillaceae; genus Flectobacillus; species Flectobacillus rivi. The sequence goes on from NZ_JASHIE010000015.1 coordinate 64,116, forward strand.
GCCTGGTGCGGTGGTTTTAGTCGCTAAAAATGGTAAAGTAATTTTCCATAAAGCTTATGGAAAACATACGTATGAAGGTAATCAAAAGGTAGCTTTAACTGATTTGTATGACTTGGCTTCGGTTACCAAAATTAGTACTTCGGTAGCAGCGATGATGCGTATGAGCGATGAAGGAAAGTTCTCATTGAGCAGTACCATGGGCGATATGATTCCTGACTGGAAAAACTCCAATAAAGCTGGATTGATTTATAAAGACATTTTGACGCACCAAGCACGCCTAAGAGCATGGATTCCATTCTGGCAAGATTGTATTGACTCTACCAAAATGCTACTGGCAAGCAAAGTGTATCAAGATAAAATTGCTGCGCACGGGTATCCAGAAGGATATAAAATTACGTTTTGGGAAAAACTTTTCAGTCGTAAAAAAGCTTATGCTCGTATTGAAAAAGCAATACAGTCTGACAAAAAACTTTGGGCGGAATGCGTGAATATCTCCACACAACCAACCATTTGGAAGCACCATACTTTTGCGGCTGAAAAATCTAATGATTATTCTATCCAAGTAGCAGAAAACCTTTGGATTCATAAAGATTACCACAATGTGCTTTACAAAGCAATTGAGGATTCGCCTTTGCGTGAGAAAAAAGAATATGTCTATTCAGATTTGTCGTACTATATGTATCCACAAATCATTCCTCGTCTGACTGGTAAAGATTGGGAATCTTTCTTGAAAGATACTTTCTACCAACCATTGGGTGCTACTACGTTGACTTACAATGCTCGTTTGCATTATGATTTAAACAGAATTGTACCAACAGAATATGACTCTCTTTTCCGTAAAACACTCATCCACGGACGAGTACATGATGAAGGTGCTGCTATGCTCAATGGTATTTCAGGACACGCAGGCTTGTTTGGTAATGCCAACGATTTAGCAAAATTGATGCAGATGTATTTGCAAAAAGGATATTATGGAGGTAAGCGTTTTATCAAAGAAAGTACTTTGAACGAATGGACGAGCTATCCGTTTAGTGTTGCAGAAAATAGTCGTCGTGGCATTGGCTTCGATAAGCCCGACCGCAAAAAGCCAGGCATCAGTGCTGCTCCAAGCGCCCCAGCGTCGAGCTTTGGACACTCTGGTTTTACAGGAACTTATACTTGGGTTGACCCCGACAATCAACTGGTGTATGTATTCTTAGCCAACCGAGTATATCCTACACGCAACAATTCCAAACTGTCAGACCTCAATGTTAGAACCAATATCAATGAGGTAATCTACGATGCTATCAAAAGAGGTATTAAGAAATAAGGTTTGAAATGGAGAGGATTTGAAAATTTGAGAATTTGAAGATTTGAAAATGTCATAAACCTCCATTTTGGTATAGCTGTAAAAGCGACCTAGATACGACAGATAAAATTTGTCATATCTAGGTCGCTTTTTTTATCACTGGTTCAAGTCTGTGACTTTGACCTATTCTTTCAAGAGTTTATAACTTTACAGTGAACTAGACATTAAGAAGAATTCCTTTACTCCAACGTGATTAATTCAATCTCAAAATCTGATTTATTTAGTGCTTGCAAAATCGCATCTACCCCATCAAGTGCTGAACCCATATCAAGTGTGAAGAGATAGACATTTTTCTTTTTCTTTTCATAGCTGAAATTATGGATTAAGCCTAAGTTAGTCATGTCACTTTCATCAGAATCATCTTTTAACAAGCTTTTTTGATTATACGATTCAATAGCATTTCCGATAAATTCAGCTAAAATTTCGATGTTGACAGGGGTCTTTATCTTAATGCCAATATCTGGAAATGAAGAACCAAACCAGCCCATTTCTCGAATCTTAAACCGATAAAGTTTTTTGTCTATCGTAGCTTCTTTAGTAGGACGTTTCCACATATATTCGTTACGCTCAACGACCTGCTGTAATCGTTCTTGTGATGGCATATTTTCAATCCAAAAGCTGATTTCTTTGTCTGTTACATCATCAGAAGCTAATACAATACTTCCATCTGATGAACGCCAGTGAAGTTCTGCTTCGGTAACCTCGGTACTCCAGATACTCAAGGATGCTTTTGCAACCATCACGTCAATAATACCAAAGTACATAAAACCATTTTTATCGATTTTAGGTATAGAAACCCGTACAAATAGAAGTGATTCTTTCACATAGGGCACAACTTCTGATCTGATAATAGGAGCTAAAAATGATTCGACTTTTTCTAAGAAGGATTCCGAATATTTACCTTCATAAATAACTATTTTCATGACTTTAACTTTGGGGTCTTTGCTTTAATTCTCTGTAGACTACATTAACTGGAACAGGTGTCGCCACACTATATTGTTTTCGTATAAAATAATTGGAAAAGATCCTATTCCAACGTGATTAATTCAATCTCAAAATCTGAATTATTTAGTGCTTGCAAAATCGCATCTACCCCATCAAGTGCTGAACCCATGTCAAGTGTGAAGAGATAGACGTTTTTCTTTTTCTTTTCATAGCTGAAATTATGGATTAAGCCTAAGTTAGTCATGTCACTTTCATCAGAATCATCTTTTAACAAACTTTTTTGATTATACGATTCAATGGCATTTCCGATAAATTCAGCTAAAATTTCGATGTTGACAGGGGTCTTTATCCTAATGCCAATATCTGGAAATGAAGAACCAAACCAGCCCATTTCTCGAATCTTAAATCTATAAAGTTTTTTGTCTATCGTAGCTTCTTTAGTAGGACGTTTCCACATATATTCGTTACGTTCAACGACCTGCTGTAATCGTTCTTGTGATGGCATATTTTCAATCCAAAAGCTGATTTCTTTATCTGTTACATCATCAGAAGCTAATACGATACTGCCATCTGATGAACGCCAGTGAAGCTCTACATCCCAGATTCTCAATGCGGCTTTTGCAACTAACACCTTAATCATGCAAAAGTGGTATATTGAATTATTATTATCGCTCTTACGAATAGACAATCCTATCCACAAAAGTGATTCTTTCACATGGGGAACAACTTCTGATTTAATAATAGGAACAATAAATGATTCGACTTTTTCTAAGAAGGATTCTGAACACCTACCTTCTGAAATATTTATTTTCATGACTTTAACTTTGGGGTCTTTGCTTTAATTCTCTGTAGACTGTATTACAACTGGTTCAAGTCTGTGACTTGGACCTATTCTTTCAAAAGTTTATAACTTTATCATTCTATTTGTCACCGGCATAATTATGAAGATAGGGACAAGTAAACAAACTTTAGTTCTTAATAAACTAGCTAACATAAATTTAATTTCTACAACAACATGAAAAAAGTACTTTTAGGCATTGGGCTTCTTATCTCATTTTTTGTCATCAGGCATTTTACCTTACAAAGAGTCTGGGATTTTGATATTTATGAAATGGATGGAGGCATCACATGCTCTAGTGTAAATACGCCATTTCGCGCGAGTTTACATAAAATAACAATTGAAGGATATTTGGAAAATGATGCCTTATTGTCAGTCATTTATTATAATGAACATTCATCGTGGTACGAAAGAAAAGAGAATTGGGGTAAATCATACATCCAACATCCATTTATAGTCCTAAAAAAAGGCAAAATCAGAAAGGAAATTATCACTGATATTCTTTCTGCACCAGTTGACCTTTACAATATTATACTAATCCCGCAAGAAGCTCTTAAAGCTCCTTATAAGAATTCTCAAATAGGGAAATTACATATCCGAGTGGAACTCTATCAATATCGAAGTCCATTATTCTTGTAACTCTTGTTTATTGGAATTCAGGGGTTGAACCATTGTGATTTTTTTCTAAAAGGCGTTCGAAAAACTAATGTTGAACGCCTTTTGATATTATTTACAAAGCATTGCGTCTCTATCCCTAAAACTCATTTTTAAAATAATCACTCATCCACTCAATCACGAATCACTAAATTTAGCAAGTTAGTCTAGTAAAAACACTTAAACTCTTCTTTGCCAGTGCTTAATCTTTTTACTTTTCCTAGAAATTAAAACTTTCTACTAATAACCTGAAAAATAAAGGGTTGCGAGACTAAGGCTAATTGAATAATTGCCTGATAAGCGTAAAAAAATGTTTTCACAATCCATTTTTTAAGAGTATTTTTACTGTGTTAATACAAGAAACGCTTGGTTTTTATCATTATTTAATGATTTGTTAATACAAAACCAACCTCACAATTATTCAATCACAATTTGCGAAATGGCAACAGCAACTTTCACGCTCGAAAGAGATACTGAAATTTTTAACTTGATTAACCAAGAAGCACACCGCCAAGAATTTGGTATCGAATTGATTGCTTCTGAAAACTTCACATCTAAGCAAGTAATGGAAGCACAAGGCTCTGTGCTTACCAACAAATATGCAGAAGGTCTTCCAGGCAAACGTTACTATGGTGGTTGCGAAGTAGTTGACCAAATCGAAAATATCGCTATCGAACGTGCCAAAGCTCTTTTTGGTGCTACTTGGGCTAACGTGCAACCTCACTCTGGTGCACAAGCTAATGCAGCAGTATTTTTGTCTTTCTTGAACCCTGGCGACAAAATCCTAGGTTTCAACCTTGCACACGGAGGTCACCTTTCTCATGGTTCTCCAGTAAACTTTTCAGGTAAATACTTCCAACCATTCTTTTATGGTGTAGAAGAAGAAACAGGTTTGATCGACTGGGACAAAGTAGAAGCTACAGCCTTGAAAGAGCGTCCAAGATTGATTATCTGTGGTGCATCTGCGTATTCTCGTGACTGGGATTATGCTCGTTTGCGTAACATCGCTGACCAAGTAGGTGCTTTGTTGTTGGCAGATATTTCTCACCCTTCTGCTTTGATTGCAAAAGGTTTGTTGAATAACCCAATGCAACATTGCCATATCGTTTCTACGACAACACACAAAACGTTGCGTGGTCCTCGTGGTGGTTTGATTATGATGGGTCAGGATTTTGAAAACCCATTCGGTTTCAAAACATTGAAAGGTGATTTGAAAACAATGTCTGCTTGTTTAGACGGCGCTGTATTCCCAGGAACTCAAGGTGGTCCTTTGGAGCACGTAATCGCTGCTAAAGCTGTTGCTTTTGGCGAGGCTTTGTCAGACGACTTCCAAGTATATGCTGAACAAGTTCAGAAAAATGCTAAAGTTATGGCTCAGGCATTCTTAGACAAAGGTTACAAAATCATTTCGGGTGGTACAGACAACCACTTGATGTTGATTGACCTTCGTCCAAAAGGATTGACTGGTAAATTGGCTGAAAACACTTTGGTAAAAGCTGATATTACTATCAACAAAAACATGGTGCCATTCGATGACAAATCTCCATTTGTAACATCGGGTATGCGTGTAGGTACTGCTGCCATGACAACAAGAGGTATGAAAGAAGCTGAAATGTTGCACATTGTTGACCTTATCGATAGCGTATTGATGAACCATGACAACGAAACTTACATTGCTTCAGTAAAATCAGAAGTAAACAAATGGGTTGAGAACTTCCCACTTTACAGATAATTCTCTGATTTTGTCGATATGAAAAAACCCTGACACCTACAAAGGTTGTCAGGGTTTTTTGCTTTTTTCGTGTAACTTTGCGAATAAGCACTTGATATATTTCGTTGTCAAAAACGAACTTATCTGGCAAGGAGCTTTCAAGATTTAGTTTTGTATAAAAAATACTTTACTCAATTTTTGACTCCATCTTGTTTGTTTTCCTGTAAGTAAAAGACTTTCAGGTATTTGCTCGATACAACATCTCATTTTAATTTTTAAACTGACTAATGGCACTAGACCAAGAATTTGACGAAGAACTAGAAGAAGGTATCGAAGGAAAGGAAATGACCTTCGTAGAGCATTTAGAAGAACTTCGCTGGCATTTATTACGCTCGATTGCGTCTATTTTGATATTTACAATTGTTGCTTGGATTTACAGAGAAGAAATTTTTGGAGGAATCATCATGGGACCTGCCAAATCTGACTTCTGGACCAACCGAATGTTGTGTAAAGTAGCCGATGCTACAGGTATGGAAGGGCTTTGCTTTAAGCAAGCTAGCTTTATTTTGCAAAGTCGTGAGGTGTCAGGTCAATTTATGATGGCACTTACCCAGTCGATTATTGTAGGTTTGATGTTTGCATTCCCTTATTTCTTCTGGGAAATATGGAAATTTATTCGTCCAGGCTTGAAAGACACCGAAAAATCTGCTGCTCGTGGTGCGGTATTTTGGGTATCGCTTTTGTTTTTCATGGGTGTGAGTTTTGGATACTTTGTGGTTTCGCCAATGGCGATTAACTTCTTGGCGAACTTCAAACTTGATGATAGTATTCAAAACCAGTTTGACATCAACGATTATATTTCGTTGTTGTCGATGATGACATTGGCTTGTGGTCTTACGTTCCAACTCCCAATGATTGCTTATGTGCTTTCACGAGTGGGTATTTTGACGCCAACTTTTATGAGAGAGTACCGCCGTCATGCGTTGATTGTAATTTTGATTGTGGCAGCCATTATCACACCATCGCCAGATGTTATTTCTCAGTTGTTGGTAGCAACCCCATTGTTTGGTTTATATGAAATCAGTATTTGGGTTTCGGCAAGTGTCAATAAGAAAAGAGAAGCTGAAATACTCTAATCAAAATCTTCTTTTTAGTAACAGGAAAGATTAAATTAATAACATTGATAGTATTATTCTGATTGTGAATATCTTCAAATAACAGATATACAGTTAACGGATAACATCTTGTTACTTATTAACAAATAAGCCTTAGTACGAGTTGTACTAAGGCTTATTTGTTTTAGTTGGAAAGTGAACGCAACGCTTCCATCAAAAAAACTGTCATGTTTGTATCGTAAGTATTCAGTAAAATACGTAGTTTTCCCTTTCATTTGTAACCAACCGATTGTATGAAAAAAATACTTTTATTGTATTTACTCTTTCTCACGCATCTCACCTTTAGTCAAGAGAAGAGTCTTTACTCTACTTCACAACAAAGCAAACAACAAACTGTATCTCTAGAAATTAGTAAGCAGGAGGAAAATGAATACCAAAAAGCGTTAGAAACTGCAAAGTCTAAAAGCTGGCCCATTAATGGTGTTTATAAAGATGGAAGAGTTTACTCTCTGAAAGGATTGGACGCTACAGGGCAACCTCTTTACTTAATCACACATAGTAATGCCAAAGCCGCTGCTGCGACAAGAACTACCTCTATGTATACAGGTGGGAGTCTTGGGCTGAGCCTCAGTGGTAGTAGTAGTTATATGAGTGGTAAGCTAGGTATCTGGGATGGAGGACGTGTATATTCGAGTCACGTTGAACTTACAGGTCGTGTTACCCAACAAGATAATGCTACGACTTTAGACCAACATGCTACCCATACTTCGGGAACGATGATTGCTACAGGTATTTCGGCACAAGCGAAGGGGATGTCGTTTGGCGCGAACCTTCGTGCATGGGATTACAATAGCGATAATACAGAAATAAGTGCAGCGGCTAGTGGCTTGCTTATCTCTAATCACTCTTATGGTTACTTGGCAGGATGGAATTACGATTCAGACGTAAGCAAATGGCGTTGGATGGGTAACGTTAATATCAACGCTTTTGAAGACTATAAATTTGGATTCTACGATAGCAATACACAAACTTTAGATAAAATTGCCTACAATGCTCCTTATTACCTTATTGTAAAATCAGCAGGAAATAACCGTGGCGAAACAGGACCAGACCCGGGTACGGTTTATTACTTGGGTAGCGGAACAGATACTAGTTCGGTCGCAAGAAGTAAAAATGATAGCTATGATATTTTGCCAACGACGAGTACTGCCAAAAATATTTTGACTGTTGGCGCTGTAAACGCACTTGATGCAGCACCTACAAAATCTTCCGACATTAAAATCTCAGATTTTAGTAGCTGGGGACCTACAGATGATGGTCGTATCAAACCAGATATTGTTGGTGTGGGTGTAAACTTGTTCTCTACTTCTACAGGCTCAACTACAAGTTATGCTACCTTGAGTGGGACATCCATGTCGAGTCCGCAGGTGGCGGGTAGTTTATTTTTGCTCCAAGAATTATATGCCAAGCAGAATGATGGGCAATTCATGCGCTCTGCAACCCTGAGGGGGCTCGCCATTCATACCGCCGAAGATGCTGGAAATGTGGGTCCTGACTATATTTATGGTTGGGGTTTACTCAATATGGAAAAAGCAGGCAAAGTAATTTTGAATACTTCAAAATCAAATTTACTTCAAGAAAAAAGCTTAGCTCAAGGTGCGACTTCAACTCAGACAGTTGTTGCTTCTGGTCAAGAACCTTTAAGAGTAAGTATTGTTTGGACTGACCCTGAAGGTACCATTACTTCGACATCAGCATCAAACTTAAATAATCGCGCGCCTAAATTGGTAAACGATTTAGATGTAAGAGTTTCGGACGGTACTTCTAACTACTTACCTTTTACCCTAAATCCTGAAAAACCTTCAGATTTGGCTACAACTGGTGACAATATTAGAGATAACATTGAACAAATTTTAATCAGTAATCCACTGCCTGGGGCTACTTATACCATTACAGTAAGCCATAAAGGAACTTTGACTAATAGTAAACAAGATTTTTCATTGATTGTAAGTGGTGTCGGAACCGTAGCCTATTGTAATAATGCGGTAAGTTCAGGAAGCGATGTTATTGAGTCTGCAAGTTTAGCTGGTGGAAACAATGTTTCTACCAACCAAGCCGTAACGTTAAATGTTTCTGTAAAAAATACGAGCAATCATATCTTAAAAGCATTCATTGACTGGAATAGCAATGGAAGTTTTGATGATGATGGTGAGTTAGTTGGCACTACCACCGTAAATGGCACAGGAGCTTATGCTCTTAACTTTACAGCACCTCAAACTATCAATTATGGCACAACTTTGCGTATGCGTGTGATTTGCTCGCAAGCGGCTAGTGCAAATGCTGTTACAGCTTGTGGTTCGGTTTCTAATGCTGAGGTAATCGATATTCCTTTGACTGTTACAAGGGCTTTGAGTGATATTGCAGTAACTAGCTTGATAACACCAGAAACAGGGCTATTTTGTAGTAATACAGCTTTGACTCAGCTTAAAGTAAGCCTTACCAATAATGGATTAAACAGCCTTTCTAATATTCCAGTAAGTGTAACAGTAAGTAATACTTCTGGTGCTAGTGGAACATTCACAGGAACTTATACGGGAACTTTGGCTTCTCTAGCAACGGGTGAAGTAACTTTGACAGGAACGATGAATGTTGTCGCTGGACAGAGTTATAGTTTCGCCACACAAGCAACCTTAGCAAGCGACCAAGATTTAAGAAATAACCAAGTTACCTTTACTCGTTCAGTAAGTACCACAGCTGCTCCAACAGCCGAAGCCATTGTATGTGATGGTGCTAGTACTGCCATTATCAAATCGGCAAGCTCTACTTCTGTACAATGGTTTGACCAATCTGCAGGTGGAACACTTATCTACACTGGAGGTACAGGCTCATTTGCCTTACCAACAGGAACAAGCAAGTTGTATGTTTCAACAGGCGAAATTTCGGGAAGTATTGGGGCAAAAACCAAATATGACTATAGTGATGGTTCTTATTATGAATATTTTGGTCCAGCTATCGTAATGACAACCCAAGCTCCTGTTGTACTTAAAACCGCTAGAATTTACGTAGGAACACCGGGTAATATTACTTTTAGTGTAGTAAATGCCGCAGATGGCGCCCCTGTTTCTTCTGTAACAATTCCAGTACAAGCAACTAGAACAACTGCAAATTCGACAAGAAGTAACTCTCAGTTGGTTGACGACAAAACTGACCAAGGGGTCGTAGTTAATCTTAACCTCAAATTACCTGCCGCTGGTACATATTACATCACGCAAGAATGTACAGATGGAGCCTCGATTTACAGAAGTAATAAAAACCTTACTTCAACTGCAACAGATTTAGTAGGATATCCTTTCTCATTAAATAATACCGTGAGTATTACAGGAGCTTATTACAATAGTAGTATTATCAAAACTGGATATTACTATTTGTATGACATTAATATTGGAGCATTAGAATGTCCAAGTACACGTGCTGCTGTAACTATTCAAAGTGTAACTGCTCCTACTGTAAGTGTTACCCCAGCAAGCACTATTAGCTTCTGCCCTGATGGCGCTGGTACATTAACCGCTACTTTGGGCAATGGTTATACTTATCAATGGTATCGTAATGGCGCTACTTTAACTGGTGCTACCAGCAATACGTTGAATGTAAGTATCGCGGGAAGTTACACTGTTAAAGTATCAAATGGTGGAGCTTGTTCTACTACCACTTCGGGTGTGACAGCAACAGCTTACACTCCAATTGCTCCTTCTGTAAACTGGACAAATGGAGTACTTGCAGTACTATCGGGAACAAACCCAACATGGACTCTCAATGGAATTGAGTATACCGCAGCCAAAGGATTAGCAAGCTTTACTCCTATTCAATCAGGTTTTTACAATGCTAAAGTTACTGATGCGAATGGTTGTAGTGCTTACTCTGCGGGCGTAACCGTAACGATTACAGCCATTGAAGAAGATTTGTTGTCAGATGGGCAATCAAAAGTTTATCCTAATCCAACTTCTGGAGTTGTTACGGTAAAAGTTCCTGATAATAATTATAAGGCTGTTACAGCAGAAGTAATTTCTTTAGTAGGAAATACCCTAACTCAAAAATCGATGGAACGTATCGGAAATGATTTCTGGACAAGCCTAGATTTAAGCCAATATACCTCAGGTCAATATTTCATCCGAGTATATACAGATGCAGGTACAAGAGTCTTGAAAGTAGCTTTACAAAAGTAATTTCAATGATTTGAGTTTTTGAATCAGCAAAAAGCCCGATAAGAGTTACTTTCTTATCGGGCTTTTGATTTTATGAAAATAAAGAATTATTCTCCAACTACACCACTAAGAGCAGATACACCATTTTCATTAAATGCTTCTATGGCATAGTAGTATTTCTGTCCCAAATTCAACGCTCTGATTTGTAAAGATGTTGGTTGGTCGGCATATACTTGATAGGTTTGATACAACTTGTCTTTTTCTATTCCCCAACGGATATTATACCCTACGACATTGGGTACTTTTTCCCAAGAAATATCCACATTTCGTTCATCTTTTTGACGTTTGGCTACCAATTTTTGAGGTGTAACAGGTGCTTGTCCCAAGCCATTACCAAATACGCGGATTTCGCCAATGGCAAGGTTTTGTGCTTTTACATATACATGCTCATATTTGATAAAACGACCTTTGTAGGGTTTCTCTAGTTCGATATAAGCACATGGTCTATCTCGTTTAGGCTCTTTGGTAAGGTCACGCAATAGCTCCCATTTTTTCCCATCTTTTGAACCCCAAATTTTGAATAAAGTATAAACACTCGAATCGGAATCGAAAACATTATTCTTATAATCTATATAGTTTACCTGTAGCGCTTTCACTTCCGATTCTCTTCCCAAATCAATGCTTGCCCATTCGCCTGCTTTGTTTTGTTTGGCTACCCAAAAGCTTTGACGTCCTTCGTCTGTTAAGTTTTTAGCCACATGAATCGTATCTTGCTGAGATGAAACAGTCACAGGTTTTTTATAAGAAAGAAGCATCCAACCTGTAAACAAAGCATCACGATTATCCCATTTACCTGTTGGTAAATAATGAGGCCAGTCACCAAAACGGGTATTTGAGTACATTTGTCCCTCTTTGTCAAAACCCGCAGGGAACATTGAAATACGTCGTTCCATTGGCCAGTTCACCGCCAACCACGGCGTACCTGTATTCCAATAATTTCCATACACATCTTGAAAGGTATTGCCATGTCCCGCACCAGTCATATACCCACCAGGACGATAAGAAATGGGATTATAAGGTGCATAGGTAAATGGTCCAAGTGGGTTGTCACCAACATAAGTACCATTACCATAAACATTGTATTCTGTTCCTGGTCCTGCATACTGAAGATAATACTTACCATTATGCTTGGTCATCCAAGCGCCTTCAATAAATGGCTTAATCATATCAGCATGATCCGGACCAAAGCGTTCCCAACCATGTTGGTATTGGTCTAAAAATATCAATGGTTTATAATCGGTTTTGTCTTTGTAAGTCAAATTACGACTTTTATCTAGCTCCGCTCCAAATATTGGGTATACATTGGAAGAGCCCCAATACATATACCATTTATCGGTATCGGGGTCATGAAAAAGCGCTGGATCCCAAGGACCAATATCCTTAGGCAGCTGTGGCAACCAACGATTAAGGAATTTGAGTTTTCCTTTTTCGGGTTCAGTAGAATAAAAAATAGGGCGTTGCTGAAAAGTCGACTGGAACAAATACAAGGTATCTCGCACCGAAACTGCTGCTGGTGCGCACATATCTTCCATAGGCCATTTGTCAGGAACAACATAGTTCCAATTGACTAAATCTTTGGAATGCCACCAGCCTCCCGAAATAGTTACGAACAAATAATATTCGTTTTTGTGGGTCACAATAACGGGGTCGGCTCCTGAGCGGTAAGAGATACCTTCGTTCATTTGCTCGAAGTTGTAGCGATAGCCAATGTCGATAGGATTACAGTACGTAGCCTGCTTATTTTGAGCCAATAAGGCTATTGATAAACAAGACAGTAAGAAGCTTAGAAGGGATTTTTTCATATATTCAATTTGAGTTTATAAAAATTCAAATCAAATGTAGGACTTTTTTAGGTAAAAATATTTTAGCTCAAGATTCGGGGCAGGACAAATGCCTCCAGTGGAATGAATGAACTTAACTATAAAACGAAAAAGCACTCATTCAAGGCATTACCCTTAAACGAGTGCTCTTACTATATTGGCACATTGTCAAATCTTCAAATTAGAAAGACTTAAGTATTAAGGCAAAATAAAGTTGCCTTAATACGCTTTATGCAATAAGCTGTAGGCATTAGGCAAAAAAGTTTCTATTACTTCATGAGAAATACTATTTAGCTTTTAGCCTAGAGCTTAAAGCGGGTAAAATTATTTTAATTTTGCCCACTAACTTGTTATTTCTTTCTGTAGCTTTTACCAATACCTTTAAAGTATGCACTTGAAGTTTTCTTTGATTTAGAATCCTTCACGCTCGATTGAAACTTTTGTTGAGATTCACTGACAATCAAAATTCTTCCATCAAGTTCACTTCCATGAAGCGCAGCGATAGCAGCTTTAGCTTCCTCTTCGTTGGGCATTGTTACAAATCCAAAGCCTTTACTTTGGCGAGTGATTTTGTCGATAATAATTTTTACAGATTCTACCTCTCCGTGAGTTTCAAAAAGGGCTTTTAAACCCGCTTCCTTCAACTTAAAAGGAAGACTGCTTACATATATATCCATTTTTTTTGAATGATTTTACGTTAAAAAATAAGTATTAAGTGGTGTGCTATAAGCTGTAGGCATTAGGCAGAAAACCTTCTTTTTTGCCATGTATCCATAGCTGACTGCCAAAAACCCAATAATTTAATTTTGTCCACCTTAAGCATATTAAAATAATGCCTTAAACTTTCCTGGTAGTGGTGTTTGAAAATTAAAAACCTCTTTTGTTACAGGATGGATAAAATTCAACTCCCAAGCGTGCAATCCCAATCGCTTGATTGGGTTTACTTTTGAGCCGTATTTTGCATCGCCAATCACTGGGTGACCAAGGTCTTGCATGTGAACTCTTACTTGGTTTTTACGACCTGTTTCCAACTTCACTTTTACAAGTGAATAATTGCTATTGGACTTAATGGTTTCGTAATGTGTAATGGCTTTTTGTCCATTATTAGGATTTTGTGACGAATACACAATATAGGCTTTACTTTCTACCAAATACGATTCTATTGTTCCATAAGGGTATTTCAACTGCCCTTCTACTACCGCTGCATAAACACGCTCCTTGGTTTCGTGCCACGATTCTTGCAAAAGTTTTTGAATCTTTTCGCTTTTGGCATAAATCATTACCCCAGAAGTCTCGCGATCGAGGCGGTGAACAATGAATATGCGATTGTTAGGATTCTCTTTTTTGACGTGATTACTCAAAATTGAGTACGCCGTTTGTTCCTTTTCACGATCAGTTGCAATAGACAACAAACCTGCTTCTTTGTTGATAACAATCAAATATTGGTCTTCAAAAATAACATTAAGTCCTTTGTAAGGTTTTTCTTGATGTGATTTCAAAGCCTTAATTTGAACTTCTTGCCCTGCCACCAAAGGGTGGTTAAATTGAGAAGTGGCTTTGCCATCAACTAATACTTGTTTGTCACGAAGAAGACTCTTGATATTGATTCTACTTTTATGTGGCATCTTGGCAATCAGGAACACCATCAATTCGGTATTTTTGGTTACCTGAAATTTTGCCTCCGAAGATTTTGAAGGAGCACCCTCAGGTTTGGGACTCCATTTATTTGGTTTCATGGACATTACTTTTACGCTCAATCTCTCTGACTGTTTTGATGTACAACTCCTCGACTTTTTGTCTAGCCCAAGGCGTTTTACGCAAAAACTTCAAACTCGATTTTACACTTGGTTCAAAATTAAAACAGCGTATTTCAATGAGTTGCCCCAATTGACTCCAGCCATAATAAGCTACCAAATGATTAATGATCATTTCGAGCGTGATGCCATGTAAGGGATTATTTACTTGCTGATTCATAAGTACAAAGGTATGAATATTTTAGCGAATCGCCTTACAACAATACTAATGCGATAGCTGCCAATGTCATAACCAACATCGTCAAAGCACCCATAAAGTTGTCTAATCGCGTATTGGCAAATCGTCCCATAATCGTTTTATTGTTACTGATATGCATAATAATGGCAATCAAAATCGGCGCAATCATTCCATATAAGACAGCAGTATAAATCAATGCTTTGATAGGACTTATGCCAATAATATTTACAAAGAGCCCAACAACCATCGATACAATCAGGGTTATATAAAATCCTTTTGCTTCATGAAATTTTTTATCCAGCCCTTCTTGCCAATCAAAAGCCTCCGCAATCATATAGCTCAGAGCGCCCGAAAGCACAGGCACAGCCAATAAACCTGTACCAATTACACCAACCGCAAATAACAAATAGGCATTATCGCCTGCCAAGGGTTGTAAGGCACGGGCGGCTTCTTCCACGGTATCTACATGAAAAATACCTGCTTGAAACAATACTACACCTGTTGTAAGGATGATAAAGAAAAAAACTACATTGGTCAATAGCATTCCCCAACGAACATCGCTTTGCATGGAATGAATTACCCGTTTGTCTACAATCAAATGGTGTTGTTGGATTTCTTCGACTTCCATGGAGGCTTGCCAAAAGAATAAATAGGGAGAAATTGTAGTCCCCAAAATACCTACCAAGGCCACAAAATAGTCGGATGAATATTCAATTTTTGGAATAAAGGTATCATGCAAAACAGCTAACCAATTGATTTTTAACATAAAAGGAATTGCAATATAACTAAACAGCACTATACAGAGCCATTTGAGAATCATAGCAATACGACGATAAGATAAAAAGACAATGCCAAGTATAAGTAAGGTCGTAAAACTAATCGAGCAAATAAAAACAGGTATTTCAGGAAAAATCAAATGTCCAACCGCTCCCATTCCTGCAATATCTGCCCCAATATTAAGAATGATAGAAGGAATACTGACCAGCAAAATTAGATATAGAATGTACGGAGGATAATACTTTTTGATCGTCCCCATGAGCCCATGTCCTGATACCAAACCAATTCTGGCACACATTTCCTGAATAGATACCATCAGAGGATAGGTTACAATGGCTGTCCACAGCAACTTGGTGCCAAATTGTGCCCCTGCTTGTGAGTACGTTGCAATACCAGAAGGATCATCATCGCTAGCACCTGTAATTAAACCTGGGCCTAGAACTTTCCAAAATGAGATTATTTTTTTCTTAAAGGTCGTCATTGGGTTTTGTATTAAATGTCTCAGACAGTACGGTAATTTATAAAATATCTATGGGAGAAAGCTTCTTTTGTCATGATTTTAAATAAAACAAAAAGGTCGACTGATTTAGTCGACCTTAATATTAGAAGTAAAAATTGTCAAAGGCTTAAAGAATGTTGAATTATGGCAAATTCAACAAGAAACCTATGGTAAAGTTGGCATCCCAATCAAACACAAACTTTTTACATCCCGTTGTTTCGGCAACAGCTTTGTAGATATTCAACCCAGCTTTTGACTTAGCATTATCTAGTTTATAAGCCGAAGGAGCATCCAATACGGTATAACGTTCGGTTCCTTTGCGAACGTCTTTAGCCAATTCGAATGGTACACCACCAATGATAAAACACGTTTCACGGTTTGCAGAAGGAATTTGCTTTGACTTAGCAGAGATTTCTTTTGCTACGGCTTCATCATCAATACTATTTTGAAAATACTTCGCACCATAAGATTCTAAAGAACGAATAGCAGAACCTTCATGCCAAGAAATCTTGGTATTGGCCGAGCCGATATCAACCACGAAAGAGTTATCTGCAAATTCTTTTGGCTGAACCACTTTCAAGCCTAAGACACCTTCTTGTTCTGGAGTTACAGTATTAACATAGTAATTGAGCGATTTGAGTGCTTTAATAATACGTTGAGTAATCTCTGCTTTCAAAGCTCCCGAGCTAACGACAAAATGAATTTCTTTGCCTCCAACACCGTAATCTAGCATATTTCCAATGTACTTTTTCAAACCAGTTCGTACATCTTCATCGGTAGCCATATTCTCAGTTACAAGGCTATTACCAAATTCGGCTTTTTCAAGCTTCCAGTTTTTATCTTTATCGATACGAACAATAAATGAGTTAAAACCACTTGCTCCTAACTCTACCACACCTTTGAGCTTACCAGCAATCGGTACAGGTGCTGTATAGTCAAAAGAGGCTTTGGCAGTTGAAGTAGCCTCATCGTTACTGTTGCTACTTGCTTCGCTCGAACTTTGTTCTTCGGCAGGCAAAGTGCTAGAAGTTGTCGATGCTGTTTGAGTCGAATCTGTTGTTTTAAATTTTTTGAGTAACTCCTGTCCTCCCAACTTAGAGAATCCAAAATAAAAAGCCGCTACTACAAGGGCTGTGATAATCAATCTACCAGCTACTGTAAGACGTTGCATAGGAATAAGGTTTTGATTTTGAAAAATATGAGCTTGTTGCCCAGTATTGTTTTACAATACTACAAGATACATAATCGTTTGGCAAAGCTTTTAGTTTTTTCGGTTAAAAATAAAGATAGTTGGCCAAATGGTAGGCTGAATCCTTTTTTAAACCCACACCTTATTTTACTCTTCCCACTCAAAACTACGGGTAACCGCTTTTTTCCAATAATGATATAATTTTTCACGCTGCTCAGCTGGCATATCTGGCTTCCAAGTGTGAGCTACGCCCCAGTTTTGCTTCAAATCATTCAAATCTTGCCAATATCCAACTGCCAAACCTGCCGCATAGGCAGCACCCAAAGCAGTGGTTTCGATCATAGCAGGACACACAACGGGTACATCTAGCATATCTGACTGAAACTGCATCAACATTTCGTTTACGACCATTCCACCATCAACACGTAATGATGATATTTCGATTTTGGCATCTTTTTCCATGGATTCCAACACCTCCAATGTTTGAAATGCTGTAGCTTCCAATGCAGCACGGGCAATATGTCCTTTGTTGACATAGCGTGTCAAACCTGCGATAATACCACGAGCGTCAGCTTTCCAATAAGGGGCATATAAACCCGAAAACGCTGGAACAAAGTAACATCCGCCGTTATCTTCTACTGATTTAGCGAGGTCTTCTATATCTGAGCTTTTTTCAATAATTCCTAGATTATCTCTTAACCATTGTACCAAAGCTCCCGTAATCGCCACCGAACCTTCCAAGGCATAATGTACAGGTTCTTTGCCAAATTGATAAGCAACTGTCGTCAATAATCCATGAGTTGAAGGCGTAGGCGTAGTTCCTGTATTGAGTAACATAAAACACCCTGTACCATAAGTATTTTTGGCTTCGCCAGCAGCAAAACAGGTTTGTCCAACCAAGGCAGCTTGCTGGTCGCCCAAATCACCTGCTACGGGCACACCCACCAATAAGCCTTTGGCCTCAGCATATACCTCGCTACTTGAGCGAATTTCTGGTAATATTTGCTTGGGAATATCTAAAATCGCTAATATTTCATCATCCCATTGCATAGTATGGAGATTCATCAATTGGGTACGGCTGGCATTGGTTACGTCTGTAACGTGGATACCGCCATCGGTTCCACCTGTCAAATTCCAGATTACATAAGTGTCCATATTACCAAAAATGGCTTCTCCATTTTGTGCTGCTTCACGAAGTCCCTCTACATTATCCAACAACCATTTGATTTTCAGGCCACTAAAATAGGTAGCTAGAGGTAATCCTGTTTTTTCTCTAAAACAGTTTGCTCCTCTCGATGCTTCCAATTCTGCTACAGTATTTCCAACGCGCGTATCCTGCCAAACTAGGGCATTATAATAAGGTTCGCCAGTATGTTTATTCCAAATAACAGTAGTTTCACGTTGGTTTGTAATACCTACAGCAGCTAAATCATGTGGCGACAAATTAACCTTGCCCAATGCCAAACCAATGACTTCTTGTGTATTTTGCCAAATTTCGGTTGCATCGTGCTCTACCCATCCTGCTTGTGGATAAATCTGTGCATGTTCTTTTTGACCAACCGAAATCATATTACCTTGTTTGTCAAAAATAATAAATCGCGTACTTGTTGTACCTTGGTCAATTGATCCTATGTATTGCATAGTTATTGTTAGGATTTAGGGCAACATTGTAACGTAGTCTATTGATACAATTCTCAAAAGCTATTTTTACGAATATCTTTTCACTTTATACCAAAGTCCTCAAAACAATCTTGCATTATTGATTATAATATATGGGAGACAGTTTGCTTATTTTTTCACAAAATAGTCATATTAAATCTTGCACACAATCAATTTCAAGGAATTAAAGCACACAAAAAAGCCTAGCTACTCATTGTAACTAGGCTTTTTTGTGGTGTTTTGTTGATATTATTTAAAAAAGCCCACAGGGTCTTCTTTTTTGGCCATTAATTCTTGCACATAATTCAAATCAACAAAGCTTAAATCTAGCACTCGGCATTTGTGGAGATAATCCCAAGCCTTGTCGTAATGTTCTAACTGAAACTCTGCAATAGAATATTTGAGCCAAGCATTGGCATTAGTCGAATCTAGTTTTACTGATTTTTCTAACAAAGCCAAAGCATCGTCAATATCATTGCAATCTTTCTTTTCTTTGAAACAAGCAACCTGAACCGTTGCCACGTCTACCATCAATACGGTATTATCGGGCGAAAGCGATAAGCCTTTCCTCAAAAATGCAGCTGATTGTTCAAAATTGTTGCGTTGGTAACTAATCGAACCTAAGCCCCAATACACATCCATATTGTTGGGA
Source organism: Flectobacillus rivi (assembly GCF_030056655.1). Taxonomy (NCBI): domain Bacteria; kingdom Pseudomonadati; phylum Bacteroidota; class Cytophagia; order Cytophagales; family Flectobacillaceae; genus Flectobacillus; species Flectobacillus rivi. The sequence continues at coordinate 83,577 of NZ_JASHIE010000015.1, forward strand.
TTGAGCAAATAAGCTAGATTAAATCGATAAGTAGCAGTATCCAATAGTCCTTCACTCAGATACTCCCAACCACGTTCGGCAAAAAACTTACTAGCTTCTTCTTTAGTCGAAAAATTCGTAACACATTGCTCTACAAAGTCTGCATTCTTAACGAGTTGCTTTTGTAAGGTCTCTCTACTTCCAAAAAGGGGTAAATAACGGACATCCTGACTGTCGAGATTTGCAGTTTCTTTCTTAGTAATCTGCCTCGAGCTAGCTAATTGAGCTACTTCTGTTTGGGCAAAAGCCTGAACGGTCGAACTCAAAATGAAAAAATAAAGTAACTTTCTCATAAGTGGTGGTAAACGCACTCTCTATCAAAAAAATAAAATTTCGAGCTTTCTAATTTAGCCTTTTAGATGAAATGTAATTAGGTCTCTGCTGAGATTTTATTCCAAATTACAAAAAAATAAGGAACTACACTAGTGTGTCGCTCCTTATTTTAACGCATAGAATACCAGTTTATTATCTACGCTTTGTATTTCTTCTTGAAGAACTCCCTCCTGCCTTTGCACCAAAGCTACCATTTTTCGGGCCTTTACCTCCTGCTACAATCTTTTTCTTTTGGCGTTCCTGCTTCTCTTTACTTTTTACTTTAATATCTTTTTTCTCATGAAAAGCTCCCTTAAAAGTAGGGTCTTCCTTCTTACGCTGAGCATCTATTTCACGAAGCATTTCTTGATTTTCGATAAATGGTGTTTGCTCAATGGTCAAGCCTTCTGGTAACTCATAGCGAGGAATCTGCATTTTGATGATTTTCTCAATCTTCTTAACGTGATATTCTTCGGCAATGGTCATGAAAGTAATAGCCTCACCTGTTTGGTTGGCACGACCCGTACGACCAATTCGATGCACATAATCTTCATAAATGATAGGAACATCAAAATTAATTACGTGACTCACCATCTGAATATCAATCCCTCTTGCTGCTACGTCGGTGGCTACCAATACCTGAATATTTCCTTCACGGAAATCATCCATTGAATTGATACGGGTATTTTGCCCCTTATTGGCATGTATTACTCGGATTCTATCTTCAGGAACGACTTTTCTAGCCAAGAATTTAAAGATATTATCTGCTACTTCTTTACTTCTACAAAATACAATCACACGGTTGAAACGCTCCGAATCGGTCATCAATAACCCTAAAAGATTGATTTTGGTTTTGAAGTTGGGTAGTTCGTACAATATCTGATTAACCATTTCAGCTGTAGTAGCCTGGGGGCTTACTTCAACTTTTTTGGGAAACTCCAAAAACTCATGCGATAGGTTTTCTACACGTGGTGGGAATGTAGCAGAAAACAATAGATTTTGGCGTTTCTTAGAAGGAATTACCTCCAAAATACTACGAATTTGTGGCATAAAGCCCATATCCATCATTTTGTCGGCTTCGTCAAGTACGAGCGTTTTAAGCTCTTTTACTCCCAACTCTCCCTTAAGGTAAATATCCATAAAGCGCCCTGGTGTGGCCACCAAAATGTCAACGCCTGCTTTGATAGTCTCAATTTGCGTCTTCGGACCTAACCCTCCATAAATTGCCACGTGACGAATATCCGTGTAAGTGGCTAATTGAGTAATAGTCGCGTCTATTTGCATCACCAATTCACGAGTAGGTGCCAATATCAATACGCGTGGGTGCATACCTTGTGCATATTTGATTTTCATCAATATTGGTAACAAATATGCTGCTGTTTTACCCGTACCCGTTTGTGCGATTCCTAATACATCATGCCCTGACATTACCAATGGAATAGCCTGTTCCTGAATCGGACTTGGGGTCTCGTATCCAGCATCGGCAATGGCATTGAGTAATTGTCTATTTAAATCAAATTCTTCGAAAGTCATAACTTGTAACTTACTGATTCGCAAGCTGTTTTTCTTTTGTCGCTCGCCTCAGCCAATTTTTTTGTGAACTGCAAAGTTACGGAAAAGTCTTGCCATCACCCAGTTTTTTCAGAAACTATCTGATTAATCGTCTATTTCTGAGCAACTTCTGGCAAAGCTTTTAGGCGTAAATAACACACTCGCAACACATAGATAAGGGTTATTACAAATGCCCATTGCAGAAGATATTCTAAGGCATAACCCGCATTCGATAATTTTGTAAAACTATCAAAAACTGGATTGTTGTGATATACATATACAAATGGTTCGACAATCAGAAGGAAGTTGAGCAACAACAAAACAAACAAGAATTTACCATCTTTATGTTGCCACAACTCAAATACAATGACGACTAAGTAAATAAACATATAATACGCCATCGCACTTGGCAAAAACAACTGCATCAAACCATAAGTTAGGATAAATAACAATGGAAATGCTTGTACGAAAGACTTATTTCTAACGCTAAAACCAATCCATGTGGCTAGTGGCAAAAATAGCCCAAGCCCCAGCCAGTTCATTTTGGTGATATTGACACTAGCACCAATCAAAGGACGCAAAACAGAAAATAAGTTGGGAGAATATGGGTCTTCGGTATGTTTAATCAACATCAAAAAATCCCAACCAACTAAGTAATAGAGCAAAGCCAAACTTGGAATGCCAACCACAGCCATACTCAGAATAAACTTAAATTTATCTTTAATCAAGAAAAATAGTGGGAATAGGAAAAACGCTACCGTTACTTTTAAGCAAAGTAATGACAACGCAAACATCAAACCCATACGAAAATCGCTATTAGATTTTTTCCAAATCATTAAGGCTCCTAAAGCAAAACCCCACAACCAAATATCTTCTTGACCACCCAACAAACATATAATGATTGGGGCTGGTAACATCAAATAGTGAAGCAGTTTGGCATAAGCCTCTGATGATACAGTTTGATAATGTTTATAAGTCAACCACACACAGATTAACTCTCCCACCATCATCAAGGCGACAATCGAACTAGCATGGTCTACAATCAATAGAGGTAGGGCAATAATATAAGAAAAAATAGGGGCATGAAATGACCAAAAGTCACGATAGACCAAATCGAGATGCACTGCGTGAGAGGCTTTGTAATAAAAAAAGGGAACATCGCCTCGTGGTTCTTCTTTGAGAATCACAAAAACTAAAATAAATGGAATAATACGTGTTAAAACTACCAAAGCACTAACTACTCCTATTTGATTTTGAGTGAGCCATGTTTGAAAGCTTGCATATTTTTTCCATAAAATATATTGGGCAACAAACGCCAAACTCATTGCAATGAGCTTGGCAATAAATACTTCGATAATTGGCATACGATATGATTTGCTCTAAGGACTAGTGACCAAACTTTACCTTTAAAGCTAATAGTTTTTGTTCTAAAAAGTGGAAAGATAAACTTGCTACAGCAACCGTCAAACCGATGGTTAGCCCATACATAACCAAGTTATACACACCCAACGACCATGTATGTTGATAAGGCTGCAAAAGGTTCATGATAGCAACGTTGATAGCAATATGATAGATGTAAAGTCCATAGGAAATCTTACCCAAATAAGATACCACAGATTGCTCAAGATTTATAATCGACTGAGGATTTACGGCAACATTAACGATAAAATAGCAGAAGAAAACACTTAATAATTCAAGATTTATTCCCTTAAACTCGTAGCCAGAAATAATAATTGTTAATAAAATACCATAAACTACAAATTGTACTTTTCTCTGAAATAGAAATGCTAGAATTGAGTGCTTGGTAAATACTAAATAAGCTCCTACTCCACCCATAACCATCATCATAATACGAAATTGGCTGAAGAAGAAAAAGACATACCTAGGCAATTCGGCGATGGTATTATTGGTAAAAAAGAAAAAGTAAATCAAGAAGATAGAGGCTGTCCCTAGTATAAAAATAGCAATAATACCGAATCTTGCCTTCCAAGAATTAGCACGAATCAACCAAGGCCAGAGATAATAAAATTGCTCTTCGACACCAATAGACCATGTTTGTGAACACAGATAGGGTAACTCGTAAAAAATAAAGCTAAGGTTCGGCAAAATCATCATCAATAATGACAAGCGAGGCCAAAATGCTTCTGCATTACTTAATACCTCCGCAGCCGATTGCCAATAAAAGAGCTTGAAATGTGGTAAAACTAAGGTTCCTAAAAGTACAATGATGTAATAAATAGGCCATATACGAAGCACACGACGAACATAGAAGTTCTTGATATTGATAGTATTATTTTTACTTTTTTCACTAAGCAATAAATAAGTAATCAAAAAACCGCTAAGCACAAAAAACAAACCTACTCCCTGCTTTCCTGCATGCTTAACAATATGATTTGAATATAAATTAGGCAAACCAAAAGCAGCTTTTGCTTGCTCGATATGATGTATCAACACACTGAAAGCCGCTATAAACCGTACTCCGTTAAGATTAGGAAAATATACTGATTTGGATTTTTCCGTGTTAGGTACTGATGTCGATGCCGAAACTGTTTCTGATAAGCGATTTTTAGCCATGAAGTTGTAATTTTTGCAACTTTAAAGTCAACTACTTAGCCGACCTTTTGCCTTTGGATAAGGTTTGCAAAATTATAGCTTCTCTAGCTAATCACAAACGAAGGATTGAATTATTTAGGGAAGGGCTTTTTCCATAAAAAAGCGAGAGACAAGTTACTGTCTCTCGCTTGGGTAATTTATTCTAACAAACCTTTATATCCTGAATCCTTCGCAGGAGGAATATGTGGTGTTGAAGAACCAGTGCTTGGTGACGAATCCAGACTGATCAATTTGAACTCACCGCTATTGTAAGCTTCAAGCATGGCTTGACCTTTGTCGGTCAAAATACCATTTTGAATATCTACACCATTGATAAAGTCCATTGACAAATCCATCGCGCGCTTCATTTCTCCTAGTTTCTTACTCATATCGTCTTGGATATATTCCATCGACTCATCGAAGTAGAATTTTTTATCAGGATTTCCTTTAAAAATACTAATAGCGGTTTTCAAGGCATTCGAGCTACTTTTTACGATTTCGTATTCAGCCTCTTTCAATTTTACCTTGATTTCGGTCTCCTTAATAATATAATCTGCCGATGATTGTACCTTCTCCATGAAGCTCAATACAGTCTTCATGTTACGTTGTAAAGGCAACAACTTCTCATTCATTTCTTGCAAACCAGCCCCTTCAATCGTTGCCAACGAGGCAGCTTCTCTCATACCAGGCTTATCAATCATGGTATTTGCCTTATTAGCCTCAGCGAATTTTTGCTTGATTTGGTCATTGTTCTCATTGATTTTCTTATTCAATTTAACCAACTGACCTGCCAAAATATCGATTTGACCAGACATTTTTTGACGCTTTTCTTTCAAATCTTCGATATAGATTTTCATGATTGCGATAGGGTCTAGTTGAATCACCAAACCTGCAATTTTGCGCATCGTAGTTTTGAACAAGAAAAATGCCGCTGTACGAACATCTTTGCTCGTTATCAAAAACACAAACAAACCTAATACCGCCAACAAAGCGCCCAGATAAAGCGTATTTTCAGTTACCTTAATCAAAAACTCAACAATCTTGTTGAAGTAATACAAGCCCACCGCTCCTGCTGCGCCTAAGAACAACAATGAGGTGACACCTTCGGGTTTACTCCAAAATGATTTCTGGGGAGCATCACCTCCTCCTATTTGTGATAAATCTGCCATTAGTTTAATTGGTTTTGGTTAATTTCTATTCGTACACAGTCACACTGAGACACGAGTAATTTAAAAGTTTAGAAGCCTTATTTCAATAAATGTTCTTGTATCTTGAAAATATCAGACTTGATTTGGTCTACAAAGAAATCGTGTGTAACCTGATACCCTGCTTTGTTATTATTGATTTTAGCACTTTGTTCTTCAATATCTCCCGATACTTTCTCTATAGTGCTATTATTTTGTTCTATTTTCTTTTGTAAAGCAATAATCTGCTCGGCCATTTGCTTGTTTTCATCTTGCATTTGTTTTACCTGATTTTGCAGATTGCCCACACGCTCTTTAATAGCTGCGTCGGCATCTTTCAGAAAGGCCGTTTTATCATTTTCAAGTATTTGGACATATTGATTGGCTGTATTGACCAATATATTAATGTCCGAAACTCCTCCCATGGTTCTAAAACTTGCCCAAGCAGCCTGAAACTGTTTTTCCTCTGATAAGCCTAAGCCCGACAAACTTTTCATGGTTTGCATAAACTCAAAATAGTCGGCACCCGGAAGATTGGCTTTTTCGAGTAGTTGCACAAAATGGTCAACAAACTTCTTATCCGTACTAGCATTCGTCTCTGATGGTCGTACTACATTCTGACTAACAGGTGTAGCTTGAGGCTCAGGTGTTACGCTTTGGCTGGGCGTAGCGGGCGATGATTCGGGTACATCTTGAATAAAGAAACTCAGAATTTTCTTCCCGATGCTTTTTTCTTCTGTTGACATAGTTTTGATTTTGAGGATAAAGTATAATGTAGATTTGTAAAGAATGAAATTTACAAAATCTTCTCGAATTACTTGATACAATATTATACAGTCGAGGGCTGTCCTGTAAGAAAGATTGTAAGAATGGTATGCGGACTTTAAGAATGGCTACAGGATTTGATGGATATTGTGTAATTTGAAAATTTGACGATTTGAAAATAGAAAGGACTCATTTCTCTTTGTGCCTTTGCTCCTGCAACCCTCTATTACTTTTGAAAAAAATATTTTTTTTTCAATCTTCATGCAACATCTCTGCTTTTGCCTGCATCTTATGGATAGAATTCGCAAAGAAAAGCTCTGCCTTAACCGTTAATCCATATATCCTACCAGTTTAGTCAATATCTCAACAATTTGTACCGAGATTTTTACCATTCAACCGACTAGACGACCGATTATGGTATTTTGTATTGCAAGGTACTGGTTAAAACACATAACTTTGATTCAAGAATTCAGCACAACAAGTACATAAAAGATTCAAAAACAGTTTTAAAATTAACTCTCAATCAAAACTTTTCTTCTTGACACGTAATCAAGCATTAAGGTTTAACTTTCTAAACATTTATAAAAGTCATGAAAACGTTCGCTCAACTCTTCTCAATCTCTGCATTAACAGTTTTATCTGTAGTTAGTTTCGCAAACAACGACAACAGCAACGCAAATAAGACGAAGACGTTTGAAGTTGGCATGTTCAAAAGCAAAAATTCATTGAATATGAATTTGATGCTTGAAAAAGTAAAGGATAAACAAGTAAAGATTATCTTGAAAGACCCTTCGGGAAAAGTATTACACCAAGAGTATGTTGCGAAAAATACCCCTTCGTATTACGGTAAGTTTGACATGAGCCAGTTGGAAGACGGAGTTTATACTTTCGAAATCACTGACGGAACTGAGAAAATTGTTAAGACTGTAAACCTTCAGTCTCCTGAAACGCAAGAAACAACAAGAAACCTGACAGTTAATAAATAGTCCAGTTCGAGCGCCCGACGAACGCTAGAGAATGGACACTCGGCGGTCGAGTATTGGTAAATACGAATAACCGACCGCCGATCATTCAAAGATTACAAGTCATCAAAACCTCTTTTTTTGAATATATATAAAGGCTAAACCTCTTTTTTGAATATATAAATTGCTGAAAGCCACGAGCCGACAGCGCAGTAAAATTCCTCTTTAATCTAATATGCTGAATGTCTGAAAAGACTGTAGGCCTCATTTAAACTTCTCATTCAATAATATGAAAACGCTCTTTAAACCTGTAGTATTAATTTTAATGGCTTTGACTTCATTTGTCTCATTAGCCGACAATAACGACAATAGCAGTAATTACACTGCCAAAGCCAAAACATTCAGAATTGGCATGTACCAAACCAAAGGTGCCGCCAAAATGAATATCATGCTTGAAAAAATCATTGGAAAATCGGTAACGATTACCTTGAAAAACGAAGATGGCGAAATCCTAAATACCTCCACGGTTCGTAAAAATACAGAGTCGTATCATGGTAAATTTGATATGTCTGAACTTGGTGATGGAAAATATACTTTTGAAATCAGCGATGGACATGAAACGATTCGTAAAACTGTAGTGCTAGATACCTCTAAACCCACTACGTTGACAAGAACAATGGATGTGAATAAGTAAGTGAGTATGAGTGCTGAATTGTGAGTGATGAGTTTTGAATATAAGTTTTTGACTACTAATATTTTACCTCATTCATTAGAATTAATTCTGCACGATTACTTAATTTTTGGAAAAGTGATGAATAAACATGAACCATTCTGAAACTAGGATGATTCTCTCAATTTCATCAAAAAAGCGGTCGAAAATTGTTTTTTCGACCGCTTTTTTGCTACCTAACTCAGCTTAAGATACAAAGCATTACGTCTCTACAGCTAGCATACAAATTTCAACATAAATCACTCATGCACTCAATCACAAATCACTCAATGCTCAAACTCAGCTTAAGACGCAATCATTGCGTCTCTACAGCTAGCTTACAAATTTCAACATAAATCACTCATGCACTCAATCACAAATCACTCAATACTTGCACTGCATTACGTTTCTACAGCTAGCTTACAAATTATTTACTCGTTTTTCTAATCTGCATCATATTCACAAAGAATGAAAATGCCATTGAGAAATAGATATATTGCTTAGGAATATGAAAATCTAATCCTTCGGCAATTAGCGTAACCCCAATCATCATTAGAAAACATAGGGCTAAAATCTTTAAAGAAGGATGCTTACTAATAAAGCTACTGATTGCCCCTGCCACCGCTAGCATAATCGATATAGACACAATTACAGCGGCATACATCACCCACAACTCATCTACCAAACCCACTGCCGTAATAATACTGTCAATCGAAAAGACTAAATCTAGTAACAAAATTTGTCCGATAATTTTGACAAATGATTTGGGTACTGGTGTCGAACTAGCGTGCTCTCCCTCTTCAGTTTTTTCAAAAATCTCTTTGTTACTTTTATACAGTAAGAAAAAGCCCCCTGCAATAAGAATTAAGTCTTTTCCCGAAAAATCTATTCCCGAAACCGTCATTAAGGTTTTATCGAGCTTCATGATCCAGCTAATACCTGCCAATAAGATTAGACGCAAAACTAGCGCAAGACTCAAACCTACCAATCTTGCTTTTTTACGATTTTCAGGAGGGAGTTTATCAGAAAGAATAGAAATAAAAATAATGTTGTCGATACCCAAAACGATTTCAAGTACAATCAGGGTAAGCAGTGAAATAAGAATTTCAGTTGTCATTGTTTATTTGTCTGTTTGAAAGGAGTTAACGTCTCAAAACATTGGACATTTCCTTTGCTATTTGAACATGCAAGTTATACCAAAAGTTAGCGCTTCTGGATTAGATTTCGGTTAGATTTTGGTTTAACAAATCATTAACACATAGGGGCAAAATATGCAGATTCTTACACCCGTTTTATAGTCAAATTCTCAATCAAAAATCAATTAAGTGCTATGAAACGTAACATATTTCTTTCCACTATTGCTATCTTGAGCCTAGGGCTTGTACTGGTTGCAAGCTCTACTTTTGCTCAAGGATATGACCGTCGCGATGACTATAACAGAAATAATCCTTACAATGACAATCGCTATGATGACTATTCGAGAAATACACCTAGCCGTGAGTTTCCATTAGATCCTCGTAACCCTTATGATGAACGTAGTAGAGTTTTTGATACACGAAATCCTTACGACCCTCGTCCAGTATATGACAATCATTCGCATGGTCGTTATAATGATTATGATTACCGTTGCAATTGCGATACCTATAGTTATTGCTCACATCGCCAACAATGGGCTAATCGTTATTTTCCTGTAGATCCACGTAATCCATACGATATTCGCAACAACCCTAGAAGATTTGATTCTTATTCATATAACAATCGCCGCGGACGTGAACGTGTCGTAATTGTTGTGCCAGAAAGAGGTCATCATCATCGCCGTGATTGGTAAGAGTTTTGGAGTGAACAGTAGCAAAGGCACAGAGGCACAAAGTGATTTATTTAGAACACTTTGTGCCTCTGTGCCTTTGTCACTTAACACCTTTTATTGATTTGGCTTCAACACCTGCTTACCTGATTTAACTTTTTCTACGTCTTCTTTTCGAATAAGTTCTCCTCTAAATTTCCCTTCTACATACATACGAGCTTGGTCATCGTAATGTTTACTCATGAAATATCCCGATTGTCCAGTTGGATTAATACTTTGACCTTCAAAAGGTTTTGAGAAATCGATCACACGACGCAAAGCTGGGCCATAACTAACCTTGTAATATCCTGAAGAATCAAGTGGAAAATCAAGATTATTGATTACCTCTTTACCTGCCATAGCTGGTAAAGGTCCTACATTAAAGAGTTTATTCAAAGGCTTTTGTCTACCTACAGGATGTACGTGCTCGAGCGTGTGAACTTTTTGCCAATGCCACGCCTTTTTATCCGTTCCAAGTTGAGCCGCCAAATCTGTATAAGCCTGATTCAAAGCCGATTGAATAATCTGTGTACGAGTTTCTATATTTTTTGTATCCTTATTATCCCACCATTTAGAAGTATCATTAACGATAAAGTTTTGTAAAGAACGCTTCATAGTTTGAGAATTGATAAACGCTTTGAATCCTTCAGCACCAAGTTCGTCTTTGAAAGTAGCCTCGTACATACGATACAAAAATCTGTAATAAATTGTTGGTTCGATGTCTTCCAAATCGTGTGTACCATCCCAAGTCAGGAGTTCTGTATGTCCTGTTGATTTAATAATTGGAGCAATACTTTGAATCACAGTTGGCGCCATAGCGCTTTTATGCTCAGTAATCATCTGGTGCATATCCTCTGTAGTCCAATCATTTTTGGGCGTATTGAGCAACTGTTTGATACGAGTCGCACGATCTGGCGCAACATAGTAACCCGCTACCAAGCCTGTACCCATATCCTCAGGTTGGTTATTGGCAGAGTACACAAAACCGCTAGCAGGATTTACAGCATGTGGATTTTGAGAAAAATCTAACCAGCCCTCTATCTCATCTTTGCCACTAGCACCATCCAGAATCATATAAGGCTTTACATGAGCAGGACGCTTAGGGAGTTTTGCCGACGCCCACCAAGCAATATTGCCTTTGGCATCGCCATACATTACATTCAGACCAGGGAAATGAATCATCGAAGCAGCAGCTTCCGCTTGTTTAACATCGGTAGCATGAGCCAAATCATAAAAGACTTTTAGAGAACGGTCAGGAAATTGTGTTAATACCCACCACAAGGCAACAGGCGATTTTTCATGAACAAACTTTTTATCAAACTCATTAATCAAAACGCCATGTCTCGACGAGCGATATTGCACTGCTACATCGGGTTTTCCTTTTACTTTTATGACTTCTTTTCTAATCGTCAAATCTTCCCAATGGTCTTTAAACCAAACCTGATTGGCATTAGCAGGATTTATTTTTTCTCTATAAAAATCAACATCATCATTTTCAAACATCGTTAAGCCCCAGCCAGCTTTATCATTATGCCCAATCACAGCCATAGGAATACCAGCGATGAAGTTTCCATAAAAGTTTTGATTAGGATAAACCAAATTAGCCTCAAAAAACACCGAAGGTTGAGAAAAAGCAATATGGGTATCATTACTAAAAATCACACCTTTACTTTTTGTTTTACTTCCAGCCACAACCCATGAGTTTGAACCATGAAACGTAGGAAAAGGCGCTGCTTTTTGTAATTCAAGTACTTGGTTGCCCAATGCCAACAGATTTTGTACGGATTCGGCACCTTTGCGAAGCGCTATTTCTTTTTCATTGCCTTTTGTAACAGGGATTTTCTCCGCATTGGTTGCCCAAGTTGTTACTAAATCCTTGGTATATTCTTCGCCAAGACTTTGTTGGATATAGGTCATCAAAGGATCTGTGCGAAAAGCATCCGCAAAAGAAAAGCCCATATATCCTTGAATAATATGTAAATCTAGATTTGAAAAAGGCGTTTTCGGAATTTTCAAAAGTTCAAATTCTACGGGCGTATCTCCATTTTCGATAAAAGCATTGACGCCATTCACATACGCCGAAGCGGCTTTGACATAGCCTTCATTTTTAGGATACTGTGCGATGGTTTGTTCTGCATATTTTCTAAAACCAAGACTTCTGAAAAACTTATCACTTTCCAATGCCATATCGCCAAATACCTCCGAGAGGCGTCCATCTGCCAAGCGACGAAGGGCTTCCATCTGGAAAAGTCTTTCTTGTGCATGCACATAGCCCAACGCGAAATAGGCGTCTTCTTCCGTTTGAGCATAAATATGAGGGATTCCAAAATCATCCCATAGTACCTCCACGGGTTGTGAGAGTCCTTGTAGATTTATTTCTTGGTCATGATTTGCCACTTTAGACTTGAGCCAGACAAATACTCCTAGCCCCAATAGCACGACTACGATAAGTAGCCCCATTAAAATTCGTTTGATAAGACGCATAGTTTTTACAAGGTTTTAGTACAAAACATAAAGCTATAAGCTAGTTGTGTGATTTGCTTTTTTGTACCTTTTCTAAAGTTATTTAAGTGAATTAAAGTTAAAGTGCTTGCATATAGGCACTCATACAAATTTAGTCTTTTCTGTCACAACTCAACTACCCTCGTAGTGTCTAAAAACTATCCTAATTCAACTTTTTTTATTTATATTCAACCACAATTACAGAACAGTATAGAACACAAGTTGTTTTTTGGTTAATTTTGGTATTATTCAAAAACGTATTTATCTATATTGGTTTCTTTCAAACTATCCAATTACAATTTATTATGAAAAAATTAAGGCTCGCCTTAATGGCTCTCTTCTCTTTAGCCATTCTCTCTCTAAAGGCACAGACCTCCAATCCTTTGCAGGGCAAAAAAGTGCTAGTGTTTTCTAAAACTGCTGGCTTTCGACATAGCTCAATTCCTTATGGTATTAAGGGCATGCAAGACCTAGGTCAGAAATACGGCTTTGCCGTAGATACTACCGAAAATGCTACAAAATTCACAGAGGATAACCTCAAGAAATATGCTGTAGTGATATTCATGAGTACTACAGGCGATGTACTCAATCCTGCACAACAAATAGCTTTTGAGCGCTATATCCAAGCGGGAGGCGGTTTTATGGGTGTGCATGCAGCATCAGATACTGAATATGACTGGCCTTGGTACGGCAAGCTAGTTGGAGGCTACTTTAATGGTCACCCTGGCAAAAATGTATCGAATGTTCAGATGGGTAAATTTACAGTAACCGACAAAAACCATATTTCGACAGGTACATTGCCTACAACTTTTGAAAGAAAAGATGAATTCTATGATTTCAAAGAGTTTAACAAAGATGTTAAAGTGTTGATTACTCTTGACGAAAAATCTTACCAAGAAGGTAAAATGGGCGATTTCCACCCTATGTCTTGGTATCACGAATACGATGGCGGTCGTGCATTTTACACTAACTGGGGACATACACATGAGACTTTCTCAGACGAAATTCCGATGAGTCATATTTGGGGAGGCTTGCAATGGGCAGCTTCTGGCTCGGCACTAGATTACTCAAAAGCTCGTAGCGAATATGCGCCAGAAGAAAACCGTTTTACTAAAATTGTATTAGACAAAAACCTTGATGAGCCAACAGAATTGGCTGTTTTGGATAATGGTAAAGTATTATTTACAGAAAGAAAAGGTTTATTAAAGGTATATAACCCCGTTACGAAAAAAACCAAAGTCGCAGCTGATTTGCGTGTATATTCAAAATTTGAGTACGGTTTGATGGGTTTGAATATTGACCCAAAATACAACCAAAACAAATGGATTTACTTATTTTACAGTCCATCGTATGAAGTTGCTGGTGCAGATACCGCCAACAGACTTTCAAGATTTGTTTATGATGATGTAAAAGATACATTGGTATTTTCTTCCGAAAAAACGTTATTGAGAGTTCCTGTAAAACGTACTGACTGTTGTCACACTGGTGGTTCTATCGAATGGGATAGCAAAGGAAACTTGTACCTTTCAGCAGGAGACGACACCAATCCATTTGCCTCAGAAGGCTTTGCTCCGATCGACAATCGTGCGGGTCGTGCGGGTTGGGATGCTCGTGCTACGTCATCAAACACCAATGATTTGAGAGGAAAAATCTTAAGAATTAAACCTACTGACGACGGTTCTTACACGATTCCTGAAGGCAACCTTTTCCCTGTGGGTACTGAAAAAACGCGTCCTGAAATTTATGTAATGGGTAACCGTAACCCTTATCGTATTTCGGTAGATAAACACACTGGTTATTTGTATTGGGGAGAAGTTGGTCCAGATGCAGGTGAAAACTCAGACAAATATGGTCCTCGTGGTCATGATGAAGTAAACCAAGCTCGTAAAGCTGGTTATTTTGGTTGGCCATTGTTTGTTGCTGACAACCGTGCTTATAATCAGCGCAATTTCGAAGACAATTCAGTTGGTAGCAAGTTTGACCCATTGAAGCCTATCAACGATTCTCCACATAATACGGGTTTGAGAGAATTGCCTCCAGCACAAAAAGCCTTTATTTATTACCCTTATGCAGACTCACCAGAGTTTGGTCCTATTGTTGGCAAAGGCGGACGTAATGCTATGGGCGGTCCTGTGTATTATATCAATGACTATCAAAACTCGAATGTCAAGTTTCCTAAATACTTTGACGGAAAATTCTTTGCTTATGACTGGGCACGTGACTTTATCAATATCGTTACGATGAAACCAAATGGTGATTTTGTTTCGATGGAGCGCTTCATGCCAAATACGGTATTTAGCCACCCAATGGATATGCAATTTGCTAAAGATGGAGCTTTATATGTGTTGGAGTATGGGCAAAACTGGTTTGCTCAAAATGAAGATGCACGTTTGTCACGTATCGAGTTTAATGCTGGCAACCGTAAGCCTGTAGTCCAAATTAGTGCTGATAAGATAGCTGGTGCTGTACCACTCAAAGTAAATTTCTCTTCCGTAGGTACAAAAGATTTCGATGGCGATGTGCTTAGTTACGAATGGTCATTCGCAAAAGGCGCACCAAAAAGTAAGCTGAACAATCCTAGTTTTACTTTTACAAAACCAGGTATTTATCAGGCTACGCTCAAAGTAAAAGATGTGGCAGGTAATGTATCAGAAGCTTCTGTAGAAATCAAAGTAGGAAATGATATTCCGAAAGTAGCCTTGACTATTAAAGGCAACAAGTCTTTCTATTGGAATGATGAGAAAGTAGCTTACGAAGTAAAAGTTGCTGATAAGGAAGATGGTTCGTTGGATAACAAAAAAATCAAAGCGGAAGATGTACAAGTAAATATCGACTATCTTGAAGGATTTGATAAAACCATCATTGCTCAGGGTCACCAACAAAATATGAGCGTATTGTCAGGCAAGCGCTTGATTGAATTGTCTGACTGTAAAGCTTGTCACTCGCTAGACAAAAAATCTATCGGACCAGCTTATAAAGAAGTAGCCAAGAAATACAAAGGTGCTTTCCAAATCGAAGGTAAACTTTCTGACAAAATCATCAAAGGTGGTGGTGGCGTTTGGGGCGAACAAGCTATGGCTGCCCACCCACAAGTAAGCAAAGCAGATGCTACTGAAATGGTAAAATACATCTTATCATTGGCAGATGACAGCAAAGCAAGCAAGCCTGTAAAAGGTGAATACTTGACGAAAGATACTGGTAAAGCTGGTACTTATATTTTCTCAGCTAGTTATACCGATAAAGGCGCTGGAAGTTTAGGCTCTCAGAATGCTACTAAAACGGTCACCTTGAGAAGTGCCAAATTTAGAGCAACAAGCTATGACGTTCAAAAAGAAACGATGAAGGTAAAAATTGATGGTTTGGGCGAAATTGTAGCAGCTACTAAAAACCAAGGATATATCGGCTTCGAAAACATTGACCTTACAGGCTTAAAGGCTTTTGATGTGGCAGCTTTTGCTTCTGATGAACGTACAGTAGGAGGTAAAATCGAGTTGCATATTGGCTCGCCAACAGGTAAAGTATTAAGTTCGGTAGAGGTAGGTAAAGGCAATACACAACCTGTAAAATTAGGTTTGGCAGATGCTACAGGTACACAAAACCTATATTTTGTTTTTGTAAATCCTGAAGCAAAAGACAAAGCACTTTTTGCTGTTTCAGATATTACTGCGGTAAGATAAGTAAATGTATTTGGTGATTATTTTCTAAATGTGTTGCACTTGTAGAGACGCAATGCTTTGCGTCTAAATAGGTGTCATTCTGAAATACAGTATCAAAAAAGGCGGTCGAAATGAGTTTTTCGACCGCCTTTTTATATGCTGGAGGATTCTCCTTTTTAGACGCAAAGCATTGCGTTTATACCACTAGAATATAGATTCTTAAAATAATCACTCATCCACTAAATCATCATTCACTAAATTGTTTTACTCTTCTATATTTCAATAAATCTTGTGCTTTCTCTATTTTTGCTTGAGGTTGAATCTCTGTTCTGGTAATTTACCCTAAGTCGTAAAGCATTACGTCCCTACACAAAAATATTCAACCATTTATTCAGCATTCATTCAATTAATCAAAAAGCCAATGTTTAAAATACTCTCTCAGCCTTATCCACATAACGCAACGCCTCGAAAGAGTATAGTTTTATCTATTGCAACAGGTTTGTTTATCGCCTCTTTTTTGAATTATTTCCAACCCTTCGGCTCAGCCAATTGGCACGACCCAAGCAAACCATGGATATTGTCGGGTTTTGGATTGGTGAGTACCTTCATGATGTTGTTCAACTATTTTGTAGTGCCTCGTATCTTTTCGATCAGCTTTGCTAGTGAAAATTGGACGGTAGGAAAAGAAATGCTCTATGTTGCATTTAATCTATTCTCGATCGCTTGTGGCAATATCGCCTACAGTGCCATTACGCATTTGGTAGATGTTCAAGTAGGAGGTTATATTGCGATGTTGACATATACCTTGGTTTTAGGCATATTCCCTGCCACCATGATTATTCTTATCAACTATATCTATCACTTAAAAAAGTATGCCCTAGCTCCTACCAATATCGTTACGCCAACTACTACTCAAACAGAAGAGGAACTACTCTTAAGCTTGGTAGCCGAAAACGAAAAAGATAAAATAGCCATTCCTGCCCCTCATCTTCTTTATATCGAATCGAGTGATAACTATTGCACTGTGCATTTTCTAGAAAACGAAACTTTGTGCAAAACCATACTTCGTAGTAGTCTTACAAGATTGGAAGGGCAAATCCCTGAAAACACCAATATCCTCAGGTGCCACCGTTCCTTTATCGTAAATCTATCTCAGGTAGAAAAAATATCAGGAAATGCGCAAGGCTACCGTTTACATTTATTGAATCAAAACGGACAAGTGCCTGTAGCAAGAAAATATGCGTATCTGGTGGAGCAGATTAGAGGTAGTCTTTAAGAAAATTATAATTCTTTAACCCAACCATTAACAAACAACGTCCTGATACTTATAATCCACAGGATTGGCATAACGAAACTCATATCCAGTCTTGTTGAGCAACTTTGTAGCATCTATCACTTTATAAGGAATCGTTGTTTCGGGCTCTATAAAAATAGGTTCTGTGAAACCTAGCTCGGCACAGTTTTTCAAATACACTTCTTTTCTAACAGGATGCTCTGGAGAGACAACGTTAAAGGTTTCTCCAAATATTCCCTTTTCAAGAATGGTAGTCACCACACCAACCGCATCTTCTTGATGCACATAATTGACAGGGATTGCGCCTGTATTGATTGTTTTTCCAGCAAAATATTTCGCAGGAATACGCTCTGCTCCCATCAAGCCTCCACAACGTAAAATGGTTACATTATCTCCCAAAGCATTTTTCAAGAGGTTTTCGACTTGAATCAAACTATGAGTGGAGATTACTTCGCTATCTTCTGTGGCAACTTGTCCTAAATCAGGATATACGGAGGTCGATGAAATATATACTACTTTTTGAATTGTTGACTTCTGAAGAGTCGGTAAAATCCCTTTCATTTGCTCTACGTGAAAAGAGTCACCATATTTACCTGCTCTTGGAGGAATAGCGATTACTAGCATCTCTGCTTGTAGCAATGTTGTTAGTGCCTGCTCATCAGCCTCTGGATTGAGTTGTAATACCACAGGGCTGATTCCTGCCTCGGACAATAGGATAGTTTTGGCTTCGGAAGTTACCGAACCTATTACCTGATGCCCCTTGGCTACCAGATTCTTTCCTAGTGGAAAACCCAACCAACCACATCCTAAAATTGCTATTTTCATCGTTGTGATATTTATAGATAAAACTTCTTTCTCTGGATATACTCTTCTACTTCTTCGGGCACCATATACCTTATGGGTTGACCATTTTTGATACAATCTCGTATAAATGTTGCCGAAATATCCAATGAGGGAGCTTTTACCAATTGTACATTAGGATGTTTTTCTAATTCACTTGGCTCGGAGTTTGGTCGTGGATAAACATATAGACCAAAATATTCTAAAATCTTATCTGCGTTTTTCCAGTTAGGAAACTGTGCCAAATTATCGCCTCCAATAATTAATTTAAACTCATAATTAGGATGTTTCTCCTGCAAACGAATTAGGGTATCGATGGTATAGGAAGGTTTTGGCATCGAAAATTCAATATTCGAAACACGAAAAAGAGGATTATCCTGAATAGCTTTTTCGACCATATCCAAACGATCGAACTCATGTAAAAGCGATTTATTTTTCTTGAAAGGATTTTGTGGCGAAACGATAAACCATACTTGGTCGAGATCGGTAGTTGTTGCCATCACATTGGCAACAATCAAGTGTCCCACGTGAATGGGATTGAATGAGCCAAAAAACAAGCCTATTTTCATTGCGAATGTATTTCAAAACAAAAGGGTTGTTAGTAAATCAAATTTTTGACCTACCAACAACCCTTTTGTAAGTTATAATTATTTTGTAAAATCGTCGAAAAGCTTTTGTGCTTTTGCTACGGCTTCATCCAAATTGTCGTTCAACAATACTACGTCAAATTGGTCTTGGAAAGACATTTCGAAGTTCATTTTAAAAACTCTTTTCGAGATAGAGTCTTCCGAATCAGTACCGCGCTCACGAAGTCTTTTTTCTAGTTCTTCTACGCTAGGTACTTTTACAAAAATTGATAATGCACGCTCCTTGTAATACTCTTTCAATTTAACGCCACCACGTACATCTACATCAAAAATTACATGCTTGCCTTCTGACCACAATCTTTCGATTTCTGATTTGAGTGTACCATAATAAGCGCCTGGATATACCTCTTCCCATTCTACGAATTCTTGTTGTACAATTTTTTGTTTGAATTCGTCTGGCGTCATAAAGTAATAATCCTTGCCGTTTTCTTCATTACGACCACGTTTGTCGCGCGTACATGCCGAAATAGAAAAACCCAAATTAGAGTTAGTAGCCAAAAGGTGCTTTACGATAGTAGTTTTACCTGAACCAGATGGAGCCGAAAAAATGATAAGTTTGCCGTTTTCCAATGCTTAAAAATTTTAGGGAATAAAAGATTGGTATTGTGATTTTATAAAACGCTTCTTAGAGTATGATTAAATTTTATAAGTCATTAAAAATAAAAAAATTGTATTTATTTTTATGAAATCCTGTTGTTTGAGCCGCAGGCGAGTTTAGGATTTATTGACTTTCTTTTGTTACTTTTCTTGTGTCAAGACAAGAAAAGTAAGGTGTGGCGAAGGGAAATTTTGTTTTTCCGATAAAAGCCAAATAAAATTTTCAAACATACTCTTACTAAAGAGAAAAGTTGTATTTCACGCACCAATTATTTTTCAAAAATACTCATTATTTATTGATATGACAAAGCGAGCCGAGTGCCTCAAAAGCAAAAGGTTATTAAGTCGTATCCAATACAAGGACAACTTAATAACCTTTCAAAAGTTTTTCTTGGCGTTTGTTATTTTACAAGCCGCTTATTTTTTTCTTGATACAATCAAGTAAAGAAGACGGGACACATTTCTTTTCCAATCTTAGTTGCATTGCGTCTTTTATACATTTTTCTAATTCATAGCCCTTTTCGCATGGCAAACACTTATCCATGTTACTTTTAAATTGAGCTATTTGCTCCTCAGTCGCCTGTCCATCTACAATGAGTTGAACAAGTTTCATACATTCGCCCTCATGTTCGCAATGAGTCTTCTTTTGTTGGGGAGTCCCTTGCACCTTCTCAGCCTCGGAAATCATGTCTTTATAGAATTAAGCAGTTAACTTGGTTATTTTCTAATGAATCTATTTGTCAAAGCAAACGATAAACTTTTTGTATTTTGATATAAATCAAGTAGTTATTGAACAGAGTGACCAAAAAAAAAATTCCAGTTTTGTAAAAAAGTTTTTAATTTCTGATTTATGTCACCTATCAGATAGCTAATTTTCTGCCAAAGTGTCAGCATTGACATCATATCCTAAATTTTTGGCATAACTTTTCAGTTTCTCTTTGAGGAGCATACGAGCACGGTGTAAGCGTGAGCGTACTGTACCAATAGGAATATCTAGGATTTTGGCCATCTCTTCATACGTAAATCCTTCGATGTCGCAGAGGATAATCACTGTTCTAAAATCTACAGGAAGCGAATTGAGCGCATTAGCGATTTCGTCTCCAATCAAATCTTGGACAGTTTCGGCACGTAAATCTACCGTTTGAGTAGTTTCAGCATCTTCCTCCGAGTTGTAGGTTGTTTCTACATCTTGGTAATCTACTTTTGAAGGTTCTTTCGATTTCTTTCTGAAATCGTTGATAAAGCTATTCTTCAGGATTCTGAACAACCAAGCTTTGGCATTAGTTCCTTCTTCAAAAGAATTGATAAAGCGAAAGGCTTTTAAGTAGGTATCTTGCACAAGATCATTGGCATCGTCCTCATCGTTGGTAAGGCGAAACGCAAAGTTGTACATAGAATCTATATGGGGCATAAACTCCTTTTCGAAAACTCTATGTTTTTCGGTTTCCGAATAGGTTTGGAGAGTTGGGATTTCTTCTTGCTCTGACATAGCTGATGATGAGTCTCTTTTTTAAAAACACATTATCCAATCGTTCGACAGAGTACAGCTCTACTACTATCACTATCTCGTTGACTCTGTCTCTAAATTCTCAAACGCTTGAATACTATCATGTACAAACAATCTGCCAAGAATGATTTTTGTCAATTTTATGACAAAAAGGCATACTAGACATTCTTCATTGTAAAGCTCTCCAATCAATACAGCAGGAGTAATATTGAAAGTGTTAAGCTCTACCGACGACTCGCGAAATCCAAACAAACAACTGTTTTTCAAGATATTCCTTTATTCTTTTCTGAAAAATTGCAGAATAATAATAACAGTGTTAGTGAAAATAATACTAGCTAAGACTTTGAGTATCACCTGAAAGAACAAGCCCCAATCAGATGCCTCTAACATGAACAAAACAAAGTGGTGAATCAGTGTAAGAATACCTAAGTAAGAAATAAACCAACCAAAGCCCATCGAACGCAAAGTGAGTACTTGACGCTCGTCATATCCCCTTTGTGGCGTTAGCAACGTAATAATTGACGGACGCAAGTACGCAATCAAAGTGGTTGCTGCCGCATTGGCTCCTGCGGTATTATAAAATATATCTACAAATAAACCTGCTACAAAACCTAAAAGCACCAATTGCAAACGACTTGTTTCAAATGGTAACAATAAAACAGCTGCTACATAAGAAAAGCAAAATGCGTAATCAAAGAAAACAAGCTGTCGCACAAAAAACACTTGTAACAACAAGTAGAATATAAAAGTTAAAACTTCTGGGATTATATTTCGAAGAGTCATTTACTTGGTTCTTAATTTTCGATTAGAGTGGATGGCTCCTTTTCTACTTATGGTTTAGTTGTTTGTGGCGCTTTTGAAGTCTGAGGAGTTTTACTCTCAGGTGTTTCCTCTAATTGCTTCACTTCTTTCTCTAATCTGTTTTTGATTACGTAAACATACGAGAGTGTGTTGAAATTAGTTGCCACTTTCAACTGAATATCATGAAAAGTCATATCTTTCTTTACACCAACTTTTGTCACATACCCAATCGCAATATCTGCTGGGAATACGTAATTGTAATCGGAAGTCACAATGGTATCTCGTTGTTTAACTGATTTGTAGCGAGAAACATCTGTCATTTCCAAAAGCTCAGGATTTTTTCCATCCCACTTTACCGAACCAATTTCGTTATTTCGTCTAATCTTGGCAGACATCGTATATTCGGAGTGTAATACCGAAATTACGCGTGACATGTGCTCAGAACAGGATTTGATTTTACCAACTACACCCGTTGAAGAAATTACCCCCATACCAGGTGCCAAGCCATCGGCAGTACCTTTATCGATGGTGATATAGTTATTGAACTGATTGGTTGTCAACTCCGTTACCTTAGCAACGATTGGCTGAAAACGAGCGGCAACGATAGAGTCTGCTTTATAATTTACCTTAGGCTGTACCAACTGTTGAGCTTGTAACTTCAACACCATTTCACGCAATTGCTTGTTTTCCGTCGCCAAATCCTGATTGACATTGCGAAGGTTATAATACACGGCAATAGAATTGGATGTTTCGAGAGCTTTGGCTGCGTAGTAATTAGTTGTATTGAAAAAAACAGCGTTGGGGTAATTATTATATGAATAAAACATCCACAAACTCAGTACTTCCAAAAGTACGAACACAATGAAAGCTCGTTGCTTTGAAATGAACTGAAATAGTCTATACATTTCTTTTTGAAGAGTAAGGGGTTTCGTGAGTTTAGCTTTGAGCTATCAGCTTTGAGCATTCGTCAGTTGAATTCTTTTGATTGCTGATTTCTAAAAGTTCAAAACTATAAATAAACTTATTTACAACAAATGGGTATTTTTCTATCGCTCTATAACAAAAAAGTGAATGAGAAATTGAGCTAAGCTATTTCCCATTCACTTTATCCTAAATCGTTATTATTACGAAATTAGAATCGGCTTGTAGTGGTCGAGGTGTTTCAGCACTTCGCCTGTACCTCTTACAACCGCTCTTAATGGGTCATCTGCAATATGAATAGGAAGCTTAGTCTTATTAGCAATACGTTTGTCCAAACCATGCAACAAGGCACCACCACCTGTCAAATGAATACCGTTATGGTAAATATCTGCCGAAAGCTCAGGAGGAGATACTTCTAGGGCTTTCATTACTGCTTCTTCAATTTTGGAAATAGATTTATCCAAAGAATAAGCAATCTCAGAATACGTTACTTTAATTTCTTTTGGAATACCTGTCATCAAGTCACGACCACGGATTTCGTAATCTGCTGGAGGGTTTTCTAATTCTGGCAATGCCGAACCAACTTCAATTTTGATTAACTCAGCTGAACGCTCACCAATCAATAAGTTGTGCTCACGACGCATGTAATCTACAATATCACGTGTAAATACGTCGCCCGCAATACGAACAGAAGCCTCACAAACGATACCCGAAAGAGCAATAACTGCAATTTCAGTAGTACCACCACCGATATCAACAATCATTGAACCGTTTGGCTGCTCAATATCAATACCGATACCGATTGCCGCTGCGATAGGCTCATGTACCATATACACCTCTTTAGCACCTGCATGCTCACAAGAGTCTTTTACAGCACGTTTTTCTACCTCGGTAATACCCGATGGAATACAAACAACCATACGATGAGAAGGTGTGAAGAAACGACTACCAGTATCAATCATCTTGATCATACCACGAATCATCAATTCGGCAGCCGTAAAGTCTGCAATTACACCATCCTTCAAAGGACGAATTGTTTTAATATTTTCATTGGTTTTTTCGTGCATCTGCATCGCTTTGTTACCAATCGCTAATACTTTGTTGGTAGCTTTGTCTAAAGCGATGATTGAAGGCTCGTCAACCACAATTTTATCTTTATGAATGATAAGGGTATTAGCCGTACCCAAGTCAATAGCAATGTCGGATGTAAGGAAACTAAATAATCCCATTTTATTAGTTCTTCTTGGCTTGTTTTAAAATCTTTAAACTCTACTATACTTTTAAAATCAATTAGTGGTAATACACTTAGGTTTATAGCTTGGTATAATACACCCGATTTGTCTCTATTACAAATTCACTCACGCAATGTCGCTGTATCGAGTAATTACGCCCTCGCTCCTTTCCTAGTGTCTTATAGCTCGATTTTCTTGCCTGTATTGATAACGTACTTGGATTTGTTATCAATACCAGAATGTCATATCGCCACAAAATCCTCAATAACTACTCGTTTTTCTGCAAGTTATCGAAAAGTTTAGACTATCACAAACTCTCTTATACGACCATTTTCTTGTAAAAGTGCAAAATTAGAGAGAAAGTTGGAGATTTTACCCTTCTCTTTCAAAAAAATCTATCGGAAATTTTTTTTTCGAAAAAATAGTATGCACGCATACCTTTTACTATATTTGAATCATTATATATAAGGTATTTAAAATACCAAATACCTATCAATAGCTACACACTTATGTAACAGATTCTCAAGCTATAATAACAAACGATAGGTTGAGTCTTGATTGTATTACCGTTCAATCAATTGATCATCAATTAAACTTTATTTTAAACTATGACAACAGCATTAAATGGACTAAATTTTCAGTTGACAGAAGAACATTTAGCCGTACAACAAGCCGCTAGAGACTTTGCTCAAACAGAGCTCCTATCTGGTGTAATTGAACGTGATGAAAAGGAGTTTTTTCCAGAGGAATTGGTCAGAAAAATGGGCGAAATGGGTTTCCTCGGAATGATGGTTTCGCCAGAGTATGGCGGGGGTGGTATGGATACGGTTTCGTACGTGCTGGCGATGGAAGAATTATCCAAAATTGATGCTTCCGCCTCGGTAATGGTATCGGTCAATAATTCCCTAGTTTGCTATGGGCTGGAAGCTTTTGGCACAGAAGAACAAAAACAAAAATATTTGGTTCCTTTAGCCTCAGGACAGCATATTGGAGCTTTTGCCCTTTCCGAACCCGAAGCTGGTTCGGATGCAACCTCCCAGCATACTACTGCCGAAGACATGGGCGATTATTATTTGCTCAATGGTACAAAAAACTGGATTACTAATGGCGGTCGTGCCAATACCTATCTGGTCATAGCACAAACGCATCCCGAAAAAGGACATAGAGGCATCAACTGCCTCATTGTGGAAAGAGGAATGGAAGGTTTTCAGATTGGAAAGAAAGAAAACAAATTGGGAATCCGTGGGTCAGACACACACTCGTTAATGTTTACCGATGTAAAGGTTCCTAAAGAAAACCGCATTGGACCCGATGGCTTTGGATTTAAGTTTGCGATGTCTACGCTCAATGGAGGTCGTATTGGTATTGCAGCGCAAGCATTAGGGATAGCTTCGGGAGCGTATGAATTGGCTTTACAATATTCTAAGGAGCGTAAAACATTTGGTAAACCTATTGCCGAGCACCAAGCTATTCAATTTAAGCTTGCTGAAATGGCAACCCAAATCGACGCCGCAAGATTTTTATGTTTAAGAGCAGCTTTGGAGAAAGACAATCACCAAGACTATGTTAAGTCGGCGGCGATGGCCAAACTGTTTGCTTCACAAGTGGCAATGGACACAACCGTAGAGGCGGTACAGATACATGGAGGTTACGGATTTGTGAAGGAGTTTCATGTTGAGCGACTCATGCGTGATGCCAAAATCACACAGATTTATGAAGGTACTTCCGAAATTCAGAAAATTGTGATTGCCAGAGAATTATTAAAGTAACATATTACAGGTTTATTAAAGTTGTTAAAAAAATTTGAGTCAAATTTTAAAGCCGTTGGGTCACTTCGTCAGAACCCGGCGGCTTTTTTTGTACTTTTTTTATAAAGATTACATTAATCTCATGCCTCAAATTGCTTTTAGCGTAAATACACCTCTTTTTGGTATTTTTTGGCTCAAAATCTTTACTTTTCTTGCCGATTATCTTGAAAAAACACAAAAACTATGAAATATTCAAATATTTCCAACACTCATTTAGCCTATCAAAAAAGCATCTTCTTAGGATATTACAATAATAATCAGCCTAGTATGGAGAATTTATACAAAAAAAATCCTGATACTTTTTTTATTTATATTTTGGAATTTTAATGCGATTTATTAGTTTTGTCCTAAATTTATCTATCATTGTTTTCAATTTATAGAAAATAAGCCGCAGAAATGGAAGATTATAATAAAATCATAGAGTCCCTTGGTGTTAAGTTCATCAAGTCTCGTAACATTAGAATATTACAACCAATCAGAATCAAGAACTTTTACGACGTAGAAAACACACTCTTGATTTTGTACAACGGTGAGGTATCATTTGGTGAGGAAGCTGTTCATGCAGAGGTTGGCGATATGCTCTTTATCCCAGGTGGAAAGATGCTATCATTAACTTATGGTAACGCAGACAAACCTAAGATTGTATCTAACGAAGAGTTCATGACTCATCGTGAGTTGTACTTTGAGCCAAATCTTGAACCAGCTAGAATTGGTCAAGTTGAAAACTCTTTTGGCTTAGTAGCTTTCGAAGCAAAAGTATTTGATTCGGTAAACTTCTTTACTTCATTAGACATTCCTCCTTTCTTGATCAAGAGAGACGATAAGTTGGCTCACATGATCAACGAAATCTTGAAAGAAGATATGTGTGATGTATTGGGTAAAGGACGTGTAATCAAGATAAAGACTGAAGAAATCGTTATCGAGATTATTCGTTATATCATCAAAAACCGTTTGTTTGTTGAGCAATTAGCCACTAACAGTACTTACTTCAAAGATCCACGTTTGATAGACATCTTTGCTTATATCAAAGACAATATCGGTGGCGACTTGTCAAACAAAGTATTGGCAAACGTAGCGAACGTATCAGAAGATTACGTAGGACAGTATTTCAAAATGTTGACGGGTATCAACCCTCAAGATTATATCGAATACCAACGTATGGAAGCCGCTGTAGGTTTGTTGCGTACCTCTAAAAAGTCGATTCGTGCTATTGGCGCTGAGGTAGGTTATAAAGATACTGCTTACTTCTGTCGTCGTTTCAAGATGATGTTTGGTATTCCAGCAGGAAAGATGCGTCGTCGCGAATCATTAATGAACTTGTAATTTCAAGTTTTGTCGGCTTATACGGTACAAGATTTCACTTTCAAAATTATATAAGAGCCTCTGATTTTATCAGGGGCTTTTTCTTTGCGATAAATATGCCTTTAAGGTATTAAAAGTAAAAAGGCGGTATCGAAGTAAATCGATACCGCCTTTTCAATAGATATAATCTCAAACGAACCTACACAAAATATTTCAACTTGATTACTTCTTGTTCTGTCAAGAATCTCCAAGTACCTCTTGGCAAGTCTTTTTTGCTTAAGGTTGCAAAGGTGGTACGGTCAAGTTTCAATACTTCATAACCCAATGATTCGAAAATTCTTCTTACAATACGGTTACGACCTGAGTGAATTTGAATACCTACTACCATGTTATCTGGTGTTACAATTGCTAATTCATCAGCTTTGATTTCACCATCTTCCAAAGTAACACCTTTCAAAATCGCATCAAAATGTTCGGTAGTAAGTGGCTTATCCAACTCAACTTGATACACTTTTGTAATTTCATTTGATGGGTGAGTCAATTTGTCAGCCAATTCACCATCGTTTGTCAACAACAACAAACCTGTAGTGTTTCTATCCAAACGACCTACTGGGTAAATACGCTCTTGGCAAGCATTAGACACCAAATCCATCACTGTTTTACGTTCATTTGGGTCTTCGGTAGTTGTGATAAAGTCTTTCGGTTTATTCAACAACAGATATACCATTTTCTCACGGCTCAACTTACGGTTACCATATTTTACAATATCACCATGTTTTACCTGATAACCCATTTCTGTTACAACCTTTCCGTTGATTTTGATTTCGCCAGCTTTGATCAAATCATCAGCTTCACGTCTTGAGCATACACCTGCGTTAGCAATATAACGGTTCAAACGAACTAAAGATGAAGAGCTTTCACTTTTCTCAATTTGCTTTTGAACTTTCTTTGGTGCCGTTTCTTTGTATTTATCTAAACGGTAGGTTGGCGTCCATTTATCTGATTCTTCTTGCGGGCGGTGTGCTTTGAAGAGGTTTTTTTTTCCTCCAAAGTTTGCTTTTGCCGAACCATAAGTTTTTTCAGATCTCTCCGTTCTTGGTTTTCTTTCCGAACCTTCTTCTCTGCGCTCGTTACGTGGAGCATCTTTGTCAAATCTTGGACGGAATTCACGTTTCTCACCATCAAATCCTCCTTCACGACGTGGACCACGTGAGTCTTCGCGGTTGAAGTCACGTTTTTCAAAGCCACGACCTTTATCTTCAAATTTTGGACGGAATTCACGTTTCTCTCCATCGAATCCTCCTTCACGACGTGGACGTGAGTCTTCGCGATTGAAGTCACGTTTTTCAAAGCCACGACCTTTATCTTCAAATCTTGGACGGAATTCACGTTTCTCACCATCAAATCCTCCTTCACGACGTGGACGTGAGTCTTCGCGGTTGAAGTCACGTTTTTCAAAGCCACGACCTTTATCTTCAAATTTTGGACGGAATTCACGCTTTTCACCATTGAAACCGCCTTCACGACGTGGACCACGTGAGTCGTCACGGTTGAAGTCACGTTTTTCAAAGCCACGACCTTTATCTTCAAATTTTGGACGGAATTCACGCTTTTCGCCATTAAAACCGCCTTCACGACGTGGACCACGTGAGTCGTCACGGTTGAAGTCACGTTTTTCAAAGCCACGACCTTTATCTTCAAATTTTGGACGGAATTCACGCTTTTCGCCATTGAAACCGCCTTCACGACGTGGACGTGAGTCGTCACGGTTGAAGTCACGCTTTTCAAAGCCACGACCTTTATCTTCAAATTTTGGACGGAATTCACGCTTTTCGCCATTGAAGCCACCTTCACGACGTGGACGTGAGTCGTCACGATTAAAATCTTTTTTCTCGAAATTTGGTTTGAAATCTTTGCGGGCAGGACGCGACTCGTTTGAGTCAAATGATTTTTTATCTGAGTAGCGCTCGTTTTTAGCAGGAGCTTCACCTCTTAATTCACGTTTTAATTCTTCTCTTCTCGTACGTGACTGTTCTCTTCTTTCAGGACTAAATTCTTCTTTTTGAATTCTCTTTCTCATCTTTTTGATTTGTTAAAAAATTGCAACATCACTGCTGTAATCAAATTATTAAACTTCGTTTTGTTTAATAATAAAAACAAAAGGCCATAGCCTTGTAACCTACTGACTATTAGAACACTTATCATTCTAACTATTAAACTCGGGGTGCAAAGGTACAATATTTTTTATGATAAATCCCAACTTTTGAAAGTACAATTTTTTATATTTTTCAAAAACCCCTATTTTACTCATTCTGAAAGGTTTAACAATACTTATATCATATAAGTACAATCATTTTCAGCTAAAATTCGTTTAATAAACGGTCAAAGTACCTAAATTCGTAAATAGTTAGGATTGTCTTGTTATGATATTGTTGAAAAACAATATCATGGGCATCTAGCTCCTTACTTATTAAATGAAAATCACGGTCTTAGCGTAAATGTTGTTTCTTGTCCAAGAGGAATATAGTTGTATCGTAAAAACTTTTCCTTTTTCTACATAAGCTGTCAACGATTTTTGCTTGGATTGTGTCTTTACCAAAAATAAGTCTGTAAGAAATAAACAAAAAGTTTAAAATTCTTTTCTAATTTAAGTGGCCTAAAGCCTATCGCCGTTACAAAAAATCTATTTCTATATGCAAAAACTTCGTACCTCAATATACTTATTGTCCACAGTATTGATGCTCGGGAGCTGTAACTCGGCTTTACAGTCGTTTAAGAAAGGACAGAAAAAGTTTGAAAACGGAGAATATGAATTGGCAATCAAGGAGTTTCAAAAATCGAGCTCTGCCAATTACGAAACTGCCAAATCCGCATTTTTGATTGCTGAGTCATATCGTCTTTCTAACCGCATGCTTCAGGCAGGCGAATATTATGAGAAAGCCTTGACGGCCGGTAGTCGTGAAAACGATATTCGTTTCCATTTAGCCTATGCACAAAAAGCCCAAGGCAAATATGAGGATGCCGCCAAAAACCTTGAGAAATATCTTTCGGGCGTACCTAGCAAGGAGTTCAAAAACAAAGCTATTGCTGAGTTAGATATGCTTCCTGAAGTTTTGGCACTTGCCAACAAAAAGACTTTTATCGAGATTCAACCTGTAAGTATCAACTCATCTGGCTCAGAATTTTCTCCAATTTTGATTGATAAAGATTTGATTTTTACGGCTTCTCGCAAAGAGTTAACCTATAAAAACAATGGCTTACCTTATCTTGGTCTTTATCGTGCTCCACTCAATAGCCCAACTGAAGTAGGAACTCCTCGCTTGTTTAGTACCAATATCTTTAAGGATAATGCCAATGAAGGCACTCCAGCCTTTACACGTGATGGCAAAACAATGGTGTTTGCTCGTGGTAATACAGGAAAGCGTTCAGACCAATCTCCAGATGTAGACTTGTATATTTCTAAGTTAAATGATGGTGTTTGGAGTGAGCCAGAATTGATTTCTGTCTCTGACTCATTGGCTTGGGATGGTAGCCCGTCGTTTTCTAATGATGGTCGTACCTTGTATTTTAGCTCAAACCGTGCTGGAGGTAAGGGTGGCTTGGATTTGTACAGAGCCAATATTGACAATGCAGGTCGTTTTGGGCGTGCGATCAATATGGGGGCCGACATCAATACGGCTGGCGATGAAATGTTCCCTTATGTATCTGCCGATGGAAAGTTATATTTTGCTTCTGACGGACACCCAGGCTTAGGTGGTTTGGATTTATATATAGCTACTCGTAAAAATGGAGAAATTCAGGTAGAGCATTTAGGCTTGCCTCTCAACTCTCGATTTGATGATTTTGGACTTGTAGCGATAGATTCTACAAAAGGCTATTTTGCCTCAAATCGTGACAGTGGTAAAGGTGACGACGATATCTACTATTATGAAAATACTCAGCCAGGCAAAAAATACCAAGAAACCCCTCCTGTTGTAGCACAAAAAGATCCCGCTAAGAAAACCATTCGTTACCTTTTGGCAGGCGTCGTGAGCGACGTTAAAAATGAAGGGTTAGATTCGGTACGTGTAGCTATTTTGGACAACGAAAGCCAACAAGCATTGGAAGAAGTCTTTACTAAAGCTGATGGCAGTTTTGGTAAAATCAGAGTTGAGGCAGGAAAGTCATATACGCTTGTAACAGATAAAAAAGGTTACTTTATCAAGCGTGAGCCTTTTACCATGATTGGAAAAGAAGTTCCTTTAGAAAAATTGACTAAAGCCGAAAACGATACGACTTACTACGTCAATATCTCTCTCGATAAGCCAGAAGTTGGTAAAGAAATCACGAAACTTTTCCATATTGCCCCCATTTATTACGATCTAGACAAATCAAATATTCGCAATGATGCGAGTGTGGAGTTGGACAAAATCGTTCAGATATTACAAGATAACCCAACTATTAAATTGGAGTTAGGTTCGCATACGGATTCACGTGCTTCGACGGATTACAACCAAAAATTAAGTCAACGCCGTGCTGATTCTGCGGTTGAATATATTATTTCGAAAGGTATCTCACGCGCTCGTATCGTAGCCAAAGGATATGGCGAATCACAGTTGGTTAACAAATGTGCCGACGGCGTAGAGTGTACCGAAGAAGAACACCAAATGAACCGTCGTACAGAGTTTAAGGTATTGGAAGTAAAATAGAGCCGTAGAAATCTTATTCTTGAGTTTTTTTACAAAAAATTAGCAAGGAGTTATGAGTTATGGGTAATTTTGTTGCCACACTCATAACTCCTTAATTTTTTCCTCCATGAGCTCTATTCTAATCCTCAATGCTCAAGTTGTCAACGAAGGCAAAATTCAAGTTGCTGACATTTTAGTCAAAGATGGTTTTATCGACCAAATTGGCACTAATTTAAGCGGAATCTCAGCCGACAAAACCATTGATGCGACAGGCAAATACCTCTTACCAGGCGTAATCGACGACCAAGTGCACTTCCGTGAGCCAGGTCTTACCCACAAAGCATGTATTCATTCTGAGGCTCGTGCAGGTGTGGCGGGTGGCGTAACCACTTTTATGGAAATGCCTAATACCGTTCCGAACGCCCTTACTCAAGAATTACTCCAAGACAAATACGACATTGCAGCTCGTACCTCTTTGGCGAACTATTCTTTTTATATGGGTGCTTCAAACGACAATATTGAGGAAGTTCTCAAAACTAATATTCAAAATATTTGTGGTATCAAAGTTTTCATGGGTTCATCAACAGGAAATATGTTGGTAGATAATGAGAAAACGTTAACAAATATTTTCTCGAATAGCCCAACTTTAATTGCTACGCACTGCGAAGATGAGGCTACTGTTCGTGCAAATTCGGCGCTTTACAAAGAGAAATACGGAGATAATCCACACCCAAGAGTTCATCCTGAAATCCGTAATGTGGAAGCTTGTATCAAATCGTCTTCAATGGCGATTGAGTTGGCTCAACAACATGGTGCTCGCTTGCATATTCTTCACATCACAACAGGCGAAGAAACGCATTTATTCCGTAATGATATTCCCTTAAAAGATAAGAAAATCACTTCGGAGGTTTGTGTTCATCACCTTTGGTTTGATGCTCGTGATTATGAAACATTGGGCAACCAAATCAAATGTAATCCTGCCGTAAAAGCTGATGGTCATAAACAACAATTGTTGGCAGCCTTGCTCGATGACCGCATCGACGTGATTGCAACCGACCATGCGCCACATACTTGGGAAGAAAAACAAAATCCTTATTGGTCATCACCTTCGGGCTTGCCCTTGGTGCAGCACCCATTACAGTTGATGTTAGAGTTTTATAAAGAAGGTAAAATCTCTTTAGAAAAAATCGCAGAAAAAATGTCTCACGCTGTAGCAGACTGTTTCCAAATCTCGAAAAGAGGTTATATCCGTGAAGGTTATTGGGCAGATTTGGTATTGGTAGACTTGAATGAAGAAGTAACAGTATCGAAAGAAAACGTACTATACCAATGCGGTTGGTCACCACTAGAAGGTACTACACTTCGTTCTAAAGTGACCCATACGATTGTATCAGGACACTTGGCTTACGAAAACGGCACATTCGACGAAAGTAAAACAGGTCAAAGACTTTTGTTTGAACGTTAGAAATGTTATTTCCAGTTTAGTGAATTATGATTTAGTGGTTGAATGATTATTCTTTAAATCTACAACTGTATCATTCATAAATACATTATCAAAACAGGCGTTCGAAATGAGTTTTCGAACGCCTGTTTTGGTAATATTCAATAAATACTAACATTTGAGTACTTT
Source organism: Flectobacillus rivi (assembly GCF_030056655.1). Classification (NCBI taxonomy): domain Bacteria; kingdom Pseudomonadati; phylum Bacteroidota; class Cytophagia; order Cytophagales; family Flectobacillaceae; genus Flectobacillus; species Flectobacillus rivi. The sequence continues at coordinate 116,938 of NZ_JASHIE010000015.1, forward strand.
TCAATTAGAGTGCGACTTAAGTCGCACTCTAATTGAAAAGCATGATAATCAACCCAATGAATTCCATTAAACACAAATAAGAGATCTTTACTGGAACGACTTATATTTTTTATTTTCGGATAAACCCACTTCAAGCCTATTCATCCAAATTAAGCTTTCTGCATTTTTAGCTTATATTTTCTTCTTACTCTACCTATAATCACACCTCCTATTACGCCTGGACCAATCCAAGCTACTAGTGACGGTAATACATTATGATTATTCACTACCAAAAATGCTGTTACCGTAGCGATATAAGAACCTCCCATACGGCTAATATGATTGAGCATCCAAGGTTGATTGATTTTTCCTATAAATGTCAAAATATCTGAAATAGCGATAATCAACGAGAACAAACCAAACAAACCGAATAGCACAAAGTAAAAAGTAATCCCTTGTTGATAAGCCCACACTCCATAAGCAATCATGACAATACCTGAAACTACTGTAATCAATGCAGCCCCCCAGTCTTGTGCTTGCCAATTATTTTTACGACCCACCAACACCAATCGACGACCTGTAAAAGTATTGTAGAAACTAAATACCGCAATACAAGTCAGGAAAACTAAACGTGTTTCATTTTTGAATCTCAATACCGCTGTGATAGCCACCAACATCATTGCATAATAGTAGATACGTCCCCAAAGTGTATGTTTAGGACTTCCCTTAGGCGTAAACATCGCTATTAGTCCAACTACTAAAGCGGTCAAACCAGAAACAATATGTAAAATCAAAACTGCTGTAAGAAACTTTTCCATGATGTATTGAGAGATTTTTAATAAGAATTTCAATTTGTGAGGTTACCGTTGTGGAACCGATGACACAAAGTAAAGGCTCCTATCATGGAAGGACAAATCTTAGGGGTAGGGAGCAAAAAAATGGGAAATTTGACAATTTGAGGGGAGTTTGGTAGCATTTAGGGATAAAAAACAAGGTCGAAAGAAGTGATTTTCTTTCGACCTTATCTTTAAAACAGCTCGCCAGCACGATACTTTGGTACAATTCCTAAATGAACATACGCTTTTTCGGTAGCCTCACGTCCACGAGAAGTTCTTTTCAAAAATCCTTCTTGAATCAAGAATGGCTCATATACTTCTTCAATGGTTTCGGCCTCCTCGCCACAGGCTGTAGCGATGGTCGAAAGTCCGACAGGACCGCCTTTGAATTTTTCGATAATGGTCGACAAAATTCTATTATCCATTTCGTCAAGACCATTTTGGTCAACATCGAGTGCTGACAATGCCATTTCTGCAATATCTACCGTAATACGACCATTACCTTTTACCTGAGCAAAATCACGTGTACGACGGAGAAGATTGTTGGCAATACGTGGTGTACCACGACTACGACGAGCAATTTCAAAAGCTCCTGCGTCGTCGATAGGCATATCTAAAATATGGCAAGAACGTTGTACGATTGTGGTCAATAATTTGGCATCATAATATTCCAAACGGGCATTGATACCAAAACGAGCACGCAAAGGCGCAGTCAACAGACCTGCACGCGTAGTAGCGCCAATCAAGGTAAATGGATTGAGGGAAATTTGCACACTTCGAGCATTTGGTCCAGAATCTAGCAAAATATCAATCTTATAATCCTCCATCGCAGAATAAAGATATTCTTCTACAATGGGATTCAGTCGGTGAATTTCGTCAATAAACAGAACGTCAAACGGCTGGAGATTGGTTAACAAACCTGCCAAATCAGAAGGTTTATCGAGCACAGGTCCTGAGGTAATTTTGATATTTGCCTCCAACTCATTGGCCACGATATTCGATAGCGTAGTTTTACCCAATCCAGGAGGACCGTGCAACAATACGTGGTCGAGGGCTTCCTCCCTTTGTTTGGCAGCCGTTACAAAAATCTTAAGGTTTTCTAATACCTTATCTTGTCCTGTAAAATCATCAAACGAAAGCGGACGCAAGGCACGTTCGATTTCTTTCTCCACAGATGAAAGGTTTTCCTTATTACCTTTCAAATAATCTTCTCTCATATCAATAATCCTTTTTCAAGGGGTATATTTCGTTTCTAGTGTTTTCACTCAAAAATACAGCTTTTTCGAAAGTTAAACATCAAGGCAAATTAAATACCCACGATTCCCATTTCAAAGCCTACCTTTTAATTAAATTTTTCTTTTATTTGTACAAGTAAATAAAAGATATTTTATGTTTTAGTAATGTAAAGTTTAGGGAATTGAATTTCAGATGTAGGCTTTCGGCAAATAATCTTGCTTATAAGAAAAAGTCTAATCACTATTCCCTGCAAAACTCAACTTATATTCAACTATCCAATCATCTAAATCAAACTATTTGACTATGCATTCAGCTTTTCTTGGCGAACTAATCGGAACAGCGGTTTTAATTTATCTTGGCAATGGCGTAGTAGCCAATGTTTTACTTAAACACTCCAAAGGCGAAAACGCTGGCTGGATGGTCATTACCACTGGTTGGGCAATGGCAGTTACCATAGGAATCTTTGTGTCTACGGCGTTTGGGAGTCCAGCGGCACACCTCAACCCTGCCGTAACAGTAGCCATGGCCTGTAAATCTGGCGACTGGTCAAATGCTGGCTCATTTATATTGGCTCAGATTTTAGGAGGAATTTTGGGAGCAACATTGGTATGGATTCACTATCATCCACATTGGGAAAAAACAGAAGATGCTGGTTTGAAGCTGGCTTGTTTTTCGACATCTCCCGCTATCAATAAACCTATCGCCAACGTAATGAGTGAGCTATTAGGAACACTTTTGCTCATTATTGTTCTAGGGGCTTTACCAAGTGTACCAAATCAATTAGGACCTTACGTAGTAGGTTTATTAGTTTGGGCTATTGGTTTGTCATTAGGTGGTACAACAGGATATGCGATTAACCCTGCTAGAGATTTAGGGCCTCGAATTGCTCATGCGATTTTACCCATTGCGGGTAAAGGTGGTTCTGATTGGCAATATGCTTGGGTGCCTGTAGTAGGTCCTATCATTGGTGCTATTATCGGCGGACTAGTGATTGCTCAGCTTACTTTTTGAGTGAGTTAGTGATTGACCGAATAAGTGATTAAATTTTACTAGTAGAGACGCAATGTTTGTGTCTAAAGAGAGATCATTTTGAATGATAATATCAAAAAAGGCGTTCGAAAAACTAATTTCGAACGCCTTTTTGATAAGCAATTAAGAAATAACCTAAATGTTGAAATTAGGAATGGCTCATGTTTATGCTGATACTCCTATGTTATATCTAATTTGACTTGAGACGCAATCATTGCGTCTCTACTGTTACAAATTTTAAAATAATCACTCATTCGATTAGGGATGATATAACATATTTTTTACACCTTCTCTTCTATTCCGTTTTGGCTTTGATGACCTTTACAGTGGTTCTTCTATTTTTTTGATGTTCACGTTCGGTGCAACTAACGCCATCAGAACAACCATTTACCAATAATGATTCGCCATATCCTTTGGCTAACATTCTATTACGTTCAACACCTTTGCTAGCAATATAATCAACAGCGGCTTGCGCACGCTTTGAAGATAAATTGAGGTTTTCCTGAGCGTCGCCTCTACTATCAGTATGAGAGCCTAATTCGATAATCATACTTGGGTTTTTCATCAAAGTTGCGGCGAGTTTATCTAATTCTCGAGCAGCATCTTTTCTAATTTTGGCACTACCCATATCGTAATAGATATTGTCAATAGTAATTAAGTCTCCTTCTTTAAACAAACCTAAATCTTGAGAAACCACCTTTGGTTTAGCTTTCTTAATTACTTTACTAATTTTATTAACAGTAGTTCCATAACCGTCTTTCGATACTTCAAGGGTATAATCACAACCCTCTTCCATATCAAAAGCATATACCCCGTCGGGTCCTGTAATTACTTGTTGTTTGGAACCATCGCACTCATTAATAAAAGTTACGAGTACGCCTTCAATGGGAGTTTTCTCGATTTCGGTTTTAACAATCCCTTTCAACTGTGATACTTTTTCAGTTTTAGTGGTATCAGTTGGTTGAACGATTTCTACAGGAGGAGTATTTTTAGGTTGTACCTCTGGCTGCGTCACAATAGGACCACCTTGTTTTCGTAAAGGAATATCCATGGCAGAAGGAGCATTATCAGATTCTCCTTTGGTCGAAAACCCTAATACATTCGTATTATAGCCCTCTCTTTTTACCGAAATCACATAATCAGTATCACGATTGACACAAAATTGTGTTTGTCCAGATTCGTTGGTTAGCAGCTTTTCTTCTGAACCTCCCTTTGCCAAAAGGCTCACTTCTGCCTTAGCAATAGGAGTTTTGGTTTCACCCTCCACGATTGTTAGCAACATCTGGCGACAATCATATACATCTGGTGTTTTAGTAAAACGATAAATATCGTCGTCGTCACCTCTTCGTCTATCGCTACTAAAGTATCCATTTAACCTCTGCCCATCAGTGATAATACCAAAATCATCATTTTCTGAATTAAAAGGTTCTCCAATATTCAACGGTGAACGGTTAGGAAGTCCGTTTTGAGTAGATACGATAAAAATATCTAATCCACCAGCGCCTTTCAAGCCATCTGAAGCAAAATAAACATTACCTCTTTCGTCTACGAACGGAAAGACTTCTGTACCCTTCGTATTTACTTCTTTACCCAGATTGACAGGCGTTCCCCATTTGCTGTCTTTGTATTCTACGACCCAAATATCCATACCGCCCTGTCCACCTTTACGGTCGGAAGAAAAGTACAAATAACGACCATCTTTTGACCAAGCAGGGTGCGCTGTCGAAAAATCATCTCCATTAAAAGGTAACTCCGTTGCTTCGCTCCAACCTGATTCACTTAGCTCGGCGATATATAACTTTAATTTGGTTACATTATCTTCGCTTCTACCTTGAGAGCCTTCATTGAAGTTATTTCTAGTAAAAATAATTTTTGAAAAATCACTGCTAAAAGTAGCTGGTCCTTCGTGAAATTTAGTATTTAATGTTTTACTAAAAACCTCTGATTCTGCTATTTGCCCTTTAGTCGTTGGTTTTGACACTACTGTTTCAGCTGGAATTGACTCAAAATAGTTAACGGTTTTGGAGTCATTGGCGGTTACCCTTGTGTAAAAATCCTTTCCTAGCTTTGAAGGTCCTGTTTTGACAGCTTTTTGTTTGGGAGCATTTAATGCTTCTTCCGAAACACCCGTAACTTTATTAATATCGCTGATGTAATACAAATCCAAAAAGCCTTTATTACCAACCAAACTGCTACCTGTGCCTTTTCCTGAACAAAAAACTAATCCATTTTTAAAATACATAGGACTAAACTCTGGTCGGGTGGTATTAAAATCAAGGTATTCGACCAAATATCTGCCATTTTGGGTAAAAGGGTCATTGGATATTCTGGCTACCGTTGATGGCTGATACTGGCGTGCATCGTCGCGAAGGGAAGCCGACAAATTATTGTACTTTTCAAACCATTCTTGCGCTTCCTTGAATTTATTATTTTGTACTAAAACTTGTGCAAAATACAAATACGATTTCAGTTGGTCACCTGAAATTGTGGCAGGAATATCAAATGCTTTACGGTAGGTTTGCTCCGAATTTTCAAATTTACCTACGGCTTTGTAACTGTAAGCCAGTTGTAAAAGCGCAGACAAACGTTCGGAAGTACTAAGTTTTTGAGGGTTATTTTGAAGAACTTGTTCAAATTTGGGTATCGCAGTCACAAAACTAGACACCTCAAAATGTCGAGTAGCATCTTTGAGTAAGGAATTACTATTTTGAGACCAAACAGTTGCACTCTGCATCAGGCTCAAAATCAGTACAAATAATTTCTTTTTAACTTTAGGCATTGTGTTAATGGGGGGTTGTAAAAGAAGTGCCTCAAAAGGCCTAGAATCTTCATTTCTAATCGATTGAAAACACCTTCCCAATCCAATTAAAGCATAAATCATGCCAAGCAAGGATTGGATTTTTCTTATATGATTAACCTTATTTTTTCATGAATCTATGGCGAAAATGGGGGTTATACTTTTACCAAAAACTGCCATTTGGGGTAGTTTAAGGCATAATCTGCTTCAAAGCTCTAGGGAATTGAGATAGTTTTATAAATTTGTATCTCAACAATGCAAAGACTATGCTCAAAAGCTTTTACAATGAATCTCTAATCGAGGCAGGGCTCGACGAAGCTGGACGTGGATGTTTGGCTGGTCCTGTGGTGGCGGCGGCAGTAATTTTACCCAAATATTACGAACACGAACTCTTAAATGATTCGAAGCAACTCAGCAAAAAACAACGTGAATTACTTCGTTTAGACATTCAGCGCGATGCCTTGGCGTGGGCAGTGGCAGAAGTATCTAATATCGAAATCGACCAAATAAATATTCTCAAGGCAAGTATGAAGGCCATGCATTTGGCAGTTGACCAATTGCAAATACGACCAGAACATTTGCTGATAGATGGAAATCGTTTTCCTAACTATCCGATGATTCCTCATACTTGTATTGTCAAAGGTGATGCCAAATTTCTCAGTATAGCTGCAGCTTCTGTATTAGCTAAGACTTTTCGAGATGATTTGATGACAGAATTGGCCCAAACTTACTCACATTACGGTTGGGAACAAAATGCAGGGTATCCTACCCCCAAACATCGTAAGGCTATTCAGGAATTTGGAACAACCCCCTTGCACCGAATGACATTTAAGATGTAAATTGAATAAATTTCATTACGCACTTTTCAAGAATTATTATGGGAATAAGAGCCTTTTTGGCAAAACCTTTTGCTGCTTTTGTGATTAATCAACGAAAAAAATGGGAGAAAAATGCCGTTGAAACACAACTAAACCTCATGAAGTCGTTGGTCCAACAAGCTTCGAGTACGCTTTTTGGCAAAGACCACAAATTCTCAGAAATCAATGATTATGAGCAATTTAAGCAAAATATACCTATCCATGATTACGAAGGACTAAAAAGCTATGTGGAGAAAGTCGTAGCTGGCGAGTCAGATATTTTGTGGCCAGACAAACCCTTATATTTTGCCAAAACATCTGGCACAACATCTGGCGTAAAATACATTCCTATTTCGAAAGAATCTATTGGATTTCATATCAATGGCGCTCGTGATGCTTTATTGAGTTATGTCCACGAAACAGGCAATTCTTCATTTCTTGACAAAAAATTAATATTCCTTTCTGGTTCGCCCGAAATGACGATGAAACATGGTATTCATGTAGGTCGTTTATCGGGGATTGTGAACCACCATGTGCCTGATTATTTGAGAAGTAATCAATTACCAAGCTATGACACCAATTGCATGGACGATTGGGAAGCCAAACTTGATAAAATTATTGATGAAACACTTCCTGAAAATATGTCCTTGATTTCGGGGATTCCACCTTGGGTACAAATGTACTTTGACCGTATTCAGGCTCGTACTGGCAAAAAAATCAAAGATGTATTTCCTGATTTTTCAGTCTTTGTATATGGTGGGGTAAATTTTGAGCCTTATCGTGCCAAATTATTTGAATCTATTGGCAAAAAAGTAGATTCTATCGAAACCTATCCCGCCTCGGAAGGATTTATCGCTTATCAGGATTCTCAAAAAGCAGAAGGATTGTTATTGCTTTTAAACTCTGGGGTATTTTACGAATTTATTCCAGCAGAAGATTATTTCAAACCAAACCCTCGCAGGTTACATATTGGTGAAGTAGAGTTAGGGGTAAATTATGCCCTCATTATGAATACCAATGCAGGTTTGTGGGGCTATTCGATTGGAGATACGGTCAAATTTGTTTCTCTCGATCCATACCGTATTGTGGTTTCAGGACGTATCAAGCACTTTATTTCTGCTTTTGGGGAACACGTAATTGGCGAAGAGGTAGAAAAGGCCATGCAATATGCGATGCAAAAACACCCTGAAGTAGAATTAGTAGAATTTACGGTTGCACCACAAGTAACACCACCAGAAGGTGGTTTGCCTTATCATGAATGGTTGATAGAGTTTGCGAAAGTACCAAACAACCTTGAAGCTTTTGCTCATGATCTTGATGAAAAACTTACTCAGCTCAACGTCTACTACGACGATTTGATTACGGGAAATATTTTGCAAAGACTCAAAATCAGAGCCTTAGCGCCAAATGCCTTTATCGACTACATGAAGTCTCAAGGTAAATTGGGAGGTCAAAATAAAGTCCCTCGCTTGTCGAATGACCGTAAAATTGCGGATGAGATATAAGTAAGGGGAAAGTAAACAGGGACAGAGGCACAAAGTTGTAATATCACTTTGTGCCTCTGTCTTTTTAGTCATATCTGCTGCTATTGCTCAATTTTGGTGTTGAGTTTGCTTAGTTGCTTTACATCTACCAATCTAATCACATCTTTTTTAGAGAATTTGATTACCCACAAACCTAATAAATCTCCTTTTTTGCGAGAATCTAAACTATCAATTTTTGTTTTTGTCACAAGTTCCTGCAACTGTGTTTTTGAAATACCTTTCAATTGATTTTCCAATACAACTGGAGAGGTAAAATACAAATGTTCTTGGTCTTCGCTCATTTGAATATTATCAATCTGAGGCAAATGATTTTCGGCATTGTATTGATACGCATCTAATATTTCATTCACTTTTTTGCCCAACGCTGGATTTTGTAATTTGATTGGGCTTCCGATTTCGATACCAATACGATACGTTTTTTGCAAAGAATCGATAACACGAACATCGAGGATATTTTTGACTAAACTTTTGTTTAAATCCTGTGTTATTTTTTTCCCCCAATCATCTACTTGCGCTGTAATTTGTGCGCTATTGATACGTTTTACCTGTCTTTCTTTGAGTTCTTTTACAGCCGCAGTTGTATCAACTCTCTTGCTAAAATCACAAGATTGTAAGCCTGTAATGAGGGCTAATAGCCCAATTCCAAATGTTAGTTTTTTCATTGCGATATCGATGGTTTTGCCATTTTACAAATATACTACAGAGCGTAGTCTAGTAAACAAAAAAGCCTCTATTGATTTAGAGGCTTTTTTGTTTTAGTTTTTGGCTGTAGGCATTCGGCAAAACTGATTACTTATTCTGTAAAAAGAAGTATTTGACTTTATTTCCGAAATCAGACATTCCCAATCCACAATCGTATTTTACCATCTGCCACGTCTACCTCGGTATGAGTAGCGTGAATGTCCTCTGTCTGGGACAACAATGACAGTTCTTGGAGGGGGAACTACATATCTGTATGCTGGACGACCATAATAAGGTCTGCGATAACCATAATCATATCCGCGTACATGGGTCACACACGATGACACTAATGTTGCAAGTCCTATCAATAGAGCCAATAAGAGGCCATATTTTTTGAATTTTAGATTTTCCATAGCTTTAAATATTTGATAGTCAATTAAGAAGTTAGTATCAATTAGACAAATGTATCTTTAGGAGGTTTATTTCAATGTATTAAAATCAAAAGCCAATAGGTGTAGCTGAAGGAAAAAATGTATCTCTAACGAACCAAAATTCAAGAGAATCATCTTTTCTTTTGCAGGTATCTGTACATTAGACAATAACCACACATTTTTCCCCTATTTTATGGGAAAGAATTTTGTATCTTTGCACCCTGAAAATGAGAAATATAAATTGGGTCAGAACACAAAACAGTTAACTATTCCTTCACTGGCTCATAAAACATATAACATCCACAACCAATGATAGAACAACTAGAAGCCATCCGAGAACGCTTTGAAGAGGTTGCTCAACAAATTACGCAACCAGAAATCGTTTCGGATATGAAGAAATTCAAGACGATTAGTAAAGAATATAAAGACCTCGAAAAGATTGTTAATCAATACAAAGATTATCAAAACGTATTATCGAATATCGAGTCTGCAAAAGAGGTAATTGCTACTGAAAAAGATGAAGAGTTTCGTGATATGGCTAAAGCTGAATTAGAAGAGCTTTTGCCTCAAAAAGACGAAATGGAAAGTGTATTGAAAGAATTACTAATTCCAAAAGATCCTAACGATTCTAAAAATATCATTCTCGAGGTTCGTGCTGGTACAGGTGGCGACGAGGCTGGTATTTTTGCGGGCGACCTTTTCCGTATGTACCAACGCTTTTGCGCAAACCAAGGTTGGCAGTTCCAAATCATGGACTTTACCGAAGCTTCGTCTGGTGGTTACAAAGAGATTATCGTAAGTGTACAAGGCGAAGATGTATATGGTAAAATGAAATTTGAGTCGGGTGTACACCGTGTACAACGTGTGCCTGCTACCGAATCTCAAGGTCGTATCCATACCTCGGCAGCAACTGTTGCGGTACTTCCCGAAGCAGACGAAGTAGATGTTGTAATCAACATGAACGATATTCGTAAAGATACCTTCTGTTCGTCGGGTGCGGGTGGTCAGTCAGTAAACACCACTTATTCGGCGGTACGTGTAACTCACCTTCCAACAGGTTTGGTAGTACAATGTCAGGATGAGCGTTCTCAAATCAAAAACTTTGAGAAAGCAATGACGGTATTGCGTTCACGTATTTATGAAATTGAATTAGAAAAACAACAGTCGGCTATTGCAGGTAACCGTCGCTCGATGGTAGGATCAGGTGACCGTTCTGACAAAATCCGTACATACAATTATCCGCAAGGTCGTGTAACCGACCACCGTATTGGTTATACAGTTTATAACCTTCCTGTAGTAATGGATGGTGAAATTGGCGATTTTATCGATAACCTTCGTATTGCTGAAAATGCAGAGAAATTGAAAGAGGGAGCTGTTTAAGTATGAATGCAAAATAAAATAGCATTAATACGCTCTAGGCTATAAGCCGTAGGCATTAGGCAAAAAATTATATGCATGATATTGAGAAATACTTTTTGCTTATGGCATATAGCTTCATGCCTATTGCGGGTAAAATTTAATTTTTGTGCTTTAGGCTTTCAGGTATCGGCTTTCAGAGATGAGCTTTGGTGAAAAGCATGTCTTTGGTTATTAAAAACATGTTAACACTCTTTGCCTGTTGCCTTGTGCCTAGGCATTTTAAATCTGATTTTGCACAATTACTTGAATCACCGTTTATATAAAAGCTCATGTCAAGAAATTGGCATGAGCTTTTACTTTTTCACCTATTTGTCTTTTTACTTAAGGTCTTTTCTTGGCGATAAAAAACCTACCTACTTCACATTCAAGCACAGTTGATATTCTTCCTAAGTCAGTGACGGACATAGACACTCTGTCATTTTCAATTTTCGATAAATAGGATTGTGACATACCGAGTAACTCGGCAAGATGTGATTGTTTGAAACCTTTTTCTTTACGAACTTTTTTGACGATAGAACCTCTGAATTGCATAGAATTAATGTTTGGAGATTAAATTAATTTGTGTAGTAGTAACGTATGTATAAACGTTACAAAAGTACGCTTTCGTGTAGAAATATTCCTGTAAAGAATAATTGAAATGTTAAAAAGCTTGTAAACGGTCATTTTAGCATCAAACTTTGCTTCATACACATACTACTTACACTTAGTTTTAATATTTCTATGCGCAAATTGTATCTATGGGCTTTATTCCTATTAACTACCTTTCAAAGCCTTTCTCAGACCTTAAGTGGCTATGTCCGTGAAGCTAAAAGTCAAGAATCCCTCAGCGACGTACACATTCGAGTCAAAAATACTCGTATTGGGACCACTTCCAATGTATATGGTTTTTACTCCATCAAACTTGATGCAAGTCGGGAATATGAGCTGGAGTTTTCGAAAGTGGGTTATCAAAGTTTTTCAAAAAAAATGCTATTGATAGCAAATCAAAATCTTATCGTCGAGCTCACGCCATCTAATACGCTTTTGGAGGAAGTAAAAGTTCATAACACTGACAATGAAGACCCGAGTATGCTGTCTTTACAAATGTCTGATGTAAAACAGTTACCTTCTTTTTTAGGAGAAAAAGACGTCTTAAAAACTTTCCAACTATTACCTGGGGTTCAAAAAGGCAATGAAGGCTCACAAGGGCTGTCGGTACGGGGTGGTGGCTCAGATCAAAATTTATTAATGCTCGACGACGCCGTTGTGTACAACGCTTATCATTTATTTGGTTTCTTTTCAGTATTCAACAACGACGCTATCAAGCAAGCAGACCTTTATAAAGGAGGCTTCTCGGCCAAATATGGCGGACGCACTTCTTCTGTATTAGATATGCAAATGAAAGAAGGGAGTCACGAAAAATTTCATGGAGAAGGCAGTATTGGGCTACTCAGCAGTAAAATTACCTTGGAAGGACCCATCAAATTCAAATACCCTACTTCCTATATTGTTTCGGCTCGTAGAACCTATGTAGACTTAGTTTTACCCAGAAGCCTAGACTTGAAAAATACCAGTTTTTATGATTTAAACGCCAAGATTAATACCGAATTCAATGCGCATAATCGCTTGTATTTGAGTGGTTATTTTGGAAGAGATGTCTCAAAAGATGTTACTAAGTATAGGACTTCGGGTTTTGGCTGGGGCAATGCCACTGCAACACTTCGATGGAATCACCTTTTTTCAGATAAGGTCTTTGCTAATACTTCCCTAATTTTTAGTCACTTTCGATTTAAGATTTTTCAAGAAGAAAGTTTTGGACAAAAATTCTACGAAGAATATTACTCTCAAATACAAGATTTTGGGTTGAAATCTGATTTTGACATTTATCTCAATCCTGCTCATACACTCAAAGCGGGTATATTGGCAACCCATCACCAATTTACCCCAAGTGCCTATATCTACAATCAATATTCGCAAAGCATAAACACCGATAGAATTAAGCAAACCAATGGTATAGAAAGCGCTATTTATCTTGAAGACACTTGGCGTATTTCAGAAAAAATGCAGGTACGTGCTGGCTTAAGAGCCTCCAATTATTTTGTAGATAGCAAAGCTTACCATAATCTCGAACCTCGCTTGAATGCTTCTTTTCAGGCTACTAAAAATTTGAGCATTACGGCTTCTTACGCAAGAATGAGCCAGTATTTGCACTTATTATCCAATTCATCATTAGACTTGCCAACAGACCTATGGGTTTCGTCAGGTTCCAAAATTCCTCCTCAACGCTCAGACCAAGTGACTTTGGGTTTTACCAAAAACTTCAGCAACTCTCCTTTTTCTTTATCTGTAGAAGGTTATCATAAATCTTTAGAAAACGTGATTGGATACAAGGATGGAGCCAGTTTTTTACTATTAGACATCAAAGCCAATAAACGATTGGATGGCTCTAACTGGGAAGACAATATTGCTATAGGCACTGGAAAGTCCTACGGAATGGAAGTTTTGCTACAGAAAAACACAGGTCGCCTAACAGGCTGGATTAGTTATACGTTGTCGCAGGTCAAACATCGTTTTGCTGACCTAAACAATGGGAAAGAGTTTTTCCCTCGCTACGACCGTCGTCATGCTTTATCGTTGGTTGGTATTTATCAGCTCAAGCCTCATATTACCTTGTCTGGTTCGTGGATTTATGCCACAGGCAATACCCTGACTGTTCCTATTGGGCAATATATACCCGAAACGCATCAGTTCCCTGTCCAGTCAGACTACCCACCTTCAGGTGGATCGCTTATAGTGGCACGTGTTTATGATGAAAGAGGAAACTTTAAAGCAGCTGACTATCATCGTTTGGATGTGAATGTTCGTTTTTCAAAACAAAAGAAAAAATTTCTGCGTGTCTGGGAGTTGGGCGTATTCAATGCTTACAACCGTGTAAATCCTTTTTACTATGAAAGTCAAGACGCTCCTAATTCGACACAGCGTAAACTTTACCGCAGAGGTTTATTTCCTATTATTCCATCTATTAGTTATCAAATCAAATTCTAACCTATGAAAAAGTGTATCTATCTTTTTGTCCTACTGCTCACGATGTGTAGTTGTGAAAACTTTGGTGTTTTTGAGGAAGATTCTATCGTAAAATCAACCACCCAGCCCTATGTATTATGTTTTTTATCGCCTCAAGATACCGTCATTCAGGTGACAGTCAAAATGACGACACCCACTGTCGGCGAGGGCTCAGGCACTTCAAATCAATACATTAGTAATGCTAGAGTAATTTTAAGAAATGAACAAAATCAAGAGGTAATTCTTCAGTGGAATGAACAGTTGAAAAAATATATTTCGTCAAAAAACTTTTTCAAAATTGAAGCTCATAAGCAATATCGCTTATTAGTCACTACACCCAAGGGAGATAGCGTTTCTGCCAGTTGTATCATTCCTAGCACGATTGACTCCAATACGGTCTCTGTAACCAGAGCGACTTTTAATCTTGAAAATCCTATGGCTTCTTTGCCATACTATTTACGGTGGAAAGATATTGGAAACGAGAAAAACTATTATGCTGCTTTTGGTCTCAACTATGAAACAGATACACTTGAACACAAGACCTATCTTACAGGTGTAGATGCGCAGCGAACTATTTCTGACGACAATATTCAAAATGGCATAATCGAATATCCGATTGTAGGCGGTATCTATCCTTACAAAAGATTGGAGAAAAGCCATACAGGTAATTTTATGTTTTATATCTGTCAGACCGACGAGCATTATTATCGTTACCACAAAGAGTTTTCACAAATCAATGACCTCTCCAGTAGTGAGCCCATGAAGCTATATTCAAACATGATAGGGGGATATGGCGTTTTTGCTGGCTACAACGGCGTAATGCTGAGAGCAGACAAATGGTACGAATAGTAGTGGCTATTGCGGATTTGGGATTTCAGATTGCGGAAATATACTTAAGTAGAAAGGAAGGATTAAATCAATAGTATACCTGAGGTGCAGCTAGGACATAACATTTTGATTATGAACACCTTCAAATAACCGATATACTATTAACTAATAACGTCTTCCGACTTATAATTTAAAAAGTGGGCTATACTTCCGAAATCCAATATCTGAAATCCGCAATAGTTTAAATTCTTACTTATTATGCTTACCAAGGCGGCTCAAGGTTTCGCGAGAAACGCCCAGATAGGCTGCAATCAAGGTTTTTGAAACCCTTTGGAAGAGTTGTGGATATTGAGTCAAAAGTAAATCGTACTTTTCTTGAGCTGAGTTTTGCAATAAAGACAAAATACGTTTTTGGAGTGCTACATAACCAGCATTAGACTTTTTCCTAAAAAAGTGTTCCATTGAATGCCACTTGCGACAAATTTCCTCACGTGCTTCGTAGGTAAGCTCCAATACTTCACAGGGCTCTAGGGCTTCTACGCACATAGTGGCACGTGCCTGCGAAGCGTGTGCAGGGAAATCTGAAACCCACCAACTTTCTAAGGCAAATTGTACGATATGCTCACGCCCATGCTCGTCGTGACAAAAGGTTTTGAGGCACCCCTTTACCACAAAATATTCTTGTAAAACAGTTTCTCCACCACGAATGAGCAGATCTTTTCTTTTGACCTGTTTGGGTTTAAAGAAAGTAAAAACCTCTTCGAATGTATCTTCGTCAATCTCAACAATTTCGGCAATATGGTTTCGTAAAAAAGTCTTTGCATCCATAAAACAAAAATACATTGGTATCGACGAATACCAATGTATGGAGGCAAAAGATGTATTATTGAGTGAGTGATGGTAAGTTGAGGGGTTGGGATAAAACCCTTTTTTCTAAATCTCCAATCACCCATTCACCAACTGTTCTTCCTCGTAAGTCTTCCAGTCTATATACCCTTCCAACATCAAGCCATAATGTAGTGCTCGGTTGGGTGGGGTCATTGGCCAATTGTTCTTGAGGCGTTCCACCAAGTCTGGATTGGCGATAAAGTCTTCTCCAAAACCAGCCAAATCAATCAAATTAGTATCGATAAGTTCTTGTGATTTCTGACGATTCATACCTCCTGCCAAAATAATTACGCCCTTATACCAAGTACGAAAACGCGACAAGAATCCATCAGGCAAAGCATAACTACCTCTCGATTGTTGGTCCATGAGATGGATAAATGCAATGCCTCTTTTGTATAACTCTTCAGCTAGATACTGATAGGTTGAGTCTATTTCGTCATAATGTGGCAACTCGTGCATACCTCCATAGGGGGTCAAACGAATAGCTACTTTTGAAGCACCAATTTCGGCAATACAAGCATCTATAGCTTCGAGCAAAAATCTTGAGCGATTTTGAATCGTACCACCATATTCATCGGTACGATTATTAATCATTGGATTTAAGAACTGCTCAATCAAATAGCCATTTGCTCCGTGAAGCTCTACCCCATCAAAGCCTGCTTCGATGGCATTTTTGGCAGCTTTTGCAAAATCTTGTACTACTTCTTTTACCTCCTCAGTCGTCAAAGCACGAGGTTTTGAACATTTCACAAAGGTCTCTTTCCCATTTTCATCATATCCCCAAGCAAAAGAATTTTCTGCTTGAATATCCGACGCCCCTACTGGCGCCTGACCATTGGGCTGATTGGATACGTGCGACACACGTCCGACATGCCACAACTGGGTAAAGATTTTTGCACCTTTTTGATGTACTGCCGAAGTTACTTTTTTCCAACCTTCAACTTGTTTAGCAGTATAAAGCCCAGGGATATGTAGTACTCCCATAGCCGTATTCGAAATGGCTGTTCCTTCGGTAATGATAAGTCCAGCGCCTGATCTTTGCTGATAATAAAGTGCATTATTATCATTTGGAATGCCATCGAAATTGCGCGCACGTGTCATGGGCGCCATCACAATTCTATTTTTCAATGCCAATGTTCCAACCGTAGTTGGTGCGAATAGATTGATTGTTGAGTTCATTTTTTAAAAGGTTTAAGGGAACAGGCACAGAGGCACAAAGTGTAAAATGAATTTAAAGTCAATCCCTCTGTGCCTTTGAACCTGTACACTTTATCACTTATTCTTCAATACAAGAACCACTTCCTCTGCCATTTTCTTTGCAGATTGAGGGTTTTGACCTGTTATTAATTTGCCATCTACTACTACATATTCAGACCATGCTGGAGCAGAGGAATAATGGACACCACGTTTTTTGAGTTCGTCTTCTAAAGAAAATGGTACAACTTTCTCTAGTTTCACGGCAATTTCTTCCTCATTTGAAAAACCTGCTACATTTTTTCCTTCTAGTAAATAGCGATTATTGCCCAAACGAATATTCAATAAGCCTGAAGGTCCGTGACAAACAGCACTAACCACACCGCCTTTTTCATAAATTTTACTCGCTATTTTGGCTAATTCCTCATTATTGGGAAAATCCCACATGGTACCATGTCCTCCTGCATAATGAATGGCTAGGTAGTTCGAGGCTTTTACTTGTTTGGGTGTAAGTGTATGATCTAACTTGTTTTTGTAAACAGCATTTTCCCAAAACTCTTTATTTACTTGGTCTGTCAAATCAAATCCGTCAACAGGAGGCTGCCCGCCTTGTGGACTTACAAAGTCAACTTCGTAACCAGCTTTGGTAAATACTTCCCAAGGGTGACTTACTTCGCTCAAATAATATCCTGTTTGTTTCCCAGTATTACCTAATTCGGCATGACTTGAAAGCACCATTAAGATTTTTCCTTTTGATTTTGTCTGGGCAATACCCCAGAAGGACAACACGCTCAGAGCGATTGTCAATACGATGTTTTTCATAAAATAAATAATTTGATTGTGGATTTCGGATGGTGGATTGCGGAAGAGTAATCTACTTTTTAAGTTATGTTTTGTAAAAAATAAAAGTATTTCCTGCATTTCCGAAATCAGAAATCCCCAATCCGAAATTGTTAGAGCCTAGCTCATTCACTAAATACGCCATAGTCTGTGTATCCTGTAGCACCACCTCCAAAGTATTTGGTGCGGTCGCCTTCGTTGAGAGGCCAGTCATTTTGCAATCTGGCAGGTAAGTCTGGATTAGCAATAAACGGACGACCAAAAGCAATCATATCTGCCCATCCTTCCGCCAAGGCTTTTTCTGCACGCTCCTTACTATACTTTCCTGCGTAAATCATGGTACCTTTAAACGCACGACGAAGTGCAGTTTTGAAAGCAATAGGCATATCTGGTGCATTATCCCAATCTGCTTCAGCAATATGGATATATGCTACACCCAAATCTTGTAGCAAAGTTGCCGCTGCCAAGTACGTTTCTTCAGGGTTATCATCGACACAGCCTTGCAGTGTAGTCAAAGGCGCTAACCTTACTCCTACACGCTCTTTACCCACCACTTGACAAAGAACCTCTACAACTTCCTTCAAAAAACGAAGTCGGTTTTCCAAGCTTCCTCCATACTCGTCGGTGCGAGTATTGGCTTGACTGTCGATAAATTGATTGATAAGATATCCATTGGCTGCATGTAGCTCTACTCCGTCAAAACCAGCATCTAGCGCATTTTGAGCAGCTTTAGCAAAGTCTTGGATAATTGACTTGATTTCAGGAATGGTTAAAGGACGAGGAGCTGAGTGTTGAATCATACCACCAACACCCGCTTCTGGGCCTTTATTTTCTGGATCGATAAATACTTTTACCCCCTCAGCTACTAGAGGCGATGAAGATACTGGCGCTTGACCATCGGGTTGTAAAGAAGTGTGCGATACCCGCCCAACATGCCATAGTTGAGCAAACATTACTCCGCCATGTTGATGAACGGCGTTTGTGACTTTTTTCCAGCCTGCTACTTGTTCTGGCGTATAAATCCCAGGAGTCCAAGCGTAGCCTTGACCTTGCTTAGATATTTGTGTTCCTTCCGAAATAATTAAACCTGCAGATGCTCTTTGGCTGTAATACTCGGCCATTAGATCGGTTGCTACGTCACCTTTTGCAGCTCTCGAACGTGTCATAGGTGGCATGACAATACGATTCTTAAGCGAAATATTTCCTAACGAATATGACTTAAATAACATAACCCATGTTGTTTTGATTGATGTTACAAAGTTCATACAAAGTAGGCACTCGAACCTGTGACCTAGGTCACAAGTTTACACTACGTAGGGACAAAGGCAACAGGCACAAAGGCACAGAGTGTTATTTTATGAATCATAAACCCACTTTGTGCCTTTGTGCCTATGCCACTTTGCCCCTTTTTATATTTCCTTCACATAAAAATGTGTATCTACAACCATGATTGGGAAGCTTGATGGTAAATCTTGTTTGGGGATATAAGTAAAGCCATTTCTTTCATAAAAACGGATAGCAGCTTGTAAACGCTCTATTGTGCCAAGATAAAGATGTTGCATTTGTGCCTCTTGCGCCTTTGTTGTAAGTGTATCAAGCAGTTTTTGTGCAATGCCTAATTCTTTTCCTCTAAATTCCTTCTTCACAAACATTTTACGGATAGCACCAATTGGTCCGCCACAGTCAATGAGGGCAATGGAACCTACTACCTCATCGCCTTGAACAGCCACCCAAAAGTTGCCATTACCATGTTGATAAAAATTGGGTATTTCTAACAAATCGGGTTGGTCTTGGATAGTGATTGGCACCTGAAATTCCACTTGTTGAATAGTCAGAATCAAATTTACAATTTGCTCTGTGTCTTGCGATTGAAAAGTTCTAATTTGAATCATGGGATAGTATAAATGCTGAATTATGAGTTGCGAATTGTGAGTAAAAAATAAGATTGAATCATTTAGCTTTCGGTTATCAGCTATGGGCACTCGGTAAAATGTTTCTTTGGTTTCCTAGAAAAGAAAAGATATTAAACCTTTTATAGAGCATAATACATACAGCATAGTAATATAATTTTACTTAGTACTTCAAAATAAGTAATCACTTACGTAACTATTTACGAAATTAAAAAAATGGATAAATAGTTCAACATTTTTACCTAATTTTTTTGATAAACTTGAATAAAAAAGCGCCGTAGGGGCAAAAGAACACTAACTATCGTGAAGTCTTTCGCACCTACCGCGCTATAAAAGGAATATAAGACAATATTTAATAACTTGTATTTTAGGCAAGGACAAAGGACAACTCATCACTCACAACTCAAAACTCATCACTTAAAACTCTCTCATTCTTTCGATAACTTAAATGAAAAAGAGGTGCCTTTATCGGGTTTAGATGCTACCGTAATTTTGGTTTTATGTGCATTCAAAATATGCTTTACAATAGCCAACCCTAATCCAGAAGAACCATCCGAGCGACTGCGGGCTTTATCGACACGGTAAAAACGTTCGAAAATTCGGCTTAAGTGCTCTGGAGCAATACCTGGTCCATTATCTTTTACCGAAATACGCCAATCTTTCTTTTCATCTTCAAATAATACCAATACTTTTCCGTCTTCATTTCCGTATTTAATCGCATTTTCAACCAAATTGGTAATCACTTGACCAATACGCTGTGCGTCGGCTTTTACCCAAACTTGACTTTCAGGAGATTTTATTTGAAGGGTCACATTTTTGGTTTCTGCCTTACTTTCTAATTGTTCAAAAACTTCTTTCGTAATTTGTTTGACATCTACACGCTCACGATTCATGCGAATATCCCCTGTTTCCATTTGAGAAAGTGTGAGTAAATCTTTTACCAAAATATCGAGCCCATCCAAACTTTTGGCAGCTTTGGTCAAGAACTTCACTCGTACACGCTCGTCGTCCATAGCTCCATCTAATAGCGTATGAACAAAACCTTGTGCTGCAAAAATGGGCGTTTTAAGTTCGTGCGATACGTTGGCTAAAAATTCACGACGATATTTTTCAAGTCTTTTTAACTCATTAACTTCTTGTTCCTTTTTAGAAACATAGACAAACAATTCATCATTCAGTTTTTTGAGTGGATTGGCATTTTTGTAGAGCTTTTTGCGAGAAACCCCAAAATCTTTCATCTTCAAACGATTGATGGTATCATACATCTTGTTGATTTCTTGAAATACCAAGTAATCAAGTGTAAAATAGATTAGCAATCCTGCGATAATAAATGAAGCGATAAAACAGATAAAGAGAATGTTGGCATTGGCCTCGGGCAAAAAAGAGAGAAAAGAAGTCGTAAAAATGGCAATTACTATCGAAAGTAGCGTGGCCAACAACTTGGGATTTAATAACATAACTTCAACTTTAAGGAATAATTCATCAAAGTTTGGGCTTTTTTTCGAAACTCTTGGTGTTTGTTGTGTTAAATCTCAGGATATGCAAGCAAAAACTTTGTACCTTTGCACTTTGAAAGCATAATTATGGAACTGAATCAATTATCTGCCATTTCTCCAGTAGATGGACGCTACCGCAAGCAAGTAGAAAGTCTTGCTCCTTATTTCTCAGAATTCGGACTAATCAAGTACCGTGTCCTTATCGAAATCGAGTATTTTATTGCGCTCTGCGAAATTCCATTGCCACAACTCGAAGGTGTCAGCAAAGACCTTTTTGGTGCCTTGCGTGACATTTATCGTAATTTTTCTGAAGAAGATGCTCTTTGGATCAAAGAAACCGAAAAAGTAACCAACCACGATGTAAAGGCGGTTGAATACTTTATCAAACATAAACTTAGCAATTTTGGTATTGAACAATACCTTGAGTTTATCCACTTTGGTTTGACTTCGCAAGATGTCAACAACACAGCTATTCCACTTTCGTTGAAAGATGCTATGGATGCGGTTGTTTTACCAAAACTTCAAGAGGTTATTGAAAAAATCAAAGCCTTGGGTGAAGAGTGGAAAGATGTAGCTTTGTTGGCACACACTCACGGACAGCCAGCCTCTCCTACTCGCTTAGGCAAAGAGTTTTGGGTATTTGCCGAACGTCTTGAGCGCCAAATGGACTTATTGAAAACGATTCCTTACTCTGCCAAATTTGGTGGGGCAACAGGTAACTTCAATGCTCACAATGTAGCATATCCTGAAACTAGCTGGATTGATTTCGGTAACAACTTCGTAGGTTCTTTGGGTTTGTCTCGTAGCAAATACACTACACAAATCGAGCATTACGATAACTTGGCGGCTTTGATGGACAACCTCAAACGCCTTAATAATATTGTATTAGACCTTGACCGTGATGTTTGGACATACGTATCGATGGGCTATTTCAAGCAAAAAATCAAGGCAGGTGAAGTTGGTTCGTCGGCGATGCCACACAAAGTAAACCCAATTGATTTTGAAAACTCAGAAGGTAACGTAGGTATTGCAAATGCTTTGTATGAGTTTTTGGCAGCAAAATTACCAGTTTCTCGTTTACAGCGTGACCTTACTGACTCTACGGTATTGCGTAATTTGGGTGTGCCAGTAGCACATCAAATTATTGCATTAACAGCATTATTGAGAGGTTTGAACAAATTGGAATTGAACCAAGATGCTATCAATACCGACCTTGAAGATAACTGGGCCGTTGTAGCCGAAGCGATTCAAACGATTTTACGTCGTGAAGGTTATCCACAACCTTATGAGGCATTGAAAGCCTTGACTCGTAAAAACGAGAAAATCACGTCAAAAACGATTGCGAACTTTATCGATTCGCTTGAAATTAGTGATAAAGTGAAATATGAATTAAAACGTATTTCTCCATTCAATTACCTTGGAATCTTGGAGTAAGATATTGGTCTTCAGCTATTGGCAATAAGTTTTCAGCAACAAAAGCTGTTTTTCTAAAGTGCTCAAAAGTAAGATTAAAGCTTTTATTCTACCATTTTTGTATTTTTTTGAAAAACTTTTTTTGAAAAACAAAAATTCGAATTAAGTTTGCAAAAAATAAAAAAATCAGATTTTCTAAAAATGACAACAAATTTCAAAAATACAGCATGGTGGTGGCAACTGACGAAACTCGGTTGAGCAGTACCTTATTGTGTTTTCGGAAAAAATATATCATTCGAAAAGACCTACTGTTCAACCAGTAGGTCTTTTTTTGTGTCCAATTGATTTTGCCAAAAGTTAACCATTGATTCTAACAGGTAGAAAACCTACCACACCCTAACATCATGAAATTTACCGTTCAGACCGTTCAGAAAAAGAAGTTAGCCGACACGATTACTCCAGTGGGGGTATTTCTCAAACTCAGAAACAAGTTTAAGAATACCGTAATTCTAGAAAGTGCTGATTATCATGGCAAAGAGCATGGCTATAGCCATATTGCTTGTGATCCAGTGGCGAGTTTTATCATCGACAACGATGTGGTAACTCAAACTTTCCCCGATGGTACCGTCGAAACATTTACCTTAGCTCGTCGCAAAGATGCTGTACAAGCTTTGTTGAATTTTGCTGAAAGATTTGAATGGAACAGACAACCTGATTATGCGCCAATGGCCAACGGGCTGTTTGGACATATTTCTTATGATGCCGTAGAATATTTTGAGGATATTGAGATTCAAGAAAAGAACGAGAATACCGAAATTCCACAGATTATCTATTATGTATATCGCTATGTAATTGCGATTAATCACTTCAAAGATGAGCTTTCGTTGTATGCCCACGAATACAATGATACAACAGCACCATCTTTAGAATCGCTCGAAATGTTGCTTGATTTGCCTCACTATGCGACAAAATCATTTACGGTAACTGGCGATGAAATTACGAACGTTACCGACGACGAAATGCGTGAGGTAATCAAAATTTGTATTCAGCACTGTTTGCGTGGAGATGTATTCCAAATTGTGCCTTCACGTCGTTTTAGCCGTACTTTTGAAGGTGACGATTTCCAAGTATATCGTGCATTGCGCTCGATAAATCCATCG
Organism: Flectobacillus rivi; assembly: GCF_030056655.1. NCBI lineage: Bacteria > Pseudomonadati > Bacteroidota > Cytophagia > Cytophagales > Flectobacillaceae > Flectobacillus > Flectobacillus rivi. The sequence goes on from NZ_JASHIE010000015.1 coordinate 140,518, forward strand.
CCTTATATGTTCTATTTTGATTATGAAAATTACCGTATTTTCGGAGCATCACCTGAAAAACAAATTCAAATCAAAAATGGACTCGCTGAAATTCACCCAATTGCAGGCACATTCCGTCGTACGGGTGACGACGAAAAAGATGCCGAATTGGCTCGTCAGCTCCACGCCGACCCTAAAGAATCTGCCGAACACGTTATGTTAGTTGACTTAGCACGCAATGACTTGTCTCGTAGCTCGGATATTGTTAAAGTTGAAACTTTCAAGGAAGTTCAATTCTTCTCGCATGTAATCCACTTGGTATCTAAAGTCACAGGTCACATGACAGCTGGTACAAACCCATTACAATTGGTAGCAGATACCTTCCCTGCTGGAACGTTATCAGGCGCACCAAAACACAATGCTATGACCATCATCAATCGCCTCGAAACTACCAACCGCCATATCTACGGTGGGGCTATTGGGTACATGGATTTCCAAGGTAATTTTAACCATGCTATTGCTATTCGTACATTCTTGAGCAAAAACAACACACTTTATTACCAAGCAGGAATGGGTGTAGTGGCAAAATCTGTTATCGAAAGCGAAATGCAGGAAGTACACAACAAATTAGCAGCCTTGCGCAAAGCATTGGAAGTAGCCGAACAAATCTAGTATTCAACTGACTTTTAGGTCAAATCGCATAAAAACATGAAAATCTTAGTACTCGACAATTACGACTCTTTTGTATATAATCTTGTATATATTCTCAAAGATTTAGGAAACGACGTGGACGTTTTCAGAAATGATAAAATTGCTTTAGAAGAAGTAAAAAAATATGATAAAATCCTTCTATCTCCAGGACCAGGTATTCCTGAAGAAGCAGGTATTTTACTAGACGTTATCAAAGAATATGCGCCAAACAAAAGTATTTTTGGCGTTTGCCTTGGTCACCAAGCTATTGGCGAAGCTTTTGGAGCTAAGCTTCTCAACATGGGCGATGTACTACATGGGGTAACTACAAAATGTATCATTACTCAGCCCAACGAAGTACTTTTTCAAGGTGTGCCAAAAGAAGTAGACGTATGTCGCTATCATTCATGGACGGTTGTTCCCGAAACAATGCCTGAAGACTTAATTATTACGGCTGTAGATGAAAAAGGTTTTGTGATGGCCGAAGCTCACACCAAATATGATATTCGTGGGGTGCAATTTCACCCAGAGGCATATCTTACTCAGTTTGGAGTCAAAATGGTTGAAAACTGGGTAAAAAGCTAATTACTTTTTATTTCCATAAAATATTCAAGTGTTTTCAACTTAGCGTCTAGAGCAAACATTTCAACTATGAAGTCTTTTTTAAATAAACGTATTGCTGGTAATCAATTAACGCAAGAAGAGGCCTATGCAGCCCTTTCGATTATTGGTAGAGGAGATGCAAATCCTTCTCAAATAGCGGCATTTCTAACAACTTATATGATTCAGGCTATTACGCCAGAAGAATTAGAAGGTTTTAGAGACGCTATGCTTGATTTGGCGGTAACTATCGACCTATCGGCATACGACCCAATGGATTTGTGTGGTACTGGTGGTGATGGTAAAGATACTTTCAATATTTCTACCACAGCTTCATTTATTGTAGCAGGTGCTGGTCAAGCCATTGCCAAACATGGTAATCATGGAGTTTCATCTTCGGTTGGATCTTCAACAGTATTAGAATACTTGGGTGTAAGATTCTCAAATGATGAAGAATATTTACGTCGTAAAATCGAACAAGCAGGTATTTGTTTCTTACATGCACCGCTATTTCATCCAGCCATGAGATTTGTAGGTCCAATTCGTAAAGAGCTTGGCATGAAAACTTTTTTCAATATGCTTGGTCCTATCTTGAATCCTGCAAAAGTGCAGAAACAAATCACAGGAGTATATAATGAAGAGGTGTTGAAACTGTATGGAGCTATTTTTCAGAAAACAGGAAAAAACTTCGGTGTATTATATGGATTAGACGGTTATGACGAAATCTCATTGACTGGAGACTTTGTTTTAATTACACAAAAAGGAATTGAAACCATTTCTCCAAAACAATTAGGCTTCTCAAAATGTAATCCAGAAGAGTTACATGGTGGACATACTGTTGAAGAGTCTGCTAAAATCTTGACCTCGGTACTAAGCAATGAAGGAACCAAAGCACAAACAGAAGTAGTTTTGGCAAATGCCGCTACTGCATTGTATTGTGCAAGTGACAGCCTCAGTTTAGAGGATGCTGTTGCCAAAGCCAAAGAATCATTAGAAAGTGGAAAAGCTTTTGAATCCTTCAAGAAATTTATTGCTTAATGCCCTAAAACCTTTAAGAAATGACAATTTTAGATAAAATAATAGAAAATAAAGCTCGCGAAGTAGCCGAAAGGAAAGCCCTTGTATCAATCGAAGAGCTTACTAAAAAAGGATATTTCGCTAAAACCACGAATTCTCTTAAAACCAGCTTATTGAATCCTGCTTCTACTGGAATCATCGCTGAATTTAAAAGAAAATCTCCTTCAAAAGGTATTATCAATGCTGATGTAACAGTTGAGGAAGTAACTACGGGATATGTCCAAGCTGGAGCAGCTTGCTTGTCAGTTTTGACCGATATGGATTTCTTTGGTGGTTCGGACGAAGATATTTTGGCTGCACGCAAAGCTAACCCTACCATTCCTATTTTACGTAAGGATTTTATCATTGATGAATACCAAATTTTTGAAGCCAAAGCTTTAGGCGCAGATGTCATTTTATTAATTGCAGCCAACCTTACTCCTACTCGTATTTACGAACTAGGGAAAGTCGTAAAAGATTTAGGCATGGAAACCCTCTTGGAGGTTCATGATCAAGAAGAACTTGACCGTAGTCTATGTGAGTATATTGATGTAGTGGGTGTGAATAACCGTAACCTTAAAAACTTTGCGGAACAAAACGTAAACGCCTCGCTGGAATTAGCTGAAAAAATCCCAAGTCATTGCATCAAAATTTCGGAAAGTTGTATTTCTCAACCCGAAACCATCAAGCAATTAAGAGAAGTTGGATACAGAGGTTTTTTGATTGGAGAAACATTTATGAAAACTCCTGCCCCTGCCGAAACCTTAAAAAGCCTAATTGCTCAGATTCAGTAAATTAAATGGCTTTTTAGCACCCTTGTTTCCACAAAAATGTCATGTTTTTTCAGTATTTTTGTTTTTCAAGAACGTCAAATTCCTAACAACTAACGTCAAGATATGAGACTAAAAATATGTGGAATGCGTGATGCCGAAAACATCCGTGAAGTATTAGCCTTACAACCTGACTACATGGGTTTTATTTTTTATCATAAATCAAGCCGATTTGTCGGAACTGAGCTTGATGAAGATTTATTGAAATCCTTTCCTAAGTCAACCAAAAAGGTAGGTGTTTTTGTTAATGCTTCGCAAGCCTATATTTTGGATACGGTCAAAAAATACAGTTTGGATTATGTTCAACTACACGGTGAAGAACTTCCTGATTTTTGTAAAAATTTGAAGTTTAAAGGCGTTAATATTATCAAAGCTTTTTCGGTAGACAGTACTTTCAACTTTGCCAAGCTACATAATTACAAACCTCATTGTGATTTCTTTTTGTTCGATACCAAAGTAGGTGAACAAGTTGGTGGTACAGGACAGGCGTTCGATTGGTCTTTATTGAGTCGTTATGATAACGAAAAACCATTTTTCTTGGCAGGTGGTGTAGGTTTGGCAAATGCTGCTCAAACCTTAGATTTAAAGCAATTACGGATTCATGCAATTGACGTAAACAGTAAGTTTGAACTTGAACCTGGGCTAAAGGATATTGATAAACTAAGTGAATTAATCAAAATCTTAAAACCAGAAGAAGTTGAAATGTAAAAGAGGTGACAAAGCCAAAGACAATCATATCTTAAAATTATTTGTGTCAAATGACTACAGCTCAACAATATAATGTAAACGAAAAAGGATACTACGGCGAATTTGGAGGGGCTTTTATCCCTGAAATGTTGTATCCTAATGTAGAGGAACTCAAAAATAATTATTTGAGTATTATCAATGACCCTGCTTTCAAAGCTGAATTTGACGCTTTATTGAAAGACTATGTAGGTCGTCCAACGCCGTTGTTTTTAGCAGAACGTCTTTCTGAAAAATATAATACTACCATTTACTTAAAGCGTGAAGACTTGTGTCATACAGGCGCACACAAAGTAAATAATACCATCGGGCAAGCTTTATTGGCAAAGCGTTTGGGCAAAAGACGTATCGTAGCCGAAACTGGTGCTGGTCAACATGGTGTTGCAACAGCAACGGTATGTGCCTTGATGGGCTTGGAGTGTATTGTGTACATGGGCGAAATCGATATTGAGCGCCAAGCACCAAACGTAGCACGTATGAAAATGCTTGGAGCTGAAGTTCGTGCAGCTAAAAGTGGTTCAAAAACCCTAAAAGATGCTACTAACGACGCCATGCGCCACTGGATTAATAATCCTGTAGATACTCACTATATCATTGGTTCAGTTGTAGGTCCTCACCCATATCCTGATATGGTAGCACGTTTTCAATCTGTTATTTCAGAAGAAATCAAATGGCAGTTACAAGAAAAAACAGGAAAAACTAATCCTGATTATGTAATTGCTTGTGTAGGTGGTGGGTCTAACGCTGCGGGAGCATTTTATCATTTCTTAGATGATGCTCAAACTCAGCTGGTAGCCGCAGAAGCAGGTGGTCATGGTATTAGTTCAGGTTTTTCGGCAGCTACAACATTTTTGGGTAAACCTGGCGTATTACACGGCAGTCGTAGTATCTTGATGCAAACCGAAGATGGTCAAGTGGTAGAACCTCACTCTATCTCGGCAGGTTTGGATTACCCTGGCATCGGTCCTATGCACGCACATTTATTTGACACTAAGCGTGCGAAATTCTTTGCTATTACTGATGAAGTTGCCTTGAAAGCTGGTTTTCAATTATCAAAACTAGAAGGGATTATTCCTGCGTTGGAATCTGCTCATGCCTTAGCGGCATTGGAAGAATTAGGAGCTAAATCCAACGAAACGGTTGTAATCAACCTTTCTGGTCGTGGCGATAAAGATTTAGCAACTTATATGAAGCATTTGTAGGACTTTGATTTGATTGATATAACAAAAAATCCCTTTGGCTCTCACCAAAGGGATTTTTCTTTATTGCTTCTTTATCAAATCTTACTGACCCAACAAAGTTTCTAGTTCTTTCTTGAACTCTACCAAAAGCGTTTCTTTCATTGAAATTTTACGCTTTTGTGTATTGATTTTGTTGATAACCAATTTGTCATTCATTTGACCAGAGTATTGCGATTCAGAAATAAACGAGTCTAGTTCGTTTTTCTCTTTCTTCGTCATATAATCCATTTGGTTAATCATAATCTTCAACTGCTCGATACGTGGTTTTTCGTGCAAAGCAGGGTGACGGTACGAGATAACACGCAACAAGTAGTTCATTTCGAAAATCTTATCGCAAATGTTACGGAAACGTTCTGCCAAGTTTCTATCCACACTTTTTGCCAAAGTCGAAAGCTCTTTCCATTTTACAAGATATGCTTTTGCTTTTTCTGCTGTTTGTGGAATATTTGGTTGATCTGGGAAGTTACGCTCCAATTCGGTAGTCATGTCCATCATTTGTTGAGCACGAGGATCGATTCTTGGTTTCGATACAATTCCCTTCACATTGTTATAACGCTCGAAGAAGAAATCAGAAGAACGCTTGAATTGCTTCCAAAGCATAGATTGCTTTTTAGGCGGTACTTGAGAGATGGTTTTCCATTCACGTTGTAAATCTTTTACTTTTTGGAAACCAGCATCTACATCTTGTTCGTAACGCAATGCACGAGCACTATCAACGATACGTTGCAATTGAGCCAACTTCTCGTCGATGATACGGTTTTTCTCAGCATAGTATTCACGACGACGAACGAAGAAATTGTCAACGATACCATTAAATTCAGTTTCAATGCCATCTTGCAATGCTTTATCAACAGGACCAGTCTTCAGCCATTTGGTTTTGATTTCCATAATGACATCAGTCGCTCTAGCCCAGTCATCAATAGCACCAGCTTGATTAGCTTCCTCAATCAAAGCTCTCTTTATTTCAAGATTTTTGATTTGATTGTTTAGAATTAGCTCACGCAACTGCAATTCTAACTCATCCAACTTGTGAAGTAGAGGTACGAAATTACCCAAACCATCAAACTCTACGAGGTTTTTACGTAGTTGGAGTAATTTAGTTAGGTAAGAGCCTTTGTTTTGAGCTTCATCTACTTGAGAGAAAAGCAAATTCACTTTGTTTTCTGCGATAGCAAAGCGATTAACAAAATACTGAAGAGCTTCTTCTTCGGTGTTACGAACAACACCAATCAGGCGGTCTGGGTATTCCAAATATCCTTTTAAATAGACCTTACCATCTTTACAATAGCCATACTCGGCAGGGTTTTTTACTGTATTTTCCATTGGTTTACGTTGCGTGGTTAGAGTTTTTGGCAATGCTCATAGCTCTAACGGGATTCATGGTTTAGGTTAAATATTAGCTTTTTTGATTTTGAGTACTTCATTTATTTTATCTAACTGAATAAATAATTTAATAAAATGAATGAAAAATCTAGTTAATAACCTATTTGAATTAATAAGACAAATTTATTGATTGTTGGTGGATTTTTATCGGTTATTAGTTTGATATTTTTTTTGCAATATACTGAATTTCAATAAAAAATATAATTATACATATCGATTATCCATTATTCGGACAAAATTTAACATTAACATGCTAAAATCGCTATGAATTACCAATGGAAATAAAAACTAAGCCTTATACACTGAATCCCCACTCTGCTTTTAGTATCTTTGACAAATTTATTTCTTAGTTTTTTTAATTGCTAAAACCTACAGACGCCGAACTTACTTTGCTTGAATTAAAGTCAATAATTCTAGTACTTTACTCATCCTTTTTCTTAAAAGTATTGAGCTTCAAGCATTTTATTGAAAGGCTACGTAAGGCTCCAGATATTCATTTTACTAATATAAATAGACCTTTAGAATAAAACAAAAAAACAATGAGTCAAGAAACCATTATTTTTTCAATGGAACGGGTTTCTAAAACTGTTCCACCACAAAAAACAATTCTCAAAAATATCTATCTCTCGTTTTTCTACGGTGCCAAAATTGGGGTGCTTGGTCTAAACGGTGCTGGTAAATCGTCGTTGTTACGAGTAATTGCAGGTATCGACAAGAGCTATACAGGCGATGTGGTGTTTTCGCCAGGTTATACCGTAGGAATGCTTGAGCAAGAGCCTAAATTAGACCCAACCAAAACGGTTAAAGAAATTGTAGAAGAGGGCGTCGCTGAAATTGTTGGGCTTTTAAAAGAGTTTGACGAAATCAACGAGGCTTTTGGCGACCCAGATGCTGACTTCGATAAATTATTGGCTCGCCAAGGCGAAGTGCAAGAAAAATTGGATCACTTCAATGCTTGGGAATTGGATACTCGCCTCGAAAAAGCTATGGATGCACTGCGTTGTCCTCCGTCAGAGGCTTTAGTAGGCAATCTTTCTGGTGGCGAAAAACGCCGTGTGGCGCTTTGCCGTTTGTTGTTGCAAGAACCAGACGTATTATTGCTCGATGAACCTACCAACCACCTCGATGCTGAATCGGTATTGTGGTTGGAAGAACACCTTCGTCAATATAAAGGAACAGTTATTGCCGTAACCCACGACCGTTATTTCTTAGACAACGTAGCTGGTTGGATTTTGGAACTTGACCGTGGCGAAGGTATTCCATGGAAAGGAAATTATTCTTCATGGTTGGAGCAAAAACAAAACCGCTTGGCTATGGAAGAGAAAACCGAATCTAAGCGTCAGAAAACATTGCAACGTGAATTAGAATGGGTACGTATGGCTCCAAAAGCCCGCCAGGCCAAATCTAAAGCTCGTTTGGGGGCTTATGAAAAACTCCTTTCGGAAGAAAACAAACAAAAAGAAGATAAGCTAGAATTATTTATCCCACCAGGACCACGCTTGGGTAATAAGGTTATTGAAGTAAATAATGTATCAAAAGCTTATGGCGATAAATTATTATTCGAAAACCTTAGTTTCTCATTGCCTCCAGCAGGTATTGTAGGTATTATTGGACCAAACGGTGCTGGTAAATCAACATTATTTAAGCTTATCTCAGGTCAAGAAACCCCAGATTCTGGTACATTCGAAGTCGGAGATACTGTTAAAATGACTTACGTAGACCAAGAACACCATCTTTTAGATGCAGGTAAATCTGTTTTTGAAACTATTTCGGGGGGTACAGAGCAAATTATGTTAGGCAACAAACAAGTTAATGCTCGTGCTTACGTAAGTAAGTTCAACTTTGCAGGTGCTGATCAAGAAAAGAAAATTGCCAACCTTTCGGGTGGGGAGCGTAACCGTGTTCACTTGGCAATGATGTTGAAAGAGGGTGCTAACTTGGTACTTTTAGATGAACCTACCAACGACCTCGACGTAAATACCTTGCGTGCGTTGGAAGAAGCTCTTGAAAACTTTGGTGGTTGTGCCGTAGTTATTTCCCACGACCGTTGGTTCCTTGACCGTGTGGCTACGCATATCTTGGCATTCGAAGGCGATTCTCAAGTATATTGGTTTGAAGGTAACTTCTCTGACTACGAGGAAAATCGTCGTAAACGCTTAGGCTCAGATGCCACACCAAAACGTATCAGATACAAAAAATTACAATAGTATTCATATTACTAGAATCACTCATGAGTTATCCCGAATTTTAAGATTGGGGCTACTCTTCAAGCTTTCATCAAAAAAGGGGTCGGAAAATATTTTCCGACCCCTTTTTTGATACTAAAATACTAGATATGACTCGGCTTTAGACGCAATCATTGCGTCTCTACTGCTAGATGAAAATATTAACATAATCACTCATCCACTCAATCACTCAATCGCTAAATGTAGGAATGGCTCATGTTTGGTGAATATCTTTAGAATTTCGGACAACGAAGCTCTGCTTTCCGTGGACGATATTTTGGTTTAGAATCAAACAAATCTGAAAATACATAAGAAAGAGATAGCTCATGTGCTCCACCTGTCGATGAACCTAAGCTCGAAATAGTCATGTCGTAGCTGTAACCAATCGAAAAGTTATCTTGACGATACCCTATCAAAATAACTGCGGCATCGTTGCTCAAGTAAGTCGTATTGTCTTTTTTATATGTTTTTAACGGAATACCTCTATACCAAGCCCCAAGTACAAGTGGCGAATAGGTCAAGTACATACCCACATCCAACTGGTCAAATGCTCCTTGGTGTTTGTAATGGACAACAGGTGTTAAGCTTTTCTCTTTTTCTATTTGACTTCCTAAATTATTCCCAATTTCATAATCCGCTAAAGGAATTCTGTATCCAGCCTGTACGCCTATTTTCATAGGTAGTTTGGCATCAGCATTACCAAAAGACTGATTAGGCTGATTGATATGGTGTACTGAGAGTCCAGCCCAAAATCTTTCTGAGTAAACAATCCCACCTGAAGAAAAATCCCAGTATTGAATCGTAGGAGCAAATCCACCAGTCACGATTGGATCACTGGTATTATAGCTGGACGGATAACCGCCACCATTGAGATAAGACTGAATTTGATCTGCAAAAATATAATCCCCAAAATTGATACTACGACTCACATACGAGCCTTGTACACCGAGATTGGCAGATAGACCATCGCTTAATTTGAGATGGTATGTATAAATTGCGCCAATATCGGTAGTTTTTAAATTTGAAAATTGTCTATCATTTGTAATCAACAAGCCTACGCCACTATTGATTCTTTCGAGATACATATCTGCCGAAAGCGATGAAGTAACAAAGTTTGCACTGAGTGAAGGCCATTGATTACGGTGATTAAAATTCACACGGGGAGCCATAGCCGACCCTGCAAATGCTGGGTTAAGATATAAAGGAGCTGCATAAAACTGTGAGTATTGAGGGTCTTGCCCCAACGCAACTAACACAGTTCCCAGTAATATTCCTAAGCCTAAAATAGATTTTCTTAACATATTATAGATAAAAGTTACTTCTCATATTTCTTGGTAAATCTCTAAAATTTTATTGAATAGGTTTCTAGCTTATCGTAAAACTTAAATCATAGCTATTTTAAGAAATGCCCAAATAGGTTTTAATAACATGACCTCATTTGAGCACAAAAAGCTGCTAGAATCGCACTTTTATATTAAGTTTTAACAAAAAAAGACCTTTTTGAAGGTAAAAAAGCGTTTTAGAGTTTACTTTAAAATTAATATCCTACTTATTCGTTAAATTATATAAAATTGTGTTTAAAATAACTGTTGAACATAAAGTTATACAGTTTGTTTATTCAATAAATGATTTTTTTCTACAAATCTAGTGCCATCTCTGCGTATATATACAACCCTTTAATTGAGTTGTCGGTCTATTAGAGTAAATTGTAAGATGGGTATCACGACATAGATAACGAACAAATGTTAAATTTTGGTAAATCATATCCGTATTTTTTGCATATCCTTTTGGTATCGTTCCTTTTCCTAGGAATGAGTGTAGTTGGTATGGGACAAACTACGAGTAATCCAGATTATATTGCCGTAAAAAACCTTTGTTTATCCGAGTGCTCAGATTCAACGGCCGCAACGCAGTTTCGTGACCTACATATCACGAAGGCAACCAGTGTTCTTTGGAATTTTGGCGACCCGACCAGTGGAAACAAAAATACCTCTACTCGACTAAATTCTGCTCACTTGTATGCTACAGCAGGTACTTATACGGTAACACTAACAAGGAATGAAACATCTGGACCTGTAACATACACCAAAGTTATTACGATAAATCAACCCCCACGACCTTTCTATCTGGGCAATGATCCTTCGCAACAAGATACTACCATTTGTAAAGGCGATAAACTTAAACTTGACCCCTATCGAACTGGGGGTGCCGAGCCACAGTTTAAATACATCTGGTTTCCGAAAGGAGATACAACACAAACAGTATTGGCAGACTCAACAACTTGTTATTCTGTCCAAGTGACAGATACCTTGACGGGCTGTTCTACAGAAAATAAACTTAATGTCAAGCTCTGTGTACCTCCACCACCACAACCTCCTAAAGAATATTGGTATTTTGGACAAGGTGCTGGTATTTTGTTTCAAAGTGGCGAGCCAACAGCCGATGGGAATGGCAAAACAAACTCCCTAGAAGGTGTAGCAGGAATAACTGATACAAAAGGAAATACCATCTTTTATTCAGATGGTAAAAACGTGTATCGTACAGACGGAACACTAATGCCCTCTGTATCCTCTAGTACTCCTTTAGCTGGTAGTTCTACCGCCACCCAAGGGGTCGTCATTGTACCTGTGCCATCCTGTAAAGGTTGTCAGTCAACGTATTATGTATTTACAACAACCGATATAAATGGCACTAAAAAGCTTACTTATTCTATTGTTGATATGCGTAGAGATGGAGGTTTGGGAAAAGTTATTGAGAAAAATATTCCTTTAGATAACAATAGCACCACCGAAAGTGTGACCTCTGTTTATGTGCCAAAAGATTCTACTTATTGGGTAGTTAGCCACGACTATGGTGATAACACCTATCGTATGTATCGTGTTACGAAAAATGGGGTTTCTATTTCCAAAACAATTAGTATTGGTGCCAAAATAGACTCTGTGGGTAAAGCGCAAGGGTATTTGAAGTTTTCGCAGGATGGTACCAAAATGGCTTATGTAGTGCCAGGTCCAGATCGAAACTATGTAGAAATATATGATTTTGCGGATTCTACGGGAGCTATTTCTAACAAAAAAGTCATTGATTTAGGCAAAGCACCTCCAACGCTGTACGGTGCTGAGTTTTCGCCAGATGGTAATAGCTTGTACACCAGTCTTACTGCGGGTGTTACTACCCTTCCACCAGCCGATCCCACCATTAAATCACAACTATTACAGTTTGACTTAACCTCCAAGGATTCGGCCACCATTAGTCTATCTCGAAAACTCATTGATAGTACTAGTACCAAAAACTTTGGAGCTCTGAAAATAGGACCTGACAGCAAAATATATATGGCTGTTCAGGGTAGTACACATTTGGCAGTAATTGGCCAACCCAATATTATTTTACAAACAGGTAGTAAAGTAGATACTTTAGAATACAAGCTTCAAGGATTTGATTTAGCAGGAAAATTGAGCCAATTAGGATTACCCAACAATACATCCGTAACTCCCGACCAAGATCAGCAATCTGGTATTTCGGTTGGTGACACTTGTTTGGGTGCTCCTACACAATTTCAAGCCAATCATCTCTGTGGAGAGAAGCTGAAAAATACCAAAACTCTTTGGAAAGTTTACAAAGGACCAGCTCCACAGCAAGGACAACCCGAAACCTCCTTTCCTGTTGCAACCCTAGGAGGTACTGGTTCTGACAAAGACTTGCAGGTAAGCACAACGCTGTCTGAGCCTGGCTTGTATCATGTTACTGTAACAATGGCAAACCGCTGTAAATCTGATACCACTTTGCCAGCACAAGAATTTACGATAAAACCAATGCCCAATCCTGATTTGGGGAACGATATACAGCTATGTGCTGCTAGTACGACCTTAGATTCAAAAAATACAATAGCCAATAGCCATTACTTTTGGCAAAAAGACGGTGGGTTATTAGCTGATACTTTATCTACGCTCAATGTTACTCAGTCTGGCACTTACAAGGTATTTGTTGAAAGCAATGGATGTATCAAAGAAGATGAGATAAAAGTCATATTGGCACAAGCTCCTCCTTTTGCGGTAGCAGATACCAATATTTGCCAAAATAGCTCTATTGTACTAAATGCAGCCAATTCAAATTTAAGTAATTCCACTACTTACTTATGGAATACTGGAGCGACAACACCTTCAATAACGGTATCAACAACAGGAAAATATACTGTTACTATCAAAACATTAATAGGCACCACACAATGTACTGTTAGTGATGACATTCAGGTTACAGCTAGACCTAAAGCAACTTTTACGTCTGCTATTACCAACCCAACAGCTTGTAACGCACAAGATGGAACAATTGCTTTAACCAATTTTTCTCCAACTGACAACTATAGTTTTATTTGGAAGAAAAATGGCTCTATAGTACCTAGTCTGAGAGGTAGTAGTCTTTCTGGACTGGGACCAGGGGTTTATCAAGTAAGTATCAGTAGTCCTAATACGTGTTATCAAAATGCTGATTTTAACTTGCAACCTACTAAACTACCAAACACTGCAATCACTACACGCTCAACACCTGTGACTTGTCTAACAGATGGTAGCATCACAATTATGCTTGGAGCTACAAACCTATTCATTCCAGCTAAATATGTGCTTTTACAGCAAAATAACGGTGTGTATGATCGTGTAGCAAGTGGAGATATGAGTAGTATTTTTGTAAAAGATAAAGAATATAAAATTAGTAATTTGGGTGTGGGAACTTATCAGATTGTTCTTGAAACAGTAGAAGGTTGTCAGTACACGACCTCTCCTATTACGTTACTAAAAGTTGCTAGTACTCAATTGAGCATCGAGCCTCCCGTGGTAAAATGTGAAGGAGAATCCGTTACGTTAACGCTAAATCAAACGCCTACAGGAACAGTACTATGGAGCACAGGAGCGACTACGCCAACTATCAATGTTCAATATGCTGGTATTTACAGTGTTACGATTACGTCATTAGATGGCAAATGCAATAACTCAGCTCGTACAACGGTTACTTTCAAAGCAAGTCCTAAAGTGAGTGTTACAGGTCCATCTTTCTTATGTATAGGAGCTACACCTGTACAACTACGTGCCACACCTGTGGGTGGAACATGGAGTGGATCGAGCAATATCAGTGCAACAGGGTTATATACTCCTGCGACTTTTATCAAAACTGAAACTATTACTTATAGTTACACCCAAAATACCTGTACAGGTAGAGGTAGTGTTAATATTTCAACCGTATCCAAGCCGTATGTAGATTTAGGAGAAGATATTGTTTTTTGTAAAAATACCTCCGTAATAATTGGTATTCCTACAGATCCGAACTGGACATTTAGATGGAGTACTGGAGAATCAACGCCTCAAATTACGCCTACAAAATCAGGAAATTATGCTTTGATAGTTTCAAATGGCGCTTGTAATTCTAGCGATGATATTAATGTAAATATTCTTCCGATACCATTTAGTAGTCTAAAGTCTGAAGTTCCTTTGTGTATTGCTGATGGGAAAGAGCTTGAACTTGACCCTGGCAATGCAGGAAATACATGGAAATATGAATGGTCACCTTCAGGTGCAACCTCTCAAAAAATTAAGGTTTCTTCTGTTGGCAATTATACTGTTAAAATAACGAATCTCGAAGGTTGTAGCATCAAAGCTAGTACTTTGGTGTATGACCTGTGTCTTCCAGACATCATGGTTCCTAATATCTTTACCCCAAATAATGACGGATACAATAATACTTTTAAAATTTTCCCTAGACATATTTTAAAAGAAGGATTTTCCCTAAAAATCTATAACCGTTGGGGCGAATTAGTATTTGTATCTTATGATTGGGAAGACGAATGGGACGGTAAATTTAGAGGAGTCTTAGCACCTCCTAATAGTTATGCTTGGGAAATAACTTATCGCCCTGAATATCCAGAGCCTAATATAGGCACACCTTTACAAGTAAAACGGGGAGCTGTAACGGTGGCGTGGTAAAGAATATCTATTGAGTGAATTGTGATTATTCGTCAGTCTTGTGATTTGGCATTCAAGTATTTATCAAAAAAGCGGTCGAAAAACAATTTTCGACCGCTTTTTTGATAATAAATCTTTAGACGAAAGGCATTGAGATTAGACATAATATATTGTATATCTAAGGGTAAAATATAGATAAAAAACAATCACCCATTCACTCAATCTCCAATCACTCAATATAGTAGTTCTTCGATTTTATTCTCCTTTTACTGATTTTACAAAAGCACTAATATCAGCTGATAAATCTTTTGCTTCAGTTACAACTTTGATAAACGCACTACCAATAATTGCACCAGCTGCATGTGATGATGCTTTTGTGAAAGTAGCATTATCCGAAATACCAAAACCAATCAAACGAGGGTTTTTCAGATTCATGGCATTTATACGACTGAAGTAAGCCTCTTGCTCATCAGAAATACCCGATTTTGCCCCTGTAATACTTGCCGAAGATACCATGTAAATAAAGCCTTCTGAAATAGCATCGATATGGCTAATACGGCTTTCTGAAGTTTGAGGCGTAATTAAGAAGATATTTAAAATACCATATTTCTCAAAAATTGCTTTATAATCTTCTTCATACACATCAGCAGGAAGGTCTGGTAAAATCAAACCATCCACTCCTACTTCTTGGCATTTTTTACAAAATTCTTCTATACCAAACTGTAATACTGGATTGATATAACCCATCAATAAAATTGGTACTTTGATAGCAGGACGAATGCCAGCGAGTTGTTCAAACAACAACTTTACGCTCATACCATTATCCAAAGCTACTTGATTAGCATGTTGGATAGTTTCACCGTCAGCCACAGGATCTGAATAAGGCATTCCGATTTCTACTAAATCAGCTCCACTTTCGTCCAAAGCTTTCAAAATAGTAGTAGTATCGTTTAGCTGTGGATAACCCGCTGTAAAGTAAATATTTAGTACGTTATTTTTCTTCTGTTCAAAAAGTTGAGTAATACGATTCATGATTGTATAAAAGTTCAATATGTACAGCAAGCGAACACAAGGTTCATCTTCCCGAACTGTACCATAATTTTACGAAAGTATTTGACTAGATAATTCTTTGAAATCCAGACCATCAAAGGTCCCCGACGACATCATCAGTAAGTTTGAGCCGCGCCATCGCTTACTCAAAAGAAATGTCTTCAGAGACTGGTTATCAGTAAATACTTCGAGATTGCTGTTCGCAAAATTTGCTTTGACTTCTTCTACACTAAGCGCTGGCATCTTTTTGTGTTCAAGGGTTTTAGGACTGAAATATACAACTGCGGTATCAGCTCCGTCCAACTTGTGAGCATACTCTTTCAAGAAGTTTTTGTTCAAACTACTAAAAGTGTGTAACTCCAAGCAAGCCACTAAATGACGGTTGGGAAACTGTCCTTTGAGCGCTTTGGTTGTCGCCTCCACCTTAGATGGTGCATGAGCAAAATCACGATAAAACACCGTTTCATCGTTTTGTCCTACTAGCTCTAAGCGCTTAGCAGCTCCTTTAAACGAAGCAATTGCTTCATAAAACTGCTCGTCTTCGATACCAATCTGGCTCAGTATCAAACGTGCGCCGTTGAGGTTTTTGAGATTATGTTCTCCAAATACCTCGATTGCTAGTTCTTTTTTATCAGGTAATAGTAAAAAAGTCTTTCCATTTCTCACCACAGCTGGATGAGCTTTGTAGGCATATTTCTGAATATCAGCATATTCTTTTTGACCCACAGTGTTTACTAACGAATCTGTTTCGTCATAAATCAAACTACCTGATTTTGGCAAATCTTGCGCAAGCAGTTCAAACTGATGCACATATTCCTCAAATTGTGGATATACATTGATATGATCCCAAGCAATTCCCGAAATCAAAGCTACGTGCGGATGGTAGTGCAAAAATTTTGGACGGCGATCGATTGGTGATGATAAGTATTCATCGCCTTCAATCACAATCACAGGAGCATCCGAAAGTTTGGCCATAGTCTCAAAACCTTCGATACGAGCCCCTACCAAATAATCAAATTTGCGATTGTGGAATTTCAATACGTGTAAAACCATCGATGTAATCGTAGTTTTTCCGTGACTTCCAGCAATCACCACTCTTTGCTTATTTTGGCTATTTTGATAAATAAATTCAGGATATGAGTAAATTTTCACTCCTAATTCTTGAGCTTTCAACAATTCAGGATTGTCCACTCTGGCATGCATACCCAAAATTACACAGTCCAAATCTTCTGAAATCTTCTCAGGGAACCAACCTATTTCGGCTGGTAATAAGCCACAAGCTGCCAATAAGCTACGTGAAGGCTCATATATTTCGTCGTCCGAACCCGTAACTAAATAACCATTATTATGCAGATCGATAGCCAAATTGTGCATCGCTGCCCCCCCAATAGCGATAAAGTGAACTTTTTTCATAAAATTTAACTCGAACTTTCCAGTTCAAAACATTGTTCGTTAAAAAGATTGTGGTTTTGGATTTGCTATGACTTTTCCAAGAAACTAACTAACTGATAATGAATCATTTTCAAGAAAATTCACATATTACTCACTTGAATTATTTATCGATACAACTCTTTGATAATCAAATAATTTGACAGAATAATTTTATCAAATTGTGAAATAAAAATAAATCCAAATTAGATTCTTGCAAAGGTCATACTTTTATTGCACTTTTGCACGTTTTTTATGAGTAAACTCCGCAAGTCGATTTTCGTTAGTAAAATTTCTTGCGGTTTTCGTTTCTTAGGACGAATACTCACAAACTTAAATAATTTCGAACATAAAAACTCGCTTTATGCTTTTCGCAGTAGGATGAAAAATTACATTGACCTCATTGACCAGACGATTGAGTTTCCAACTCTTGAGTTTAACATTGACGAAAACAACGAATTAATGTTCAACAACGTACCGTTGATGGACATCATAAAACAATACGGGACTCCCCTGAAAATCACGTATTTACCAAAAATTGGTGAGCATATCGAAAATGCCAAGCGCATGTTCAAGAATGCTATTAAGAAGTACAATTACAAGGGAAATTATACGTATTGTTACTGTACAAAGTCTTCGCATTTTAGATTTGTGGTCGAAGAGGTTCTGAGTCATAATGTTCACCTCGAAACATCCTCTTCTTACGATATTCCTATTATTCGCAAGCTATATGATGAAGGTAAGATTTCAAAATCTACTTACATTCTTTGCAATGGCTACAAGTTGCCTTTATATACTCAATATATCAGCGAGTTAATCAATGAGGGCTTTAATTGTATTCCTATTTTGGACAATCTTAAAGAAATTGATTTTTATGATAAATCAGTAACTGCCGAGACTGTCAATTTGGGTATCCGTATTGCCACTGATGAAGAGCCAGATTTTGCTTTCTATACTTCACGTTTGGGGCTTCGCTATTCTGATGTAATGGATTTGTATAAAAACAAAATTCAGAACAGCAGCAAGTATAAGCTCAAAATGTTGCACTTCTTTATCAATACTGGCATTAAAGACAGTGCTTACTATTGGTCTGAATTGAGCCGCTTTATTTACAAATATTGTGAAATGAAAAAAATCTGCCCAGATTTAGATTCTATCGACTTGGGTGGTGGTTTACCGATTCAAACTTCATTGCAATTTAATTACGATTACCAAGCAATGATTGATGAAATCGTGGAATCTATTTCATGGATTTGTAACAAAAATAACGTCCCTGTTCCAAATATCTTTACAGAGTTTGGTTCTTACACAGTAGGCGAAAGTGGTGCTGTTTTATACGAAATCATTGACCAAAAACTCCAAAATGATAAGGAATTATGGTACATGATTGATGGTTCGTTTATTACTCAATTGCCTGACTCTTGGGGTATGAACCAAAAATATATCATGCTTCCTGTAAACAACTGGGGCTCGCCATACCAAAAAGTAAACTTAGGTGGTTTGACTTGCGACTCTATGGACTTCTATAATACCGAAGCTCATAGCTCAGATTTGTACTTACCAATTTTTGAAGAAGGTCAAGAGCGTCAATATGTTGGATTTTTCCATACAGGTGCCTACCAAGAATCATTAGGTGGTTATGGTGGTATTCAACACTGCTTGATTCCTGCTCCAAAACACGTCTTGGTTGATCGTCTGGAAGATGGTACTATTACGACACAGCTGTTTGCGTCAGCACAAGAAAGCTATGGTATGCTTAACATTTTAGGCTACGGTTCTACCGAAAAAGCCGAAGCTCAAGCAACAGTATTGAGTCAAGAAGAAGTAAAACATGCTGAAAATCTGTCTCTTATCGAACAATAATTTTGTGGATATTAGAGTTTAAGCTTGAGAGATATTTGTATTTTTGTAGTATTATGCCTCTCAATGGCCAAATCTATCAAATACATCATTGGTATCAACTTTATAAAATTATATCTCATGAAAAGAGCTTCAGTTATTTTGGTTTTGTTGGCAGTAGTAGCAATGGCAACTTCTTGTGGCAGAAAAAACAACTGCCCTGCTTACGGTACTACGAGCATCGACAAGCCAGCTTACAAAGGTCGTAATTAATCATTAGGACATTTTTAAAACCTCTGTTTCTATTCACAATTAGGAACAGAGGTTTTTCATTTAAAATCAATAGTAAAAAATACTTACTACTCGGGAACAAAATATCCTTAGGTAGATGTTTGCAATATTGTTGCATTGTATTAATTTTGCAACAGTATTACAATTATGCATCACTCACATTCACATAACGAAACACCCATTGAGAAGGTAGGATTCTATCTTTCTGTCATTTGTGCAATTCATTGTATTGCTACTCCTGTGGTGATGACAGTATTGCCTTACTTGGGAAGTAGTCTTTTCCACAATCATTCTTGGGAAATTTGGTTTATTGGAGCAAGTGTTGCTTTGGCTGGCGCTTTATTGATTGCTGACTACCGCAAACACCATTCTATTGTTCCTTTGACCTTATTGCTTGGAAGTTTAGTTGTAAAAGGTATCGAACTCTTATGGACTGGCGAGCAATACGAATTTTTGACAGGCTTCGTTGGTGCGATTTTGATTGCTTCTGCTTATTATGTCAATTGGAAGGCAAAAGCAAGTTGTTCGTGTTAGAAGTATCATCCTTCTAATTGAGTGAGTTTTGATTGAGTGAATTAGTGATTGATTCTTCTAAAATTTGTATTCCAACTATTGAGATGCAACTTTTTGCGTCTTAAGCCTAGTCAGATATAGCATACTAATAGCAAAAAAGCGGTCGAAAATTATTTTTCGACCGCTTTTTTAATGAAGAATTGTAAAATCATCCTAGTTACAAAATTCAGGATGAATTATGTGTAATCTTACTAAATACAACTTGATTTTACACCCAGTGCTTGCGCCTTTACCGCTAGAATACAAATCTTAAAATAATCACTCAATTAGGGATAAAGCTTCTATTATTTTGTTACACATAACCCATTCACACAGTCTACTGTTGGAATAGCAATCATGGCACAATCTGATATTCGACTATATTTGATATTAAGTTGACGTTCGTATTCGGTATAACTATTGATTTTTTGAGTCAAAACTTTCTCATCTACCTTTCCGACCGAGTACACAATAAATTGTGTTGGACCACCACAAGCCTTAGAGCCCATCGACATTACACGGCATTCGTCGCCAGCACATGCTTTGTTTTTAGCATAATCTTTAATCTCAGCTCCCATTTGGGTTAATTTTTGATAATCCATTTCCTCTTCTGACAAGCCATCCCCTCCTATTCCTCCTTTAGAACAACTCCATAATAGTAACCCCGAGAGGGCAAATATTAATAACCTTTTCATAATGTTAATTTGTTTGTAGTTTATTACAGTTTTGAGGTTTATACTAACGTTTAATCGTTGCCACTTCAACAATTAATTTCTGATGAGTATCAATCATGTCATCCAATCGCCATGCTTTCAAGGATTGGCTTGTTTTAACTTGCACATATAACATTCCTCCATCTGCACAGCCAGGGCAACCTATCGTTTGAATAGCCTGACCATCATCTTTAATCGTGCTCAAATGGTTTTTTATTTTCTGAACAATTTGCTCAGCTTTCGCTTTTTCTGTAGCACCTAGTTTATAGCCTTGAAAACGATAATTTTCAGCATTTTTACAATAGGCACTAGTTGTATCAACAAACAATTGATCACCTGCATACAAATACAGTCCATAGGTACGACACCCCCATCCTAAGCCTACATTTCCAAAAACAATGTATTCACTCAAATTATTTTTGGTCAAATCAATCGTTTGATTTTTGAGCACTTCTGAGTCTACAACACTACTTGAACTAGAAGCACAACCCAAAACACTTAATATGATTGATAAAAAGAGTAGATTTTTCATAGATATAATGAAAGATAAGTTAAGAGTATTGAATTCAGAATGAGGAGTTTTGAGGGCAACCTATTTTAGGCAAGGACAAAGAAAAACTCATCACTCACAACTCAAAACTCTACATTCATTTTAAGGTCTTTGATATACCCCTGCGCCGACTGTTATTTTAACATTTTTCAAAAAGCCCTTTTTCTGTGTTTTGACAGGAACGGGTGGTTGTGGCTCAAAATAGGGCGTCTGGATGGAAGGAACTGTTGGTTCCATCACTCTATGATTTACTTGTAATCCATCATGAGCTACAGGTATCTCTTTGGTAGTGGTTGGTGATATAAAATTAATAGAATCAACTACCGACTTTTTCACAAGTTCTTCTACTAATATCGGTTGCGATGCAGTTGGAGCCTCCTCTTGCCTAATACTTGGGGTTGCAGGCTCTATATTTTTCTCAACTACTACGTAATTTTCATCCTGTTTTTTTTCTGGAGTGCGAACAGGCTTTACGACTGTTTGTTGATGAACACTCGGCTGCTCAGGCAAGTCTTTAGTGCTATCATCTTCAGGCTTCAATAACCATGCGCCAACCAACACCACTACTGCTAGTCCAGCAGAATAAAGCCCAAGGCTACCTTTGGCCATCCCACCACTCGCTTCTGGTGCGGACGACGAAGGTGCAGACTGCTCCAAGGACGCTTCTATGCCATCCCATATCCAGTCGGATGGGGTCATAGAGGCATCATCGAAGGCGTCACGCCATTGGTCCTCAAAAGAATTGTGTGATGAATTATCCATTATAGTGATTTTATCAGTAAAGATTTTGTCATATTATTTCATTTGTGCTTTATCCTACTTTATCATACGAAAGTTGTGCTTGCAATAATTGCTTAGCGCGCGAATATTGCGACTTTGATGTTCCTTCCGAAATACCTAACATTTCAGCAATTTCGTGGTGCTGATATCCTTCAATAGCATACAAGTTAAATACGGTTTGACAGCCCTTCGGTAATTTATGAATCATAGCCAACAATTCCTGAAAATGAATTCCTTCGATACTCGTGCCTTTGTCCGAAAAATGGTTTTCAAATTCGGCAACATCCGACATATCCTGCCAAGGCTGTTGTGAACGAATATGCTTAATGGCCGTATTGATAACAATTCTTTTAATCCATGCGCCAATCGTACTTTCACCTCTAAAACTAGCCAAGTTTTGAAATATCTTTATAAAAGCTTCTTGAAGAATATCCTCCGCTTCGGCCTTGCTTTGTGCATAGCGTGAGCATACCACCAACATACGCGATGCGTAAGCCTGATAGAGCTTTCGCTGTGCAATGCGGTCGTTTTGCAAACAAGCGTTTATGAGGTCTTTTTCAAGTTCCAATGTATTCAATGTGTTTATAAGCTTACGGACAATACATACAACGCCTCAGGGCATTATAAAAATGTGTTTTTTGAACATTTTACTACAAAGAGCTTTTCTTGACTTAAAAGGTTGGAATAGGATGATTTATTTTTTGAAAACCATCAAATTTCCAATCACTTAGCATTGCTGGTTATACCGAGCCATGCTTTTTACTATCTTTGTAGACGATTGTTCCACAAGGCAGAAACTTTTTTACAAAAATACAGAAGATTCTTGCCTCAAACTGAAATTAATATTCTGTGAACCAAGAAATTAGAAACAAATATGAAGTTGTTATTGGCCTAGAGGTACACGCTCAACTTCAAACAGAAAGTAAAATTTTTGCAGCAGACTCTGCCTCTTTTGGAGCTGCGCCCAATACCCATATTTCTCCCATTACGCTGGGACACCCAGGAACTTTGCCAAAACTTAATCGTAAAGCGGTTGAGTACGCTATCAAAATGGGCTTTGCTGCTGGCTCAAAAATATCTGAATATCAATATTTTGACCGCAAAAACTATTTCTATCCTGACCTTCCAAAAGGGTATCAGATTACACAAGACAAAACACCCATTTGTATTGGTGGTGGCGTAAAAGTGAAATTATCTACAGGTGAAAAAGTCGTACGATTCCACCATATTCACTTGGAAGAAGACGCTGGAAAATCTCTTCATGCCGAGGGTTCGAGCGACAGTCTTATTGACTACAACCGTGCTGGTACACCTTTGGTTGAAATGGTAACAGAACCAGAAATCAAGTCATCGGAAGAGGCTGCTCAATTTATGACCGAGGTTCGTAAGCTTGTAAGATACCTGCATATTTGCGATGGTAACATGGAAGAAGGCTCATTGCGTTGCGATGTCAATATCTCTGTGATGCCAGTCGGAAGTAAAGTTTTTGGTACAAAAGTTGAAATCAAAAACATGAACTCGATTCGCTTTATTCAAAAAGCAATTGATTATGAGGTAGTTCGTCAGATAGAGGCCGTTGAAGCTGGTGAGAAAATTATTCAGGAAACGCGTAACTTCGATCCTGCTACTGGACGTACTTCGGGTATGCGTGAAAAGGAATCAATGAACGATTATCGTTATTTCCCTGAACCAGACTTGGTACCTTTACATATCTCTGAAGACTTAATCAATCAAGTAAAAGCTCAAATGCCTGCTTTACCTTGGGAGCTTTTCGATAAGTTTACTAAAACTTATGGCTTGCCAGATTATGACGCAGGTGTGTTAACAGATAGCCGTGAGGTAGCCGAATATTTTGACGCAACTTGTCAGTTTACCAAAAACTACAAAGCGGCTTCAAACTGGATTATGGGTACGGTAAAATCATATCTCAATGACAATCATTTGGAAATTGAGCAGTTAACCATTACTCCTGAAAAGTTAGCACAACTGATTAACCTTGTAGATGAAGGGAAAGTGAGTACCTCAACCGCCTCACAACAGATTTTCCCTGTGATGGTAACAGATACGTCGGCTAGTCCACTTCAGATTGCTGAAGCAAAGAATTTGATTCAACAAAGCAATACCGACACGCTTCAGTCGTTAATTGATGAGGTTTTGGCAGCCAATCCAGCCAAAGTAAAAGAGTATAAAAACGGCAAAAAAGGGCTTTTGGGCATGTTTATGGGCGACATTATGAAAAAATCAAAAGGTTCGGCCGATCCAAAAGTTACTACCGCACTTTTACAAAAAACACTCGACTCGCTTTAATAAGAGCGCATAGGGAAAAGGCTGTCGAATAAACCAAGTATTCGATGTCATTCAATGCAAATGATTCTGGAATCACTTGCTGAAAGCCTATCGCCAACAGCTCAATTATTCTGAAGGCATTTATTAGACATTCATTACGATTCTATTTTTGTAAAACGTCTAATAAATGCCTTTTATCCTTTTATCAGTTACCGCTTTATTTATGAAAAAATCAATCTTGAGTATCCTTAGTGTTTTGCTTGGATTCTCGATGGTAGCACAAACCACAGCCACAAAAAAAGCTCAAATCACAGGAAAAGTTCAAAATGTAGTTCCTGACAAAAAAGTCTATCTTCAAATGATTAATGGTCGTGGTACGGCTGTTAATATCGACTCTGCCAATGTAGATGCCGCTCATAATTTCAAGTTCAATTCGCCCATTGCTGAAGGTGGTGGCTATTATTTGATTAACTTTTTCAATATGCCTTTGAGTCAGAAATTACTCTTGATTCTTGAAGGAGGCGAAAAAGTAGAAGTTGTTGCCGATGGTATGGATACTCCTCAAGTAAGAGGTAAATTCCAAATCAAAGGTGAATCGAAGAATATCCAGTATTTCAACCAAATCATCAAAATCAATCAAGAATTACAAACCAAGGTTGAAGGTTGGAACAAACAAGTAACCATCGCAACGGAGAAAAAAGACGACGCAACTTTGCAGAAAATCCAGAATGAGTTTCAAAATGCACAACAAATCACTGTAGGCAAAATCAAAGCGATGATTCCTGATATGGGTTCTGAGTTGGTGGCACTTTGGACAGCAGGCAATTTCCTAAACCCAGAAACAGATATGGATTTATTGGAAAAGGTAGCTGATACATTTAAGAAGGAAAAAGCTAATTCTCCTAACCCACATATCAAATCTTTTTTGGAACAAATCAAAAGAATGAAAGGTGTTGCTATCGGTTCTGAAGCTCCAGAGATTTCCTTAAAAACACCTTCTGATAGTTTGGTTACGCTTTCATCAATGCGTGGCAAATATGTATTGATTGATTTTTGGGCAAGCTGGTGTGGACCTTGTCGTCGTGAAAACCCTAACGTTGTCAGAATTTACAACCGTTTTCATGCTAAAGGCTTTGATATTTTGGGCGTGAGCCTCGACCAAGAAAAAACAGCTTGGGTTCGTGCCATCGAAAAAGATGGATTGGTTTGGCAACAAGTATCCGACCTTCAATATTGGAATAGCATTGCCGCAGCAGCCTATGGCGTGAGCGCTATTCCTGCGCAATTTTTAATAGATAAAGAAGGAAAAGTAATTGCCAAATACACAGGTAGCTCAGCAGAATTAGAGAAAAAACTAGAAGAAATCTTCAAAGATTAATTTTAGTAACATATACTTCGCCCATAAGGCAACCATCAACCTGACAATATTTTATCAATACTGTCAGGTTTTTTGTTGTAATTTTGTTTCACAAAACTGAAATTCAGCTGATAACCAAATTCATAATCATTTTAATTAATTTTTGACCAAAAACAAACCATCATGAAAGTAGCTATTGTTGGAGCGGGGAATATGGGAATGGCATTTGCCAAATCTTTTATTCAATATGATTTAGTAAAAAAAGAAAACCTATTCTTAATCGAAAAAAATGCTGCCAGAGCCGAAGCGCTTCAATCAGAAAAAGCAGGTGTTGTGGTAGATACGATTTCTCCTAAAGTTGGAGAATACGATTTAATCATCCTTTCGGTTAAGCCTCAAGACTATCCAACAGTTTCTGAAGAACTTAAAAAAGTAATCCAGCCCAATCAAATTATTTTGAGTATCATGGCTGGTATTTCTATCGATAAAATACAAGAATCGCTCAATCACCGAATTATTGTAAGAGCTATGCCAAACACTCCTGCATTGTTGGGAATGGGGATGACTGCTTTTGCTGCCTCTGGTGACATTACGTTGAGCCAATTAAAGAAGGTTGAAAACTTGATTAACTCTACTGGTCGTGCGGTGTTCTTAGAAGAAGAATCTTTGCTCGATGCTGTTACAGCTTTATCGGGTAGCGGTCCTGCTTATTTCTTCTATTTGGTAAAAGCTATGATTGAAGCAGGTAAAGAAATGGGCTTTGAGGACTCAATGGCGGCATTATTGGTAAAACAAACGATGTTGGGGTCGTTTCACCTTATCAACAATGCAGAAAAGAGCCTCGACGAACTTATTAAGGCTGTAGCATCAAAAGGTGGTACTACCGAAGCAGCGCTCAAGCGATTTGAGGAAGGCTTATTAGCTCAAAACTTAAAAGAAGGTATCTTTGCTGCACAAAAACGCGCAACAGAACTTTCGAAATAATATGCTTTAGGCTATAAGCCATAGGCATTAGGGCGATACGAAGGATTTGAAATTATTGCTGATTTCGGAAATATAAAAACCTACCTTAGTTTTTTGTAAAATATGATTCAAAAAAGTGGCTTACACTTCCGAAATTCAACATCCTAAATCCAAAATAGTTTGAAATCCTTCGTACGCTACTAATATAGAACCATTCTTTATTGGCACCAGCGTAAACCAAATTCTTATAAATATTGTCATATATACAAGAATAATCGTAATTTAGAACTGTTCGTGTAAGTATTGAGCGAATTAGTATTAGAGTGACTTTGTGATTTATTATTTGAAAACTAGCAATTCATACAATAGAAGTTAAAAATTTCGGGCTTTTCACCACCGAAATACACATTCTCAAATCCACCATCTACTTATTGGTATCATTTTAGCTCATACAAAATAGTGGCTAATGGCAATCACATAAAGCATTTACATTTTATTGACAAATACTACCAAGCACAACTCAGCCACCACACATTATTTCTCATTTTATAACTGAAACAATCCTTTTCTTTGAATAAAAGGTAATTATATATCAATGACTAAACAAAAAAATAGCAAAGAAGAAAGATTTCGCGAATCTGTAAAAAATGAAATCTTATCATTTTTCGAACTAAACGACGACCGTAGTTGGTCGCTCAATCAAGTTCACAAAGCCTTTGCCGTTCGTGACCGCAGTACAAAAGAACTTTTTGCTACACTAGTTGAAGTACTAACTAAAGACAAAAAACTGATTCGTCAAAAAGACGGCAATTATATCATAGACCGTGTCACTGAGTTTGTGACAGGGAAAGTAGACCATGTCAATGCCCGATTTGCATTTGTGGTAGTAGAAGGTCGTGAAGATGATGTTTGGATTTCAAACCAAGACCTCAATGGAGCTATCGATGGCGATATTGTCAAAGTATTGATTTCGGCAAAACGTAAAAAAGGTTCTGACCGTGCCGAAGGGGAAGTTGTAGAAATTCTAGAACATGGTCGCTCCGAAATTGTAGGGACTATCGAATTACTACCTAATTACGCTTTTGTAACACCAGATTCTAAGCGTTTGTACCAAGATATTTTTGTGCCAAGAGAAGCACTCAAAGATGTAAAGCATGGCGATAAAGTGATTGTAAAAATCACCAAATGGCCTCTTGGCGAACGTAAAATGGAAGGTGTCATTCAGGAAGTATTAGGTAAAGCTGGCGAAAACAATACCGAAATGCATGCTATTTTAGCCGAATTCGGTTTGCCATACCATTTTCCTGAAGGTGTCGAACAAGAAGCCGAAGATATTTCAGAGAAAATTCCTGAAGCAGAAATTGCCAAACGCAAAGATATGCGTGGCATTACCACTTTCACTATTGACCCAATAGATGCCAAAGATTTTGATGATGCCTTGAGTTTTGAACAACTCGAAAATGGTAATTATCAAATTGGTATCCACATTGCCGATGTAACGCATTATGTTCAGCCCAATACCATTTTGGAGCAAGAAGCATTCAAGCGTGCCACATCGGTATATTTGGTAGACAGAGTAGTACCAATGCTTCCTGAAAAACTTTCGAATGGCTTGTGTTCATTACGTCCCAACGAGGACAAACTGACCTTCTCAGCCATTTTTGAAATTACATCAAAAGGTAAAATCAAAAACGAATGGTTTGGTCGCACAGTAATTCACTCTGATAAGCGTTTTACTTACGAAGAGGCACAAGAAGTATTAGATCTGAATAATCCTCCTGCCGAAGCGCCAGTTACTATCAACGAAACTACAGACGTTGCGACACCCGCAGAAGAAGTAAAACCTAAACGTGGTCGTAAGAAAAAAGTAGAAGAACCTACTACGCCAGAAGTTCCGTTTTTGCATGAATTGACGGTTTTGAATAACCTAGCGCATATTCTTCGTGCCGAGCGTTTTGCTAACGGTGCAGTAAACTTTGAAACAGTTGAAGTAAAATTCAAGTTGGATGAGAATGGTAAACCTTTAGGTATCTATCAAAAAATCCGTAAAGATGCTCACAAGCTTATCGAAGAATTCATGCTTTTGGCCAACAAACGTGTGGCTGAGTATGTGTATAAGCTTCGTAAAAAAGAGCCTCGCAATACCATGGTGTATCGTATCCACGAAGCACCAGACCCTGAAAAGCTTCGCACGTTTTCTACCTTTGCCAAGAAGTTTGGTTATTCGGTAGCAACAGAAGCTGCACAAATCAGTAGTTCTTTCAATCAACTGATGGAAGGCATTGAGGGAAAACCAGAGCAAAATATCTTGGAGAGTTTGGCAGTACGTACCATGTCCAAAGCCAAATACAGCACCGATCCTATTGGTCACTTTGGTTTGGCATTTCCATTCTACTCGCATTTTACATCACCAATTCGTCGTTATCCAGACATGATGGCGCACCGTATGCTACAACATTATCTTGACGGCGGTGATCCACTCGAAAAAGCAGCTTGGGAAGTAAGATGTAAGCATTCTTCTGAAATGGAAAAACTTGCGAGTGAGGCAGAACGCGCTTCAATCAAATACAAGCAAGTGGAATACATGAGCATGATGGAAGAAGAACGTGTTTGGGATGGTATCATTTCGGGTGTAACCGAGTTCGGTATTTTTGTAGAAATTACAGAAACAGCATCAGAAGGTATCGTTCGTATGGTTGACTTGAAAGATGATTTCTATGATTTTGACAGAGACAACTTCCGCATTGTAGGTCAGCGCAACGGCAAAGTATATACTTTTGGCGATAAAGTTCAGGTACGAGTAAAAGAATGTAATTTAGCTCGTAGAACGATGGATTTATTGCTAGCAGGAGCTAATGAAAGCCGTGGTGGTGGTAAAAAAGACAAAGAACGCTTTAATTCTCGTCACAGATCAAAATCTGATTCTAGAGGTAGAGATAATAGGAAAAAAGACTATAAAGGTGGTAAAGATAACAAGCATGGCAATGACCGTAAGAAACGCAAATAAGGTTGTAGCGTTCTAAGCACCATAAATCATCTTAAATGTTAATGCTCTAATGGCATCAAAAAAGCGGTCGGAAAAGTTATTTCCGACCGCTTTTTTGATGTTATCATGATAGAGATTTAGACGCAAAGCATTACGCATCTATATTGAATACAAATTTTAACATAGAAGCTGTTTAAACTTTAGTATAATTTCTTGCGTCAGCAATGAATTTATACTGTTTGAGCGAAGCGAGTTTATAAATTCTTGATTTTTTTGTTACTTTTTGTATCAAGACAAAAAGTAAGGCGAAGAATAAATCAATAAAACTGTTTTTTGAAAAGTTTAAACAGCTTCATAATCACAATTCACTCAATTTATGTCTATTCGCATATATCTTCCAATCCTAAGCTGGAACAATAATCTGGCTTGCTTCCAACAAGGTATTTGTGGTAATTTCAGAAAATGACTCTTCAGGTTTTTCGGTTAAATGTATCGTTTTTACACCCGCACGATGCCCCGCTTTAATGTCGCGATGTGCATCGCCAATCATCCAAGATTGGTCTGGATCAATTTGGTATTTCGCAATAGCCTTTTCGATCATCAATGAGCCAGGCTTGCGAGTAAGAGATGCCGAGTTGAAGTTTTCGTGATGAGGGCAAAAATATAGATCATCCAATAAGTGTCCACATTGCTCTTGGAAGTAATTATGGCACATCCATACATCATCGCGTGTGTAGATACCCTTCGCAATACCTGATTGGTTTGTAATGACAATCAACAAGTAGCCCGCAGCCTTCAAACGCTCCAATGCTTCTACTGTTCCTTCGGGAATAATCAAATCTTCGATGCGATAAACGTAGTCCACTCTATCTACGTTCAAAACACCATCTCTATCTAAAAAAATACACTTATTCATATCCTTACAAAGTTAATCAGTTTTATATAAAAATGGTCAATTGATGTGTTTTCAAAATCAAAGAAGAAGCCTCAACAGGTTTTTATATAATTTATCGAATATTTTTTTTAATAAAAATTACAAATAATAACTACTTTTCAAACTTTTATTCCTGATAAATCTTCAAATTTGATTGAAAGGTAAAAAAAAGGCTCATCAGCAATATCTGATAAGCCTTTTTTAAAGAATGTCTAGTTGGTGGGCAAATTAATTTTACCCTCTATAGGCTGCCAAAAACTGAAAAGTATCGCAGCTATTGCCTACAGCGCAATAATGCAATTATTATTACTTAATTCCTAAACCGCTTTGTTCCAAGGAATACCAGCCAAAATCAATAGTAAGCCTAATCCAAAGAAAATCAATGCGTTGTTAAATCTTTTTGCATCGCTTGTTTCACGCTTATTTTTTGAATGACCTACCGTAATCAATACGATAGCGATAATCATTGTAAATACGTGCTCAACAGCGATTTTACGATAAAAAGCATTACCCATTACTTCCTTCATACCCATTTCAAATGCTTTGGCACCAAATGGACTCACAAAGTAAAGAACTAAGCCTAGTAACAATTGAGTGTGGCATGAAATCATAAAGAAAAGCCCCAATTTACGATCACCATCTGAAAACTGAGCTTTTGAAGTTTTGCCCATAATGGCACTAATCGTTGTAGCCAAACCCAACATTAACACAAGCCAACGAAGGTAAGAGTGAGAAGTTACTAGAATCTCGTACATAATAATATGTTTTTTGTTTGTTAAAAATTCAAAGTGGCGCTATCAAATAGATTTGCTGTGCCAAAGATAATCAACAAAAAAATCGGACTATAGGTTATTCTCGAAAATTCTCAATTATTTGTTATTTCATTTCGCATCTAAACTTTGATGTTGAGCTAAATTTCTCTTTCATCAAACAATTCTTTCCCATTTTGGCTTAACTTTAAAGTAGAACAAAACCCTCTCCTTTTATACATTTAACAAACTAATATCAATTCTATGAAAAAAAGTTACTTCTTGCCAATAGCCTGTTTCGGCTGTCTATTTTTAGGCGCCTTTATTGGTAAAAAACTTGAAAATCAACCCATCACTACCAATGTCATACGTCATGCCCAATCACTATTAGGCTTGGAATTTACGGAAGCAGAAGCTGATTCCATGATTTTTGACGTGACTGATAATAGACGGAATTTTGAAGAAATTCGAAAGGTTCCTATCAACAATGAGGTTGCTCCAGCTGTTGCCTTTAATCCTTTACCTATAGGATTTACTTTTGATAAAACTCCCTCAAAGTTTATTCCCTCAACAAACCCTAATGTTAAACTTCCTATAAATAAAAGTGATTTGGCTTTTATGAGTGTTCGCGAATTGGCTGAATTGATTCGTACCAAACAAATTAGCTCATTAGAACTAACACAGTTTTTCTTGGAAAGACTAAAAACCTATGACAAACAATTAGCGTGTGTAATTACCCTTACAGAAGATTTGGCCATTCAACAAGCTAAAAAAGCTGACGCAGAAATAGCCAAAGGGAAATATAGAGGCCTATTACATGGTATTCCGTATGGCGCAAAAGATTTACTAGCTAAAAAAGGATACAAAACCACTTGGGGCTCTGTACCATTCAAAGACCAAGTGTTGGACTATGATGCGACTGTCGTGACTCGTCTCGAAGAAGCTGGCGCTGTACTTTGTGCCAAACTAACACTCGGAGAGCTAGCGTGGGGAGATGTTTGGTTTGGAGGAACAACCAAAAACCCTTGGAATCTCAAACGTGGTTCGTCAGGCTCGTCGGCTGGTTCGGCATCCTCTGTTTCGGCAGGACTATTACCATTTGCCATTGGCTCCGAAACTTTAGGCTCTATTGTATCGCCTTCTTCCGAATGTGGAACTACTGGACTTCGCCCAAGTTTTGGTCGCGTACCTCGTACAGGTGCAATGGCTTTGAGCTGGTCGATGGATAAACTTGGTCCTATTTGTAGAACAGTCGAAGATTGTGCGATTGTCTTTAATGCTATTAAAGGAACTGACGGAAAAGACCTCAGTACCATTGATGCTTCGTTTAGTTTTAATGGTAATAGAAAAGACTTAAAAGGTATCAGAATCGCCTATTTGAAAAAAGATTTTGATCGAAATTACCCAACGAAGAGCCAAGATTCACTATCCTTGGCAACTTTACGCAAATTAGGTGCTGAGTTAATACCACTTGAACTTCCTAACTATCCTGTAGGAGACATGACCATTATCCTCAGCGCCGAAGCAGCCACAGCATTTGACGAGCTAACACGCAATGGAAAAGATGACGCCATGGTCAGACAAATCAAGAATGCTTGGCCAAATTCATTCCGTGCGTCTCGTTTTATTCCTGCGGTAGAATACCTACAAGCCAATCGCCTCCGTACCAAGCTTATTCAGGATATGGAGACTAAACTAAAAGATATAGACGTTTATATTTCACCAGCCTTTGGTAATGCCAATTTGACATTAACCAATTTGTCGGGGCACCCTTGCGTGGTATTACCCAACGGTTTCCGTCCAGAAGGGCGTCCAACAAGTATTACTTTTATGGGGAAATTGTTTGGTGAAGGCAAGTTGTTGGAGGTAGCCAAAATCTACCAAGATGCTACCGATTTTCACAAAAAGCACCCAGAGTGGCTTAAGAAATAACTATTTTCATTGTAACTTCAATTATTGAGTGAATAAGTGATTGAACGAATGAGTGATTAATTTTTAATCTATAATTTACAAAGCATTACGTCTGATAATATAGGTATTTGTAAAAATCACTCAATCACAAACCACTCAATCACTCAATATTTATACGATATGCGATTTACTTTTTTTATTTGCTTGTTATTGACAGCTTTTCGTTTTCAGGATGCTTTACCCAAAGAAGCTATCGCTCAAATGATTGCGACAGAAAAAGCGTTTGCTAAAATGGCATTAGATAAAAATACACCAGCAGCCTTTCTCTATTTTTTAGCACCTGATGGCGTAGTTTTTGACAAAGGAATGCCACAAAATGGCCTGGAAATATGGAAAAACAAAAAACCTCAAGGCTTATTACAATGGCAACCTATCTATGCAGGAATGGCACTGTCAGGGGATTTGGGCTACTCTATTGGTAATTGGCAAGCTTCAGCTAATGCACAAACAACAGCTTCCGCTACTGGTACATTTGTCACGCTTTGGCAAAAACAAAATACAGGCGATTGGCGTGTTCGTGCCGATATAGGTGTTGCACACAAGGCCAATCCCAACCAAGTACTCAAAGAAAGGTTTAGTGCCTTCAAACCATCAAGCAATTCGGTGATTCAAGCAGAGCGTTTTGTATTCATGAAGGATTTTTATTACTGGAAAAATGCTCAAACATCATTGAACCCACACGAGCCGCACCTTGCTGAAAACGTCTTACTAATTAGAGATAACAACATACCAATAGAGGGAAAAGCCAATGCTGTAGCTTTTCTACAAAAAAATTATCAGAAAAAACTCATTTATACAGGCCTCAAAACTATCGTATCACAAGCTACCGACTTGGCTTGTGTTTATGGGAGTATTTCAGGAAAAGCTCAAGATAAAGACATCAAGGGCAGTTTTCTGAGAGTTTGGCAACAAGAATCTAAAAATACTTGGAAAATCGTGGTTGATGTAGAAACAATTCAATAAGAGTTTGTCTCTTCATCAACCTATTTTATACACACTACTACGAAAACTTACCTCATTCATTACGTTAACCATTTAGCTTATGTACGCATTAAAAAACTGCAAAATTTATACTTCTTCAAAAATTCTTGAACAACATGCAATTGTCATCAAGGATGAAAGTATTTTGCAAATTATCCCAGAGGAACAAATTGATAGCGAACTATCAACGGTAGACATGAGAGGGTATTCTATTGCTCCATCTTTTGTAGATATTCAAATCTACGGTGGTGGCGGTAGTTTATTCAACTCTAGCACAAGTATTCAGACAATTCAAAAAACCTATCAAGAAATACGACGTTCAGGAACAAGTCATTTTCAAATTACTCTTTCTTCTACGCCACTTGATAAAATATTAGAGGCTATCCAAGTTGCGAAAGATTATTTAGCTCAAGGCGGAAAAGGCTTGGCAGGGTTACATTTGGAAGGTCCTTATTTTAGTTTTCCTAAACGTGGTGCACACGTAGCTGAATTTATTAGAAAGCCCACCAATGAAGAACTCATTCAAGTGGTAGAAGCGTCAAAAGGGTTACCAACCTATATGACAATCGCTCCAGAAGAGTTTACCAAAGAGCAACTAGAGTACTTACTTGACAGCCATATTATCATCTCGGCAGGACATAGTTCTGCTACCTACGAACAAGCTACAGAAGCTTTTGACAAAGGTATTAAACGAGTTACTCACCTTTTCAATGCCATGTCGCAGTTTCAGAGTCGTGAGCCAGGGCTTGTAGGCGCTACCTATGATAGCGATGTTTGGGCAAGCATTATTCCTGATGGCGTACATGTAAGTTACCCGACGGTAAGTATTTCGAAAAAAATGATGGGCGAACGCCTTTTTATCATAACCGATGCCGTTACTGAAGACATTTCTGGCGATTATAAATTTATTCACGCTGGCGATCGCTATGTCGATACCAATGGTATTTTATCAGGTTCGGCGCTTAGCATGATTCAAGGGGTTATTAATTGCTACTTAAAAGTAGGTATTCCTCTAGATGAATCCTTACGTATGGCATCTACGTATCCAGCTCAAGCCATCCAACAAGACCAAACCTTAGGCAAGATAGAAGAAGGGTTTCAAGCCAATATGGTTATTTTCAACGAAGACTTAGAGGTTCAGGGAATTATAGAACAAGGATATCTCGAATGGTTTCTTGAAATTTAAGTCCTAATACTTTTCAATATGTTGGGATACTTGCTAATCCTTACCTTATTTTGCATGTTCACAATGGCTGATTTTTTACATGCAATTACAATCTAAGCAACCCCATATTGGTACTACCATTTTTACGGTCATGTCTAAACTAGCCAATGACCATGGCGCACTCAATCTGTCACAAGGTTTTCCCAATTTTGAGTGCTCTTCCAAATTGATTGAATTAGTTGAAAAATATTTACGCAAAGGCATGAACCAATATGCTCCGTTATCTGGCATTCAGCCTTTGCGTGAAATTATTGCACAAAAAACATCAGAACTTTACGGTATTTCCTATCATCCTGACCAAGAAGTAACGATTGTGTCGGGTGCAACTGAAGCACTATACGCCGCCATCACAGCTGTGGTACAAACAGGCGACGAGGTTATCTTACTCGAACCCAACTACGACTCTTACGAGCCAGCTGTTCGCCTCAACGGCGGTATTCCTGTCTATGTTACGCTTACTCCAGAAAATAATTACCAGATTGATTGGTCGGTCGTAAAAGCCAAAATCACAGAAAAGACAAAACTCATTTTGCTCAATACACCTCATAACCCAACAGGAACGGTCATGAGCAAAGACGATCTTGAGCAATTAGCAGCTATTGTGAAGGATACCAATATTTTTATTGTTAGTGATGAAGTGTACGAGCATATCATCTTTGACGGTCATAATCATTGGAGCCCTATTCGTCATCCTGAACTTCAAAAGCGTACCTTTGTTTGTGGTTCGTTTGGCAAAACATTTCATGTCACTGGTTGGAAAGTAGGATATTGCTTAGCTCCACAACAGCTCAGCGAGGAGTTTAGAAAAGTGCACCAATGGCTAACATTTTCTACTGTAACTCCTATCCAATATGCTTTGGCAGAGTTTCTTCAAGAACCCGATAACTATTTGTCCGTTTCAAAGTTTTATCAAGAAAAACGTGATAAGTTTATTTCATGTATTCAGGGAAGTAGATTTGAATGGACTCCAGCAAGTGGTAGCTTTTTCCAGTGTGTCAATTATGCTAACATTACTGACGAAAACGATTTGGCATTAGCACAACGCCTTACCAAAGAAATCGGTGTAGCAAGTATTCCTGTTTCTGTTTTTTATCATCAGAAAAACGATTACAAAATTTTAAGATTTTGTTTTGCCAAGGATGACCAAACTTTAGAGATAGCTGGCGAACGATTGAGTAAATTATAACAAAACATTTATCAACATGAAAAAAATTATCAGTGAGTTCATTGGGATATTTCTATTGATTAGCACTTTGGCTTGTACCAAACAACCCAACTTGGCAGAACTCGATTTGGAAACATGGAAATCAGACAGAGGTGGTTGTCAAGGCAAACGATTAGCCATGTTAGAAAAAGTAAAAAGCCTGAAAGAAGAAATAAGAGGCGTTAGTGCCAACGATATGGATGATTATTTAGGAAAACCAGACCTTCAACAGTTGGCCGACCGTAATCAAAAATACTATATCTACTTTTTTGAACCCGGTACACACTGTCAAAACAAGACACAGAAATCTAGTGCGCTATCTATGAGTATCCGATTTAGTGCAATGGGAATCGCCACAGAAGTTACCTTTCAACATGGTACGCCATAAAACAAAATAGGCTCGGGTGACCGAGCCTATTTTGTTTTATATTTTATAGTAACGTTGTTTAAAAACGTACAGGTAACACATAATACGATGCTACCTCTATACCTCTAATTTTACCGGGATTCCAAGCATTCATTTTTCGTACTACTCTAATAGCTTCAGCACTGATTTGAGGATCGCCATTGCTTTCTACAATATGCACTTTGCTAATTTCGCCATAACGTTCAACTAAGAACTTCACCAAAACAACCTCGCCCTTTGAACCTTTAGGTCTAATAAGATTTTGAGCGATAAATCTACGAACAGCTTCATCACCTCCAGGAAATGAAGGTGCAATATCAACCTCATGATAAATAGAATCTCTATCTACAGGAGCCGCACTAACTCCAATTTCATAACCTCTGGTATCAGATATATGCTGAGATGACGTAGATGCCCAATTAAGTGATTTTTCTATATTGGAGCGTTCTTGAGGTTTTATGGTAGATGAAGCATACTTACTCTTTTGAGCTTGTATCTGAAATATAAGTAACGAGCTTAAAAATAAAAGAAGGATCTTTTTCATGTGTTAATAGACTAATTCAAATGTAACTACTCAATTAATTATCAATCGGACAAACCCTGTCAGGTTTGTGCTCTTGACGTCATTGGCGGTTCTTGTCAAGGGTAACACAAAAGACATAACTATTTATCTTGCAATTTGTTGGCTAACATTTCAAAAAATATGCCAAAAAGAAAAGTGAGAGTATTTTGGAGGGCACGAAGATAGGAAGAATAATGAATGTTTTAAAATAAAATCCTTTATTTTACCATTAATCCATTATTTTCTTTTTTTGTACTAAAAACGGCACGCAAAAAAAAAGTAAACCTTAATTAAGATAAGGTTTACTCATTTTTTTATTAGTCTAAAATCCATCCTAAAATTGTGGATACCACAGAGATACCAAAGCTAAACAATAATGGAGGTACAAAGCCGTGGACATTAAAACCCGTGACAAAATGTGACACCAAATACACCAGAATCACATTGATTACTAATAAAAATAATCCTAGACTAAGAATAGTAATAGGAAAGCTGATAATTTTGAGAACAGGCTTGAGGAAGGTATTTACAAAACCCATCGCTATAGCCACCTTCAAGGATATGATAAAATTATCATCCTGAATTACGATACCATCAATGTATTTAGCAAATACAATCACAGCAATCGCAATCAATAAATACTTAATGATGAAATTGACCATTGTTTGTATAAAAAGGTTTGAAGATGTTTGAGCTTCAACAATAGCTACTTGCTATGTCTTGTACGAAGTACGTCAATGATTTCGTCAAAATCAATACCTCTTTGCTC
Organism: Flectobacillus rivi; assembly: GCF_030056655.1. Taxonomy (NCBI): domain Bacteria; kingdom Pseudomonadati; phylum Bacteroidota; class Cytophagia; order Cytophagales; family Flectobacillaceae; genus Flectobacillus; species Flectobacillus rivi. The sequence goes on from NZ_JASHIE010000015.1 coordinate 178,810, forward strand.
TAACAATACCAAATAGTGAAACAATAGGTCTGCTGCTTCGCCTTTAAACAAATCATTGTTGTTGTCCATAGCCTCAATCACTAGCTCTACAGCCTCCTCTCCTACTTTTTGAGCGATTTTATTGGTTCCTTTTTCAAATAAACTTGCTGTATATGATTTTTCGGAAGGATTATTTTTGCGCTCACGAATAACAGCCTTTAAATAGTTCAACCAACCTGCCTGTCCTGACGCATTTTTCTCATTCCAACAAGTATCAGCACCTGTATGACAAGTAGGTCCGGCTGGATTAACTTTAATCAAAAGTGTATCTTCATCACAGTCTTTTAAGATTTCGACTACATGTAAGAAATTATCTGAAGTCTCTCCTTTAGTCCAAAGACGTTGTTTTGAACGACTGAAGAATGTAACCACACCTTCTTTCTCTGTTTTTTCCAACGCCTCTTGATTCATATATCCCAACATCAATACCTTGTCGGATTTGGCATCTTGAATAACGGCAGGAATCAAGCCTCCTTGTTTTTCAAAATCTAATTGCATAGCTCTTAATTGATAAATGTGTGAATGATGAATTGTAAACGATAAGTTGTAAATGACATCATTCACAATTCATCTTCTACAATTTTGATTTATTTATAATCTTACTGAAATTCCTTGTTGTTGGAGATACTGTTTTAGTTCGATAATATCTATTTCTTTAAAATGAAAGATACTTGCGGCTAATCCAGCATCAGCTTTTCCTGTGGTAAATACTTCTGTAAAATGCTCCATGGTTCCAGCACCACCAGAAGCAATAATTGGAATAGAAGAATTTGCAGAAATAGTAGCGGTAAGCTCATTGGCAAAACCAGCTTTTGTACCGTCTGTATCCATAGATGTCAATAGAATTTCACCTGCTCCACGGTCTTCTACTTCTTTTGCCCAGGCAATAGTACGCAATTCGGTAGGTTTGCGTCCTCCATGTGTATGCACAATATGTTCACCTTCCACAAAACGAGTATCTATCGCAACAATAATACATTGAGATCCAAACTGTAATGCTAACTCATTAATCAATTCAGGGCGACGAACGGCCGAGGAATTAATAGAAACTTTATCGGCACCTGCATTTAATAAAGCCGAGACATCGTCGATAGAAGAAATACCTCCACCTACCGTAAAGGGAATATTGACATGACGTGCCACATTACGCACCAAATCAATCAAGGTTTTACGGTTATCTACAGTTGCGGTAATATCCAAAAATACCAATTCGTCAGCTCCTTGTTCGGCGTAAATTGCGCCCAATTCCACAGGGTCGCCAGCATCGCGGAGATTAACGAAGTTAGTTCCTTTTACAGTTCTACCGTCTTTTATATCCAAACAAGGAATAATTCTTTTCGTTAGCATTGATAAGAAGTTATGAGTAAACTTGATATTGTTTTCTATTTATGAAAATCGGCTAATTGCTTTAACGTAATACGCCCTTCGTAAATAGCTTTTCCTACAATTACACCAAAGACATTCATTTCGTTTAACTGAATAATATCTTTCAATTCAGATACCCCACCACTTGCAATGATATGTAAGTCTGCAAAACGATCTTGAAGTTTTTGGTATAAATCAAAACTTGGTCCTTGTAATAAACCATCTTTGGCAACATCTGTTGAAATCGTATATTTTGCTCCTTTAGCAATATATTCTCCTACAAAATCATAAACCGATTTTTCTGTTGACTCTTCCCAACCAGAAATGGCAATTTTTTCATCTTTGGCATCAGCACCCAAAATGATTTTTTCACCACCATATTCTTGCAACCATTTTTCAAACAACTCAGGATTTTTTACTGCTACACTACCACCTGTTACTTGTTTTGCACCATAATCAAAAGCCAATTGAATCATTTCATCTGACTGTACTCCTCCTCCAAAATCGATATGTAAGCTGGTTTTGTTGGCGATTGTTTCAAGAACTTTATGGTTGATAATGCGTTTTTGTTTAGCACCATCTAAGTCAACCAAATGTAAACGCTGAATACCTGCATCTTCAAATGACTTGGCAACCTCTAAAGGGTTTTCATTATAAGTTTTTTTCTGAGAATAATCTCCTTGAGTAAGACGTACGCACTTGCCATCGATAATATCAATTGCTGGAATAATCTGAATCATCGCAATATTGTTCTGTTTATGTTGAGCTACAAGTCAAAGGCTTGAGCAAAATGATTTCTTTTATATAATTACAGCTTTAGGAAGTTTTCCAAAATCAACTGACCTTCTTTTCCGCTAATTTCAGTATGAAACTGTGCTGCATAGAAGTTATCTTTTTGAAGCATTGCGGAAAATGGTTGTACATAATTACACTCAGCAACGGTATAAGGACTTAGTTCAGCAAAGTAACTATGCACAAAATACATATAGCTGTTTTCTCGTAAGCCTTGTGTCAAATCTGTTTTGAGATTGTAAATATTATTCCAACCCACATGAGGAACTTTGAAATTGGTTGAATCGAATCTCTTCACATCCAAATCAAAAATTCCCATACAAGTAGTATTATTCTCTTCGGAATGGCGGCACATCAATTGCATACCTACGCAAGTTCCGAGTACTGGTTGTGTCAAAGAAGGGATTACTTTATCCAAGCCTTTTTCTCTTAAATAACTCATGGCTGTACTTGCCTCACCCACCCCAGGAAAAATCACTTTATCAGCAGTACGAATTTCTTGCTCATCGTCGGTCCAAAGATAAGATGCTCCTATACGGTCCATAGCGTACATGACACTCTGAACGTTACCAGCATTGTACTTAATAATTACAGTTTTCATTTACGGTAAATTTATGGTCAGGCTTATCGATTAGAGCCTTCAAAGTAATTTTTAGGATACTGCCAAAATACAAAAAGCCTGACTCGGTAAGGAATCAGGCTTTTTGTATATTTTGAATAATTCAATTCTTCAAAATGGCACAAACACGCATCAGCCCATTCCCGATTAGGAAATCAAGTGGTGATGATGATGTGTAATTGTGCTGTTCATGGCGCAAAGTTAGACGAAGAATATACAAACACCAAGTATTATCTATCTATTTTTGCATTTATCTGCGATTCAAGCATTTATACAATCCTTAAAACAAGCTCATTTGTTCTATTTTGGGTAAAAACTTTGGTGGATTAATCTCCAAATTACAATGTAAATTTAGTTCTTGAATCCAATAATTTGCCATTTCGGGCGCAATGGTGTTTTCACAGATATGTACAAAAATGTATAATTCTTCCAAGCCGTTATCCAACCACTGTTTGATTCTTTGTACCCATTCATCTATTCGTTTATAATCAGAAGGGTGTTCATTACCAACCCAACGAATCATTGCAGTAGTGGTACTCAGACTTTGATGACAAACATCTCGTCGCCCCGCCACGTCGGTTATTACTGTTCCAACTTGATAGGATTTGAGCATTTGAAGGGTATTTTGCCAAATGGTTGGATTTTTAAACCAATCCTCGTTTCTGAATTCGACCGAAAACTTTAATGACTGAGGTATAGATTGAATATATTTCTCCAAAATAGATAGTTGTCTTGGACCAAACTGTGGGACTAATTGCAAAAAACTAGAACCGAGCTTATCTCCTAATGACAAAATATTATTACAAAACAACTGGCTCAGCTCTTGTGCATTTTGGAGTTGCTTATCATGCGAGATAACCTGAGGAAATTTTGGGCAAAACAAAAAACCATTTTCTGTTTCGGTTAACCAGCGATTAATGGTTTCTTCATTAGGGATTTGATAATGGGTCACATTCAACTCAATCGTATTGAATTGTTTGGCATATAAAGAAAGGTAATCTTGATTTTTGGCATTAAACGGATATATTTTCCCATTCCAATCTTTATTTGCCCAAATGGGACATCCTATCCAGATTTTAGGTTTTGTTGATTTTGTTCCAGTCAATACCTCCAAGTTAAAGGCATTATCTTGAGAGAGAGTAAAATCGACACGCTCTACATCAAATTTTGAAAGTTTTCCAAAGTCCATTTCATTAATTGCTTTTCTCTATCCAATTCCACAATAAAGTTACCATATAAAGCAAAAATCCCACTATTGCTAGTAGGATTTTCGTAATTCATTGTGCTCAATAGTTTAGACACAGAAGCATAAAACAGAACTTATCTACTGAATATACTTCTGTGTCTTTTGGCTATTGATTATTTTGGGTCTAAACCTTTTTCGATTCTGAACAAAACATCTTGTAAGTGATACTTAGTCATTTTGTCTTGAATCAATGGCAAGCTAGCTTTTACTTCATCTCTCAATGCCAACAAGTGTCCACGACTTACTGAAACAATATCAGTTTTACGAGGGTCAACTGCTGCAGGTACAACTGTACCTCTGAAAGAGAAACCACCAGACATAGAAGCGCCAGAAGCGTTTGCCGTTGCAATCAATTTCTCAACGTAGTTTTTCTGCAAGTTACGACGGAAGCTATCTGTTGCTTTTTTAGTTTTAAGCTCAGCAAAAACGTTTGATTTTACATCTGTCAACATTTCGTCGATACCGTAAGCTGTTGGATATTTTGATTGAGTTTCAACCAAACGCTGTAAACGGTCGATAGAGAAAATACTTGACAATGCAGCATCTTGAATTCTTGAGATAGCATCCAAACCTTGGTCAGGGCGAATACGAGAAAGAATTTTTTCATCCAATAACCAAGTTGGTGTATCAAACACATATTTGTTCAACCAAGTGATCGCTTCTTTTTGAGTAGCTTTTGGCGTTGGCTCATATACAACACCTGTTTGGTCTGCTGACTTTGGTGTTTCAAAAATACCACCAACGTTTTTCACTACGTGACCAATATAACGACGGTATTGCGTAACGATTTCGTTGTATGATTCAGTCAACATATCATAATCTTGAGCTTCTTCTTTTGTCCAATCAATCAAGTTTGGTACAATACGTTTCAAGTTTTTGATACCATATTCACTTGCCAACATGTTGTTGTCACCCAAACATTCGCTTTGAGAGCGAGGGTCATAAGGGTTAGTTTCAGTACCAAACCAAATTCTTGGATTCTTCGCAATCTCTTGAATAAACTCTTTGCTCAATGTTTTTTGGTCGTCTTCTGGAGTTGCACCATCCAACGTCTGGTATCCCCATTTGATTGCCCAAATATCATATTCTCCAATTCTTGGATACAAATCTTTTACGCCATCTTCTGGCTGTGCCACGTAGTTGAAACGAGCATAGTCCATAATAGATGGAGTGTGACCGTGTTCTGCAATCCATTTTGGATCACGAAGTTTCTCAACAGGAACTGTGCTACTTGAACCGTAGTTGTGACGCAAGCCCAAAGTGTGACCAACCTCGTGAGATGATACAAAACGAATCAAATCACCCATCAACTCATCATCAAATTTGCTTTTACGAGCACGTGGGTCTACGGCAGCCGCTTGAGTCATATACCATTTTTTCAACAACTTCATTACGTTGTGATACCAACCAATATGACTTTCCAAAATTTCACCTGAACGTGGGTCATGAACGTTTGGACCATAAGCATTTTCAATATCAGAAGCAAAATAACGAACCGCCGAATAGCGAGCATCTTCAAGGCTAATCGTTGTGTCATTGTCTGCCAAGATTTCACCACGGATAGCATTTTTCCATCCAGCAGCTTCAAATGCTTTTTGCCAATCATCGATACCAGCTTTCAAGTATTTTCTCCATTTTGCTGGAGTAGCTGGGTCGATATAATAAATGATTGGTTTTTTAGGCTCGATTATTTCCCCTTTCTTTTGTTTTGCTGCATCTTCAGCATTTTTAGGCTCTAATCTCCAACGAACCGCAAAAGTTTGGTCTTCTGTTCTTTGTGAGTTTTCATCAAAAACAGTGTAACCATTTGCAAAGAAACCAACACGAGGGTCGAAGTTACGTTTCTTCATTGGTACTTTTGGCAACAAAATCATCGAAGTATTCACTTCCATTGTCATCACACCCGTTGTCGCAACCGAAGGTAAAGAAACCGAAGGCATCGCACTAGGAGCACCAGGCATAGAAGGCGCACCATTGTAAGTACGAACCGCTCTAATCTCAGTATTGATTGGGTATGTTTTGATAGAAGTCAAATAAGTACGATCAGGAGCAAGCGTAGTCAATTTGTACGCAGTCTTAATCATAGGTGGCAATGAAATAATTTGGTTTTCACTTTTGAAGAAATCCGAAATATCAATTACCGTATTGGTAGATTTTGAAACAGAATCCTTTTTGAAAGCTTTTACTTCAAATGCTTGAGCGATTGGGTCAACGTTTGAGTTGCGAACAGCCTTATAGATAGGTTGTGTTGAATCAGCCGACACATTGATATACTGAACACCACGCAAGAATACTTTATTATCTGGTCCTTTTTCGAAACGAATTACCTGACGGTTTAGCATTTCACCACCATAAGCTGGCAAGCCTACCGAACCTGGCACTGTTGCAGATTTCGAAACGCGTGTTACTGTCATAATTTCACGACCCATCAATGAATCAGGAATTTCGAAGTAATACTTATCTTCAATTTTATGAACTGTAAACAAGCCTTTAGAAGTTTTTGCTTTGTCAGTAATAACTTCCTTGTATGGTTTTGGTCCAGGTTTAGGAGCATCAGCTTTTGGAGCAGCCACAGCCGCTGGCGCAGCAGCAGAGGCTTTAGTATCTCCTTTTTTATCTTGTGCTTGAGCATTTAATGCAACGCCAAGCGACAACATAGCCAAGGAAACTTTAGTAGCATTTTTTAGCATGTTGAATGGTTGTGTTTGAGTTAATAAACTTGCTTTAGTATGGGTTTTTGAAATAATCCAATAACGAAAATAGATTTTAATACACTAATTTAAAAACAGCTTGTGATGAATGGTAACAGTTTTTCGACATGGCGTAAGGTATCATTGACCAAAGCTTTTATTTTCCAAACAAAACTTTGGCACCTGTTTGTCGCAAATACTCTGCTTTAACTCCCCATTCCTCAGATTGTTTCAAAATCTTTTGTGCATAATATTCTGAGCAAGAACCATCCAATATCAAGGCTTTGTATTTCAAGCCTTCTAAATCTTCGAGTTTTTTGATTGCTTTGTTACCTATAATTACCCAGTCGAATGTGGTACTCGAAATTACTTTTTGCTTATTGAGCCTAAAAGGTATATACAGTAATTTGTATTGTTGATAAGTCAATACTCGAATAGCATTGGTTTGTAACAAACTTTCACTCAAGGTATCCTTCACTCCTTTCTCTGAAAAATAATTGGTTAATCTAAAGCCTATTTCTTTCTTATTTTCGAGAAAACTACTGTCGCCAATCATCAATGCGTTTGTGCCATCCAGCACACTTATAGCGTGCCCCTTCGGAATACTGTGAATAACTAATTGTTTTTGCTCACTAATATTAAATTGCTCTTTAACCTGTAGGAATATCAGTATAATCATCAATAAAACACTACTTTTTATCCACACAAATGACCTAGTTATCCACAATGCTGAAAAAGTTATCAACAACGCAAAAGTTAGGGTTACTTCTAACTTTGAAAAGTGTAAAAATTGCATCATTGAATGAGGTAATTCTTCTGTTACTTTGGCCGAAAGGTTTAATAAATCCGTCAGAAGTTCTAATAGCTTTCCAAGATATTCAAGAACAAAATTCACCTTAAATAACTGACAAACAGGATATATAACGATAAAAAGCAAACCTACACAAAGCACCAAGGTAGAAAAGAATATTACAAAAGGATTAGCGAATAAGAAGTACAACGGAAATTGATGAAAGTAGTATACCGTCAGTGGAAAAGTAGCTAATTGAGCTGCCACAGATACGCAGGTCAACTCCCAAAACCAATACAATATTCTTATATGAAAACCTTTGTGGATATCAGTTATCCACAATTTGACCAATAATGGTTGAAAAATTAACATTCCTAAAACTGCCAAATAAGAAAGCTGAAATCCAACCTGAAAAATGAAATTAGGATTCCACAAAAGCAATACAAAAGCAGAGAAAGCAACAGTATTATAGGTATTCTGTTTTTTGTTGATAAACTCTGCTATTAGTACCATCGAGAACATCAACGTAGATCGTAATACTGGAGATGAAAGTCCCGTCAAGAAAGCATAAAACCAAAGTAAGCTTAGGACAACAAGCACAAAGGTTGTTCGTCCCCATCGGCTTTTTCTTTTCTTAATAAAGCCTAATAAAATAATTAGCACTTGATAAATAATCCCAACGTGCATTCCCGACACCGAAAGCACATGTATAGCACCTGCCGCCGAATAGGCTTGCATTAAAGGCGAATCCAACTCGTCTCTTACACCTAAGACCATAGCATTGACCACCCCATAAACCGATTTCTTCGGAATAGCTTTGATAACCGCCCTATCTGCATAGCGATTCAGCAGCATTGCATAATAATAAATGCTTTTATGTTCTGTTTCGCCTACATATACGAAGTCGCCTTTTCTCACATATTGTTGGTCAAAAATTTCTTGTAGTTCCATGTATCTCCTAAAATCAAATTCGTAAGGATTTTTCGGAGCTTCTATCTTTTGCAGGTGATTAATCAACCAGTATTTTTCTCCTAACTCTGGTTTTCTTTCTGCTTTCTTATCGACATACAATAAAATTTTGCCTTGACTTGAATATATTGTATCATTTTTAATTACTTCTCTCACTTCAGCAATTGCCTTCCATGTGTTTGCTTTTTCCTCAACCATTTCCACAATTTCCACTAAATGAACCGCTTTTGTATCCGTAAAATCTGAATAGTGATTTTTGAAAAGGATTTCTTTCTTTATGTCAACCACTAAGATACCTATTCCAATCACCATCAGTAAGCCCAACAATCCTGTCAGATTCTTCGAAAGTTTTATGTAGGCAAAAATATACAAGGCAAAAAGGCTCACCAGACTAATCAAAAGTCCAAACCTGTACCCAGCAAAATACGGAGCCAATAAAATACCGACAATAAGGCATATCACATACCTCAAAAAAGGGAAGCGTGCAAAAGGTGTCATAACTATAATAATGATTCGGTGTAAAATCTAATAGGGTGTCCAAACTCATTGGGTATCAATAAGATTTGAATATTTTCTGGATTTTTCGAAATTTTCCAGAATTACCATATCTAATATCCGTATCTTTGCGGATTAATCAAAATACACGCACGATAAATGTCTTCAGTGATTAGCGATAAATTAGATAAGTTCTTAAAAGGGAATTCATTACCTAAAGTTCATAATAAAGGAATACAGTTATTTCACAACAAAGCTTGTAAGCTCGAAAGCATCCAAATGGAAGGTGATGGAGAAGCTAAATATCAAGTAAAAAGCGAGTCAGGTCCTAAACTCTATCAAGTTGACATCAAAAATTGGAATGGCTCAATTATTCGAACTAAGTGTAATTGCGAATATGACTGGGGAGGTATCTGCAAACACCGTGTGGCTGCTCTTTTATCTTTAAAGGAATATATCAAAACGAATCCAACCTCGTCAAAGGTTTCTACAACTGCTGCAAAACCAAAGTTTATCACAGCTCAACATATTCTAAAAATTGGCTCCTTCGACGATTGGTCACTCAAACAATTGGTACAGGAAGAGGACTGGAAAAAACGTAATGATAACCTATTTCAGGTAAATATCACCCATGCGCTTAATGGTGTTGCAGAAGTAGATGTATCCAACAAACAAGAAACATTTCATGTAAAAGTTGAACGTCTACGTTTTAATCAAGAAATTTTTACTTCTTGTTCTTGCCACGCTTCCATTGATGCGCAGCTTTGTGTCCATAAACTTCAAGCTATTTTAGCTATTCGAGAAAAGTACGGTACGTATAATCCATTTGATAAAATGCGTGATTATACTTCCGAAAAAAATAAACTTCTTCAAGAATACGGCTTCAGTTTAGAAGATGATTTGAAGGGAAAATTTGACTTCAAAATCAATCAAGATGGCTCTGTAGCATTAGTTAAGTTAGACAAAAGCATTCAGAAAATTAGCTCTTATCAGAACTGGCGTATTATCAACAATAAGATTTTTCGCCCAGAAGAGTATGCTTTTCAAATCAATACTGACGAAACCAACCTTCAGGAAACTCGTGAGATTATCTATGTGGTTCATTTCAAAGATGCCAAATATCTCAACGATGTTCAATTTGAGGTACATTCTTGTAAAATCAACGGTCAAGGCAAAATGTCAGGCTTTAAGTCTTTCGACTCTGCTCAGTTCAAAGATTTTCCGCAACTCTCTGACGAAGACCTACAGGTAATTCATACCATCAATAGCATCAATGCTGATGGTATTCAATCTTTTGCTAAAAGAAAAGAAATACGTCTCAATTACTTCCATGATTATCTTGACCGTGAACAAGTTTCGGCAGATACTCTACCAATTATTGAGGAGTATATGAGCAAGCAGCTAGATAAGGTATTTCATTTATTGCAGGGCAAAAATGTTTTTCTAGCAAGCTCACCTTATTTCAATTCGCATCACGAATTAACACCAATCACGTTATCAAGCGAAAGGGTGATTCCGTTTTTTACTCTTCGCCAAGACGCTGAATTTATTATACTAGAAGGCTATACACGTATTCTCAAAAAACGTATTAGACTTGCATCATTAATTAATCTCAATAGCTTTTGGATACGCGAATACGGAGAGCAGTTACATAAAGTAGCTTCACCCGAAATTGCCAATCTTTTACACTACCTCGACAATCAAGGGGTAATTAAGGTAAAAAAAGAGGATTTTGAAGGTTTTGTACACGATTTTATTATTCCGCTAAGTCAAAAATTTGATTTAGAAGTAAACCTTCAAGAGCACATTCAAAAGGAAGAGCTTCAATTTATTGAGGCCAAACTTATGTTGAAAGAAGAGGATAACAATCTCATTTTTGTTCCAAGGTTTGTTTACTCTCAAATTTTACCTGAAGAGCCAGTTGTTGAAATCGTAACTCCTAAACGTGGTTCTAAAAAAACTATAATACCCAAGAAAGAACCTATTCAATACGAATTTGCGTATGACCATAAGTCTAGTCGCCTAGACTATCATAATGGTGATATTCTCATACAAGAACGAAATGCTATCTTAGAGAAAGAAATTTTCGAAAAGATTCAGCAATTGCACGGTGATTTTCAATCTCAAGGTCAGTATTCTTTCTTTCATTTAAGTTTCAACGAAGTACTGAAAAATGATTGGTTATTTCATTTCTTCGAAGAAATGAAGAAAGAGAATATTAAGATATTCGGTACTCAAGAATTAAAGAAATTCAAATACAATCCGAATAAAGCTAGCTTTTTTGTAAAAACCAGCTCAGGAATTGATTGGTTTGACATGAAAATTGAGGTGGTATTCGGTGATCAGACCGTTTCTCTCAAAGAAATTCAAAAAGCTGTTTTGAAAAAACAGAATTATGTAGAACTCAAAGATGGAACGTTGGGAATTTTACCAGAAGAATGGCTCATGAAATATGAGCATATCTTTAAGTTGGGGAAAATTAAAGGAGAAAACGTTCAAGTCTCAAAACTCCACTTTTCACTTCTTGATGAATTAGGTGCAGATATTGATAATTTTGCCGTTCAGCAGGAATTGTTTGAGAAAAAGCAAAAATTGCTCAATTTCAAGCAACTTCCCAATGTAGCTGTTCCTCACAATGTAAAAGCGACCTTACGTGACTATCAGCTCGAAGGATACAAATGGCTTTCCTTTCTTGATGAGTTCAAATGGGGTGGTATTCTAGCCGATGATATGGGTCTTGGTAAGACTTTACAAATGTTGACTTTTTTACAAGAACAACAAAATCGACATAAGGATACTACGAATCTTGTTATTCTACCTACTACTCTAATCTTTAACTGGCAGGCTGAAGCAAGCAAGTTTTGCCCAGATTTGAAGCTTTTTGTGCATCGTGGTGGTACTCGTCAAAAAAACAATCATCATTGGCATGAATATGATATTATTCTCACAACCTATGGCATGGTTCGTTCGGATATTGAGCTATTCAAGTCATTTCCGTTCAATTATGTTGTTTTGGATGAATCTCAGGCCATCAAAAACCCTGACTCTTTGATTTCAAAGGCTGTAAAACAACTAAACGCTCAAAATCGTCTAGTTATGACGGGTACTCCTGTCGAGAATAATACTTTTGATTTATTCTCTCAAATGGAGTTTATCAACCCAGGTTTATTAGGTAGCCAAGAGTTCTTCAAATCTGAATTTGCCACACCAATCGACAAAGGACAGGATAAAATACAGGCAGCGCATTTACGTAAAATTGTTTATCCTTTTGTTTTAAAAAGAACGAAAGAAGAAGTAGCTAAAGATTTACCAGAAAAAACAGAAAGTATTATTTTCTGTGAAATGGATAAAAAGCAGAGAAAGGTATATGACTCTTACCGAGAAGAATACCGCCAAAAGCTAGTAGAAAAAATGGCTACTGATGGTAAAGAAAAAGCCTCATTCTTGATTCTTGAAGGTTTGCTAAAACTACGTCAAATTTGTGATAGTCCTGCATTAATTAACACAGAAATTCCGCTCGAAAATAATTCGGCTAAATTAGACGAAATTGTTCGAGAGATAGAAGAGAATGCAGGAAATCATAAAATTTTGATTTTCAGTCAATTTCTCAAAATGTTAGACTTAATTAGAGAACATCTTGAAAAGCATCATATTTCATACGAATATCTCGACGGCAAAACACAAGATAGAGAAGATCGTGTAAATCGTTTCCAAGAAGACGAAAACTGTCGAGTATTCTTGATGAGTCTCAAAGCAGGTGGTGTGGGTATTAACCTTACCGAAGCAGACTATGTTTATTTGATTGACCCATGGTGGAATCCAGCTGTTGAGCAACAAGCCATCGACCGTACACACCGTATTGGGCAAAAGAAAAATGTATTTGCTTATCGAATGATTTGTAAGGATACCATTGAAGAAAAGATACTTTTATTACAAGAAAAGAAAAAAGATTTAGTAAAAGATTTAATTAGTACCGAAGAAGGTTTCTTGAAAAAACTTTCACAAGACGATATCATCGATTTATTCTCTTAATACATGAAAAGCTGGTTTATCCAGCTTTTCTTATTTTATTCAATTAATATCTTCTGGGTCAATATATTGGTAGTATTCCACCATACTGAAACAATAGCTAAACCCTTATAGGCATCTTCCTTTAATCTAATAACGTATTTTTTGTCGCCATTTTGTTGTATTTCATAAGCTACTGAAATACCATTTATTGTATAAATCTCGATGTAGGGTGTCTCTTCTCGTATCCAAGTTAGTAATAAAGGCTGATTTTTTGAAAATAAGGATGGATATATACTAACCTGTTGTTCTGAGTCAACCCATGCTGTTTTCAGCGCTATAGGCTTAAAACAGGTTCTAGTTGAGTCATTATCAACCTGACAAAGCCTATAGTAATTTAAGCCCATCACAGGCTGCTTATCAATTAGACTATATGATTTTTCTAATTTTGAACTTCCTTGAGAAATCACTCTTCCAATTTCCCTAAAATCAAGCATATTAGTACTTCTTTCAACAGAAAAATAGATATTATTCAATTCCTCAATTGTTGTCCATTTCAATTGCGTTGTTTCATTTATCAAGACTTCTCCTGTAAAGCTACTTAAAGTAATAGGAGTTGGCATAAGTTGGTAGGAAAGACTAAAATTATCAATCGCTGATGAGGTACGAGTCGGGTTAGAAGCATTTGATGGATTCGTTGACGCCGATAATGTTACGACCCTAATCCATACTTTTTGATTTTGATTATTAATAGATGCAGGAAGAGTAGTGTTTATACGATTACTAAAAACCTGATTGGCTCCTGTCGTATGCCCAGTTGATATAGTCGAAAAAGTAGATGGATTATCACCTATACCATAGTCGACCGACCATACTGTTTGTCGTTCGCCATTAGTATCGTCCAAAGATTGTAAATCAAATGATAGTTGAAAATTTTGGAATGCTTGTGTATTAGCAATACAAAGTACAAATGCTGCACCTGGATCGCCCAATGTTGAGCTTTGTCTCACACCTAGGGCTCTATCAGGCTCACTTGCTTGTTGCACGTAGTTTCCTATCAGTGAGCTTTTAAATGACGCAAAGTTTTTGAATTTTGCAGTCGTATTCTTCCAATAAGTCCCATTAGCTCCAATAACTGTTGGAGTAGGCGTAGCCACAAAATCACCTGAAACATCATTGCCTAAACTATGAGCATTAGCTCCAGTTCGAATAGACCAACCTTGAGGTAACCCTGAAGCTAGCTGATTAAAATCCTGAGAATAGCTAGCACCTGACAAATTTATCTGAGCTATAGTAGTAGTATAAAATATACTTAGTACAAGTATCTGGAGTAGATTTTTCATAAAATGTAGAAAAGCTATTTACAACTTAATTTATACTTTAAATTAATATAGTAAATTGATAAAATCAATAGGTAAAAACTATAAATTAAAATTTTATACTACTCTTCAAGGCAATAAGCCTGTAAAATCAAAGATTATAAACTTTCTAAGTACTCTTATTAAGCTTGAGAATAAGATATCATAGGTATTTATTTAGGCGGGTGTATCGTAGCCTGCAGTACTGAGTCTTGTAAAACGGAAAAAGCCATTCTATCGAGATGGCTTCTGTTTACTTTGTAATATTTGAGAGCTTTTTTGCTTTCCCGTATTGGTCGCGACGCGTAGTCCGGGGCGCGTAGCCTGCAGTCTCCTCAACAGTACTGAGTCTTGTAAAACGAAAAAAGCCACTCTTTTGAAGTGGCTTCTTTTCTAATTTGTAATATTTTGGAGCTTTTTTACTTTCCCGCATTTGATTGCAGTATCATCAACGGTACTGGGCTTAAC
>NZ_JASHIE010000016.1:0-187693 GCF_030056655.1 Flectobacillus rivi
AAGGCTACTATTCTCCCCCGAATAAACGTATTTGTGTTCCTGGTTATCATTGGACAAGTACGTTGCTCTCAGCTTTGGGTGAGTCTGTAAGTGTATGTCAAATGAGTTGGTGGACTACCAGAGGTAAATACAAGGAATATGGTCGAAACATTATTTTTCGGATGCTAGAAAAACTACAAAAACAAGTAGGAAAAGGCATCCTGCATGTGCTTGACCGTGGTTATGCAAATGAATGGACTATCGAGTGGTTTACGAACTTCGAACAAGATTTCCTAGTTCGATGGAAGAAGAATCATTTACTTATCCACTCAACTAAAGGTAAAAAGCAAACCCATCTTCTAGCGCGCTCTTTTAAAGCCAGAAGTAAAAAAATTGCGCTCGATTCTCAAAGAAAGATTCTCAAGAGCATTTCTATTGCTTGGGCTCAAGTTCAACACCCTAGTTTTGAAGATATTAACTTGTCTTTAGTGATAGTGAGAGATACCAAAAACTATCAGTCTCCACTATATTTATTAACCTCATTGCCTGTAGAATCAGCTAAGGAAGCTTGGGAAATATGTCATAGCTACATGCATCGATGGAATATTGAACAAGCGTTTAGATTCGCCAAAACCGAGCTAGCTATTGAATCACCTAGGTTATGGTTTTTCGAGAATACCCTTAAATTATTAGCTATTGTCACACTTATTTACGACTTCTTGATGAAACTCATCAGGAATTGGCCATCTATTATCAAGATAATCATCAAGCAATATGCCCATAGAACAGGAAATCGGTGCCAAAATGCTTTGACACCGATTTATCGATTGAGAACTGCCATCCAAAACATGCTATGGTGCTACTTCGCAATGCAAAATTCGGGATGACTCATGTTTTATTTAAACTCAAGGCTTATCAGAAATCTACTATTTTCTAACTAACTTGCTATTTATCTATTTTTGAAAATCTTCAAATCTTCAAATCTTCAAATCTTCAAATCTTCAAATCTTCAAATCTTCAAATCTTCAAATCTTCAAATCTTCAAAGAAGACTTTCTCACAACCAATTTCCCTTGTACGATAATATCTTCTGGTACAAAATTATCTCCATCGATAATATTATTGATGAGGGTATTAGCCGCTATTTCGCCCACTTGTAAAGGAAATTGATGAAAAACAGTTAAGGCTGGCTCTATTAATTCAGCAATTTGATCATCCCCAAAACCTGCCACAGCAATTTGCGCTGGAATTTTAATACCTCTCTTTTTCAATTCTACCATAAGCTCAATCGCATTGCCATGATGAACCGCAAAAATGGCATCTGGTGGCGATTCCAATGATAACCATTGATTCAGCGCATCAACAGCCTCGTTTTTTCTAAAACCTATGTGATAAACCAAATCAGGGTCGAAACTTAATCCGTATTCTTGTAAAGCAGATTTATATCCTTCAAATCGCTCCTGACTAATCAGTAGCTCTTTAGGACCAGCACAAATAGCAATACGTTTACACCCTTGCTTTATGAGATGTTCTACCAACAAAAAAGAACCTCTGAAGTTATCAAGAATCACTTTAGCGGTTGGAAGCTCATAGGCAACTCTATCAAAATGAACAATCGGAATACCTCTATTCAGATGGAGCTTAATATGCTCAAAAGAGGTTGTTTCGACAGAATGACTAATCAACAAACCATCTACCTGACTACTCATTAAAGCCTGAACATTGAGCGTTTCGGTCGAATGAGATTCATTTGACTGGCAAATCATCACTCGATAACCTGCATTACTCGCCACTTGTTGAATACCAGACAATACCCCAGCAAAAAATGGTCGCTGGATATCTGGAATCACCACGCCAATGGTATTTGTAGCTCCCCTATTGAGGCTTTGTGCCAACAAATTGGGACGATAATCCAGTTCTTGCGCTACCCTCAAAATCTCTTGTCGAGTATTTTCATTAATTTCCTTGCTATTATTTAAAGCTCTAGAAACAGTCGAAGGCGCAACGCCCAAGGCCTTTGCAATATCGACGATGGTCGTTTGGTGGTTTTTCTTAGCTGGCGTAACTGGTGTAGTTTGTACAGTGAAATAACTTTCGCAAGATTTACAAAGAAACCGCTGCTTGCCTCTTACAAAGCCTGCCTTTACCAAATTTTGTGTTTCTTGACAATTAGTGCATTGTATCATATAGTGTATGCTTGATTGTGTCTGAGTAAGTTTGTGGGTATTTTACCCGCAATAGTAAGCTATTTGCCGTAAGCCTAAAGTATAAAAGTGTTTTAAATAAATCATGAATACATTTTGCCTAATGCCTACGGCTTACAGCCTAATGCGTATTAATGTAAATGTAGAATAATTGCCTGAGTCAAATACTCCTTTACCTTTTGGCATATTTCTACTATCTCCAACCTCATTTTTGTATTTTTTTTATACATAACATCTACCTATTCTATCGTCAAAAATACAAGTAGATTCGCGTTTCTAAAAGTAGAACTTTTTATTGAATATAGCGATATATATCGGCTTCGTTTTCGAAAACGTTTGCGATATTTTTATAAAAATATATCAAGAAAAACTTTGTTTAATATAAAAATATAGCCTTACATTTAGTTCAAATCTCCCCAAATTAATATCAAGTATCGGAAATGATTTCCGAAAATCTTGAACTTTTTAAAGAAGTACTATTTCCAAAAACTACTGAGTATGATACATACTATGCGTTGGTTTGGCCCTAAAGACCCTGTCTCGCTCATGGATATTCGCCAGGCAGGGTGTACGGGGGTTGTTTCCGCTCTCCATCAAATTCCTGTCGGTGAAATATGGTCTAAAGAGGCCATTCAAGAAAGAATTCAAATCATTGAAGCTGATAATCAACAGTATTCATCCTTAAAATGGCTCGTTGTAGAAAGTCTCCCTGTGCACGAGGATATCAAAAAAGGACTTCCTTCTCGTGATTTATATATTGAGAACTACAAAACTTCTCTACGCAATTTGGCGGCGTGTGGGGTTACTATTGTTTGCTACAATTTTATGCCTGTCTTGGACTGGTCGCGCACCAAGCTAAATTATAGCATGCCAGATGGTTCTCAAGCCTTACGCTTTGTTTGGCAAGATTTCGCCTTGTTCGATTTATATATCCTTCAACGTCCCAATGCCAAAAATGATTATACGCAAGAGGTTCAGGAGGCTGCAAAAGCTAAATTCGAGCAAATGACAGAGGATGAACTCAAGGAGTTAACCAATACTGTTCTGCTAGGTTTGCCCGGCTCAGAAGAAGCATTTAGTCTTACTACTTTTCAAGGTTTATTAAACAATTACGCTCATATCGGTGATGCCGAACTTCGTGCTAATCTGTATTACTTTATTCAGCAGATTGCACCGTTAGCCCAAGAACTAGGCGTCAATCTATGTATTCACCCAGATGATCCTCCAAAATCATTGTTGGGCTTACCACGTGTCGTGAGTACCGAGTCTGATTTGGTACAATTGATGCAAGCATGCGACGTCACAGCCAATGGCATTACGTTTTGCACTGGTTCTCTGGGAGTTAGAGAAGATAACGATTTGGCAGGAATGATAACTCGTTGGGGACATCGTATCCATTTTTTGCATTTACGAACAACCAAAAGAGAAGAAAACCCTTTGAATTTTCATGAAGCTGCACATCTCACTGGCGATGTCGATATGTATGAGGTAGTGAAAGCGGTAGTTTTGGAAGAAAACAAAAAAGGAGCCGAACGTCAGATCCCAATGCGTCCAGATCATGGTCATTTGATGCTGGATGATTTGACTAACGGGAAAAAAACCTATCCCGGATATTCTGCCATTGGTCGATTAAAAGGGCTTGCAGAACTTAGAGGACTAGAATTAGGAATCAAGAGGAGCATATTGTAGTCCTTGACAATTGGCAAAATTAACTTCACAATTTGGCATCAATATTACTATGAGATATTTTAAAAAATTAATTATCATTCTACTTTTGAGCGTCACTCAATTGGCTCATGCGGATGATGGGTATAGGCTTTGGTTAAAATTTGACCTTGTTGCTAATATTCAACAAAGAAATAGCTATGCTCAAAAATGTCAGTTCATTTACTCTGATAATCAAGAAGTTATTACAAAAACAGCCCAAAAAGAACTGCAAGCTGGTTTGTCTGGATTATTAGGGAAAAAGATTTTGATTTTAACTAATCCAGCAGGAAAAAAGGGAGGTATCATTCTTCAAGTTATTCAAAATGAACAAACGAATCAACTTGCTGAAGATGGTTTTTCAATCCGTGAAGAAAATCAGAATATCGTCATTCGCTCTCGTACAGCTTCTGGCGTATTATATGGTTCTTTTGCTTTTTTGAGACAACTACAAAGTGGAAGTTCAATCGCACAAATCAATATCACGGATTCACCAAAAATCAAGTACCGAATGCTCAACCACTGGGATAATCCCCTTGGTACTATCGAACGTGGTTATGCGGGTTCTTCTCTGTGGAAATGGTATGAATTACCAGAAGTAATAGACCAACGATACATCGATTATGCTCGTGCAAATGCCTCAATCGGTATCAATGCGGTTGTTTTGAATAACGTTAATGCCAGTGCTAGGTTTTTGACCAAAGAATATATTGTAAAAGTAAAAGCCCTAGCAGATGTTTTTCGTCCTTACGGGATAAAGGTATTTCTTTCCTTAAATTTTGCAGCGCCAAAACTTTTGGGTGGTGCAAAAAACTCTGACCCAATGGCTCCAGAAGTAAGAAATTGGTGGAAAAATGTCACTAAGGAAATTTATGCTGCTATTCCTGATTTTGGAGGATACTTGGTAAAAGCTAATTCCGAAGGCGAACCTGGTCCTCAAGACTTTGGCAGAACTCATGCTGATGGCGCTAATATGCTTGCCGAAGCAGTAGCACCTTACAAAGGAATTGTCATTTGGCGTGCTTTTGTTTACGCCGCCGATCCTAAAGGCGACCGTTTCAAAGAAGCTTATAAGGATTTTAAGCCTCTTGATGGCACATTTGCTTCTAATGTGTTAGTACAGGTAAAAAATGGACCGATAGATTTCCAATCTCGTGAGCCATTCCATCCGCTTTTTGGTGCTATGCCAAAAACGCCTCTTGCTATGGAATTTCAGCTTACACAAGAGTATTTGGGTTTTAGTACCAATCTTGTGTACGAAGCACCACTTTTCAAAGAGTGTCTAGAAAGTGATACTTATTCAAATGGCAAAGGTTCAACAGTTGCAAAAATCGTTGATGGAAGTATTGATAATCATTCACTTACGGCTATAGCTGGTGTAGCGAATACAGGTTCAGATCGTAACTGGACGGGGCATTTAATGTCTCAAGCCAATTGGTATGCCTTTGGTAGATTGGCGTGGAATCATAGTCTTAGCTCTGAACAAATTGCTTCGGAATGGATAAAAGTGAGTCTAACTCAAGAGCCTAAAGCAGTTGCGACGATTCAAGATTTGATGATGAAATCACGTGAAATTTATGTGGATTTTACTACTCCTCTTGGTCTTCATCATGTAATGGGACAAAATATTCACTTTGGACCAGAACCTTGGCTAGAAAAAAGTGCACGCCCCGACTGGACCGCCATTTATTACCATCGCGCCGACTCTGTAGGTCTTGGTTTTGACAGAACTGCCCAAGGAAGTAATGCTCTTGGGTTATATGCCAAAGAAGTTCAAACTCAGTGGGGAAATCCAGATACTTGTCCTCTCCCCTATTTGCTCTGGTTTCACCATGTTTCTTGGAATAAAAAACTTAGTTCTGGCAAAACGCTCTGGAATGAGTTCAGTAGTCGCTATTACGCAGGTGTACAATCTGTCGAGTGGATGCAAAAACAATGGAATTCTGTTCAGTCTTCTATCGACCCACAAATATTTGCTGATGTATCTGGTCGATTAGCGGCTCAGCATCGTGAGGCACTGAATTGGCGAGATGCTTGCGTGTTGTACTTTCAACAATACTCAAAACAAGCCATTCCTGCCCCATATCAAGCACCATCCAGAACGCTCGACGAAATGAAAGAAATTGTTCGAATTTATCAACTTAAGTAATAGGCATTAAGCCTTGAGTAAATAGACATTCATTTTGCCTTTGTGGAAATAGCTCCATCAATGGTAATACCCTTACAGCATAACATTCAATTAAAATTTCGAGCTAATAATCTGTCAGTTCATATTTTAAATCAGAGTCTTAGCTCGACACCCAAACTTAATTACCTTATGAATTTTAGACTTGATAATAAAATTGCCCTTATTACTGGCGGCGGAAGTGGTATTGGCTTTGCCATAGCTCAATGTATGATTAACGCTGGTGCGACGGTTGTCATTACAGGACGTCGTGAACATGCACTTCAAGAAGCCGTTCAGCAATTAGGAGATAAAGCCAAATATGTGGTAAACGATGTAACTGTGCTTGACCAATTAGAAAACCTAGTTGAGCATATCGAAACACAAATCGGGACTATTGATATTCTCGTTAACAATGCTGGAATAAACATGAAAAAACCAGCCTTAGAAGTAACTGATGAAGAATTCCAAAGAATTATTCATACGAATCTTAACTCTGTATTTTCTTTAACAAGAGCTGTCGCTCAACGTATGGTGGGTCGTAAATCGGGAAATATTATCATGATTTCGTCTATGGCTGCCTATTATGGTATCGACCGAGTACCTGCTTACTCTGCCTCAAAACACGGCGTCGAAGGACTTGTAAAATCGTTAGCGATGGATTTATCTCCTAGCCAAGTTAGGGTCAATGCAGTCGCACCTGGCTTTATCGAAACAGCTATGATGCAAACAGCTATGAATAGCGACCCTGCACGTATGAATAAAGCACTTGACCGAACGCCTATGGGCTTTTTTGGAAAACCAGAAGATATTGGTACGGCAGTAGTATTTTTAGCTTCAGACGCTGCAAAATATATTACTGGTGCATCATTACCTGTAGATGGAGGCAATTCTATTGGTTTCTAAATAATATTGCTTTAACTTTGTATAAATAATTTATATACAAACATTTAAGTAAAATTTAAATATAATTATTTTGTATTATTAAAATGAAAATAAGAAGTTTAGGTATATATTCATCAGCATTTTTTTTGCTATCGCAAATCTCAATTGCTCAGCAGAAAAAGCAGCCTATTTCTCAACCACTCGTAAAGCATATCTATACGGCAGATCCTTCTGCGCATGTTTTTGAAGGAAAAATTTATATCTATCCTTCGCATGATATTGAAACGAATGTTAGTAGAGATGCAGATGGAGCCAAGTTTGACATGAAAGATTTTCATATTCTTTCAATGGATAAAATTGGTGGGAAAGTTACTGATCATGGCGTTGCTCTTGACTTGAAGGATGTACCTTGGGCTAGCAAGCAATTATGGGCACCAGATGCGGCCTACAAAAACGGGACATACTATCTATTTTTCCCAGCCAAAGACCAAGAAGGAATTTTTAGAATTGGAGTAGCAACTAGCAAAAAATCTTACGGTCCATTTAAAGCTGAGCCAAAACCCATCGAAGGTAGCTTTAGTATAGACCCTGCAGTTTTTAAAGACTCTGATGGTAGCTATTATATGTATTTTGGAGGTATTTGGGGTGGACAATTGCAACGTTGGAAAACAGGTAAATATGATGCTAATGGCGCTTTGCAAAAAGCGAACGAAAAAGCGCTACTACCCAAGATTGCTAAACTATCCTCTGATCTAAAAAGTTTTTCAGAAAGTCCAAAAGACATTCAAATCTTAGACGAGCAAGGAAATGTATTATTGGAGGGAAACAATGATAAGAGATTTTTTGAGGCTGCTTGGATGCATAAATACAAAGGAAAATACTATTTCTCCTACTCTACTGGTGATACTCATTTTATCAGTTATGCCACAGGAGATTCTCCCTATGGACCATTTACTTACAAAGGAGTTGTACTAAACCCTGTTGAAGGCTGGACAAACCACCATTCTATAGTTGAAGTAAAAGGGAAATGGTATTTGTTTTATCACGATGTTCAGCTATCGGGACAAACACACTTGAGAAATGTAAAAGTGACTGAATTACACCATAACCCAGATGGTACGATTCAGACGATTTCAGCATATAAATAATTACATACTCCGTTTTTAGTTTAAAGGGCAAAGTGTCATTCTGATACTTTGCCCTTTATTTTTCTCCCATAATCAAGGTGCAAAAGCTCATTGTGATACTTTGCCTACTAGTTTGAGGCTTTGTCTCGGGCTCACTATTGCTTCAGTTTTTAAAATGCAAAAAAATAAGCCCAAGAATAAGCCTTGGACTAGCAAGAAGATTTTTGCTATGCTAAGCAAAAGCTCATTGTGATACTTTGCTCACTAGTTCGAAACTTTGACTCGGACTCGCTATTGCTTTTGTTTTAAAACTGTTTGAAAAAATAAGTCCAAGAATAAGGCTTGAACTAGCAAGAAGATTTTTGCAATGCTAAGCAAAAGCTCATCGTGATACTTTGCTCTCTAGTTCGAGGCTTTGTCTCGGACTCACTATTGCTCCAGTTTTTAAACTGTAAAAATATGTCTGAGAATATGACTTCGGCTAATAACAAGATTTTTCGAAACTAAGCAAAAGATCATTGTGATACTTTGCCCTTTATGCAAGGATAGAGTCTAGCATTTTACTTTGTATTTTTGTGTATCCAATTAAAATACTATTTAACTTATGAAATTTACTTTTACCTTTCTTTTTGCTTTCATTTCTATTCTTGTCAGTATTCCGCTTTATTCTCAAAATAAAGCCACCATTAGCGGGAAAGTTATTGATTCAAAGACTTCTGAAATCATGTCTTATGCAAGTATTCGTGTACTTGATGCAAAAACTGATAAACTAATCACAGGAGGAATTACCACCGAAAAAGGCACTTTCTCACTCCAAGTTCCCTATGGAATTTATGTTGTGGCTACTGAATTTATGGGCTACAAAATCTGGAAATCCGATATGCTAACCCTTGATAAATCAAATGCAGCGATTAATCTTGGTAATATTCTCCTCCAAACACAAAGTCAACAACTTACGGAAGTGGAAGTGCGTGCAGAAAAAAGTACGATGGAAATGGCATTAGATAAAAGAGTCTTCAACGTCGGAAAAGATTTAGCCAATGCTGGTGGTACAGCCAGTGACATTCTTACCAATATTCCTTCGGTATCTGTTGAGCCAGATGGCGGTATCAAACTCCGTGGAAGCGACAATGTTCGTATCTTGATCGATGGAAAACCGTCAGGATTGGTAAGTTTCAAAGGTGGTGCAGGACTTCAATCTTTACAAGCAAGCATGATTGAGCGGGTAGAAGTAATTACGAATCCTTCGGCACGATATGAAGCAGAAGGTATGGCTGGCATTATTAATATTGTTTTGAAAAAAGATAAAAAACAGGGTTTCAATGGTTCATTTGATGTGATTACAGGTTATCCTGTCAATGAAGGGTTGGGTATTAATATGAACTACCGTCATCAAAAGCTAAACTTTTTTCTCAATTATGGCATCGCATATCGTATTACGCCCAATATTGCCCATAATTTTCAACAAGTATTTAATGGTGACACAACCGTTATTTCGGACCAAGATAGAAACGGTAACCTCAAGGGCTTTAATAATAACATTCAAGGGGGTTTGGATTATTTCTTTTCTGAAAAAAGCTATTTGACTGCATCCTATTTATTCCGTCGCTCAGATGCTCGTAGAATTACAGATTTAACTTACAGAGATTATTATAATTCATTAAGTAATCTCATCAGAACAACATATCGTCAACAAGACGAAAAAGAAACCGAACCAAACTCGGAGTATGCTTTAACATATCGTCGAGATTTTGATAAGAAAAATCATAGCTTTTCTGCTGAAGTACGCTATATCGATAATTGGGAGCGCTCTGACCAATTATTTACCCAAAATGCGTTTATGCCAAACGGCTCAATTGATAAAGCCCAAACTTTGCTACAAAACTCCTTGAATGATGAATATGAAAAGCAATGGCTATTTCAAACGGATTACTCAAAACCAATCCACAAAGATGGAAAAGTGGAAGTAGGAGCAAGAGCCAATTTTAGAGATATGGTCAATGATTATGTGGTAAATCAACAAAATGAAAATGGTGTCTTTGTACCATTGCCAGGATTAAAAAACTATTTTATCTATACCGAAAACATCAATGCAGTGTATGGAATCGTAGGTGACAAATACAAAAAACTATCCTATCAAATTGGATTGAGAGCTGAATGGACGAATGTGAAGACTACCCTACGAGAAACCAATGAAGTAAATCCTAGAAATTACTCAAATCTATTCCCAAGTGCCCATATTGCTTGGGAGATGCCCAACGAAAACTCCCTACAATTTAGCTTTAGCCGTCGGGTAAGAAGACCTTTTTATAATGATTTAAGTCCTTTTGCAACGTTCTCGGATAGTCGCAACTTTTTTGGGGGTAATCCAAATCTTAATCCAGAGTTTACAAATGCTTTTGAAATTGGTCATATCAAATACTTTAAATTTGGGTCTTTAAGTTCATCTTTGTTCTACAGAGATACCAAAGACAAAATTCAAACGATTAGAAGTGTGAATGATTTGGGATTTGCTACAACAAGACCTGAAAACTTAACGGGAGAAAAATCATTTGGCTTAGACATCGCTTCACAAGTCAATTTTTACCAATGGTGGAAAAGTGATTTCAGTTTTAGTATTTTCAATGCCGACATGGATGGAAGTAATATCGACGAAAATTATAAACGAAATACTCAAAGCTGGTTTGCAAGACATACCTCAAAATTTAGTTTGCCCAACCGCCTAGATATTCAGGTAAGAGCCAATTATGAAGCGCCGCAAAAAACGGTACAAGGCCGACGACTCTCCATGTATTATATCGATTTTTCAGTAAGTAAGGAGGTCTTTCAAGGAAAAGGGACACTTAATTTGAATATTATGGACATTTTCAACACTAGAGTTTCTCGCTTTGTGACTGAAGGAGCCAATTTTATTACCGACGGAAGCTCTCAATTTAGAAGACGACAAATTAATCTTACGCTCAATTATAGAATCAAAAATGCGAAAAAAGTAAAAAGTATCATCAGTGACGAAACCAACTAGGCAAAAGCTCATTGTGATACTTTGCCCCAAACACTCAATTTTTATATCAACTAAAACAAATCTCATCTTATGAAAAAAATCCTCGGACTTATCGCAGGCTTGCTTTTAATGCAAGAAGCTTCATCTCAAACACTCAATGTTGCCACTTATAATTTAAGACTCAACACGGCTGGTGATGGTATCAATGCTTGGCCAAACCGAAAAGAGGAAGTAAAAAAACTAATTCGTTATCATGAATTCGATATTTTCGGAACGCAAGAAGGCTTTGCAGGTCAATTAAAAGACTTGGTCGAAATGCCTGAATATACTTACACAGGCGTAGGACGTGATGATGGTAAAGAAGCGGGAGAGCATTCTGCCATCGTGTATAGAAAAGATAAATTTAAGCTATTAGAACATGGGGATTTTTGGTTGAGCCAAACACCAGATAAACCCTCAAAAGGCTGGGATGCTACCTGTTGCAATCGTATTTGTTCTTGGGGAAAATTTAAAGAGATTAAATCAGGTAAAACATTTTATTTCTTTAGCGTGCATTTTGACCACCAAGGCGTTGAGGCTCGTCGTCAATCAGGCTTCTTGATGGTTCAGAAAATTAAGGAGATTGCTAAAAACACGCCTGCAATTTGTGTAGGAGACTTCAACTCTACTCCAGATACAGAGCAAATCAAAATCATGCAAGCTTCATTGGGCGATTCGTACTTAGTGACAAAAATGCCTCCTTATGGTCCTGTGGGTACGTTTAATGGTTTCAAACATGATGCTCCGCTCAAAGATAGAATCGATTATATTTTTGTAGATAAGCATTTTGAAGTATTAAAATATGCCGTTTTAACAGATGCTTACGACAACAAATACCCTTCTGATCATCAACCTGTGGTGATAAAAACAGTGTTCAAATAATTTCAAATCCCATCAAAAATAGACCTTTGATGGGATTTTTTTTGCCTAATGTCAGTACCAAAACCTTACATAATTTAGTCATTTTAGTCCTCAAAAATCAATCAAATTTTCTAAAATCACACTTCAAAAGTTATATTATTGAGGCTTCTAAATATAACTTTTGAAGTGTGAAAGAGGGGCAAAGTATCACTGTGGCACTTTGCTTTTCTGCTTAATTTTCTTAAAATCGCCATTTTTGCCAGCTTCTTATAATTTCTTGATTTTCAGAAACAACAGCGTAAAGTATATCAAGTTTTATAAAAAATTGAAAAAACTAACTACAACTTTTTAGCATAATTGTTTGAAAACCTATTTGTTAAAAGCAGTCCTCTCGATATCCAACTTTCAATATTAACGTCATAATACTTTCACCTTCAAGCTCTGCCAATACTTGTTCTTTAATGAATCTAGAACACTGCAATAAACCAATCCCACAGGATTCGTTAAAATTTTGTAAACAGTGTACTTGTGAACGATACAACGTTAATGACTCCTTCAAGGCGCAAGTATCATCATAGAACTGTTTTATTCCTTCGAGCAAAGTATCACGATGATACTTTGCTCGAAGGAATGAGGATATTGATATGAAGATTAAAATCCTCAGAAAATTTTGATTCAACTTGCTTTCTAAGATTTTTATTCAAGTCATTTAAGTAAAACCTCCATAAACCACGTTTTTTAGCAACAATTTAAGTTTAAGTGAAGTATTTACCCACAAGAACTATAAAAGTGTCTTAAATCGAAGATTTCAAGGCAAAAAAGCACTAATTATCTAGTGACTCTACAGACTAAACAAAATAGAGTACTTTTTAACCATAACTTTTAGAGTGTTGCCGCAAAGGATTAAATTTCGCCCAAATATTTTAAATATAACTTTTGAAGTGTTGGCGCAAAAATTCTTATTTCACACAAAGTAGGAGTTTTACAAAAAAAAGTGGATTTTGACTTTAAAAGTATCCTTTATTTTTATCCAATTTTTTTTCTTCAAAAAACAATCAAAAAAATCTCACTTTTTACATTTGAGAGTATTTCTTTTTTATTTCCTTAAGTATTTCCTAATATTTCCTCCTGTGTAACTAATTGATTTTCAGTTTTTTACATAGTGTTAATGTAACTTTTAGAGTGCTTAATATAACTTTTGAAGTGTCAAGTATAACTTTTAGAGTGTGTTAATATAACTTTTAGAGTGTGTTAATATAACTTTTGAAGTGTCAAGTATAACTTTTAGAGTGTTATTTGTAATATCGGAAAAATACAATTTCTAGGAACATTCATAAACCTAGCAATGATACAATTTTGAATCTATTTTACTTGCATTAATAAAATATTCTTGTAATTTTGATACAAAATTGAATCACTATTTTTGATATATATAAATTTTGAAAGAATATGATGAGAGATTAACTATGAAGCAAGGTATTAAAAAGAGAACTACCCAAGAAAACAAAGAAATAGAAGCATTGGAGCGAATCTCCAGTAGTTCTTATATGGTGGTGTTGGGAAATCCATTGCTCAATGCAAGGTTTGACTTAACAGCCTTTCAAATGAAGATTTTTCACTTTTTGGTTTTAAATACAGACCAGACTTCATCTGGTTTTAAGGTGACCAAAGTGAAGGTTTCGGAAGTATCTCAGTTTCTAAAAACAAAAACTAGTGATTATCTCTACAACCTGTTGGAAAAGGAGTCACGGAAGTTGATGAAAAAAGAAATCTTCTTGGAAGATGAACGGGGGTGGAAAGTGGCCAATATTTTAGCACAAATTGAATATCACAAAAAAGAAGGCGCATTTAGTTTTTTGTTCCCTCCAATGTTGGATGCCTATTTGTTGCAACTCAAAAAGAATTTTACTTACATCGATGTGCGCAACATCGTGTCGATGGATAGTGTGTATGCTATTCGGTTTTATGGTTTTTGTAAAGAGTTTGAGCGTTTCGGCAAGTTTCAATTTACTGTAGAAGAAATGCGTCGGATGTTTAATCTCGAAAACAAATATGAGTTATACGGTTTGTTTAAGCAAAAAGTAGTTGTCAAAGCGCAAGACGAGCTGATTAAAAACTCTGATTTGATTTTTGATTTCAATGAAATCAAAGAAGGCAAAAAAGTAGTAGCTCTGCAATTTGTGATTCGGAAAAACCCTAACAAAACGCAAGCTCAGTTGGAAGTAGAGACTAATCCAACGAGTCAAGAAGCAGAAGATTCAAATTATGAAGTGGTTGAGTCAAATACCCAACCCAATTTTGAGTCAAGTACTTTGCAGAGACTTTCTGGAATAGTACAAGTTTGGGGGATAGACTCGTCGACGTTGCAAAATTGGCTTGAGCAATATCCTATCGAACAGGTGATTTTGGGCGTGGAATACGTACAAACAGAACTGGAAAAAGAGCCCAAGAAAATCAAGAATATTCCCGCATATCTCAAAACCATTGTTAGCTCATCGCAATTGGTAGAGCGCCAAAAGGCTGTAGAAGAGGAAAAGAGAGTATTGAAAGCGGTATTGAAGAAGTCTGAAAATGAAAAACTTCAACTTGAGCAACTTAAGCAACAGCAAGATGATTTTTTGCATGAAGTGTACAAGCAAAAGAAAAAATTGGTGTTAGAGTCACTTCAACAGAATCATCAATTGTATCAAAGAGTATTGAATTCGCTCAATACTTCTGCTTTTTCTGCGATTTATTATGACAGCTACGTATCCAAAGTAGGTACAGAAATTAGCCTTGATAGCTTTTTGGCCTATTTTAATGAAAACACAGGATTTGAAGCAATAGTCATTACAACGCTCGAACATTACCACGATTTGAATCTGTTTGAAGGTTTAGTGAAACATTACGGCGCCCAAGCCAAAGCATTAGGGTTAAATTATTTCTAGAAAATCAACACATTATTTGATCAGAGTATCAAGTTTACGAAACAATATTTATGAGAAGCAACCTGACTTTAGAGAAAATAGTCTCTTTCTTTCGTCACAATCCATCCCTCAGTGTCAATGGAGTTAATGACGAAGCAGGATTACCCAAACGCAAATTAGACTTAGTTTTCAATTCGAATGGTTCTCGAAAACTCAGTGAAGACGATTTGGCCAAATTAGAACCTATTTTACGCAAGTATGGCTATAACGAATACCTCTATCAAAGTGCTCGCGTAATCTCGATTGTAAATCACAAAGGTGGAGTTGGAAAAACTACCACGACAGCCTGTTTGGGTGAAACACTAGTAAGAAAAGGCTTTAAGGTATTACTTATTGATTTTGACCCACAAGGTAACTTATCTCAAATTTTGGGCATTGAAAATCCTGAATTGCAAATTGCAGATTGCCTATTTACCGATATCCAATTACCTACAGTTCAGATTTTAGAAAACCTTTGGTTAGCTCCATCCGATATTACTTTAGCAGAAATTGAGGTTGATTTGTTATCAAAAGTAGGAGGTGACGTTCGATTAAAGCATAAAATTGAGCCGCTTTTGGAGGAATACGACTATATTCTCATCGATTGCCCTCCAAGTTTGAGTAAGTTGACCGTATCAGCACTGAATGCATCCAACTCTACCTTGATTGCAATGCTTCCTGAGTCATCGTCTTTGAAGGGACTCAACTCTTTGTTAAACCGTATCAGCGAAGTAAAAACGCATACCAATCGTGACTTGACCTTGGATGGGATTGTTTTTACGATGGTCAAAAAGAATACCGTTCACGATGGCTTCAAAGAAGCGTTGAGAGCTAACATGGGAAGTGATTTTAGGGTGTTCAATACCGAAATTAGACACTTGATTGATTTTCAGAAATCTCAGGCTTTACAAGCTACCTTAGGAACATTGAATGCGTCGTCGGAAGCCTATAAATGTTACAAAGATTTTTGTGATGAATACGTTGAATATTTGCAAGTGATTAATAACTAACAAGGGGTATGAAAGGGATAGATTTTAAAAAACAGGTAGCTATTAATACTGCTAATACGCTCAAAAACAATAAGTTAATTTCATCTGAGAATGTAAAAAAAAACCTTTTGGTTTTACCAGAGCTCAAAGAATTTATTCCGAGTTTGAGCGCCGAAGAATATAAATCTTTAGAAGATAGCATTATTGCCAATGGTTGTCGTACACCGTTGTTGGTTTGGGATACAACACAAGGAGTAATCAATCCAAGCCATCCTACGCCTAGTGAGCCTGCTTTTGTGTTGTTTGATGGCCATCACCGTTATGAAATTTGTCAGAAAAATAGAGTCGATTTTCAAATTGACTTGATGACTTTTCCTTCGATAGACGAAGTAAAAGATTTTATGATTGACTTTCAGGTAGGACGCCGAAATATGACTGTCGAGCAGCTTTCGTATTTTAGAGGTCTAAAGTATCAACGTATGAAAAACCGCCAAGGTGGTTTGCGCGGTACCTACACCGATATTGTAGATACAGCATCTGTGTTGGCTGAGGAATTTAAAGTAAGTCCTGCCACCATTAAACGTGATGCCGTTTTTGCGCAAGGAATTGACAAAATGCAAGGTGCCTTAAAACAGCAAGTTTTAGAAGGAAGCAAAAAAATTGAGAAAAAACTGATTCAACAATTAGCCAAAGCTACTGTAGAAAAACCCGTAGAATCACTAGAAGAACTTCAGGCGGTAGTCTCAAATAAGTCTCAAGAAATAGCTCAAACCAATTCTATTAAACAAACAGAAGCATTGAAAAAAGTAAGTGCTAGCATGAAAAAAGCAAATGTAGCACACTTGAGTTTGATTGTAAGAGGTAGTTTTATTCTAGAAAATGGACTAGAAGCGGAGTGGAGACATTTACGAGAACTAGGCGAAGGTGTAATTATTGAGCCAGATTTTCAAGATGAAATCTCTTTTCCTGAAGCAATAGCATTGGGTTTGATAAAATTGTAATAGAGTGAACAGGGACAAAGTGCTAGCGGCACAAAGTGAGTTTTATTCACTCACTTTGTGCCGCTAGCACTTTTTGGGGTTACTGGGTAAAATTCCAGCTTTAAGCTCTAGACTTTGTACCGTATGCTAAAAACTTGTGGAGTATGGAAGCTTTTCTTCATACTGCCTATGGCTTACGGTCTAAAGCCAAATAATTAAGATATTATTTCTTCAGAAAATCTTTATCTAAAAAGAAATATCTCGCTTCATTTTCTGAACGAACTGCCTTTGTATTGGCATTAATGATTAACACTTCTGGCTTTTCTTCATTCTTGGCTGCTGGCCAATTTGGCAATTTTTCACCGTTTGGATTGCCTGTTTTGATGAAATTAGCAAAATAATTCATCATCGTTTCCGATACTTTATAGTCGTCCTCTGTCCAAGCATATACCTTGTTGGTCGCTAAATTTCCCATAGCATATTCTATCTCGGCTGAGTGAACAGCACCTTTAGGCTTCGGAGCTTTTGGGGCATTTTTGTCTTTTTTGATTACGCCACCTGCTAAACCCGCTTCCAAATCGCTTTCACGCATATCTGGACGAGGTTGTGCGTAGAAATAACGATACACAGGTTGCTCGCTATTTTTTCTATGTAAATCAAACCATTTCCAAGTACTAAAACCAATAAAACGGTCGCCAGCCAAATCTGTTGCAGATTGTTCAGTTACTTCTGGAGCTCCCGATGGATAAAGTCTTAAAACTTCTTCAGCTTTAGCACCGTATAATTCTTTTACACGCTGGGCATAATTTTCATTGTTCAACTCTTTGCCAGCCATAAGAGCACGGTAGTTCATTTCCTCCGAATTCCAGCCTAGCATCAATGGAACCATTGCTTGTTGTTTTGACTCAAAAATTTCGGTAAAAGTTTTCGGGAAAAAATACCCATCTAGCGTTGTTCTGAAACCAGCATTTTGTGCTCTATATTTTTGGTATAGCTCAAAAGTAGATAGCGCACGCAAATCTTTTAATGATTTAGCGCCTGCTTTTGTCGCAAAATCAACTCCGAGTTTTTCGGCATCAGCCAAAGGAGTTGCGGTTAATAACGAGCCACTTTCGCCAATAGCTCCTGCAATGAGATTTTTGGATAGGGGAGAAGCCATTTGAGCACTTACCGATGCCGAACCAGCTGATTCGCCTGCAATAGTTACTCTTTTGGGATCGCCTCCAAATTTGGCAATATTAGCTTGTACCCATTTCAAGGCTGCGTTTTGGTCAAGTAAGCCATAATTACCCGAGCCTTTATATGACGTTTCTTTACTTAATTCAGGATGTGAGAAAAATCCGAAAATATTCAGACGATAATTGACGGTTACTGTTACAATTCCTTTTTTTGCCATATTTTCGCCATCATAACGATATTCTGAACCATCGCCAGCAGCAAAACCACCGCCATAGAAATATACCAAAACAGGTAATTTTTCGTCATTTGACTTGGCAGGTGACCATACATTTAGGTAAAGGCAGTCTTCGCTCATGCCGTCGCTGCGGAAACCCATGTCACCAAACAAAGCAGGTTGTACTGCTCTTGGACCAAATTTCTTAGTTTGGCGAACGCCCGACCATTTATCAGGTGCTTGTGGAGCTTTCCAGCGAAGGTCGCCAACAGGTGGTTTGGCAAAAGGAATACCTTTGTAACTCTGAATGCTGTTGCGAACGTCAAATTCGCCTTCAATGATTCCTTGTTCAACATTCACTTGAACAGGGAAAGCGTAAGCATTTTCGGCATGTTGTGCCATAGAGATGCTGGATGCGCACAAAGCAATCACAGCAATACTAGATTTGAGGATTTTCATTGGATATTGTTCTGAATGTTTTATTATTGTCTCATTTGCTGACAATAGTAGTTTGAAAAACTAAATAATACAATTATTTCACAGATTTTTTTTATATTCGACAATGGATAAAGTAAATATTACACAGGTGGTTTCGGCGAAGGAAGCGGGATATTTAGCACATATAGCTTATGATTCGGTAATTTTTGGCTTCGATGGCAAGCAATTAAAGATTCTTATTTCGGAGTATCATAATACTAAATTGTTTGCCTTACCAGGCGGTTTTGTTAAAATCAATGAGAGTCTCGACGATGCTGTTCGTCGTGGACTTCGAGAGCGTACAGGCTTAGACAATATCTATTTGGAGCAGTTTCATGTTTTTGGAAGCCTCGAAAGATATATTCCTGAGGCGATGGAAATGATTATGAATGGGGGTGGAAATAGCCCTGTAGAGGATTGCTGGTTATTAGATCGGTTTATTTCGGTGGGATATTATGCCTTGATAAATTACGAAGGTGTAAATCCACAGCCAGATGAATTATCTGACAGTTGTTGTTGGTATAATATTGACCAACTTCCTACACTTATGCAGGATCATAACATGATCGTCGCAAAGGCACTTGAGACATTGAGAGATAACCTAGATAAAAAATTGGTGGGTATGAACCTTTTACCAGAAAGATTTACCATGAAAGAGTTGCAGACAGTATATGAGTTGATATTAGGTCAAAATATTCGACGAACGACTTTTCAGCGTTCTATGTTGGCAAAAGGAATTTTGAACAGGCATGAAAAACAATTTACAGGAAAATCCCACAAAGCACCATTTCTTTATAGTTTCAAGAAAGATATTTAAAGCTTTAGCATGCAGATACTTGAATTAATGTATAAATATTATTTATGATTAGCTTATAAAATATAAATAAAAATATATAAAAAGCATTGTACATCTTTGTAATGTCAAAGATAGGTTTATTAGGAACATGAAGTTCTCAATGAGAACAAATGCCTCAGAGTAATTCGTTAATATCGGGTTAGTAATTCCAGACTTCAGATGAAGTTGGAGAAAAAGGTGACTTAAGCAATTAGGTCACCTTATTTTTTTATCTTGAAAAATAATTAGCTGTGTTTCAATGAGTAATGATATGAGAGTTTTCCGTTTGCCAGAAAGCTATTCTAACTCCATTCCAGAAGCTCCAATACAATAGAAGGTAATAAAATAGTGGGCAAAATTAAAATAATTTTACCCGCATTAAGCTCTATGCTTTAAGCTGTAAGATAAAAGTTGAAAAGAACTTCTGATGAGATAATTAAAGCTTTTTTGCCTAATGCATACGGCTTACTGCCTAAAGCATATTAATGCAATTTTATTTTGCATTAATACTAATCTTCCTCATATCAATTGCCGTAAAAAAAGATGCACTGTTTCGAGCCAAGTGGTCTAACAGTGCTTTTTACCAACAATTTAATATGAATATTTTTAGCTGCTCAATTCGTATCATGTCACCAATGTAGCTGATCATCGGCATAGTGTATTTTCGATAAATTATTTTGCTTAAAAATGGCGTAGAACTACACTGAACAGGTTAATTAGAATCAATCAATGAGGTAATAAATCAATATTGCTAGTGGATTTGTACAGGTAATATTTAGGAAAAAGGCTTGTCGAAATACTTTTCAGCACCAACAAGCCTTTAAATCAACTAACTCTATACAATGATTTTAGTTTTTATCTACCCCCTCTGCTTTTACTGCAATCTCTTTCTCAACCGAAGCAGAGTTGGTAGTGTTTGTATGTGGCATTTTATAGTTTTTTACATTGGCTAATTCTTCTGGACTTTTGCCATAATCAAGCAAAAGTTTTTTCTCAGTAGCTTCATTAGCAATTTTTTTGTAATCTCTGTTTGTTTTTCCAACTACCACAAAAGCTGTATTGTGATTCTTTTCGGCTTGTTTTTTTGCAGCCGCAGCTTTGTTGGGATGTTTGTAGTTGTGTGTACTATAACCTGGGTCGCTGGTCCAAGTATTTTGTGCTTCTGCTGCTAAGTTGGCAGTCAAAATTAAAGCGAGTGCATATATCCAAGTTTTCATGACGAGATTGTTTAATGGTTCTTTGTTTTTGTTTCTGTTACAAAGATGCAACCTCGACATTAGGACAACTTCAGACTCAGCTTAGAACGAAATTAGATTTTACCTTTTAATCTATAAGGTAAAGATACAGTGAATGTTGTGCCCTGATTTTCAGATGATTCTACCTGAATCTGACCCTGATGCAGTTCTACAATTTTCTTTACCAGAGATAACCCTACACCATGCCCTGGTGTATTTCGAGCGTTGGAACCACGCTTGAAAGGCTCAAAAATTTCTTGAATTTCTTTTTCAGGAATTACTTTACCTGTATTCTGGACAGAAACTTTTGCACCATCGTCTACACATTCAATTTTGACAGAAACGGTCTTATTATCTGAAAATTTTGCCCCATTTTCTATCAAATTAATCAAAGCCGTGTAAAGCAATGCTTCATGAGCATATAGCTCGGGCATCATATCTTTATCCTGTTCAAGAAATAATAAAACCTCATATTCGGGCTTTTTTTCAGTTAGCTCTTGACGTACACTCCAGAGTAACTCAGTTAGATTAACTAAGTTGTACTTGAGCGGAATCTGATTAGAATCCATGCTAGCAATATCTAAAAGACCGTTTGCCAGTTTGTTGAGCTGTTGAACATCCTCCAAAACTGACTGTATCATTGCCTTTAATTCTTCTGGAGAATCATCTGCTAATAAGGATACCTGAATTTGTCCTGTAATAGCAGTCAAAGGCGTTCTTAATTCATGTGAGGCGTGTGCCACGAATGATTTTTGTAGACGAAATGCTTTTTGCAAACGCTCTAACATCTGATTAAAACGTAGTGACAATTGTGCAATTTCGTCGGTTCTATTTCCTTCATCCAATCGCAAATCCATGTTTGATGCCGTAATGGTATCGAGTTGTTTGATAATACGATTGATAGGCTGTAGTGCACGTCCTGCAAAAAACCATCCTGCAAAAAACACCACTAAAGTTGTCAATAGGCAGCCCGTGATGAGCATAATGGCTAAATTTCGCTGTTTACTCAGACCATAAACATCTACTGCCGATGAAAAAATTAGTAACTCTTTTGTTCCTACATGGTATCTAAATCCAAATATTTCACCTTGACCTACTTGCCAATAGATTTCTCCATTTCGAATAACTTCATCTAAGCGTTCGGTAGGAATATTAAAGTAATCCGTACCACTTTCGTAAAGGATTTTTTTATTTTTATCAAAAATGACTACCTCTTCTTTATCGAGTACAGTCATTTGGTTTTTATCTAAAAGTTTTAATAACTGAGGACTCAGTTTTTCGTTGCCAAAGAGCGCTTCAGCAGAGGTAATTCCCTCGTGTTTAAGACGATTGCTAAAGATAGTTTGTCGGTGAAGTTCTTCTTCCCAATACAAAAAAGTGCTAAAAAGAACCAACAAGGCCACCACGATGCTACTAAACATCACGATGAGTCGAGTGCGAATCGTCATAGTTATTTTGCTTTTAGAACATAT
Source organism: Flectobacillus rivi (assembly GCF_030056655.1). Taxonomy (NCBI): domain Bacteria; kingdom Pseudomonadati; phylum Bacteroidota; class Cytophagia; order Cytophagales; family Flectobacillaceae; genus Flectobacillus; species Flectobacillus rivi. Next base: position 22,290 of record NZ_JASHIE010000016.1, read on the forward strand.
CCCATACCTACAACTGTGTGAATGAGCTTGTTTTCGAAGCCTTTGTCCACTTTATTTCTGAGGTAATTAATATATACCTCAATAAAGTTGGTACCTGTATCAAAATTGATGTCCCACACGTTTTCGGCAATGTCAACTTTCGAGATTACACGACCACGATTACGCATTAGGTATTCAAGTAGACTATATTCCTTGGCAGTGAGTTCAATCTGTCTTCCACCTCGAAAGGCAAGTTTTTGAGCAAGATCTAACTCTAAGTCTGCTACTTTCAAAATTTCATTGGGTGATGTAGAAGAAGGGGTGCTGCGTTTGAGAAGTGCTTTGACTCTCACTAATAATTCCATGAAGTCGAAAGGTTTTACGAGATAATCGTCTGTACCCACTTCGAATCCACTCAATTTGTCGGCCATACTTCCCAGTGCTGTAAGCATTAAAATAGGCACTTGGGTATTACTTTCACGTATTTTGGCACAAACGTCCAAACCACTCATATCGGGCAAACCAATGTCTAGAATTACTAAATCAAATGTATGCTTCGAAAATACGTCGATGGCTGTTTGACCATCTTCGGCGATTAATGCTTCAAAGGATTGGGTTTCAAGTCCTTTTTTGATGAAATTAGCTACCTTCTGCTCATCCTCTACAATCAAAATGTGCTGTTTCTCCATGATATAATTTTAATAAGTAATTGGTTTTGTTTCTATTATCTGTTTCGAGCTATCAGGTAGTCATTTTCTGACATGACCTTTTGTTGAAATACCTCCGACTTTTGCTCGATTGGTTTATATTCACAATAAAAGTTTAGGAGTTAAGCCATGAGTGTTGAAACGATTACTGATACATGAAAATATACTAATGGCTTAATCACCTAAATCTTAATACCAACCCTAATTACTTGGTCACAAAGGTAAAACACAGGCTTTAATACATTGGTATAAAGTGCATTAGAACGAGATTAGATTATTGGGTATCATCTTTGCGTCGTGTTCGTTTTTTGGTAAATCCTTGAACCTTAACACCTGCATGCGCTAAGATTTTGTAAAAAGTGCGACGACTTCCAATTTTGAAGAACTTCATAATTTGCGTTGTCGAGAGTTTTTGAGCATCGTAAAGTTCTTTTACAGCTGGAGCAATATCTTGGTATTTAGGTAATAAACCTTTAGGACGACCACCCATACGTCCACGAGCACGAGCCGAAGCCAAACCTGCCTTAGTTCTTTGCACAATGATATTTCTTTCATGTTCGGCCAACGCACAAAAAATTTGGAAGACCAGAATTCCACTTGGTGAGGTAGTATCAATAGGGTCGTTGAGAGAAACAAGGTTGATTTTGCGCCTTTCTAATTCTGCAACCAAATCAATCAAATGCTTTGTTGAGCGACCCAAGCGGTCGAGTTTCCAGATAACAACAGTATCACCCTCTCTCACAAATTTCATCATTTCTTCAAATTCTGGTTTGTGAGCTTTCAAGCCAGAAACTTTGTCTGTAAAAATATTTTCACAGCCATATTTTTTTAATGCATCAATTTGTAGGTCGAGCGTTTGTTCTTGTGTACTTACACGTGCATAACCGATTTTCATATTGTATCAAGTATGTCGATAAAGCTCTGATTGAAAGAGGGTAATCTTTCAACAAAAATTTATCCAATGAGTTTTTGTTTGCTAAAGTTTTATGAAGTCAGATTTTTCTGCCTAAATCAGGTAAATCATTTTGGTAAATATAGTCAATTTCTGTTCTGAATACTCAGCTTTCCTTTTTTTGTCCTGAACATATACTCACCTACGTTCATATCCGCACAAGGTGTTCGAAATCGCACAGTTTTTTAGGATACTATTTTTTATAATATACTGTAAATCAATATATTATGTTTTGGCATTGTGTTTGGAACTACTATATACAAATAATCATTACAATTATGGACAAAGAAATCTCTAAAAACCTAGTCAAGCAAAAGCAATACAAACGCTGGACTACCGTAGCGCTTATCGCTGGTGGTTTGGGTATTGCTGTTTACTTTTTAAACAACACTTTACAATCATCTATCAATGCCAATAAAATTCGGGTGGCAACAACCGAAATAGGCTCCGTTGAAAATACACTGACTGCCACAGGTGAAGTAATTCCTGCTTTTGAGCAAATCATTACAACGCCTATTAAAGCCAGCGTCAAGCAAGTTTATTTTACGGTTGGTGCTAAAATTCAGAAAGGACAGCCCATTGTAGAGTTAGACAAGTCGTTGACGATGATAGAGCTAGAAAAACTCAAAGATCAGTTGGCTCTCAAACAGAATAGTATTGAGAAACTGAAAATGGATTTGAATAAAAAGATTTTTGATTCAGATATCAACGACAAAGTAAAACAGCTAAATATTAATCGACTAAAAGCTGAACTTGAAGATACCAAACGACTTCAGAAGGTAGGTGGAAGAACTCAAGAGGACATAACTAAAGCCGAAAATGCATTGAGAATTGCTGAACTTGAAAAATCTCAATTAGAAAATGAGTTGAGCTATAACAAAAAATCTGTGGGAGCAAATTTGAAAGATTATACGTTACAAGCTTCCATTGAAGAAAAGAATTTGAAAGAGTTGAGTCATAAAATTAAAATGGCAGACATCGTTGCCGACCGTGCGGGGGTATTGACTTGGGTAAATGATAAAATTGGTACTGCCGTGAATGAGGGTGAAATGCTAGCAAAATTGGCTGATTTGGGAAGTTTCAGAGTTGAGGGCTCATGCTCGGATGTTTATGCAGAACAATTGAAAGTAGGCTTGCCCGTAATTGTTAGGATTAATGACCAAGCTTTGAGAGGAATGGTTGTTCAGATTAAACCATCAGTCTCAAATGGCGTAATACAGTTTGCGATAAGTTTGGATGACAATCGTAGTACCTTACTCAGACCCAATATGAAAGTGGAAGTATATGTCATTACGCAAAAAGTTGATAATGTTGTCAGAATATCGAATGGTCCTGCTTTTAACGGAAAAAGAAAATTACCTGTTTTTGTTTTAGAAAATGGTAAAACAGCCAGACGTAGAGAAATAGAAACTGGATTAAGCAATTTTGATTTTGTAGAAATCAAGCAAGGGCTGAAACCTGGCGAGAAAGTGATTATTACCGATATGAGTCAATACAAACACCTAGACCAAATTCAGATTGAACCATGAGAAAAATACTTTTTTTATGGCTGATTAGTTGGCATAGTTGGGCTCAACAACCAGCCTTGAGTTTGGATGGCGCGATTTTGTTAGCGAGAGAAAAATCCATTTCCGCCACCCAAGCCCATACGCAAAAAGCCACGAATTACTGGCAATACAAAACCTTTTTGGCAGATTATAAGCCACAGTTAAGTCTGGGAGGAACTTTGCCTAGTTTTACTCGCTCGTTTATTCAGGTTCAGCAGCCCGATGGAGCAATTGCTTTTCAGTCTGTTTCTAACAATAACTCAACGCTGACTTTATCGTTGAGCCAAAGTATTGCCAAAACTGGAGGGGTAATTTATGTTCAAAATCAATTACAGCGATTTGATGATTTTCAAAATAAATTGACACTTTACAATGGCGTTCCTTTGGCGTTTGGATTGAATCAGCCACTTTTTAGGTTCAATCTGATGAAATGGGATAAGTTGATAGAACCTCTCAAATATGCCGAAAGCGAACAACAGTTGATTGAAAACATGGAGAAAATCTCCTTGGCTACAGCAGAGTATTATTTTGACTTGTTATTGGCGCAGGTAAATTTGCAGATTGCCCATAAAAACCTTGAGAATAACGAAGTTCTTTTGAAAATAGCTGAACAAAGATTGAGTCTAGGAAAAATATCTGAAAACGATTTATTACAAATCAAACTCTCCGTATTGAATGCTCAAAAGGATTTGGCTTCAGCCAAACAACAAGCTGAAGTAGCTCGATTGAAACTTAAAACTTTTATCGGCTATCGTGACGAAGCATCGTTTGATTTGTTGATTCCTGCTCAGATTCGCTTGTTTGAAGTGGATGAAAAAAAGGCATTGTCGGAGGCTTTGGGAAATCGTTCGGATGCTATTGCCTTTAGACGACGAATGCTAGAAGCTGAACGGGATATGGAAAAAGCTAAAAAAGAAAACGGTCTAAATGCCAATTTGAATTTGGCATTGGGTTTGTCAAATCGTGGTGATACGCCTTTGGATGTTTACAAAAAACCACAGGATAGACAATTCGTGGAAATACAGTTTACCCTTCCTATTATGGATTGGGGACGCTCCAAAGCAAGAGTAGAAACCGCAAAGGCTAATTTGCAATATGCCCAGCAAAGTGTAGAACAAGATAAGCTTACTTTTCAACAAGAAATTTATACCCAAGTAACCTTGTTTGAAATGCTCCAAAAGCAAGTAAATCTGACGAAGGAAACCGATGATATTGCAACAAATCGTTACCAGATTGCACAAGATAGATTTATCCTTAGTGACCTAAGTATTACAGATTTAGGGATTGCTTTGCAAGAAAAAGACCGTGCCAAAAGAGACTATATTCAGGCTTTGAGAGACTATTGGCAAGCCTATTTCAAGTTAAGACTTTATACATTGTATGACTTTGAACTCAATCAAAAATTATTAATCAAATAACCGACCTAAGCCTATTTACTCTTAGGACATTAAACAACAAATCCTCTATGATTACATTAAATAGCATCGAGAAAGTGTACCAGACGAGCACTATCGAAACATTGGCATTAAATAATATCAACATAGACATTAAGAAGGGCGAATTTGTGTCCATCATGGGACCCTCTGGATGTGGGAAAAGTACTTTGCTCAATATCATGGGACTACTGGACGAGCCTACCAAAGGAGAAATTCTTATCGATCAAAAGCATGTTGAACAATATACAGACAAAGCTTTGGCGTTGCTTCGAAATCAAAAAATTGGTTTTATTTTCCAAAGCTTCCATTTGATTAATGATTTGTCGGTGTTGGATAATGTTGAAATTCCTCTTTTATATCGTAATTCTTCTGCTCAATCTCGTAGAGATGCCGCTCGTGAAGCATTGGAGAAAGTGGGTTTGAGCAATCGTATGAAGCATTTTCCCAATCAACTTTCGGGGGGACAAAAACAGCGTGTTGCCATTGCACGTGCCATTGTAGGCAAGCCAGATATTATCTTGGCCGATGAACCTACGGGTAATTTGGATAGTGCGATGGGTAACGAAATTTTGAATATTCTACTCCAACTCAATGCCGAAGGTTGCACCATTGTGATGGTAACGCATGATGAAAGTATGGCAAAGAAAACCCACCGCCTGATTCGTTTGTTTGATGGAACACAAGTCTATTAGATCAATATCGGATGTCGGATTTTTGATTTCAGATTTGTATAAATCATCAATAGTATTGTCAAAAACCACTTTTCGAAAACTCGGTACTAATACTTAAGTTATACTTTTTAAAACGCAAAAAATATGTTACTCAACTATATCAAAATTGCATGGAAAGTGTTGTTAAGGCATCCTTTCTATACTTTCATTACCTTGTTTGGGATAAGCATTACCCTCACAGTGTTGATGATGATTACTTCATTTCTTGATCACTTGGTAGGAAGTCACTATCCAGAGCAAAACAGAGACAAATCTTTATATGTCATGAACTTGTTTTTGGAAGATTCTGCGAGAACCTCTCAGATGGGTGGACCTATCTCTTATGATTTTTACAAAAAATACATAGAAACACTCAAAACCCCTAAGCGAACAAGTGTTTCTTCCATGATTACTTCTGCCAATTCCTACATCAATGGCAAGCGGATAAAGGTTAGTACAAAATATTGCGATACTAATTTTTGGGAAATAACGAATTATGAATTTTTGGAAGGAAAGCCCTTCAATCAAACCAATATTGCCAATGGCGACCATGTGGTTGTTATTACGGATGCAATGAGAGAACAATTTTTTGATAGCTCATCTGAGTCTGTTATTGGAAAAATGGTTGAAGTCGATAATGAGAAATATAAGGTAATTGGCGTGGTGAAGGCTGGTCCAGTTACTCGTATTCTGACGTTTTCGGATATGTTTTTTCCTTATAATTTACCCAAAAGCAATTATCAAAGAACAGGCTTGCAAGGCACTTTTGTGGCAATTATAGAGGCAAATAGCTCTTCTGATTTTCCAGAAATAAGATCTGAGTTTGAGAATAATGTATCCAAAATTCCCGTACCCATAAAAATGGGTGGTACGAAGTATTCTATTATTGATACACATGCACAAACTTATATAGATACGATGCTATACGGTCTTTTTCATCAAGAAATCGGTAATAAATTTTATCTAGTAGTGGGTTTGGTGTTATTGATGCTCATGGGGTTACCTGCTATCAATTTGGTTAATCTCAATGTAAGTAGAATTTTGGAAAGAGCTTCCGAAATAGGTGTGCGTAAGGCTTTTGGTGCACCAACTCGTACGTTGGCGTTTCAGTTTATCGTCGAAAATATCTTCATTACTTTTATTGGGGGGGCTATTGCTTTAATTCTGACGAGTGTAGGTATTTACATATTTAATAGAAGTGGCCTGATTCTCTACTCAGATTTGACCATCAATTTGCCTGTTTTTGGAGTAAGTCTATTAGTGTGTTTGGTGTTTGGTTTACTTTCTGGCGTGGCTCCTGCTTTCAGAATGGCCAAAATGAAAGTCATTGATGCACTCAAAAGACAGTAGATTTTTCAGGAAAAACAAAATCACCCTCAAAACCCAACAATCATGTTACAGCATTTAGTTAAACTAATATGGAATCGAAAAGGAAGTCACCTCCTTTTGATCGTAGAAATATGGGCATCTTTTATGGTGCTATTCGGGGTAATGTCTTTGGTAACCTTCAATCTTGATAATTATAGAGAATCCCTAGGATTTGAATATGAGCAAGTGTGGGCAATAGATTTGTCTCGCAATCAGGATACAGTACAAACTGCCGATAAAATTGCTAAAGTTTTACAAAGAATTAAATCTTATCCTGAGGTAGAAAAAGTAAGTCAAATGTCTTCAAATTCTCCTTTTTCTTTCAGTCAAATGAATAGTTCGATTAGTCGTAAAAAAACGAGTACACTGTCGGATATATATTATGCTGATGAAAATTTTGATGAGGTTTTTGACATAAAAATGAAGTCAGGACGCTGGTATCAATCCTCTGATTCTGTGGCAAAAAATAAGCCCGTTGTGATTAACCAAAAGACAGCTGATGCACTTTTTGGCACTGAAAATCCAATTGGAAAAACACTGGATGATAATAAAATTGTCGTTGGGGTAATTGATAATTTCAAAGCAAAAGGTGAGTTTACCAAAAATGAGCCTGCCTTCTTTCAATTAATGTGGCCACGCTCTGAAGAAGGAAAAATAGTCATGAAGCTCAAGTCAGGAACAGATGCCAATTTTGAGGCAAAATTGGTAAAAGACCTCGGTAATATGCTGGTAGGCTGGACTGTTGAAGTGAGCTATTTGACCGACCAACGACAAAATCAACATAATATGGCATTGGTTCCAATGATAGTCTTTACCATCATTGCAGGCTTTTTGCTGCTCAATGTTGCCATGGGGCTTTTCGGAATATTAAAAGTAAATATTGCCAAACGTCGTGAAGAAATCGGTGTGCGCCGTGCTATGGGCGCTACCGAAGCAGATATTCAAAAGCAGTTTGTTGCTGAGATGTGGGTTATTGCTACCTTTGCTGTACTTATAGGGTTACTTTTTGCGGTACAATTCCCAATTTTGAAAGTATTTGATTTGGCTTCAGGAGTATATTGGGTGGCAATTGTTTTGGCGATTTTAATTATCTACGGATTAGTCACGATTTGTGCTTTTTATCCAAGTCGACAGGCTGCCAAAATCCAACCAGCCATCGTATTGCACGAATCGTAATAGCAATAGGCTATCAGCTGTGGGCTTTATGCAAAATATATTAAAACAATTTAATACTATTTGCCTAGGGTCTAACAACTTAAATACTAATTTTTTACCTTTTCAATGAACAAAATACTCATCATCGACGACGACTTTGCTGTTCAAACCTCTTTACAACTTCTGCTACAGCAGGCAGGATTTCAGGTAAAAACCTGTGATTCTCCTGCTGCGGCAAGGGAGCTTATCCCTGCCTATAAACCTACATTAATTATTCTTGATCTTAATTTTTCTATTGAAACTTCTGGCGAGGAAGGAATGAAGGCTTTAAAAATGCTTCGTTCTGAATTCCCAGAAGTTTTGATTATTTTATTAACTGGCTGGGGGACAATTAATTTGGCGGTAGAGGGGATGAAATTAGGGGCAAAAGACTTTTTGACTAAGCCTTGGAAAAACGATCATTTACTGCAATCTATCCGAACCATTTTGGATTTAGAAGAAAAGACAGAACGCGTTTCTACCAGAAAAAAACTAGACCAAAAGTTTGATTTTGAACATATAGTGGGCGAAGATCCCAAACTTTTATCTATTCTCGAAACCATTGGAAGAGTAGCGCCAACTGACGCTCCTGTACTGATAACGGGTGAAAGTGGCACAGGAAAAGAGTTGATTGCTGAGGCTATTCACCAAAATAGTAAAAGAAGAATTCGTCCATTTGTCAAAGTAAATTTGGGGGGAATTTCTGCTACTTTATTCGAAAGCGAACTATTTGGTCATGTGCGTGGCGCATTTACCGATGCCAAATCAGATAGAATTGGACGTTTTGAACTAGCCAATCGTGGTACTTTATTTTTGGATGAAATTGGAGATTTAGATTTATCAAGTCAGGTAAAGCTACTCCGAGTATTACAAGATAGAACCTTCGAACCTTTGGGAAGTAGCAAATCAAAAACCGTAGATGTGCGTGTGATTTGCGCAACCAATCGCAATTTGGAGGAAATGGTATCTCAGGGTACTTTCCGAGAAGATTTATTTTACCGGATTAATTTAATCTCAGTCAAACTTCCAGCCCTGCGAGAGCGTCCCATTGATATTGCTTCATTAGCGACGTACTTTGTTGATAATCTGAAGGTTATTTACGAAAGACCACAGCTCAAAATTTCATCCAAAGCCTTACAATGGTTGCAAACATTGGTATTGCCTGGCAATATTCGTCAGTTGAAGAACTTGGTTGAAAAAACAATTCTTTTGAGTCCCAATGACCAATTGGAAATAACCGATTTTCAGAAAAATATTACACAGACAAATACTGCCCCTAAAAGCGCATTACCCGAGGTTGGAACGCTTACCCTTGAAGAAATGGAACTTTTGATGATTCGAAAAGCGATGTCTTTTCATCAAAATAACATTAGTCGAGTTGCTCGGTCGTTGGGTATTACACGGTTTGCGTTATATCGTAGGTTAGAAAAATTTGGTATTCCTTATTCGGAAGAGTAATTTAAAAAATCTATTACAGCCTTTTCAACTTCTTTAGCTGATGCGTATTTCGTTACGAGTAAGATATTTGCTTTACTTGGGCTTTCTTCATGCCATTATCATGTTGTTAGCCTTTAAGGTTTTATCTGCCAACAAATTGTACTTTATCATTTCGGAAGTGCTTGTGTTACTTTCATTGATAATTTCTGTAGTACTTTACCAAGCTATCGACCGCCCGTTTAAACTGCTTTTGATGGGAGCCGAAGCTATGCGTGACCAAGATTTTTCCATTAAACTTCGTCCAGTTGGAACAACTGAGCTTGACCAGCTGATAGAGGTTTATAATCAAATGATAGAACAGCTTCGCAGAGAGCGACTACAGTTGACAGAACAACATTTCTTTCTGGAAAAGCTCATTCAGGCGTCACCGATTGCCATATTAGTATTGGATTTTGATGAAAACTTATTGAAAATCAATCCTAAAGCACAAGATTTATTTAGTATCTCAGAAGGACAATTTCTTCATCAACCACTTTCGGTACTTGGTCATCCAATTGTGAATGCCTTACAAAAATTACAAGATGGTGAATCAAAAACTGTTCAGATTAATGGCCTATCTACTTTCAAAATTCAGCGTTCTTTTTTTATGGATAAAGGTTTTGCAAGACCTTTTCTGATGATAGAAGAACTTACTTCAGAAATTTTGGCTACAGAAAAGAAGGCTTATGGCAAGGTAATCAGAATGATGGCACATGAGGTAAATAATTCGATAGGAGCAGTAAACTCGATTTTAAATGTAGCGCAACAGATGGTTGAAGAGCCACATTTGCTACATGCCTTAGAAGTAGCTTCTGACCGTAACGAGCGACTTTGTGTATTTATGCGAAGATTTGCTGACGTTGTTCGTTTACCAGAACCCCATCTTGAAAAACAATCTTTGAATGAAGTCTTAGCTAATATGGTAGAACTTTGGAGAGGTCGTGCTACAGAAAAAGGAATAGAATTAATTTGGAAGGAGCAAGTTCAGCAAAAATTTGCGATGATTGACCGAGGGCAGATAGAACAAGTATTAATAAATGTACTAAAAAATGCCATAGAATCTTGTGATAGAGGAAACCAAATTGTCGTAATATTATCAGAAAAAGGAATTCAAATCAAAAATAATGGTAGACCGATTCCTGAAGAACAAGCCCATTTATTATTTACGCCATTTTTTAGTAATAAGCCTGATGGTCAAGGGATTGGACTCATGTTGTGTCGTGAAATATTAATGAATCATAATTTTCAATTCTCCCTAAAAACCCAAGAAGACGGCTGGACGTGCTTTAGTATTGAGTGATTTTGTGAGTTGAGAATGAGTGATTTAGTGAGTTGTGAATGAGTGAATTGTGAGTTAGTGAATGATGATTTTCCATTATCTGTAGAGACGCAATGCTTTGCGTCTCCATCAATCAATGATTCACAATTCACTAACTCACTAACTCACTAAATACCTAAAACGAGTATCTCATTGTTACGCCATACGTACGAGGGTCGCCAAGGATACCAGCGTATTGACCTGCACTACCTGGCGCTGCTAACAATTGCTCGTAATAGTCAGTGTTAGCAAGGTTTCTTCCCCAAACATAGATAGAGATACCATTTGATGCTCTAAATCCAAAACGACCATTCAATAATGAATAACCTTCAATATTCAAATACTGAGAAGGAGATGGGCTTGAAGAGAATTTCGAACGGAAATAAACGTCTGCTGCTACGAAATAGTTACCTTTCAATCCAAAGAATACACCTTTAGTTGTAGCTTCAGCACCGAATGAACCAGTCCATTTTGAAATACCTGGAAGCTCTCCACCCGATACATCTTTAAATGCCTGAGCACCGCCTACTTCTTCCAAAGGTACAGGAGCGTTAGTGAATGACACATATTTACCATCAGTATAAGCAATCGATCCATTGAAAGTAAAGTGTGTTAATCTCACGTTTCCTTCTACTTCAACACCTCTCACTTGAACTTTTTCAGCATTAGCCAAATAACCTCTGTTTACACCAGGTTCTGGTGTTTGCACTTGAGTTTGGTAATCCTTAATATCGTCATTAAATACAACAACGTTCAAGAATGAGTTGGCTGTAGGACGTGTTTTAACGCCTAATTCATAGTGAGTTACACCTTCTGGTTTTACTTTTGCTAAGTCAATTAATACTTGACCATTAGCTGTTGGCAAACCGCCAATATTGATACCTACAGGTTTGTAACTGATGGCATAAGTACCATAGGCATTTACATTTTTCGAAGCCTTATATTGCAAAGTCAACTGACCTGAAACATTACTTTCGCTTACATCTGTATCAAATGCTTGGTTGGTATATACGGCGTTTTTCAAGGCTAATAAAGCTGCATCTGTCGTTTGCAAACCACCATACGTTTCTCTTTTGTAGTTGGCTACTTTTTTGTCATAGTTATAACGCAAACCTGGTAATACGTGAATTTTATCGTTTACAGCCCAGTCTACTTGAGCAAATGCCGCTAAACTTGTGCTTTGGATACGGTTAGTTGTACGGATACCGAAGTTATCAAACAAACCTGGTGTTTTCCAAAGTGCACTTGTTGAACTCTGCGCAAAACGCCATTGTGCCGAACCCGCTTCCTCTGTTTGTACAGGATCAGATTTCAAATCTTGCCACAAACCAAATACACCAATCACACCACTCAAATTGTCAGCAACTTTTCCTGAATAACGCAATTCTTGTGACCATTGATCGTGTACTGAATTACCTGAAGAAATGGTGAAAATTGGCAAACCTGTATAATCACGGTCATTCAAAGGAGTCCATTTCCAGAAACGCCAAGCAGTTGTCGAAGTCAAAGTACCATTACCAATTTTAATATCTGCATTGGCAGATACACCACCCAAACTATTATCTGCTTTAGAAGGGGTATCCAAATCTACCACTCTTTCAAAGGCACTTGAGTAAGGTAATTTGTAGTTCAAATCAGCAATAATTGCGTTGAATTGACGATAGGCAGCACGTTTTGTCGTAACTACACCAGCCACAGGCCAACCATATCCGTTAGGCTTTTGAGCTGTATAATCACCAATAAACGTAATTTTTACTTTTTCTGAAGGCGTATATAACAACTGACCTCTTGTACCCAAGTTGTTAATATCGTTCATGTTTTGTTGTGTCTTGGTGTTGTAAAGAAGACCATCTCTTTGCGTACCTGAGAATGACAACCTTGCCGCTAAGTGCTTGTTGATTGGTCCAGAAATAGAACCTTTAGCTTGGATGTAACCGTAGTTACCATAGCTCAATTCAAAACTTGCACTTGGTGTAAAACTCGCTTCACGAGTAGTGATATTGAATGCACCAGCAGTGGTGTTTTTACCAAATAATGTTCCTTGTGGTCCTCGCAAAACTTCAACGCGCTCAATATCAACGAAGTCTAATGCTGTAGCTGCTGGACGTGCATAATATACCCCGTCTACATAAAAACCAACACCTGGGTCGATACCATCGTTTGTTAAACCAAAAGTAGAGCCTAAACCTCTGATATTCAAGGTTGTGTTACGAGCATTTGAAGCATACAACTGTACTGTTGGTACTAATTCTTTCAATCGGTTTACGTTGAATGCACCTGCATCTTCAGCCGCTGCTCCACGAATTACTGCAATAGGAATTGGAATATCTTGAACAGCCTCTTGGCGACGACGAGACGATACTACAACATCAGCCAATTGACTTACATCTTCATCTAATTTGATTTCAGCTTTATCTGCTGTAATAACTACTTCTTTTTTCAAGTAACCTACAAAGGAAATAATCACTGAAAACGGAAGTTTTTGACCTGTAATCAATGAGAAATCACCGTTTACATCAGTTGTCGAACCGTTGGTAGTTCCTTTAATTTGAACAGCCGCACCAATAAGTGGTTCATTCGTTTTTGAATCTACGATTTTACCAGATACTGTAGCATTGATAATAGGTTTGTTTTGTGCTGTGGCGATATTTGAAATGCTGACCGCCATCACGGCGATAATGACAAATAAAAGTTTTTTCATTAATTTATACTGTTTGATTGAAAAATATCCGACAGTTAGGTTTCAGACCCGCTGTCAAAATCTAGTGATATATGTTACTTTAGTTGAGTTTTACCAATAAGGCTTTGCCTTTTGATTTTATAAGCTTCAACAGTACAAATACTGTCTTTCTACTTGATTCAAATAAATTGATAAACAAGTATTTGAATGTGATGAATGTGGTTTAGAATGCATGGTTTATTTGTTATTCTTAATCTATATAGTATATAATTTTAGTATACTTATGTGTTAAAATAAAAGGAGTTTTCTATAGAATAACTCCATTTCTATACCCGAAGTCCAAAATCTACATTAGATAAGATTATATTAAATGAAAGCTTTTAATAATCGTTCTTAAACTAATGATGATAACTAGCGTTCCGACTAAAATCATCATAGGTTTACGTTTTACTTTGTTGACGAAAATAGCCCCCAAAGGTGAAGCTACCGTACCGCCAACAATCAAGCCCAACACTACCTGCCAAGAATTGACGCCTTCAAAAAGTAAAAATGTAATACCACTGGCAAATGAAACGGCAAACTCCGCTGCGTTAACCGAACCAATGGTATAGCGTGGGTCACGACCTCTGCCTAACAACGAGGACGTTACGATTGGTCCCCAACCACCACCACCGATTGAATCCATAAAGCCTCCGAAGACAGCCAACAATCCCAAACGCTTGGTACGTTGTTTAACAATATTTTTTTGAAGCGCTTTCCTAATAATGATTATTCCCAAAATAATCATGTAAATAGAAATGTAAGGTTTTATCACATTTCCATCAATGAAATCCGCAAGCAAGTAAGCGCCTGTAATAGAGCCTAATACCCCAGGGATTAATAGATTGCGAAACAATTTTTTATTGATGTTACCAAACTTAAAATGCGAAATAGCAGAAGCGCCTGTCGTAAACATTTCGGCTACGTGTACACTTGTACTACTTACCGCAGGTGGCACGCCCAAACTCAATAAAAATGAGGTGGAAGTTACACCGTATGCCATTCCTAGAGTTCCATCTACTAATTGTGCCCCCAATCCCACCAACACATAGAACCCGAAATCACTGTTAAAACCATCTTGAATGGCAGACCAAGAAAAATGGATATTTCCACTATATATCAATACAATAAAACTACTAAGTAGTAATACTGTAGGTGCGATATACCATACGGCGCGATTAGAAAGAATTTTTTGCACGATTGTTTTTGGGGTTAAGTGTCAGAATAATAAACTCCAAAGAATTCAATTTTATATGTCGAGAGTCATTTAAACATTTATGAGCTTTAAAGAAAGAGTGAAAGCAACGCTTTCACCCTTAGCTGCATTAGATTGATTAAATAGACTACCATTAGTTCAAACAACAGACTCCATGTTAGAGCCGATTGAAAAATCTGTTTGGTTTTGCAAAAATAATGATAAATATTAAATCTATATACTTTGTAGACTAATATTTATGAAAAAATTTTAGAATTCTTATAATTGTTCACAAAAACCTCGATTTCTTTATATGATAAGTAGGATTGTAATTCTGTATCAATAAAATGGTGGATAATTAAGCCATTGGCTAATACCAAGAAACTTGCCGATAGCGGAATGTTTTCAGGAATTCCTGCATAAAACTGTGTACAGGGAGCATGCTCTGATAATAGCCCTATACTTTTTGCAATATCTTGATTATCATCATGATAGATAGAAAACGTAAGCTTTTCGTTCTGTTTTAGTTCCTTTATTTTAGGAAGACTCAAGTTAGTAATTGTAAGTATTTGAACGCCAAGCTCTGACAATCGTCGAACAGATTTTTGTAATAACCAAAGTTGTTGATCTGCATATTCTTTCCACTCTGGTACATAATAAGTAATCAAAACAGGCTTGCCTTGAGCGATTTCTTCTAGACTTAATTGTTGTTTGTCTTCAGGAAAATCGAAATTCCATTCTCCATTTTCTTTTGCAAAACTGATTGATGGAAACTGTTTTCCTGCCCCTAATATTTTTGATAATAGTTTGTTGAGTTGTGTTTTCCGTGTTTTGATGAAATAAATCATGATAATATTTAGTCTATAGTTTTAATAGACAAATATAGGGGATTTTTATTCGCAAAAACTACACAATTTTGTTTTTCTTATGATTTTATATTCTAGGAATTCTACAAAATGAAAAATTGGCGGTTGGTGCATGATAGAAATATGACCAGCGAGGTAGGTAGTATTTGGTGAGATTTTAACCCTAATTAAAAAGGGATAAACTGTTAGGATATAGTTTGTACTTTTCCAATAGTATACAGCGTAATAAAGCAAAATAATATTACCTTATTACGCTGTAGGCTATAAGCCGTAGGCATTAGACAAAAAAGATTAGAAAACCACATAAAATTATGACCTACAGCTTAATGCCTAAAGCAGGTAAAATTACTTTAATTACTAAAATCGATATCAGGTTTGTTTACATTCTGAGATTTCTTCTTGAAAAATGAATTTGCTTGTCCAATAGGTAATTGAATAGTGAGTTTGTAAAATCTTACCTCTCTACGGTTCATCGTACTTTGCATAATATTGCCTTGATCATACACCGTAATATATTGGCGAGAATTAAAAATATCATTGACAGCAAAAGCAATGCTTGCTCGATTGTTCATAAACATTTTCTTGATGGCAAAATCTGCTGCTTCTATTGGCTTGCGGTATCCTTGTAAAGTGGGTGATTTGGCGTCTCTATTCAAGTTAATTTGAGCGACAATATCTTTTGGAAACTTGTACGAAATATTCAATTTGGCACGATACGTAAACATTTCGTTTTGCTGCGTCACAGATTGTATCAAAAAATGATAAGCATTGATGTTACCTAACACAGATAAATTTCCAAGATTTAGTTTTAAGGTATTATCAATTCCGTACTGAATATCGGCTTTTGTATTGATAAATGTTGTTACCAAAATGGTAGAATCTGTGCTTGAAGCCTGTGTAAAAGGCTTAATGGTATGGTCTTCATAAATGTAATAGCCTGTTGCCAACCACGACAAATGTCCCCAAGAGGTATTATATGAAAGTTCTACAGAATTGACAAATTCAGGTTGTACCTTTGGGTTTCCAACAGTAATATTTTGCTTATCGTTGGCTTGAATACCTACAAAAAGATGGCGGAAATTGGGTCTACCAACTTTTCTTCCTAGACTTAAACCTAATTCTGAATCATTGCCAAGTTTTTTAGAAATAGAGAAAGAAGGGAAAAATGCTTTTATCCAGTCTCCATTTTGTGCGCTTGGGTAATCATACCCAAAAGTTGCGCCATCAAATCTTGAATTACCATGCAAAAATGATTCTTCAAATCGTAAACCGCCTTGAATACTATAATTACGTTTGAGCTTGGTGCTATACATAAAATAGGCAGCATTAACAGATTCTTTGATTACGCCATCTTGCGAATATCCTTCCAATAAAGTATAAGTATCGTTGTTTTTCTTGTTGAACAAATACTGAATGTCGCGGGTGTAATTAAATGAGCGAATACCCATTTCTATTTTGGTAAAATCATTAATTGGTTTGGTATAATCTAACTGAAAAAGATATTGCGAACCAGCCTGACTTCCTGTGATTTTATCTATTTCTGGATACCCATCCATGCTAGTATTATCAGCATTTAAGCTTGTTGTAAGCCAGTCAGCAGCATTAGAAATGGTATTTTTCGTAAAAGAAGTCATCAAACTTAACTCTTTTCCTTTCTGAGCAAAGCTTTTTTTCCAGTCAAATTCGATACCAAAATTGGTGTAATTATTGGCAGGTACGGTTGTTCGAGTTCCCGAACTCAAAACCTTGTTTTGAGCATCTTTATAGGCATAAGACTGATTGGTGAAAGTATTATAGGAGCCACCTACAAGATTACCTGCAAGCGTGAAGGTGTTATATTTATTGGGTGAAAATTCAGTGGAAATACGCCCATTCTGGAAAGTATTATCTTGGTTAATATCAGTGTTTTGCTGAAAATAACTCATGATACCACGATTAGTTGTAGTTCTGTCCACATATCCAGTGAGCGGATTTTTGGTAGCGTTGAGGTTGTATAGTACATTAAACGTCCACTTATTTTGATGATAATCTAAGTTCAATGAGGCATCATATCTACCGTTGTTACCAAGACCAAGACTTGCCATACCATTATATCCTGCTTCTCGATTTTTTTTCAAAACCAAATTGATAATACCTCCCGAAGTTGACGCATCGTATCGTGCCGAAGGGTTTGAAACTACCTCAACCGACTCTATTTGATTGGCTGGAATTTGTGCTAAGGTTAGTTGAGTTGGTTTACCATTGATATAAATAGTGGTAGCGAGATTGCGAATACTGGCACTTCCTGTTTCGTCAATACTTACCGAAGGCACGCTTTTAAGTAGGGCTTCAGCCGTTCCGCCGATGCTTGTTAGGTTTTTTCCAACACTAAACACACGTTTATCCATGTTGAATGAAGCGGCATCTTTTTCGCCCTTCACCTGTACTTCTTGCAGTACATTGGCGTCTGGTGAGAGGAGAATCGTTTCAATATTTTGATGGCTCTGCTCTACTTTGATTGCCTTTTCAAAAGTTTTATAAGAGATAAAAGACACTCTTAACACAAACTCTCCCAATGGGACATTTGAAAGTTTGAAATTGCCATTTTCATCGGCAGTAGCGCCAGCTGTAAGTTGCGTTTTTTCGCCTTCTTTTTTCAAAAGAGTGACCGAAGCAAAGCTCAAACCTTTATTGTTTGAAATATCTAATACCTGTCCCGTCAATTCGGAAGTATTTTTTGGAGATACTTTCTGTCCCAAAGCAGCTGATAGTGAGGTAAGTAATAAAAGTACGGTGAATATGGGACTTTTGATGAAATAATTCATTTTTATAAAATTTGTTAAATACTTGATTATCAATTATATAGATATATTTGTCTGTTTGTTGGAAATAGAATACCACAATATTATAGCTCAATTTTGGAGAAATTCTGTAGAAATAAATTAAATGTAAGATTTATGAATTTTTTAGGTATAAAGTTCGAGGTTATTTGTTCTATTTGTGTTTTGGTTTGTTAAAACCCTTTAAACAAATGGCAGTTTCTCTATTCTAATCGATAGAACAATTTTAAATTTTGAATACCAGTGCTGAAAAAAATCATAATAGATAGCCAGCTTTATGTGGCTTTGATGGGAACTTTACTTGCTACATTTTTTATGTTAGAAGAAGGTAGTTTTCGATTTCCTACTTTCTTCCTCATTTTTGTAACGTACTTCAACGGGTATATTTATACCAAATATCAAGGCGTATCTTTTTTTAATAAAATATTGATTATCAATAGTATAATAGCCTTAATTAGTATTTCACTGATTTTTCACAATCATAATGCCCATCGATTTTATAAATGGGTTACTATCTCGTTTTTAGGGCTTTTGTACAATAGCCAGTTTTTGAGTACTACTATTCGTAAAATTCCACTGCTGAAAGGGCTGTATGTTGGTATTGTGTGGGGACTGGTCAATGGATGGCTTTCTTTTCACTATTTTAGTTTTTCTATTTTTTTGATGACCTTATTGTTTATCACAGCCTTGATTTTTCCTTTTGATATTCGAGATGTTGATACTGATTCAATTATTACTTTTCCGCAATTAATAGGTATCCAAAAGTCTAAATATTTGGCTTACGGTATGCTTGTGTTGGCGGCTGGATTGAGCATGATTTATCTAAAAGAACAATACGCCATTGCATTTGTGCTAACCTGTTTTATATCGATGATTTTTGTGTTTTTTACCGAAAAAGATAATCCAGATCTTTACTTTTCGTTCGGTGTTGAAACCTGCTCATGCCTCCCTTTTGTCATTTGGAGTATTTTTCTGAAATGACTTTCATTTATCTTCCTGATTTTTACGAGTTCAAGTTTTGATATTAGTCATAATAAAGGATAAAAAAGTCTTTTATTTTTGTTCAAAAATTTAACTCAAATACTTTATGGAAACGATAAACTTTGATACTAAGACCGTAGGCGAAATAGTCGCACATAATCCCAAAGCAGCAAGTGTATTTAGAAAGTTGAATATTGATTTTTGTTGTGGGGGCAATAAGAGCTTTACTGAAGAATGTAAGAAGAAGAAACAGGATCCAGCAGAAATTTGGGAAGAAATAGAGTTGCTGTCAAAAACGGGCGACAAGTCTTTGGATTTTAATAACCTAAAGCTCGACTTCTTGATTGACTATATCTATCAAGTACATCATCAATTTTTGTATAAAAACTTACCCGAAATCAGATATTTTGTAGAGAAGGTTTGTACCAAGCACAAGGATAAATATGCTTATCTAACGGAATTAGCTACCGTTTATACGATTCTTGAGGAAGACTTGTTAGGGCACCTGCCTAAAGAGGAAAATGTAATATTTCCTTATGGAAAGTCTCTTGTAACAGCATCTGAGGAACATGCGCAAGTAGCACCTCCATTTTTTCGGACAGTCAAAAATCCAATCAGTATGATGAATAGCGAGCATGAAGAGGCTGGAGAGTTACTGTTTAGACTTCGAGAAATTACTAATAATTATACTCCTCCTGTGGACGCCTGTAATTCCCACATTGTAATGTTATCTAAATTAGAGGAATTAGATACTGATTTGACACAACATGTGCATTTGGAAAACAATATTTTATTTCCCAAGTTAGCAGCGCTCGAAATGGAAATAATGACCCATTAGGATTCTTTTGTTGTAAAGCTCAATACCCAAATTCTGCCCTTTTGTATGTCTTATGGTAGAATTTGGGTATTTTTTTTAGGTGTTAAACATTAAGTACACAAAACGAGTAAAATGTGCTAATCAAATTTTTAGTCATCAACTTATTTTACATTTTCAAGCGATGACCTTTTAACTGAAAATTACATACCTATTTCTATGAAAATGAATAGAGACAAAGCCTTTTGACTAAGCATCCTTACGAGGTTATGGCAAAACTTTGTCAGTTGTGAAAAATGTTGATGAAGCTCGCTTGCTATAACGTATTTAATAAAAATAACAGATGAAAAAATTAAGCTTTGTTACATTACTCATCGGATTAATTCTTGGAGGTATTACACCTACTTTTTCACAAAAAGACAACACCTTTTATCATGAAGTAAAAACCTACGTCAACCCCGTATTGCCTGGCGATCACCCCGATCCAACACTACTGAAAGTAGGGGATGACTTTTATCACTGCGGATCAAGTTTTCATTTTACACCCTATATGCCCATTTATCATTCTAAAGACTTGGTACATTGGAGAGTTATTAGCAGGGTTTTGCCCCCACAAAAAGCGCATTGGGTAACCGACCGCCCTTCGGCAGGTACTTGGCAAGGTGCGATTACGTATTTTTACGGTTCTTACTGGATTTATTTCTCTGCGAATGGTCAGTGGTTTAGCAAGGCTGATTCGCCTTTGGGTCCTTGGTCAGAGCCTGTTCAGGTAAAGTCGAATCCGAAAACTGGTCCTTTGGGTTATGATAATTCTATTTTTGTAGACGATGATGGAAAGCCTTACATGGTTATTAAAAACGGACAAAAAACGAACCGTTTGCAGGAGTTAGGAAAAGATGGACAACTTACCTCTTCGGTGATTGACCTTGATTGGGTCAATGCCAAACTACAATATAGTTGGGCTGAAGGACCAGTAATGTGTAAGCGCAATGGTTATTACTATTATTTTCCTGCTGGCGATGTTTCAGGAGGGCAATATGTACTTAGAGGGAAGTCGCTAACAAGTGATTCGACGCAGTGGGAGCGTCTTGGCGAATTTTTTAAGCCTATCACCGACGATAAAGTAGGCTTTAGAAGACCCAACCATATTGCCGCACCAGTACAACTGGCCGATGGGACTTGGTGGACTATTGGTCAGAGCTACGAAAAATATAACCAAGATGATTGGTCTGGTACGGGGCGCCAAACCGCACTATATCCTGTGATTTGGGAGGGTGACCGTCCGTGGGGAATGGCGCCTACTACCCAGCCTGTGGTTAAGCCCAATTTACCAAAATCGGGTATTGCATGGCGTAGTGTGGCTTCGGATGATTTTGAGTCAAAGGAGCTTTCGCTGAATTGGCATTTTTTGAAAAAGAAGCATGCAGATTTATACAATTTAACTGCTCGAAAAGGCTGGTTGAGGCTTTCGCCTGATTCCTTGCGTACAAGTATTGTTCAAAAAGAAACAGATCATTATTACTCGGCGGTCACAAAACTTGATTTTAAAGCACAAAACGAAAATGAAAAAGCAGGATTATATCTGAGCAATGGTGCACAAACTGTTGTGGTTAGATTATACAGTGGATATGAGAACGGGAAGAAGATTATCTTTAGTTTTGAAAATAATATACAACGTATTCCTAACAATTTCGGAGAGGTAGTCTGGCTGAAAATCGAGAGAAACCTTCATGAATTAAAGGCTTATGCCAGTGGTGATGGAAACATTTGGACGGCTGTTGGAAATGCCATTCAGGTACAGAATTTGGATAAAGTACAACCTAATTATAATTCATGGGTTGGAACTAGTATTGGCTTGTTTACCGAACATAACAGTGCTGATTTTGATTGGTTTATCTGTAAAGATGGTTTTTCAAAATTACCTGTGGTAGGTATGAGTAATTTTTATGGAGTCGAAAAAATCAATCAAGAATCTGTGACTAATACCTCTGAAAATGGAGGCTGGCTAATGATTTCAGGAGTGGATTTAGGTATCCAGAAAAAATACGCAAAAGGCATAGAAATCCAATACAAAGCAAAAACAGATGGCGTATTAGAACTTTGGGTAGATGATTTGAAAACTGGTAAATTAGTAGCAAAAATCCCATATTCAGCGAGCAAAAATAGTGTACGTAAAAGCCTTAAATCGATAGAGGGACACCATGATATTTTTGTCAAATTTCCTGTAGGAAAATCAAATGACTTGCAGATAAATTCGCTTCAGTTTTTACCATAGCATATACCTTTACTAAACAAACTTGAAATCACTAGTCTAGGGCAATGTCTCGGACTAGTGAGTGGTCTATTATCTTACTAGTTCAGGACTTTGTCTTGAACTTATTTTTTAAATAGTTTGGCAACTAAAGCATTAACAATTAACGACTTATCACTATGAAAAAGAAAATTGCCATTGTCTTACTGTGTTTGGCTTGTTTTTGGGGTAAAACCTTTGCCCAAAATCCTAATTTTCATATTTACCTAAGCTTAGGACAATCTAATATGGAAGGAAATGCCAAGTTTGAGCCACAAGATACCGTTGGTGTCAATCCAAGATTTAAGGTATTGGAAGCTTTGGATTGTCCAAATTTGAACAGAAAAATGGGACAATGGTACACTGCTGTGCCACCACTTTGTCGTTGCAATACAGGTCTGACTCCCGTGGACTATTTTGGAAGAACCATGTTAGAATACTTACCATCATCAGTCAATGTTGGGGTAATAAATGTATCTATTGGAGGCTGTAGAATAGAGCTTTTTGATAAAGAAAAAACCGATTCTTACGTAGCAACTGTTGCGCCAAATTGGATGAAGAATATGATAAAAGAGTATGACGGGAATCCTTACAAACGACTAGTAGATATGGCAAAATTGGCACAGAAAGAAGGTGTTATCAAAGGGATTTTACTCCATCAAGGGGAATCGAATACGAATGATACTACTTGGACAAAGAAGGTTAAAATAGTGTATGACAACCTTCTACAAGATTTGAATTTACCTCCAAATTCTGTTCCATTGCTGGCTGGTGAAACGGTTCATGCTGAACAAGGAGGTATTTGTGCTAGCATGAATACGATTATTGCTATGCTTCCTAAAACGATACCGACTGCTCGTATTATCTTGTCTAAAGGCTGTACTGACGCCGCAGATAATTTACATTTTGATGCAGCGGGTTATCGCGAGTTAGGCAAAAGATATGCTCTTACGATGCTCGACGTTCTGGGATATAAAACTTCTGCGTCGAAATAATTAGGTAATAATGCAAAATCAAATTGCATTAAAACGCTCTAGGCTGTAAGCCTTAGGCATTAGGCAAAAAAGCCTCAATTATTTCATGAGAAATACTATTTAACTTTTAGCCTACCGCATAAAGCCTAGAGCTTAAGGCGGGTAAAATTATTTTAATTTTGCCCACTAACTTAAGTTAGTGGGCAAAATAAGCTTGAATAAACGAAGATTTTCTTGTTCTCCTTTATACAAGCTCCGTAGGAGCGACAGTTTGGTAGCAATAAGTTTTGAGAAAAACCTTTTTTGAGCGCCGTAGGTGCGACAGAAAGCTAAAATCTGGAACTCTGTCGCACCTACGGCGCTCTTTTAATAGGTCAGGAAATAGATTCACTACTACCAAACTGTCGCTCCTACGGAGCTGTTAAAAAGATTGGGTTCTGTAAAAAATCCTAATAAACAGGCTTATCAATTGAAGATGTAACATATTGATAATTAAAATTTTACATTCACAATTCACAACTCATAATTCAGCACTAATTCATTATTACTTACTCTCTTTGAGGCTCATTAGACTTTGATAAGCTCTTTTCGGTTCTAAAGCCCTGTCGAATAGGAGAGGATAATTTGTACGATTAGGGATAGGGAAACCGTTGAGCCAAGAGTGGCGGTCATCTACACCCCAGAAAGTGATTCTGCTAATTTTGTCTTTATGTTTCAAGAATAACTTGAAAAGCTCAGAATAGCGATTTGCCAAGGCAGTCTGAACAGAATCTGGAAGTGAGTCTTTGTAAGGATTCATTTTTGGATCTTCTTGAAAACGCTGATTGACGTCGGCACCACGCAAATCCCAAGGATTAGGCAGTACGGTCAAGTCCAATTCGGTAAAAGCTACCTTTAATCCCATTTGTGAAAACTCCAAAATGGAATCTTCGATGTCTTTTAGGTTATTTGAATTGATACTCCAATGCCCTTGAATCCCAACACCATTTATTTTTACACCGCTTTCTTGCAATTTTTTAATTAGTGCAATTGCTCCTTTTCGTTTGGCTGGCTGTTCGATATTGTAATCGTTGTAGTATAACTCCGCTTTGGGGTCTACTTGAGCGGCTAATTCAAAAGCTTCTTTGATATAGGAATCTCCTAGCTTATTAAAGAAAATAGATTTGCGGTAGGTTCCATCTTCGTTGAGCGCTTCGTTCACTACGTCCCAGCTATTAATCTTGCCTGCATAGCGCCCCATTACGGTTTTGATGTGCTCTTTCATAAATATACGTAGCGAGTCGGCGCTACTTATTTTATGAACAAAACTTGGTAATTGTGAATGCCATACCAAAGTGTGTCCAACAATATACATTTGGTTTTTGAGTCCATAATCTACAAACTTGTCAGACAAGTTGAAGTTATATCTGTTGACTTCTGGGTGAATCAACTGAGACTTCATGATATTTTCTGGAGTAATGGCATTAAACTCTTTCTTTATCAGTTGATTAGCTTTTTCGTTTCTTTCCAAAATATGCTCTGTACCAAGGGCTGTTCCTATCAGGAAATCTTCTTGATAAGCAGATTTTAGAGAGTTAACCTGTGTTTGTGCTTGCAAGCTTTGTAGACAGGCTATCGAAGCACCAAGCGTTAAAAGTGTTTTGATTTTCGTGTTCATCATACGTGTTTGTTGTGTACTACAAGTACATTTTTGTAAGGGATAGGTAAAAGGATAGACCTAGCAAAGAATTTTTCTTTGCCATATCTTTCGACAGAATTTAGTTTATGAATACACTAATTAGCACCATAAATGAGTGCTAATTAGCGTGAATTTTATACGGGCGTTTTGCGCGTTTGTGTGATATATTCTGTTGGTGAAACATTGTATTTTGCTTTGAATGCTCTTGCAAAGTAGTTAGGATTAGAAAATCCGACGGCATAAGCGATTTGCGAAATTTTCATATCATTCTTTTGTAAAAGTGCAATTGATTTTTTCAATTTTACCGAGCGCACATATTCCACGGGGGTTTCACCTGTCAGACTCAATACACGATTATAAAGTGTACCACGGCTCACAAACATTACTTTACTGAGTTCTTCTACGGTCAAATCAGGATCTTCGATATTTTCTTCTACATATTTTGACAGCTTCAACAAGAACTTCTCATCTTCTGACTCTATTTCTATTTCGGGGGTTTCGAGCTGAATATGTTTGCTGTAAGTGCTTTTTAATAAGCTATTTAAGCTGAGCAAGTTTTCTATTTTGATACTGAGCAAATGAAAACTAAAAGGCTTACTCAAGTAATCACTGGCTCCAGATTCTAAGCCTTTGAGTTGGTTTACTTCTTCCGATAATACCGTAAGCATAATCACAGGAATATGCTTGGTACGAGTGTCATTTTTAATTTTTCGAACCATTTCTATTCCGTCCACCACAGGCATATTGACATCGCTCACAATCAGTTGTGGATGGTAAGATAACGCTTTTTGCCAGCCTTGTCGACCGTCAGAGGCTTCAATGACTTTGTATTTTGATTTTAAGCTTTCTACCAAATAAGCTCTCAAATCGTCGTCGTCGTCCACAATCAAAATAATCGGAAGTTCTATTTTGGGTGGTTCTGATTTGGCAAAATCCGAAATCGGTGTTACCTCAGGTTCTGTGGCTATTAGAGGCGACTGTGTTGCGTCTAAACTAGGCAGGGGTAAAGAGATAATAAAGGCACTTCCAACGCCTTCTTCGCTTTCAACTTTGATGGTTCCTCCATGAAGTTTGACAAACTCTTGGGCAATAGACAAGCCAATTCCGCTACCTTGGTTAAGAATATCGACATTGTTATTTATCTGAAAAAACCTTTCAAAAACTTTATCAGTACTATCTTTTGACAAGCCAATTCCTGTATCTCTGACAATCAATCGAATGCCTGATACCCCTTCCTGAGCTATTTGAAAGCTAACATTGCCGCCCTCGTTGGTAAATTTTATCGCATTTGAGAGTAAATTGATGAGAATTCTCTCCATTTTATCCTTGTCAAAAGACGTATGATAATGGCTATAAACACTCACAAAGTGCAAATGAATGCTTTTGCGAACAGCGATGTACTTAAATGAATCCACGATTTCTTGGCAAAAAGATACCAAATCTCCTTCGGTGGCATTCAAGTTTAATTCGTTGGCTTCAATTTTTCTAAAATCTAATAATTGATTGACAAGGTTGAGTAATCGTTTGGCATTTCGACTAATCAAATTGAGCATTTCTAGTTTTTCAGTACTATTTTCTTGAAACATCAAATTCTCAATCGGGTTGAGCACCAAGGTAAGAGGCGTTTTTAGCTCGTGACTCAAATTGGTCAAAAACTTAACTTTCACCTTTTCAAGTTCTGTTTTTTGCTCTGCATCGTGGCGTTCTTTCTCAATCAAATGCTTCATTTCAAGTCGCTCTTGTTCAAGAACAAATTCACGTTTGAGTTTTTGAATTGAACTTCTACGAATTCCCCACACAGTGAGTGCAATAGCAATAGCATAAAACAAATAGGCGTAATAGGTCATCCAAAAAGGCGGTTCAACGACAATTTTAATCACCTTTTCGGGGGTTTCCCATGAGCCATCTTCGCTATAAGCCTTTAGGTGAAAGGTATAACTGCCAGGGTCGAGATTGGTATAAACCGCTGTGGTGGAAGTCCCCACTTGATTCCATTCTTTATCAAATCCTTCGAGTTTATAGGCATATCTACTTTCGTGAGGTACAGTATAATTAAGCGCCATAAAATCGAGCGAAAAGTTCTGTTTGTAACTCAAAACAATTTCTTTGGCAACAGATATGTGCTCTTGTATCTCTGAATTTTCGATTGGATTTACTTGTTTGTTGTTGATTTTCAGACTAGTAATAACCAAGGGAGGAATATTTTTTTTCTGTAATATTTCGGCAGGATTGAAGTAATTGAAGCCATCCAAACCACCAAAAAATAACTGACCATCGGCGGTTTTTAGCCCCGAACCTATGTTGAAAGTGCTTTGTAGTACGCCATTATAATAGCTAAAGTTTCTAAACACTTTTTTCTCGTCATCAAACGAACTAATCCCCTTGTTGGTACTGACCCAAATTTTGCCTTTTGAGTCTTCTAATATTTTGTAAATCACATCATTAGACAAAGAATATGATTCATCAAATATTTCAAATGTGTGAGATTGAGGTTTATACAAGCAAAGTCCCCCTCCTTGTGCGCCAACCCAAATTCGACCTGCATGGTCACAATAAATACTCTGAACTTTATCGATAGGAAGTTTGCTATTGGCATGATTCAGCACCGTGAATTTTTTTTGTTGACGATTGAAAATCGCAATACCTGTACCATTTGAAGCAAACCAAATATTTCCATTTTTATCTTCTTCAATAGCAGTAATAAAACCATTTAAAGGGATTTTTTGAGAAGGTTGTAGTCCAAAGTCTTTCTCTGTCGTAACAACAGACTGTTGAATAGGGTCAAATAGATAGACCCCATTGCCATTTGTTCCGAGCCAAATTTTTCCTTGGCTATCTGTTTTGATACAGTTGACGGGCAAATCTCTAGTATCTGTTGGACTGTAAGGCAAGAAATAGTATTTAGAAGCGCCAGTAGTCATGTCGACACTATAAAAACCTCGCTGATAGGTGCCTACCAAAAGCATTTTTCCTGAAACTCCCAAAGCAATAATCGAAGCGGTATTGGCTTTTGCTTCTTTGAGTTTATAAGGATGAATCTGCCCTGTTCTGCGATTCCAGACATTGAGTCCTGTCCCTTCAGTACCTATAAAAATATCTCCCGTTGGACTTTCAGCAAAAGCCATTACAGAGCTGCCAGTTAGTCCGTTGGGGTCATATACATTGTAATGTTTATGGTTAAAGAATGTTAGATTTGAGTCATATTTATTAACGCCACCTTGATGGATAGCTACCCAATAAATCCCTGCGTCGTCAATGTAAATATCTCGTACTGAGCGACCTCCGTTGTAGATAAAAAAACTATTGGGTTCGACAGGCGAGCTTTTTACACGAATTACTTTTCCTGTTTTGGGGTCAAGTATATTAAGTCCACCATCTGAACCTATCCAAAGTTGCCCGTTTTTGTCAAAAACCAATTTATGAATTGTATTGCTTGCAATAGTGGTAACATCGTTGGGGTTAGTTACATAGTGCTGAAAAGCCGTTCGGTTTTTGTCTAGAACATTAATACCTCCTTGGTCTATTCCAACCCAAAGTTCACCTTGCTTGCCTTCGATAATACAATTAATATAGTTGCGGCTGATACTTTTGGGATTTTCGTTGCTGTGAAGGTATCTGTTAAATTGCTTGTTTTGAGGATTATACTGATGAAGTCCATCGGCAGTACCTACCCAAATGTAGTTTTGAGCATCTTCATAAATACAGTTGATGATATTTGAGTTTAGTTGAGTGGCATCCTTAGGATTGGCTCTAAAAGCAATTGTTTTTTGCGTTTTTGGGTCAAAAAGGAATAAGCCAGAGTAAGTTCCCACCCAAATTTTACCATTATGGTCGGCATACAAAGAAGTAATCCAACCATAATTAGTAAAATCATAATTAATAAAAGAATCAAGATTTAGATTATAAACAGATAAGGTAAAATTCGTTGCAAGCCATATTTGCCCGTTTTTATCTTGTATCAAGTCATTAACAGGGCCTCTACCAATACTGGTTTTGTCGGTTTCTTTATGACGATATACTTTAAAATTTTGTCCATCAAACTTGTTCAGACCATCTTCGGTACCAAACCACATAAATCCGTTTTTGTCCTTGATAATAGCATTGATAGAATTGGAGGAAAGCCCATTTTTACTACTAAAATTGATAAATTTATACTCCTTCTGTTGTGTGAAACCACAGAAATGAAATAGAATTAAGAATAAAAAAATAATGCTTTTCCTCATAGTAATCATAAAATTTCTTCACAGGATTTTGGACTAAATCAACTACTGGGAATTACCAATAGTTATTTCTAAAAGTAAAAATACCTATATTCTACCTTGAATAAGTTAGTGGGCAAAATTAAAAGAATTTTACCCGCATTAAGCTCTAGGCTTTATGCTGTAAGCTAAAACGCATGGTTCATAAAAGCCTTGAAGCATTGGATTGCTAAATCCCAAAGCAACCCAATGTCCAAAAGCTATAGGTATAAGGTTAAGTGATATCTTTGGAGAGTACAAAGACTCTTAAACAATTTTGGATATCGGATGTTGGATTTCGGAAGTGTAAGTTTCTATTTGTAAAAAATAAAGGCATCTTGTTACATATCCGAAATCAGCAATCCCAAATCTGAAATAGTTTGAAATCTATGACCCACTGTGTAATCTCTACTTGCTTGTATTAGCTTTAATTGCATCAGCTACATACGAGTAAGCTAGTTTACGAACATATTGCCCATTCCAAAGACCGATTGGCTCATCAGCTCTCCAACTCGAATTGGCAGGACTATCAAGCGGACTCCAAATAGTAATACCATATCTTTGAGCTGCTGGAATTAGTTCAAAGTATTTATCAATCACATACTTATACATTTCGGCTTGTGCTTGATATTGTTCTTTGGTAGCGTTAGCGGTTTTGACACCACCTAAGCCAATATCCAACTCTGAGATTTTAATTAACTTACCACTAGCTGCTAATAGTTTGAACATCTCAGCTATTCTGTTTTTGTCCGAAGTGATACTAATATGCATTTGTGTGCCTATGCCATCTACTTTGGCACCTTTACTCTCGATATAATTTACGTAAGCAATGATTCCTTTACATTTGTCAAGACTATATTCAAGATTATAGTCATTAATAAATAGCTTATCGTCTGGATTACCGTATTTTCTGGCCAATTGGAACGCTGTTACTGCGTAGTCTTTGCCAAGATAATCTTGCCAGAAAAACTCATCTGAAGCAATCGTTGTGCGACCTACAGCAGTTTTTAGCTCGTAAGGTTTTCCATCGTCCATAGGCTCATTCACAACGTCCCAAGCTTTTACATACGATTTACTAACGCCCATAATACCTGACATCCATGTATCTAAAGCACTGCCTATCAAACTAGTCTTTTCGGTTGCGGTTTTTTCTGCCAACGTAACTGCACCACCTGAAGCTTTGGTACTTTTTAGAACTACGTTATCGATATACACTGTACCTGCAAATTCTCCATAACTGAATACCAATCTGGATTTATCAGTGCCCGAAGCGGTAGTTGTTAACTCTATTAGTTTCCATTCTTTGGTAACTGGAACTTGACCATAGCCATTCGATGTGTAAGACGCACTTTGCAATTCTGGTCTAATGATTCCTTCAGCAGTACCTTTTACCCAAAATGAAAGTACATACGACTCGCCATTGTTAAGGTTTTTCCCTAAATCATATAATGTTTGAACATCCCAATAATTGGCTGATTTTGTGGGATTTGTTACAAAAAAGGCTTTTCCTTTATTGTTATACCCTAAACCATCAGCCGTTATACCTCTCGACGAGCTACCGCCCCAGCCTCCCCAACCTGAGCCTGACTCAAAATCGCCATTGGCTACAAGGTTGGAGACTACTGGAGTTCCTTGGGTATCATAGACATAGAGGTTGTTGATGTCGATGTAATAATTCACATTAGGTTTATAACCCAAATCAAAGTTGAGCTTAATACTAGATCCAGTAAAATCACTAATCTGGAATCTAATTTCTTTCCAAGAAATACCTGTTGTAAAAGTAGTAGAAGCCTTTCCAGATTTGGTCCAATCGATTGAAGGGGTATTATTGCTAAGTCCTTCAAAAGAGATACGTCCTTCACCTGCTACGTCCGATTTGATATAACATACCACCTCATATTTATGTCCTGGCACAACAGTAACCGAAGGGCTTGTCAGTTGTAAAGCAGTCGCCGAGGACGAAGTAGCCGATGCACTCAGTTTTATCGCCTTCGTACCTGCTCCCATACCTGCGTTATTGGCAATCGAAATACCTGCCCCGCTATTGGCTTGATTCCAACCTGTAAAAAGATTATTGTTTAAAGGGTTAGTGTTTAGGTCGTTAGGAAAAGATGGCGCTGTTACGAGCATAGGTGCAATCAGGCTATTGAGATAGCTCGCATTTTGATTTGCATGCCAGCAAAGGGTATGTCCGTAAACGGTAGTACCTGCTTCTTTGGCGGCAGCCAGTAGTTTGGATACGTTGTCTAATGCCAAAGAGCCATTAGACTGTACCACAGCGCCATGCTTCATTTCATATCCTAGGGCAATTTCATCGAAATTTTTATTGGCTAGGCGATACATTACCCCTTTGTTGACGTAGTCGTTGAGAGAAAGCGCTACGCCAAATTTAAAATTAGGATTAGAGGTGCGGTTGATATAGGATTTGAGCGCGGGATAGGCGTCAATATTTTCTTGTAAAGCAACACTTTCGGGTTTGGTTGTGGCAAACTCCAATGGCTCATATTTGGTACACGAAGCCAATACAATACTTGTGAACCCTAAAGCTATTTGATATAATTTATTCATAGTAAAACAGTTCTAAAGATGAGTTTACTTAGCTACAGGAGTAAAAGTTTCCATTGTTACAGCACGATCACGCATGACCAAAGTATCCGAAGTGACTACTTTCATACCAGTTAGGTTTACTTCGTAGTTGAGATAAAGCGCATCGCGGTCCTTATTGCCCCAACTATTTTTTTCACCTTTCTTGACAAAAGCACCTGTGCCCGTAGCCGTAATACCAGAAGTAGCTGACGAAATTGTACATTTTCCGTTATTGTCAAATTTCAATAGTAAAGAGGTACTGATATTTTTTCCGTCTTTATCTTTA
The DNA here is from genome assembly GCF_030056655.1 of Flectobacillus rivi. Classification (NCBI taxonomy): domain Bacteria; kingdom Pseudomonadati; phylum Bacteroidota; class Cytophagia; order Cytophagales; family Flectobacillaceae; genus Flectobacillus; species Flectobacillus rivi. Next base: position 54,423 of record NZ_JASHIE010000016.1, read on the forward strand.
AAAACAACTGGAAAAGTAAGCTCTGTTAAAGATTTTGTCGAAAGCATATTCACTTCATCTTTTTCTACATATTGAGCATGTCTTACAATTGTTTGATTGAAGGATCCTGAAACGACATCTTTTCCTCTTCTCAAATAGTTACCATGCCAAGAATTCACAAATTTTAAAGCATAAAGCACAAAATGCTTTCCATAAAGAATAGAATCCGCATCGGTGACCTTCGTCATGGTTAATGGAATAACATACGTATTCTTAATTGCCTTAGGATCAGCAAAAAAAGCGTCCGTAAGTTGTACATCAACACTCCCAGCAATAGTCCCAGATGGGATAATGATTTTGTCAGAGGCTAGCTTGAAATAGCTGCTTGGCATCGGTAGAATTTCGTCTTTACCAGAGCCAAATCGCATCCCACTTCCTAGTATCGAGTTATCTACAGCCACCGTTACTGCTACATCTTTTTTGCTGTAATACGCACCACCCAACGCTGCATAAATTTGACATTTATACTGGTTATCGAGTTCGTTGTTTACCGTCAAATCTTCTCCTAAAGTGATGGTTCTTACAGGATATTGATAAGCAAAATAGACAGTTTGGTACTTGTAGTCTGGAAACTCCTTTTCGGTATTACACGAAATGAGTCCCATCATGAATATTACTAATATGAAAATCGAATTCTTCATAAGAATAAAGATGTTGTTTGTCAGAATTTCAGCCTAGCTTAAAATATGCTCAGCCAAGCTGAAATTCGACTTTTGAGAAATTTTATATACTTAATTGTTGCGCTAATTTCAAGAGCTTCTTAATTCCAACCTTGATTTTGCTCTAGTGCCGAGTATTTCAAAACTTCTGAATATGGAATTGGACCGTACTTCATATAGTTTTGGAATACCCTTGATTCAACGCTTGGAAGAACGGTGTACGCACCACTACGAATACTAACTCCCTTAGCTGTTTCGGTGAGGTTGGCATCCCAGCGACGTAAATCCCAAAATCTGAATCCTTCAAAACATAGCTCCAAACGACGCTCATTACGAATCAATTGACGCATTTGCTCTTTATTGTTTTTGATACTTTCGAGATAGGCATCATTGTTGGCTAAGCCAATTCCTGCACGACGACGAATCGCTCTTAGTATATCGTATGCCGAATAAGCATTTGTTCCTGTACCTGTAGGTCCCCACGCTTCGTTGGCTGCTTCTGCATAACTCAAAGCAATTTCGGTATAACGAATATGCGGTTTGTAATGACGCTGGTTCGTTGAAGACGTTGGATTTAGGTTCACATCTTGACGTAATAGCTTACGCATATAATAGCCCGTTCTAGTTGAGGTAGCTACCTTATTGAGTCCATCGTTAGTTGTACCATCAGCTGCGGTATTGATAGCAGTGTTGTTGACACCGGCCGTAGCACCATTGACCAAAATGAACATTTTCAAACGAGGGTCACGATTTGAATAGGGGTCATTGGGATTAAATCCACTGTTGGAGTCGCTAATAGGGTATCCATTGACTGTCGGAAAAGCATCTACCAAGTTTTGGGTTGGATTGATTCTACCATTTCCAAAAAGTGTTGGTGGAAAATTAGCTTGTTCCAAATCACGGTTTTCACCCCAGTTGTTACGCCAAAGTATTTCTGGAGGATTAGCACCATCTTTCAAAGCCGCAATTTCTGCAGTGTTGGAATACCATGTAAGTCCGCTAGCTACATTACTTGTAATAGCATTGATTCCACCATTCAGATTTAATACTTGTGCCGAATAGTTTGCAGCATCAACCCATTTATTCGCATTGTTTGGGTTAAATGCTGGACTTGCTGCCAATAGCGCCACCTTTGCACGAATAGCCTTAGCAATACGACCACTCAATAAACCACTAAATGTTACCCCAAAAGCACGGTTGTACTGTTCTATCGTAACGGTACCATATTTAGTAGGAATTTGTGACTCTTGTCCCGAAACCAAGTTCAGATAATCAAGCGGCAAACGAACATCTGCACTATCTAAGTCTGTATAGATCTGCTTGATACAATCGTCAAAACTCGCTCTTGGCAGATTATAATTGTCAGAGGTTGTTTGAGTTTTTGTCAAAATTGGAACTCCTAACATATTACCCCCTTTACCTACGCCTGCATGAGCTTGTAACAAATTATACATTAGCAACGCTCTAATACCAAATGCTTCCCCTTTGATACGCATAGCAAACAACTTGCTAGCAATAGGATCTGCTACCCATTTTACCTTATCTACCTCTCCAAGCATAATGTTCATGTACTGAATCCCAGCGTAACAGTTGGTCCATTGATTGGCAGGATTGTTATTGGCAGTCCACTGCCCTGTTGCCATTTTCAAATAGACATTTGTTTGGTCGTTGCTCACGGCATCGTCGGTAGCTACATCATTAAATGACCACGAGTTACTTGGAATTCGGTTATAGCCATTTAATAAAATACCAAATGGAAATCTAGAATCGCTTGGTAAATAGGCATTTGGGTCTAGTTGCCTGTTGTTTTCCTGCGCAGGCTCTATCAAGTCTTGGCAACTTGTGAGCAAGAGGATACAGGCTAAAAATTTTAATATACCCTTATTCATATTCATCATAGTATAAGTTTCTAAGTATTAGTAAAAAACCTAAAACAACGCTTTTACGCCTAGGTTAAAGAATCGTGTTTGTGGTGAGCTACCGACATTCAACTCAAGGGTTTCCCTGTTTTCTGAGAAAGTCCAAAGATTAAACCCATTAACATACACGCCCAATTCACGCACAAAAGATTTCATTTTTAATAAATCCGTTAAGTCATAAGTAATTTGAACTTTTGACAGGTCAAAACGGCTAGTGCTGTATATCCAGAAATCCGATGAGCGGAAGTTGTTGTCACTGCTGAGGGTAGTCAAACGAGGATAAGTAGCTGTCAACTTTGTAGCTTCTGTCCAGCGATTGCGTACCACTTCCGAATATTTATTTTCACCATATACCCAGAAATAAGAGTTATTACGCATAGCATTTCCTCCGAAACGACCTACACCCAAAGCTAGGAAAGTCAACTTCTTCCATTGTGCTGAAAGCGTTACGCCCATTGTAAACGGTGCGCCAAACCAGCCTCCTTTTCCTAAGAATACCTCATCACGTGAATCGATAATACCATCACCATTTTGGTCTTTGTACTTGATATCGCCAGGTTTTACTTGACCGAAAGTTTGTGAAGGAGAGTTTTTGATGTCATTGTCATCTTGGAAAAAGCCTAAATTTTGTAATCCCCAGATGCCATCCAAAGGCTTACCTTGTCTATTCTGATAGGCATTTTCGTAAAGCTCAGCTCTTTTTACAGCAGTTGTTTGGTAATAAGTACCATTGATACCCAAATTCCAGTTTACTTCTCCAATTTTCTTGTTCAAATTCGCTGAGAAATCAAACCCTACACGCTTATCTTCATTGTAATTCACATAAGGAATAAATGACGATACTGGCCAGCCTGTTGTGAAATATGAAGGGAACAATACAGAGGCTTGAATGATATTTCCTGTAATTTTATTCATAAAGAAAGTACCATTCACATTCAATAAACGATTAAAGAAGGTACCTTCTAAACCAATATTAATTTCTTCTCTTCTTGGAAATTTCATATTAGGGTTATCACCTCTTCTAGATTCTGTCGCCTGAATACCTGTTCCATCTTTCCAACCATACCATGAACCTGCACCTGTATAGAATCCTTGATAGAGATAATAATCATTGATATCCAAATCGGTGTTTAGGATACTTGCCGAAGCAGTAAGTTTTAGGTCATTCACGATATGTGAGTTTTTCAAGAACTCCTCACGGCTCAATCTCCAACCTAGAGAAACTGAAGGCGAGAATGCCTGACGGTTACTTGGTGGCAACTTAGCAGAATGAATATACGCCGTACTCAAATCTACGTAGTACTTGTGATTGTAATTATAGCTCGCTAATAGGCCGAGGTTTGCATTACTAGTTCGGTGATAAACCGCTGATTCAGATTGTTGAAATCCATTTGCCAACAAAATCGCAGAGAAGTTGTGGTTAGTGCCAAAGGTTCTGTCATAGTTCAACTGACCTGAAAATGCGATCGTTTGACGATACCAGTTACCACTAACATTTTGTGTTCCAGATTTGGCATCTTGGTTGTAGACCGTCAAACTACTAATCAAGTCTGTTCCGCTATAGTTGTTCCATGTAGGCGAGTACGTAGCATACGAGTAATTGTATGACAGCGAATAAGCCGTAGCATAGTCTACTGCAAAACCTGTACGGAACGACAACCCTTTCAATACATTGCGCAAATCGGCCTTCAGACCAGTATTAAACTGAAATTGACGGTTTGAATACTGATTATTTCCACCTGCATAAATCGTTGCGATAGGGTTAGTTTGGTCAAGCTGAGTGCCTCCTAGTAAATATTTGCCATCAATAAGGTTGTTACTATTCTGAATCCAAATTTGTGAAGCTGCATCTTCTTTTTCGATTAAATCTATCGGAATTAAAGGCGCAAAACGGTTGGGACGTACCGTAGCGGCATTGCCCCAGTAATCAGTATTGACGCCTCTTCCTGTATAAAAAATCGCTGTAGCATCAGCATTCATCGAGATATATTCGTTGAGCTGAATATCAAGATTTCCTCTAAAATTAAGACGGTCCGAATTGTTATTGTTTTTTGCTTCGCCAAAGTTCAATAATGAACCAGTTGTTGAATACCCTAAGTTGGTATAATATCTTACACGCTCGTTTCCTCCCGAAATCTCGGCTGTAGCATCATAGCGAGTAAACACATTTTTGAGATAATCTGAAGAATAAAAATCTACATTCGGGAAACGGTATTTGTTGCGTCCTGAACCATAATTATAGATATCTAATTCTGAATATAAATCCGTTAAGCCATCATTTCTACGAGCTTCGTTATACATCGTCATATATTCTGCTGACCCCAAATACTTCGGATAACTTTTAGGAATATTGATACCACTGTTTACTCTTAAATCAAAGCGGCGTTTTCCTACCTCGCCACGCTTCGTAATAACATTGACAACACCTTTGGCAGCACGGCTACCGTAAAGTGCTACTGCGTTGGCACCTTTCAAGAAAACAATTTCTTCTATCTCGGTAGGAGCCACATTACCAGTTTCGCGAGGTACACCATCAATCATAAACAGATAGTTTCCCATACCCCAGTTGCTATTTCCGTTGAATCCAGAAGCGAAAGCCTCCATACCATCGAGGGTATTGGTAAAATAGTTTTTATTTAAAAGCTCTTTTACATTTACCGAAGCAACTCCCCCCAATAAGTCTTGTTTTTCTACCTCACGAAAAGCAGCATGAATCAAATCACGCGTTTTTTCTGGTGTAAGACTAATTTGAGAAATCGCTTTTGTAATGGTAATATACTTTGTTTCAAATCCTTTAGCCGAAATAGACAACACATCATTTTTAGCTACTTCATATTCAAAAGTGCCGAAAGCATCTGTTGTAACAGCTTTGCTATTTTCGGCAGCGCTTGTTACAACCGCCCCTTTCAAAGGCTGGTTGTTTACCCCAAATACAGTAGCCTTTATCTGTATGGTTGGGGTGTCTTGTGCCCTCGATGTTACAGGCTGTAACATCATGAGCGTACACAAGAAGAGGAGTATTTTTATGAACTTCATTTGCTTTACATTAATCTTTTCAAGGTATGATTATAGTATTAGCTCTGATTACCAACCAGGGTTTTGAGCAAATTCTAAATAGAGGTTGGCATCATTATTTTTGAGCGGTAACCAGTAATGTTTGTCAGTAAACTTACGTTCCAAAATGGTAGTCTCACGAATGTTCAACACTCTGTTTTCTTTAGGATCTTTGTTAGGATCTAGTGTACTTGCACGGTCAAACTCTAGCGATTTTTTCAACGTATATGGACTTTGTGCTAGCAACAACCAGCGACGTAAGTCATTGAATCTGTGCCCTTCAAAGGATAATTCAACGGCTCTCTCACGACGCACTTCTTCCATAAACAAATCTAATGACCCTAAGAATTTGGTTGCCACTCGTCCAACACTTGCTCTATCGCGAATGACATTGATAGCATCTACCGCAGTTTTACTGTAACTAGCTGATTTACCCGTTGGCGAACCATAACCTTGCGCAGCAGCCTCGGCATACATCAAATAAACATCTGCCAAACGCATATAAGGTAGGTGGATATTCAAACTTTTATCGTAGCTATATCCTTGATCATACTTGTTAGCTGTTCTTGGTACAAACTTAAATAATAGATACCCTGTACGACTTCCAGTGGCAATATCACGATACGAACCACCCGTATGAAGGTTAGCATAGCGGTTGTTAGCTTCGCTGGCATTTGGAATACTTCCTGCCACCATTTTTACCCCATCAAACACAATGTCATTATAAAAACGAGGGTCACGACCTTTCCAAGGATACTCAGGGTTGTAACCTGATTCGCTATCCGCTTGAGTAACATCTTTGATTGGCAAACCATTGGCCATACCGTAGTAATTAACGTAGTTAGATGTTGGTAAAAACTTCACATCGCCTTCGCTAATAATTAATGGCGAATACTGCTTACTTGTACCCCAGTTAGAGTTGTTGGCACCATAATAAGGACCTCTAAAAATGGCTTCAGTACCCCCTGGGATATTCCAGTTTTGACCAGTTGTATAAAAATTAGTGTAGTATTGAGCAAAAGGGACTAGGCTATATGGTGCTTCGCCACTTTCACATAAGGATAATAATTCAGCAAAAGCGTCTGCTGCTTTTTTGCAGTATTCGGCATTATAAGTACGGCTACCACCAGACACTGAGTTCATCAATGGACTTCCTGCCCAAAGGTAGTTTTTCCCTAAATATCCCAACGCCATAATCTTATTGATACGGAGTTGGTTTTTACCTAAGGTTCTCTTTCCTGCTGTGGTATTATCCCAGTTTGATGGCAAAAGATTCGCTGCTTCTCTAAAATCAGCGGCAGCTTTGTCAGCACATTCGCTGTATTTGAGTCGAGGCAAGGTAAGTTTTTGGTCACCTGGAAGTACTTTATCAATGTAAGGTAGCCCACCAAAGTATTGCATAAACATAAAGTGGTACCAGCCTCTAAAGAATAATAGTTGTCCTTTGATAAGGTTTTTTTCTTCCTGAGTTGCATCGGTTAATTTATCGATATTGGCCAAGCCCATATTAGCTTTACGAATTGCATACCAACCTAAGCCCCAAAGTGATTTAGCAAAGCGGTCGTCGTTGGTTTGGTTATTGTTACGATCCATCCAACCTGCTTGCCAGCCATCAAAGTTGCGTTGCCATCCCCAAAAATCACCGTTGTCGATTTTTACACAAAAGTGAAAAGTTTGAGCTGTAGATTGAATTTCATCCTCTCCCCAGTTCCATGAGTTTGTCCAATAGGCATTTGAAAAGTCTGGTACACAATGATATAACTCTTCAGTAAAGCCTTGAAAGTTAACAAAATTTTTAAAGGCATCTTTGTCTGAAACCAATGACTGAGGGTCACGGTCGAGGAAATCCTTGCAGGAGGTAATTCCAAAAGTCATGGAAAGACCCACCGCCACAAACAAGAGTTTAATTTTCTTAATCATGCTTTTGTTTTAATTAAAAGGTAAGATTTAGACCTAAATTGAATCGTTTAACGGTAGGATATGCTCCTTGTGAAGCCCAGCCTGTACCTGCAAAGTTCGATTCGCGGTCATCTGGCATTTTGCTCCAAGCAATAAGGTTGTTACCGTTGAGATAAATTCTGAGTCCTGAAACTCCCAACTTTCTACTAAATTCTGGTGTAAAGTTGTAGGCGATTTCAGCATTCTTTAAGCGTACATACGAACCATCATACATATATTGCGTGCCTCTATAATAGCCTTGTGGTGTAGTCAACCAGCGTGGCATTGGATTGGCATTCGGATTACTAGGCGACCAATAATCACCCTCTTGGTACACGGTATGACTTTGTGAACTCAAGCTTCTAAATTCTACCTGACGTGTTACGTTGTTTACTGCGTAGAATTGTACAAAAGCCGAGAATCCTTTCCAGTCTATACCAAAAGTGGCATTGTAAGTATTGGCTGGCCAGCCTGTAAATCCATACGGAATATTGTCACGAGAATCAATCAAACCATCACCATTGTAATCTACTAAATAGTAGTTGCCTGGGAGTTTTTGGTTATCATTGGCATTCTGAATAGCACTTCCATATAATTGATCCCACGTGCTGTAGGTACCACGACTTACATACGAATAAGCTTGGTTGATTTGCATGCCTTCTGACTTCTGATAGTCAGGTAATAATTCAGGATTGGCAGCTTCAATAATCTTATTTTGTGTATGCGTCATGTTAAGGTCTGTCCATAACCTAAAGTTTCTCAAGGATTTATTGAGGTGTAACTCTAATTCATAACCACTTGATTTTACGGCTCCTAAGTTTGCTACAGGAGGAGTTGCACCAAAATAAGTAGGAACGTCAGAACGGTTTGCTAACAAAATTTTACTTCTATTATCTGTAAAAAAGTCTGCTTTCCCTTTGATAAAGCCTTTCAAAAATTCGAAATCAACCCCAACATTGTACTTCTCAGATTGTTCCCATTGTACATTTGGGTTACCAACTACCGTTTGACTATACCATGTGTAAGGGCTTTGTTCGGCGGCCTCACCACTGATTCCTAATCTTGATTTTCCATTATAATTCCATTGTTCCAAATACGGCCATCTTACCCCAAGGTTATCAAAACCAGTTTGTCCATAAGAGGCTCTTACTTTAAATTGGTCTACAAATTTTAAAGACTTCATAAAGTTTTCATTCGAAACAATCCAGTTTAAACCACCCGATTGGAAAAATGCAAAACGATAAGCCGCTGCAAATTGCTCTGAACCGTTGTAAGCTCCGTTATATTCTACCGTATACTTGTTGTCGTAAGTATAAGTTGTTCTAAATACCCAGTCTTCACGATACGAAGGAATCATACTACCATTAGCATAGACGTTGCGGTTCATCAAGCCCATTCCTGTTACATAATGCTTTCCAGCAATATTTTTGGCATAATTGAGCTGTAACTGATAAAACAACCTTCTTTGACTTGCACCAATTGTACCTGCCGCTGGATTCCATTTGATACCCTCTTGAAAATCAAATCCTGTGATACCGTCAATGGCTTGGCGATACGTAACGGCTCCTGTTTCTGGGTTAATCCATTTACGTTGTGTGTCATTGTAAAGGTCATTAATACCTCTATCACTTTCCACAAAAGTATTATCAAGTGAGATAGTACCCGTAAATCTCAAGCCTTTTGTAATCATATCCAACTCTTGGTCGAGTGTAAAGTCTGTCGTGATTCTGGCTGTTGTTTGATAAGAAACCCCACCAATCGCTAAACTTCTTGCTGAGTTTTCAGCTCTAGCTTCGTTGGGCGCATAATATCCCCAAGAGCCGTCTGAGTACACTGGCAAAAACAAATCTGGTGCTGCGTTGTAGGCGTCAATCCAAGCGCCATATTCAGAACCTGTAAAACCCCAAGGGCTTTTGCGTACACCATACGAGCCCGATAAATTGGTTTTGAATAAAGTAGTTGGCGTTAACTGAAAGTCCAAATTACTTCTCACATTCAAGCGGTCAAAACCAAAACCTTGCTCATATCCACGATTGTTTGGATAAGTTTTAAACAAATCGGCTTCATGCAAGAAATCAGCACTGGTAAAATACTTCACGGTATTTGTACCACCACTAATGTTCAAGTTGGCGTTGTTTGACCAAGCGTGAGATTTAAACAATGTTTCTTCCCAGTTGACATTCGGATAACGCTCAGCTTCTGCTAAGTTCGCTGGATTGCGGTACTTGTTCAGAATATCAAATGGCAAATAATCTCTCCAACCATCTGGCTTCGTAGCAAGCTCATATTCGATAACGTCATTTCTTATACGTAAGGCATCAAATGAGTCATACTTCCCTGGTAGTTTTGAAGGTGACTTCAAAATTGTATTCACCGTGGCACGTATAGATGCCTTCCCTGTTTTACCCCTTTTTGTCGTAATCAAGATTACACCATTGGCACCTCTCGATCCAAATACGGCCGTAGCAGAAGCATCTTTCAATACTGTTACGGTTTCTACAGAACTGATGTCGACGCTATTCATGGGACGCTCCACACCATCTACCAAAATCAAAGGGTCTGAGTTGTTCCATGTACTACGTCCACGAATAATGATTTGTGGATCCTCGGCTCCTGGCAAACCCGTACTGGCATTGGTAATTAAACCCGGCACGTTACCTGTGAGGGCAGCACCAATACTCGATACACCACCCGCACGCTCAAGAACTTTTCCTGTGGTTTGGGTTACCGAAGCTACGACGCCTTCTTTCTTTTGCTTACCATAACCAACAACAACGACTTCGTCTAGGGCAGTTTGAAACTCTTCCAAAACGACATCAATTGTTGTTTTTTTGCCGACTAAAATCTCTTGTGGTTTAAAGCCGATTGAACTAATCAGTAATATCTCTTTAGGAGAACAATTGATACTAAAAGCACCATCCTTATTGGCATTGGTTCCTTTGGTTGTTCCCTTCACTGTAATGGTCGCTCCGGGTATCGGTTCGCCCGATGAAGACTTTACAGTTCCTCTTACTGTTTGAGCTTTTGAGGTGAAGCTCATAACCCCAATCATAAGCGAGACAAACCAAGCTACTAAGTGAAGTTTATTTCGAATAGTTGAAATAGGTAGGTTAAAGTGTTTCATACATTAGAATAAAATATGATTCATTTAATAATTAATATAAAATTACAATGCAAAATAAGGTCATGTAGGTAGAATACATTAGCACAAATCTTCAAATATGTATTCATTATGTTTACTACAATCAGAAAAGTGTCATTATGACACTTTATAGAGAAGATTTATGAAATATTGAAGATTCAATCTGTGGTTCGAATTCAAAGTTTAGGGTTGGGTGATTTTAGACCTAAATAGTTTTTCATGTAGAAACCGTCAACATCTCTACACCTGTTGTATTCCTACCTATTGATTAAAACAATCTCTAAAATGTGACATCTACAGCTTGAAAATCGACAGCTGATATGCTGATTGGATCATGGATAGGTGGGTAATTTTTCTTTGATTATCTTCCCCAAAAATTACATTCAATATTTAACCCTGGGAGATTATAGGTAGGATTTTAGATTGACTATTACTTTTGCTAATTTTGATCTTAGATTCTTACTTGTTAGGATTTTTTTGAATCATTATAGCTATCTCTATGAACTATACATTACATCAATTGCAGGTATTCCTGATGATTAGTAAAACCAAAAGTGTTACGAAAGCCGCTGAGGAATTGCACTTGAGTCAACCCGCCGTTTCTATACAGTTAAAAAATCTGCAAGACCAATTTGCCATCCCTCTCACCGAAGTCGTTGGACGTAAGTTATTCATTACAGATTTTGGAAAAGAAATTGCTATTGCCGCCGAACGAATCTTATCTGAAGTATACGCCATCAATCATAAGACGGCCGCTTTTAAAGGGCAATTGGTAGGTCAACTCAAAATTTCAGTAGTATCAACAGGTAAATATGTGATTCCTTATTTCCTGAATGACTTCATGAGTCAACATGATGGAATAGAATTGAAATTAGATGTAACTAATAAAGTTAAAGTTGTGGAAAGTCTCGAACAAAACGATGTAGACTTTTCGCTAGTATCAGTATTACCCGACCATCTCCAAATTGAGAAGGTGGAACTGATGCCCAATAAACTATTTTTGGTAGGTAATTCACTTCAAACTTTCCCGAAAAAACTCTACGATACTTCTGTGTTGGAGACATTACCGCTTATTTATCGCGAGCAAGGTTCTGGAACAAGACATGTGATGGAGAAATTTGTGCAGGCCAATATGCTTCCTATTCATAAAAAAATGGAACTGACTTCCAATGAGGCTGTAAAGCAGGCTGTTTTGGCAGGTCTGGGGTATTCGGTAATGCCGCTGATTGGTCTCAAAAATGAATTATCAATGGGCGACGTTCAAATTATCCCTGTCAAAGGATTTCCTATTCAAAGTATATGGCACTTAATTTGGATGAAAGGCAAGAATTTTTCACCAGTAGCAAAAGCTTTCTTAGAATTTATCCATCAAGAAAAAGATCGAATTATTCAGGAAAAATTTGATTGGTGCAATAAGTATTAGTTTTGAATGATGAGTTGTGAATAAAGTCATTACTCACAACTCATCATTCACCATTCAAAATTACATCGAGACAATCCCGAAGTAAATGGGTAGTCCAATTGTGATATTGATGGGAAAAGTAATAGCTAAAGTCATAGGCAAATACAATCCTGGGTTCGCTTGGGGTACTGATATTTTCATGGCAGCAGGTACGGCTATGTAAGACGCACTCGCCGCTAAGACTGCTAGTATAAAGCGGTCTATCGAATGTTCACAGAAAAATCCAGTTACCCAACCCACAAGACATCCATTGACTAATGGAATAATCGCTGCAAAAATGATCGGAAACCAACCATAGGAAAAGAAGGAAGCCAATTTTTTTCCACTTGAAATTCCCATATCCAATAAAAAGATAGCTAGGAAACCTTTAAACAAATCATTGGTAAAAGGTTTGATGCCTTCCGCCTGTTTGGCATTGGCTAAGTAGCCTATTATTAAACTTCCTAAAATTAGTAGAACACTTCCATTGGTTAAAGAATGTTTGAGTGCCTCCTTTTTCTGGATACCTTGATGAATATCTTTACCAAAAACAGAAATCAATAGTAATCCTACTATAATAGCTGGTGATTCCATCAATGCCATGGTGGCAACCATATAGCCGTGTATTGGTAAATGATAAGTTTCGAGGTACGAAACCGCTGTCACAAATGTTACGGCACTCACCGAGCCATAAGCCGCTGCTGTTGCTCCTGCATCATACACGTTTAGTTTTTTTCTAAGAATTAAAAAAGTATAAAAAGGAATTGCCACAGAAATAAATATACCTGTGAGCATCACCCAACCATTTGACCATTGAAGACCTCATGGGAGAGCTCTTGACCACCTTTGAACCCAATCGCAAACAATAGGTATAATGAGATAAACTTCGATGAATTGGCAGGAATTTTCAAATCACTTTTTAACACCACCGACACAATTCCTAAAACAAAAAATAACAGTGCTGGATTTGATAAATTCTCGAGTAATAAGCTTGAATTCATAATATAACAATTAGTTAAGATAAATGATCAGGCTTTTGTTGGCCTGAAAGTTTATAAATAATCTATTCGGTAATACACTACTTCTTGAAAGCATCTACACAAATTGACTAGAGGCTCTAATCAATTTATCATTGAGCACCATCCCCAAATCACTGGTAGGGAAAAGTTCTGCCACAATCACATCAAGATTCAGACTATCTAATTCATGTAGGTGAGCATATAGATTAGAGGCGGCCTCTTTTAGGTCATTTGTCTTACTCAAATAACGGATTTCAGCAATAGTTGAAAAATTCTCTCCTTTAGTCCCTAAACTGAGCAATCCTATCTTTTGGTCTGTATATTTCTCAAGCGTTTCTTCTAAAGATTCAGTAATAATCAAGGGAGTTTTGGGTGCATAATGAGAACGATGACTGCCCGGATAGTTATTTTGGCTATCAATATCATAATATACCGCCGTATTGGGAAGTACCTCAAGAATATCATCTTTACTAATGACTCCCTGACGATAAATCACTACAGCATTATCTTTGAAGCCAATAATGGTCGATTCAAGTCCTATTTTACAATTTCCACCATCAAGTGTTAAAGGTATTTTTCCTTTGAAATAGGAAAATACGTGCATAGCTGAGGTAGGGCTAATTTTTCCAAAAGGGTTTGCACTTGGAGCAACCAATGGAAAAGGAAGTGCTGATAGTAATTTCAATGCCAATGGGTGCTCAGGCATTCGAACAGCGATAGTTCCGAGACCAGCAGTTGCTGCTGAAGGCACGTCAGGTTTGGCAGTTAATATCATAGTGAGTGGGCCAGGCCAAAACCTTTCTGCTAATTGCTGTGCCATGGCAGGAATATCACTTGCGATACTTTCTACTTGATTCCAATGAGCCACGTGCGCAATCAAAGGATGATTTTTGGGACGTTCTTTAATAGCAAAGATTTTATTGATTGCCTCTTGATCCCAAATATTTCCTGCCAAACCATAAACGGTCTCTGTTGGTAGCCCAATTACTCCTCCCTTTTCTAAATATGTTTTTGCTAATTGTACTGATGTTGAAAGTATCATTTCTGTATGTGTTTTAATATTTGAATACAAAATTGAAATGAATTAATCATAAGTTTTTATTTATACATGAAATTATAAACATTTAAAATATTTATATATTGATATTTCAGTTAAAAAGCTCATGTCAGTGATTGTTATTAATTATTTGAAAATTAATTACTTATAAATTAAATAATAAGTCAAATTATTCAATAGGAAGTATTATTATAAATTTTATTTATGTAAAACATTTTTAACATAAATAAAAACTTATGAAAATATTACTTCAATTTTGTGTCGTAAACAAAGCATAACACAAACACAGATGACAAAAATTACAGTTGCAAAAGGAGATGGTATCGGACCAGAGATTATGGATGCCACTTTAGAAATCATTCTTGCTGCAGGAGCAAAAATTGAAATCGAGACAATTGACATTGGTGAAAAGGTGTATTTGTCTGGTAATACTTCAGGTATTGCAAGAGAGTCGTGGGACATTATACGCCGAAACAAAGTCTTCTTAAAAGCGCCCATTACAACGCCACAAGGGGGAGGCTACAAGAGTCTTAACGTAACTACTCGTAAGTTTTTGGGCTTGTACGCTAACGTTCGCCCTTGTTTAAGTCTGCATCCGTTTGTGGATACCAAGCACCCTAAGATGGATATTGTGATTATCCGTGAAAATGAGGAAGATCTTTATGCAGGTATTGAGCACCAACAAACCGACGAAGTGGTACAGTGTCTTAAACTCATTAGTCGCCCAGGTTGTGAGAAAATCGTTCGCTATGCTTTTGAGTATGCCAAACATAACGGACGTAAAAAAGTAACTTGCTTTACAAAAGACAACATTATGAAGCAAACAGATGGATTGTTTCATAAGGTATTCGACGAAATAGCACAGGAGTATCCAGAAATTGAAAATGAACACTGGATTATCGATATTGGCGCAGCAAAAATGGCTGATACCCCTGAGGCTTTTGATGTAATTGTAGTACCAAACCTCTATGGAGATGTACTATCAGACATCGCTGCACAAATCGCAGGCTCAGTGGGCTTGGCTGGTTCGTCGAACATCGGTGAAGAATGTGCCATGTTTGAAGCCATTCACGGCTCTGCCCCACGAAGAGCTGGACAGAATGTTGCTAACCCATCTGGACTATTGCAAGGTGCCATCCTGATGTTACAACATATTGGTCAGATGGATATAGCCGAAAAGGTACAAAACGCATGGCTTAAAACCATCGAAGACGGTATTCATACTTACGATATCTATCAGGAGGGAACAAGTACTCAAAAAGTTGGAACAAAAGAATTTGCACAAGCTGTAATTGCAAACCTTGGTCAAAAACCAAAGCAGCTTCAAGCAGTTGAGTATGCGGAAGGAGCCCAAATGTACTTGCCGAAGTACGTGCGTAAAGCACCTGCCAAAAAGGAAATCGTTGGTGTAGATTTATTTGTACACTGGTCTGGCAGTCAAGCAGATGATTTGGCAGCACAAGTAAGCCAGTTGAATCATGCAGGATTAGAACTAAGTATGATTACCAATCGAGGAATCAAAGTTTGGCCTGAAGGATTTCCTGAAACATTTTGTACAGACCACTGGAGATGCAGATTTAAGGGACTTGGTTCAAGCGCGCAAATTCCAGCGTTGTTGGAGAAAGCCATTTCGCAAGGCATAGATGTCATTAAAACAGAAAACCTTTATGAGTTTGATGGCAAAGCCGCTTACTCACTAGGTCAAGGACAATAGTAAGTTGAACTAACCTGTTCATCCTATCTTGTATGAAAACGGATAGCTATCAGAAATTTTTTGATAGCTATTTTTTATGTATGAATGCTGAGTTGCGAATGTAAAACTCTAATTTTCAATACTTTTTATGCTAAATTAAAGTGATATTTAAAAATTGCACTCTCAATTAGCAGTGTACGAAGGATTATAAAAACTATTTATTTCCGAAATCTCCAATCTGAAATTGAAAGACTTAGCTATACGGTTATTTCAAGGCAAAATTTTCTCTCTATCAGTTTTTGATTTTCTGGCATATCGTCTACAGCTTAATATTTTATAAAAAAGACTTTTACTAATCTGCCAAAGTCTTGCAGCTAGTTACATATCATTTTTCTATCCACTGTGTTTTGATATTATTTTTAGATATTTTTGAATGTTTCAAATTTAAAAATAATCTGATGAAGAAAATTATTGTAGTTGGGAGCTCAAATACAGACATGGTCATCAAAGCAGAAAAACTTGCTACACCTGGTGAAACTGTCATTGGAGGAAAATTTTTGATGAATGCTGGTGGCAAAGGTGCTAACCAAGCAGTAGCTACCGCCCGACTAGGGTGCCCAACCGTGTTCGTTTGTAAAATAGGAGATGATATTTTTGGGCGACAAGCACACCAACAGTTTGTGCAAGAAGGTATCAACACCGATTTTGTGGTAGTCGATACCGAAAACCCCTCGGGAGTTGCTCTTATCAATGTGGATGCCAAAGGTGAAAATTGCATTACGGTAGCGCCGGGAGCAAATGCCCATTTGTCTATCGAGGATATCGAAAATGCGTCGAGTATTTTTGAACGAGATAATATTCTGCTGATACAACTAGAAACACCTATCCAAACAGTTGAATACACGATTCAAAAAGCCTATGAATATGGATTAAAAGTGATTCTGAATCCAGCCCCAGCGGCTCAACTTTCCTCATCCGTATTCCCATTTATTCATACCATTACGCCAAACGAAACCGAAGCAGAACTGCTTACTGGAGTAAAAGTTACGGATTTTGAAAGTGCTCAAAAAGCGGGACAAGTCTTTGCAGCACTAGGCGTTCAAAATATCATCATTACTTTGGGAGCAAAAGGAGCTTATCTGAAATCAGCTGATTTTGAAGGAATAATTGAAGCTCCTAAGGTTGAAGCCATAGATACTACAGCCGCTGGAGACTGTTTTAGTGGAGCCTTGGCAGTAGCGATTTATGAAGAAAAAATACTTTCAGAAGCTGTAAAGTTTGCTTGCAAAGCTGCCTCTATTGCCGTTACTCGCATGGGAGCACAAGCTTCTATGCCATCAAGAGTTGAAATGTAAGCAATAGGAGTTGTTAGTTAATAGTATATCGATTAATATAACGAGTTCATAATCAGAATAGTGATGCTAAATTAAGTATTAATGCAGAATAAGATTTAAGTTATGTGTTTAGGCACAAGGCAACAGGCACAAGGCACAGAGTGTTAAAATGTTTTTTATTACCCACAGCCATGCTTTTTCCAAAACCCACCGCCGAGAGCCGTTACCTGAAAGATCCAAGCATAATCTTAAATTTAATTTTGCCCACTAACTTAAGTTAGTAAATAAAATTCAACTATTTGGCTTTCGACAAAACATATCCGTAGTTACTAAAAAACATATTAAAACTCTTTGCCTAGTGTCTAAACACATAACTTAAATCCCATTTTCTATGAAACTAAAACTCACTATTGTGCTGACGCTCATGTCAATGATGCTGTTTGGACAAACTCGACAAAAAGTCATTTTTGATTGCGATTTGGGCGATGATATTGATGATGCCTTTGCCTTAGCCATGCTTCTAACCAATCAAGATAAATTGGATATTTTGGGCATTACTACATGCTACGGTCGTACCGATGACCGTGCCAAAGTGGCGCTCAAACTATTGTATGAGACTGGTCAAGACAAAATTCCTGTAGCCTTGGGACGTAATACTTCCAAAATTGACGAGCGTGCCAACTGGTATGCAGAACAATTTTACTGGGCTAAGGATTTCAACAAATTAAAACCTATTCAACAATCTGCTACAGATTTTATCATCGAAAACCTCAAAAAATATCCGAATGAGGTCATCATTATTTCGGTTGGTCCAGTAACGAATATGGCAGACGTCATCGACAAAGACCCCAAAGCCTTGAAATTAGCCAAGAAAATCTATGCGATGTTTGGGTCATTCTATATTGGCTACAACACCTATCCAAGTATCGATGCCGAATGGAATGTAAAAGTGGATATTCCTGCTGCTAAGAAGTTTGTCAATTCAGGTGCCAATATAGTTTATGCGGGATTGGACGTAACTGCTATGGTAAAACTTGAGAAAACCAAGCGAGATTTATTATTGATGCGACAGTCTGTTTTGACAAATGCCTTGTCGGGTTTGTATGTGCTATGGGGCAACGAAACGCCAACGCTGTTTGACCCTGTAGCGATTGGTATGATGCTGTACCCCGAACTTTTCAAGACTAAAAAAGTCAATATTGCAGTCGATAACGAAGGCTTTACCCGAATAAACGAAAATCAAGTTCCTAATGCCGAAGTGGGTGTTTCGATTGATTCCAATGAGTTTATCAACCGAATAATGAAAAGCTTTTTATATCAAAATTTAGAACGTTAAGTATTGA
The DNA here is from genome assembly GCF_030056655.1 of Flectobacillus rivi. Lineage (NCBI taxonomy): Bacteria > Pseudomonadati > Bacteroidota > Cytophagia > Cytophagales > Flectobacillaceae > Flectobacillus > Flectobacillus rivi. The sequence goes on from NZ_JASHIE010000016.1 coordinate 73,061, forward strand.
GCTATGAGCACTTAGTAAAACAGTTTTTAAGTAATAGAGTAAAATAACTGTCAAAGAATTTTAATAAAATATTGATTTTTCAAAATTCACAACTCACAACTCAGCACTCATTCATAATCTTATCCTTTTATTAATCAACTATTTAACTTTATGAAAAAAACATTTCTATTAATTCTATTTTTGACCAATACATTATTGGCGCAACAAAAAACACTTACCTTGAGCAAAACACAGCTCAAGGATAAAATCAAAGGAGGTTGGGCTGGTCAAACTATTGGCGTAACCTTTGGAGGACCCGTTGAGTTTAAGTACAATGGCACCATCATCAATGAATATCAGCCTATACAATGGTATGATGGCTATTTGAAAAACACTATGCTCAACAATCCAGGTTTGTATGATGATTTATATATGGACTTGACTTTTGTGGATGTTTTTGAGAAAGAAGGGCTTGATGCTCCAGTTGAGTCACATGCCAAGGCTTATGCCAATGCTGGCTATGCACTTTGGCACGCAAATCAAGCGGGAAGATATAATATTTTGCATGGAATGATGCCTCCTGCCTCTGGTCATTGGGTCAATAATCCACATGCAGATTGTATTGATTATCAGATAGAATGCGATTTTGCAGGACTTATGTCACCTGCTATGCCAAATGCTGCCTCAAAAATTTCTGATAAAATTGGACATATCATGAACTATGGTGATGGGTATTTTGGTGGCGTGTATTTAGGTGCGTGTTATACTTTGGCATTTACTTCAACCGATATAAAATACATTGTTTCGGAAGCACTTAAGACTATTCCCAAAGAAAGTAATTATTACAAATGTATAGCTGACATAATCAAATGGCATCAAATGTATCCAAATGATTGGAAAAAGACATGGTATTTACTCCAAGACAAATGGACACAAGATATTGGATGCCCTGATGGTGTATTTGCGCCATTCAATATCGATGCGACTATCAACTCGGCGTATGTGGTTTTAGGTTTACTTTATGGCAATGGAGATTTTTCCCAAACAATGGAAATTACGACCCGTTGCGGTCAAGATGCAGACTGCAATCCTTCATCAGCAGGAGGAATACTTGGAACAGTATTAGGTTATGACAAAATTCCAGCTTATTGGAAAATGGGTTTGAAAGAGGCTGAAGATATTGATTTTAAATACACAACTATTTCATTGGCAGATGTGTATGAAATCGGTACCAAACACGCATTGTTGAATATTGAACGTAATGGTGGGAAAGTCTTAGAAGATAAAGTGATTATTCCGATTCAAACTCCTATGCCAGTCAAAATGGAAAAAAGCTTTGATGGGACTTATCCAATTGATAAACAGTTTGTTAATAAATATTTGAAAGATGAATATACCTTTGATTTTGAAGGAACAGGTTTTGTAGTAAAGGGAGAAACGGCTAAATGGATGTCAGAAAGCACTTTTAACTTTCAGGTAGAATTATATTTAGATGGCAATAAAATAGAGACTGTAGCCTTGCCAACTAGCTTTAAAGAACGTCGTCATGAGTTGTTTTGGAAATATTTGCTACCAAAGGGAAAACATACCGTCAAGCTGAAAATGCTTAACCCATCTGAGGAGCATGAATGCCGTATCACCGAAGTGTTGATTTATGGTGATAGTCCAAATAACGATTCCAATCAGACTATTTATCGTTTTGGACAGAGAAAACCAGCTGCAAAAAAGTAATAACCACAACCGTATCAAATTTATGTTTATCATCGAAAACTATACCACTGCGGTGGTTTTTTGTATCGTAACTATGTTATGCTGGGGCTCATGGGCCAATACCCAAAAGTTAGCTTCGTCCAATTGGCGTTTTGAGCTTTTCTATTGGGATTATGTTATCGGAATACTCATTACTTCCTTATTATTTGCCTTTACGCTCGGAAGTATGGGCGAAGGAGGAAGAGGTTTTTTAGTAGATATACAACAAGCTGATACTGTCAATATTTATTCAGCGATTATAGGTGGTATCGTATTCAATTTGGCTAATATCCTGTTAGGAGCAGCTATTTCTATTGCAGGGATGTCGGTTGCCTTTCCTGTGGGAATAGGTTTGGCATTGGTAGTCGGCGTGATTGTGAATTATATCGATGCCCCTATTGGTAATTCAACTTTTATTTTTGCGGGGGTAGCGCTTATTGTAATTGCTATTTTGCTCAATGCTAATGCCTATCGAAAAATGCTTGCAGGCAATACGGCTTCTGTATCAAGCAAAGGACTTGCTCTTTCGGTTATTAGTGGGTTGTTGATGGGACTATTTTATAAATACGTCGCCAATTCCATGTTCCCTGATTTTACACATCCAATAGAGGGAAAATTAAGTCCTTATACGGCTGTGGTATTTTTTGCGGTAGGTATCTTCTTGAGTAATTTTGTTTTCAATACATTTTTAATGAAAAAACCCTTTGTAGGAGCACCTGTAAGCTATTCAGATTATTTCAAGGGCACAAGCCAGAGTCATCTTATGGGTATTGTTGGCGGTAGTATTTGGTGCATCGGAATGTCATTCAATATCATCGCTTCAGGTACGGCTGGGCCTGCTATTTCGTATGGTTTGGGACAAGGAGCTACCATTGTAGCTGCTATCTGGGGTATTTATATCTGGAAAGAATTCAAAAATGCTCCTCAAGGTACCAATACTTTACTTAATATCATGTTGTTGTGCTATATCCTTGGCTTGGGATTATTGATTTCTGCCAAGTGATGATCTATTTTCTACTAGAGTGCGAATTCATTCGCACTCTAGTAGAAAATAAACCTTTTTGTCAACAACTAACATTTACTTTTTCTTATCATCTTTTGCCACATCATACATAGCTTTATAAACGGTATTTGTGGTTTTATTATCTAACGAAATATATCTATTCCCTTGGTCTTTTAGTTCGATTTCACCGTTTAGTACAAATTTTATTTTGGTAAAGTTAAAACCCGTGTTGACTTTAAATTGAGCGGTATAGATAGAATCTTTAATTATCTCCTTCATCGCTAAATCGGTATCCCAACTAAGAGGAGCATCATTTCCTCGAACTCCCATCGTTTTAACACTTGTTTTATGTGGCAAAGTTACTTGTACTGTTACTGTATGAGTTTTTGTATCTTGAACTCCTGCCATCAGTAATACCAAGACAATTGGTAATAAACTAAACATTCCAATCTTGAAATTCTGTTTTTGATAAATCAAATGATCGATGCCAAAGCGTCCGCTTCCTAAAATAAGATGAAACATACTTACCCACAGAATCCCCAAAGCTGGCATCATTGACCATAGCCCATTGTCCCACTGCTGACAGATTGCCGCCACAAGCATGGTACATGCCATCAAAAATGAAAATAGGCGAGTTTGAAAACCAAGTATAAAGGCCATTCCACCGATACCTTCACTAAAAGCGCCCATGTAGGCTAGAAAAACAGAGAATGTTTTGAAAATACCCCCATACGCTGCAACATCGCTGGGAAACCAGAATACCACTTCAAATAAACCAAGATTAATCTCAGCAGGAGTCCAAGGCAAACCAAATTTGGAGGCGCCAAAATCTGAAGTGAGCCAATATCCACAGATGATTCTTGGGATACTAATGAATACGTCTTGCCACCAGCGAGGCATAGTGATTGGGCGAAATAAGAGGTCGAATAGCTTTTGCATAAAATGTTTTTTTTCGTCAAAAGTAGCTCTAGCTGGATACCTCAATCGCTTCAAATTATGATTTGAAACCTATTTTATTAAAGAAAATGCTGTTGAATGTATTCTACAGGGGTAAAATTGGTAACTTTTTTAAAAGCACGGTTAAAAGTTGCTTTGCTATTAAAACCACAATCGTATGCGATGCTCAACAACGTTTGTTTTTTATGAAGCCCTTTTTCTATTTCACCTATCACAATGTTGATACGATACTGATTGATTAAATCATTAAAGTTTTGACCAAAACCTTTATTAATTACTTTACTCAAAATCGAAGCATTGGTATTGAGTTGTTTTGACAGCTCAACCAAGGTAAGTTCAGGATTCAGAAAAACTTGTTCTTGTTCTAAAACTGAGAGGAGCGATTCTTTGATTGTTAACAAGTCATCACTTAGCTCTTGAGTTGTGGTGTTTTCAGCAATTGGAATAGAGATATATTCTGTGTCGATGGTATCAGACGCAGCCCAATAGGTTTCGTCTGTAGATAAGAGATTGGTTCGAAACAACAACTTACTTTCGACGGCATTGCTATAACTCAAAATTGCAATGTAATAGCAGCAAATAGCATAGCATAAAAAGTACCACCATGTATTAATATAGTTCATATCCCAAATAAGCCCCAATATCGCTACGACGCCCCTAATGAATAGCAAAGTGATACAAGCAAAAAAGAATCTCGGCAACCATGGATACAAATAGGCCGTTGTGTTACTCAAAACTTGGTTAATACTTTTTACATACAATTGATGGTATCTAAATCCCATAACCAAATAAACCGACATACTGACAAATCCCAAAAGCTGATACCATGGATCAAAGTCAGGGTCTTGTCCACTGGCAAGAAAACCATAATCATGAATGATGAATTTATCATAAATCACGATGATAGCACTGTACACCAAATATAGAATGGCAGGGATGAAATGCAATAACATGCTACGGTTTAGTCTCAACGCAGGATTCAGTAGACTTTGTGTATAAAAAAATAGCACTGGTCCTAACAGAAATAAGTGTTGAAAAGGAGTGTAAAATAGGAAATCTCTATAAGGTTGTGTGTCATACCAACCAGCAAATCCAACCATCCAAGGCGTGAAATATAGGGTGCTTAACAACAGAAATAAGCTCATCCAAAAACTGGAAAGTTGCTGAGTTTTGATATATTTTATCAAAAACAAAAGACTGTACACCAACAAGTGAATGAAAAAAACTAATAAAAATGAGCTATAAAAGCTGTATGAAAATAACATTATTATCTATTTATTAGGTTGATACCTTTCAATTCCTATCTATTATTTACGAAGATATTTTATTCTGATGTGCTCCCCAACTTTCATCCTCGATTCTTCGATAAAGTTTGTTGTTCTTCCCAAGTCCAATATCTCATATCCGAAATGGGTGATTCTTCAAATCCTTTGTGCAGTGCCAATTCTTGACTTAGAAATACACTTTCATGCTTTTTGCGCCTGATTTTCTGCCAGTTAACGTGCTTTTTTTACTTTTCATCAAATTTCTTTGGAGAATTCATTTTCATACTCTAATTTTGAATCGTTGATTTTGTCAACTATTTTAAAAATCAACTTTTTTAAAGTCAACGATAATGGAAGTACAACGTAATTCATTTAGATACCTATTTGCTGATACAGTCAAAGCATTGTTCAAGCAATCGGCTCGTGAATTGGCCAATGCAGGTATTCAAATTTTGCCTGAGCAACATTTTTTATTACACCTTATTGCTTCAAAAGAAGAAACAATTCAATCGGATTTGGCCGAAATGATTCATAAGGACAAATCAGCGGTTATGCGTCATATCGACCAGTTGGAAGCAATGGGTTATTTGATTCGTGTAAACGACACTACCGACCGTCGCAAAAAACACTTAGTCATTACCGAAGCTGGAAAAGATATTATGAAACAGTGTCAAGAAGTAATCGATGTGGTGACCGAAAGAAATTTGGTAGGTATTACAGAAGAAGAACTTGAGGTATTCACTAAAGTTCTTATCAAATTAAAACAAAATTCAGAAAAATAATTTTTTTGCTCAAATAGTTGACAAAATCAACTATTGAAAGTTCAACAATATTAAAATCAACTACTCTTTTATGAAAACAATACCATATTACCTAGCACTGTTAGGATGTTGGCTTTCGCTGAGTGCCAATGCACAGCAACGTTTGACTTTAAAATCGAGTGTAGATTATGCGCTCAAAAATCATGTGAGTAACACCGTTTACGAAAATGAAATAGCCCTAGCCAAACAAAAATCAGTAGAAGCATTGGCGGGTTATTTACCTCAAGTAAATGGTACAGTCACATTTGACGATAACCTCAAGCGCCAAATTACTGTAATTCCTGCGGGAGCATTTTCTCCTACTGAAATTAGATTACAGTTTGGTAATCAGTATAATACGATGGGGACAGTTCAACTCGACCAAGTGATTTATGACAAGTCGATGTTAGTGGGTATCAAAGCTGCCGAACCCAACAACCAGCTTTCAGTCTTTAAAAAAGAACAAAACCAAGAACAGCTGATTTACAATACGGTAAGTGCGTATTTTCAAGTATTAGTTATCAAAGAACAAGAAAAACTAACGCTTGAGAACGAAAAGAAATATAAAGACTTGTTGGAGATTTTGGCACTTCGTTTAGAGAAAGGCGTCATCAAAAAAACTGAGTATGACCGTACCAAAGCAAGCTTGAACAATATTGTTGCCCAAAAATCAATTCTACAAGTAAACAAGCAAATCGCTTTAAACCGTCTCAAAAATGCCATTGGTATGCCTGTTACAGAAGATGTAGTGGATGTTGAATCTTTGAATTATGAGGGAATGGCGTTGGGAGAAAAAGATAATGGTTTTGAAATAGGTAACCTGCTAGACCTCAAAATTCAGAATGCCAATGCTTCGCTTTTATCTTTTGACGTAAAGCGCAAAGAAGCTGCTTTCTTGCCAACGGTTTCGATGTATGCCCGTTATGGTGGACAAAGTTTTGGAAACGAATTTGGTCCTTCATTTGGTAAATGGTTTGATTTCTCGACTATTGGTTTAAAAGTAAATATCCCAATGTTTAGTGGATACCGCAAAAGTAGCCAACTCAAGCAAGCCGAAATTTCACTATTAAACGCCAAGGCTAATTATAAGTTGATGAGTGATAATCTCTCGATGCTATATCATAACTCTTCGGCTCAATTACAAAAGTCTCAATCGGACTTAGGCATCAACCGTGAAAACCTCACTTTTGCCAAAACTGTCTTAGAAAGTACAACGGTAGAATACGAAAAGGGAGTGGCAACATTATCAGATTTGCTCAATTCTGATTACTCGTTCAAAGAAGCACAAAGCAATTACATGACTTCGTTGATCAATGTGCTGAGTTCGAGATTGGAATATGAAAAATCAAAAGGGTCTTTAAAAAGCTATATCAATCAATTTTAATCAAAAATATCAATGAAAAAGTCAGTAATCACACTATCCATTATTGCTCTGGTAGGATTAATTGGATTTACGCTATATAAAAACAAAAAGAAAATTGAAGCAAACAAGGTAGTGGTAGACCGCACGGCATTGCCAGTGGCTGTTTCGACTTATCAAGTAAGCTATCAAGAATTGGCTGGTGATGTAAGTCTTCCTGCTAACATCGAATTGACTAACGAAGCAACTGTTACAAGTGCTATTCAAGGTAAAATCGAAACCTTGGGTATTGAGGTTGGTTCACGTGTACGCAAAGGACAGGTAATCGGTACTTTAGATTCAAAAATCAAACAAATCAATTTGAAAGCCAATCAGTTGACGCTTGACAAATTAGAAAAGGATTTGAAGCGTAATGCCGATTTGTTCAAAGGAAATGCAGGTACAGAAGTGAGCGTAACCAACTCAAAATATGATGTTGAAAATACACGCATTCAAATCGAATTGACCAAACAACAAATCGCAGATGGTAATATTATTTCACCGATTAGTGGTGTGATTACTTCTCGAAAATTGATGGCTGGTGAATATGCAAACCCTGGTAATGTTATCGCTACTATCGTGGATGATGTGAATTTGAAAGCAGTGGTTTATGTCAATGAAAAAGATGTTTATCAACTAAAAATTGGTCAATCGGCGCGAATTACTACCGATGTTTTTCCGAATAAGGCATTTGTAGGTAAAGTAAAATTCATTTCTCCAAAAGGTGACGAAAACCACAACTATCGTGTAGAATTGACCCTGACAGGCAACAGCCTTCGTGCGGGTACGTACGTGATGGTCAACTTTGATTTAGGACGTAAAGGAAGCGTTTTGCAAATTCCAAAATTGGCTTTGGCAGAAGGTATCAAAAATCCTTATGTGTATGTTGTCCAAGACGGAAAGGCTATTGTTCAAAAAGTAACATTAGGTCGTGAAATTGGCGAAAACATTGAGGTTATTTCTGGTTTACAGCAAGGTCAAGAGGTCGTTACAAGTGGTCAAATCAACTTGACTAACGGGACTAAAATTACAAAAACGTCTAATCAATAACAGCTAACTATCATAAGAATATGTCAGTTACCGAATTATCTATAAAACGACCCTTATTGATTACCGTAATTTTTGTAACGCTAATTTTATTCGGGTTTGTCAGCTATAAACAGCTTAATTATAACCTTTTGCCCAAATTTGAGGCAAATGTGATTATGGTTCAAACGATGTACCGTGGAGCCTCATCGGATGAAATACAAAATGTTGTCACCAAACCTATCGAAGAAGCCGTTTCGGCTATCGAGGGTATCGATAAAATGTCATCGCAGTCAATGGAAGGTCTTTCTTTGATTACGATTCAATTAAAATCTGGTGTGAATACCCTAGATGCGCAGCGCGATGCCGAAAGAAAGATTAACCAAATCAAGTCTACACTTCCCGACGATGCCGACGATCCAGTGGTAAACCGTTATAATACGGACGAAATACCTGTATTACGTATTAGTGCTTCAGCCAACTTGTCGGAGCCTGCCTTGTATGATTTGATTGACCAAAAAATCAAACCTCAAATCGCCAATGTAGCGGGTGTAGGTACGGTACGATTGATTGGTGGTAGCGAAAGAGAAATTCAAGTAAATCTTGATAATGACAAATTGCAGGCATATAGTATCTCGTCGGCGCAAGTCAATCAAATGATTGCCAACAGCAATATGTCTTACCCTGCGGGTAGTGTACTAAATAATGATAATCGTACTTCAATCCGTTTGGATGCCAAATTGGTTAAAGTAGAGGAGCTACGTAGATTGATTATTCGCCAAAATGCCGATGGTAGTCGTGTCCTATTGTCTGATTTAGGTACTATTACCGATGCGCAAACAGAACCAACAACCATCAACCGTAACAATGGTAGAGCAGGTATTGGTATCGAAATCGTAAAACAAGCCGATGCTAATGCCGTAAATGTAAGCAAGTTTGTAAAAGCGAAACTAATTGACATTAAAAAACAATATGCTTCTCAGAAGTTTGATTACGAAATTGCCAATGACCAATCGGTCTATACTTTGGCTTCTGCTGATGCTGTAGTACATGACCTTTTCTTGGCAATTGTGATTGTGGGGGCTGTAATGCTATTTTTCTTACATAGTTTCCGTAGCTCCTTGTTTGTATTGGTAGCGATTCCTTCGGCTATGATTCCAACATTTATCTTGATGTATGTGTTTGGTTTCTCGCTCAACTTGATGACTTTGATGGGGCTTTCATTAGTTGTAGGTATTTTGGTTGATGATAGTATTGTGGTTTTAGAAAACATTTACCGACATCTCGAAATGGGTAAAGGTAAAATAGAATCAGCCCTTGAAGGTCGTCAGGAAATTGGGTTTACAGCAATCGCTATCACCTTGGTGGACGTTGTGGTATTCTTGCCTTTATCAATGAGTGGCGGTTTGATTGGTAATATCTTGAGAGAATTTTCATTGGTGGTAGTATTTTCAACGCTAATGAGTTTGTTTGTGTCATTCACCTTGACGCCTTTGTTGGCTTCACGATGGGGGAAAGTAGAAATACTAAGCAAATCAAGCTTGTGGGGACGTATCAATTTAGGCTTTGAAAGCTTTTTGGATGGTGTTAAAGAAGAGTATGGTAAAATCTTAGTATGGTCTTTAAATCACAAACGTTGGGTTTTGATTGCCATTTTAATCTTGTTTGTGGGTGCATTTTCACTATTACCTGCTGGTTTTATTGGATCATCTTTTGCTGGAAATGGCGACCGTGGCGAATTAACTATTCAATTAGAGTTATCACCACAAACGCCTTTGTCACAAACTAACTTGGTAACTAAGCAAATCGAGCAAATGATTTTGCAAAAACCAGAAGTAGAAAAGGTATTTGCCAATGTGGGTACTCAAACAGGTGCTATGGGCTCAGGTGGTAGCAATAGTAATATTTCCGAAATAGCTGTAACCTTAGTCCCTAAAGAAAAACGTAAGGTTTCGTCAGAGGTTTTTGGTACACAATTGCGTGACGAAATCAACAAAATTCCTGGCGTAAAGGTAGTAATTCGTTTGACAGGACTTACAGGGAATAGCGAAGCGCCTATCCAGATTGCTATCAAAGGCGTTGATATGAATGATATTCAACAAGTTGCGAATCAAGTAAAAGAAATTGTTCGCACAACCCCTGGAACAGACTATGTGGAGTTTTCGACTAAAAGTTTGAAATCGGAAATCTCTGTACAACTTGACCGTGAAAAAATTGCTAACCTTGGTTTGAGTGTTCCCGAAGTTGGTGGAGCAATTCAATTAGCATTTAGAGGTAACGATCAATCTAAGTTCAGACAGTCAGGCGAAGAATATCCCATTAATATTACCTTAGATAAATCCGACAAACGTTCTATCGAAAACGTTCGTGATTTGACTTTGCGCAATAGTCGTGGAGCTATCATCAAACTCAAAGATGTTGCAACAGTAACAGAGGTAGTTGGACAATCGGTATTGGAGCGTTCTGACCGTATGAACTCTATCAAGGTAACAGCATCCGCCGTGGGTCGTCCAACTGGTACAATCGTGGCAGATATTCAGAAAAAGGTAGATAAATTAAAATTGCCACAAGGACTAACGATTGAGTATTTAGGCGAGATTCAACGTCAGAAAGATGCCTTTGGTAGCCTTGGATTTGCTTTCTTGCTAGGTGTAATTTTGGTATATCTCATTATGGTGGCTTTGTACGAAAGTGTGGTATATCCCTTTGTAGTATTATTTTCAATTCCTGTGGCTTTGATTGGTGCGCTATTAGCTCTTGCTTTGACGATGGAATCTCTGACTATCTTCGCTATTGTCGGCTTGATCATGTTGTTGGGGCTAGTGGCCAAAAATGGTATTTTGATTGTAGACTTTACCAATCACTTGAAAGAGACAGGATTATCTGTAAAAGAAGCATTGATTGAGGCAGGTAAAGAACGTTTACGTCCAATCTTGATGACGACTATTGCCATGATTACAGGTATGTTGCCTATTGCCATAGCAAGTGGCGCTGGTGCAGAAGTAAAAAATGGTATGGCATGGGTTATTATTGGTGGCTTAACCAGCTCGCTCCTATTAACTCTCTTGCTTGTACCTTGTATGTATATGATTATAGAATCTTTGAAAAATAGAATTCTTCGTCGCAAAGCAGCAAAAACTGCTTAAGACCATAATTTTTAACTTGGTATTTCGTTTAAACCGCAGAGAAGCTTTTTCTGCGGTTTATTTTTTAACTATAGTTTTCTACCGAAAAATATAATTCCCAAGAATTTCAGCCCATATTTTAAGCCTTTCATCCCATTCCTTCCTTACAATTTTTTGATAAAATATATCTTGCACGCAATGCCTAATAGTAAGTTTATTCAGGCTATTAGTGTAATGTCCTAATTAATTTTTCATGAACCAATGATTTAAACTATTTTTTTAGTTAATTAGCTAAACTTTTAGTTAAAAATTCTTAAATTCATAAGGACTCTTGTGAACTTCCTATAAATTTGAAAATCATTGTTGAAATAGGCACAGAGGCAACAGGCACAAAGGCACAGAGTGATTTTATGTTTTAAAGTGATAAGTTGTTTACAAAATACATTTTGCTGAAAGCCGAAAGCTCAAAGCCGAAACCCATATAGGTACAGAGGCACTGAGTGATTTTATGTTTTATAGTGATAAGTTGCTGAAAGCCGATACCCGAAAGCTGAACCCCATATATACACCGCTCCATAAACCATATACGTAGTCGTGCAGAATTAAGTTGAAGAAATTAATGAGATAAAATATGAGTAATCATAAAAATTACACTCAAAACTCATCATTCATAATTCAGCACTCCTATTTACCTCCAAGAAAATCTAAAATTCAAAATTCTATGAACAAATCTTTAGTTCTATTAATTGCTTTATTTTTTACATGTACCAACCTCTTTGCCCAAAATCCTGCTCGTGTGACCATTCGTGGTGTTGTGCAAGATACAAGTGCTATGACACTTACAGGCGCAACAGTCATGCTTCTTCAACCCAAAGACTCGTCATTGGTGAACTTTGCTAGAGCAAATGACAAAGGTTCCTTCGAATTCAGAAATGTAAAAAATGCTTCGTATTTGCTCAAAATCTCCTACGTGGGATTTTTGCCTTACCAACAAAAACTCAAAGAGTTTCCCAACGATGTCAATGACCTCGGTCCTATCAAAATCAAGCCGATCGCCAAAGAACTTCTTGAAGTAGTAGTAAAAACAGCCAAAGCGCCACTTAGTATCAAAGGTGATACGGTCGAGTATAACGCTGCGTCGTTCAAGGTTCCGCCTGGTTCTTCAGTAGAAGACCTCCTGCGCCGTCTCCCAGGTATCGAAGTAGATGCCAGTGGAAATATCAAAGCCCAAGGAAAAGATGTAAAACGGGTATTGGTTGACGGAAAAACTTTCTTTGGTGACGACCCCAAAGCTGCTACCAAAAACCTAGGCGCTGAAACGATTTCTAAGGTACAAGTTTATAATGGTAAGTCTGACCAAGCACTTTTAACTGGTGCTGACGATGGAAAAAAAGAAAAAACCATTAACCTAGAACTGAAAGACGAATTTAAGAAAGGTGCTTTCGGAAAAATTACAGCCGCTATTGGTACTTCTGATCGTGGCGTTTTAAGAGGAAACTATAATCGTTTCAACAAAAAAGAACAATTCTCTGTGTTAGGTTATGCCAATAACATTAACGAAACGGGTGTAAACTGGAGTGATTATGGTGAATTTAAAGGAAATAACTCTTTTAATTCCAACGATAATGGAGATTTTGGCTTCGGAAATGGCAATAGATTCTATTATATGGAAGGCGATTATCTGAACAATTTTGACGGAAAAGGCTTTACAAACAACTTTGGTACTGGTGTCAACTACAACTACACTCACCAAAAGACAAAGTTTAGTTCAAGTTATTTCTATAACCAAACTAAGTTAAACCTCGACCAATATCAAAGTACGAAAACTTTCCTCCAAAACTCCAATTTTACAACGCTTGATACCAACAATACTGTTAGTTTTAGAAACTCACATAGCGTAGCTGCTCGTTTGGAACAAATGTTGGATTCCTCGAATACCATTATTGCTAAAACAAATTTACGTTTCAGCGGGAGCAATAGTTCTGTTAACCAAGTTCAGCAGTATTTAAATAACTCTGAAGATGTTCAGAACCGTATCAATATGAACAATGGCTCTAATCTGAATGCCTATAACTTCAATTTCACGGCTATTTATCGCCATAAGTTCAAGAAAAAAGGAAGAACATTTGCAGCCAGTAGCACTTTAAGCACTTCATCGACTGATGGAACAGATAATATTCGCTCGTTGACACGCTTCTTTAACGCAACCAACGTCAACGACCAAATTCGTGCGATTTCTCAGCTCAACCAAAATGCCAATACTACTACGATGATTAAAGCAGGGGTAAATTACTTAGAGCCCCTTTCTAAAAAAGTCTATTGGGAAAGTTTCTATAACTTCAACAACAGCGGTCAAAATGTAGGACGTGACGCATTCAATGGTAATTTGGAATCACAACGTTATGATAGTTTGAGTACCTATTATCAAAATCAAATTACCTACAATCGTGTGGGTTCAGGTTTGAGATTTTCAAATGACGGAATCAACTTATCATTCGGATTAGCAGTATTACAATATGACTTGGATGGCAAGGTATATCCTCAAAAAGGAAAACCTCTTACAGCAAATATCAGTAAGCAATATCAAGCCTTGACTCCAAATTTCTCTGCCAATATCGAGTTCAAAAATAATGCTTACATGGGCTTTAATTATACGCTCAACGTTGAAGCCCCAAGTATAACAGATTTACAGCCAGTGGTTCAGAACAATAACCCATTTTATATCACTTCGGGTAATCAGGACTTATTGCCAGCCAAAAACCACGAGTTAAGTTTTGATATTTCTAAGTTTGACCCTGCAACTTTTGCCAGTATTGGTATTTGGTCTTCGTACCGCTATTACTTGAGTCAAATAGTTTATAGCCAAACTGTAGACGCTAATTTGGTGACAAGAACTCGCCCTGAAAATATGTCAGGAGGTAAAAACTTTAACGTTGGTATGTATTCAAGTTTCCCAATCATCAAAACTAAATGGACGATGAATCTATCGGGAAATATTAACACTTCTAATACACCAACCATTGTCAATACCGTTGTGAATCAAACCAACAATAAAAATTACACGATTAATGCGGGCTTTAGTATTACACCAAGTGAGAAGCTAATCATGAACATCGAAGGAAATCTTGGATTCAACAATATTTCTTACACGATTGAAAATAATCAAAACCAAAATATCCGTACCAAGGGCTTATCAACGTCTGTAAAATGGAATTTTGCTAAAAAGACCTTCTTCGAAACTAGTTTTGATTATAACAGCTATCGCAACGACCGTTTTGGATTTGACCAAGAGATACCTATTCTTAACTGCTCGGTAAGAAGATTATTCATGAAAGAAAACCGTATGGAAGTACGTTTGGCAGCATTTGATATTTTCAACAAACGTCAATCTATTGTACAAACGGGCTACCTCAATACCGTAAGCAACCAACAGGCACTGACTTTGGCTCGTTACTTTATGTTGAGCTTGACTTATAACCTTAAAGGTCACTCAGACAAACTCAAGAAAAACGGAGGATTCTTTTAATGAAACGTAAAGGCAAAAGAGGTTGATACTCTTTTGCCTTTTGCCAACTTACAGAGAATCTATTCTTACAAACAGAAAACTATTATTTCGATGAAAAAAATATTCCTTTTAGCACTACTATATATCGCTTATTTTACCTCTTTCGGACAAAACAACGAAGGGGTTGTTTATTTTACGAGAACGACCTATTGGACAAAACTTAACTCTACCTTGACTTATTTGAGTAAGCAAGAAAAAGAAAGAATGTCTTATATGTTTGGTGGAAAAGACGATTGGGCTAATTACACCCTTCTCTATTTCAATGATAATGAATCCAAATATGTCAATTCTGAAGAGAAAAACGATCAATCAGAAGGATATGCTTGGCGCAAAGAGGCGTATAGTATTGGTCGTAATTTTACTAAAAATACGATGACGGATGTCATTGAAATGTTAGGTAAAACTTATATCGTAGAGGATAGTCTAAAACTTCCTGAATGGAAAATTTTGAATGACTTGAAAGAAGTCGCTGGGCACATTTGTATGAAAGCTCAGGTAGAAGATCCTATCAAAAGTCAAAAAATTACGGCTTGGTTCGCACAAGACCTCCCATCGCAGGCAGGGCCTGAAAGACTTTGGGGATTGCCAGGAATGATTTTAGAACTAGATATCAACGACGGTGCGGTAACTGTTGTAGCTTCAAAAATTGAATTCAAAAAAGTAGACAAAGAACTTGAACCTCCCAAAAAACTCAAGGGTAAAAAAATCACTGACGCTGAATATCAGGGCATGATTGATAAGTTTATCAAGGAAAAAATCAAAGAGGAAATAAATCCGTTTTGGGTGATAAGATATTAGTCTTCGCTTCCTTCAAACATCCTGATTAGCGATTTTTTATCATTTATTAACCTATTATAAGCTACTTTAAATTTTTTATTGCTAATAGATAAGTATATCTACGAAAAACTCGTAGATATACTTATCTTTGTTCTATCAAGGAAACAAGATGTTTTCTTTACCTCCATTAAATCTAAAAATCAGACCTATGAATCGAATTCTAGTCCTATTAAGTGTGCTGTTGATGCTCGCCATAACACGACTTTATGCACAAAACCCTACTCGTATAAGTATTAAAGGTATTGTTCAAGATACCAACTCGGCTGTATTGGCAGATGCTACAGTAATGTTACTTTCACCTTCAGATTCCTCCTTAGTTAATTTTGGTAATGCCAACGAAAAAGGAGTTTTCGAATTTCGAAATGTTAAAAACATTCCCTATCTCCTCAAAATTTCTTACGTTGGTTTTTTACCTTATCAGCAACACCTCACTCCTAGCCCAACAGCTATAAACGATTTGGGCTTTATCAAAATCAAACCCATCTCGCAAGAATTACTCGAAATTGTGGTCAAAACTGCCAAAGCTCCCTTGAGTATCAAAGGCGATACTATCGAATATAATGCGGCTTCATTTAAAGTACCACCAGGTTCAACGGTTGAAGATTTATTGCGTAAACTGCCTGGTATAGAAGTGGATGGAAGTGGAAACATTAAGGCGCAAGGAAATGATGTCAAAAAAGTAACCGTCGATGGCAAAACCTTTTTTGGCGATGACCCAAAAGCTGCCACCAAAAATCTAGGCGCAGAGACCATCTCGAAAATTCAGGTGTTTAATCGTAAATCAGACCAAGCCACTATTACTGGTGTAGACGATGGTAGCAAGGAAAAAACCATCAATTTGGAGTTGAAAGAAAACTTCAAAAAAGGAGAATTTGGTAAAATTACAGGCGCCATTGGTACCTCAGACCGAGGAGTTTTGAGAGGAAATTATAACCGTTTCAACAAAAAAGAACAGTTCTCTGTCATTGGATATGCTAATAATATCAACGAAACGGGTGTCAACTGGAGTGACTATGGCGAGTTTAAAGGAAATAATACCTTCAGTAGTTTTGATAATGGAGATTTTGGCTTTGGAAGTGGTGGAGACGCCTTTTTTATTGGTGGAGACGATGATTTATTGAGTAGTTTCAATGGAAAAGGTTTTACCAATAATTTGGGTGGCGGTGTCAACTACAATTATACACATGACAAAACCAAGCTGAGTACCAGCTATGTGTATAATCAAACTAAATTGAATTTGGATCAAAATCAGAACAAAAGAACCTTCCTTCAAAATGGTTCTTTCAGTACTTTGGATACCAGTTCAACAGTAAGTTTTAGAGCTAACCACTCCATCAGTGGACGCTGGGAGCAAATGCTTGACTCGACAAATACTTTGATTACCAAAGCAAATTTACGTTTTAGTAATTCGAATAGCGCTGTGGGTACTCGTCAAGAGTACATCAACAATAATGATGCTTTACAAAACCGTATTAATCTCAACAATAGCTCAAACCTGAATGCTTATAATCTAAATGGTACTGCTATTTTCCGTCATAAATTCAAAAAGGTTGGACGTGTATTTGCTGCTAGTAGCTCATTTGTAAGATCAACTACCGATGGAACAGATAATATTCGTTCATTAACACAGTTCTTCGAAGCTAGCAATCCCAACGACCAAATTCGTGCAATAGCTCAACTTAATCAAAATGCTAACCGAACACTGACATTAAAAGCGGGTTTGAATTATTTGGAACCTCTTTCGAAGCGTTTCTTTTGGGAAAACTTTTATAACTTTTCAAATAACCAACAAAATGTTGGTCGCGATGCCTATAATGGTCTTATCGAAACTCAACGATATGATAGTTTGAGTACTTATTATGAAAACCGAATTACTTATAATCGAATCGGAACGGGTTTGCGTTTTAATAAGAAAGGGATTAATCTATCGCTTGGTGTAGCAGCATTGAGATACGACTTGTCAGGAAAAGTATATCCTACCGAAGGTGGAAATTTGACAACTCAGATTTCTAAACAATACGATGCTATTGTGCCAAATTTTACAGCAACCTTCAATCCACAACAAAGTACCTACATTCGATTTGGTTATGGAATAAATGTCAATGCACCAAGTATTAGTGCTTTGCAGCCTGTTATTCAAAACACCAACCCTTTTTATATCACAGAGGGAAATCAAAACTTAAATCCAACCAAATCACATGATGTAAACTTGAGTATTTCACGTTTTAATCAAAGCAACTTTACCAGTATCAATCTCTGGATGAATTACAATTACTATCTTAATCAAGTGGTTTATAATCAAACTGTTGATGCTAATTTGGTAACACGTACTCGTCCCGAAAATATGTCTGGTGCCGAGTCGTTTAGAACTACTTTATATTCTAGTTTCCCCATTATTAAAACTAAATGGACTACCAACCTAAGCGCAAACTACACCTTTTCAACAACACCCACGTTGGTAAACTCTGTATTAAATACTACCAACAGTAATGCTTATGGAGCCAGCATCGGTTTTAGTATTACCCCAAGCGATAAAATATTTGTGACTTTAGGCGGAAATTATTCAATTAACAATATTCAATATTCTATCGAAACCCGTCAAAATCAGAATATTATTAGCAAAGGATTGAATATTGATGCCAAATGGAGCTTTATCAAGAAAACCTTCCTAGAAAGTAGTTTCAACTATACAGGTTACGAAAACGATCGATTTAACTTTTCTCAAAACATCCCCATTTTAAATGTTTCAGTACGTCGCTTATTGATGAAAGATAACCGTTTGGAAGCACGTTTGGCAGCATTTGATGTATTTAATAAGCGTCAAGCTATCACCCAAACGGGTTCTCAAAACTTTGTAACTTATCAGCAAGCATTTACTCTTGCTAGATACTTTATGTTGAGTTTGACTTACAACGTACGAGGACATGATGCTAAATTGAAAAAGAATAATAATATGTTTTAGGTAAAATATTTCTCTATCTGGTTAGATATTATAGACACAAATTATATGAAAAAAATGACCTTAATTATTCTTTTGCTCGCCTTTGGAGTTTGGGCAAAAGCTCAAAAAAACGAAGGTGAAGTTACTTTCAAGCGAACGACTTCATGGACAAAAATGAATGACCAAATGACCTTTTTGAGTAAACAGCAAAAAGAAAAAAATGCCTATATGTTTGGGAATATTGACATTAGTACTCAAACCTATACGTTATTTTTTAGTCCTAAAGGTTCGAAATATGAGGAAAAGGAAGAAAATACCAATGGATATTCTTGGCGGAAAGAGCAGTTTATCATTTATAGAGACTTCGAAAATGAAACTCTCACAGATGTGATTGATTTTCTTGGGAAAACCTACGTTGTTGAAGATAGTCTAGAACGCCCTCAATGGAAAATTTTGAACGATATAAAGGATGTTGCGGGGCATATTTGTATGAAGGCGCAAATCAAAGACCCTATCAAAAATCAAGTAATTGTGGCGTGGTTTGCACAGGATATTAAGGCAAAAGCTGGACCTGAAAGACTTTGGGGCTTGCCAGGGCTCATACTCGAATTAGATATTAATAATGGCGCCTGTGTGATTTCAGCCTCCAAAATAGAGTTTAAAAAACTTACAACAGAATTAGATTTACCCAAAAAAATTAAAGGAAGCAAAATCAAAGAAGTGGGATATCAGCAAATGATAGAAAAGCATGTGAAGGAAAAATTCAAAGAAGAAGTAAACCCATTTTGGTCAATTAGATACTAAGCATGAGTGCTGAGTTACGAGTTTTGAATGCTGAATAATTTTTTGATTCGCTTAATTCATGAAAAGGCTAAAAAGCAAAACGGAGGTGATGTCACCTCCGTTTTTTTATCAGATTACAATTATTGTACTCGGTTTATTAAAATCATGAGTTACTAGTTCAAGATTTAGCTGTTTCCTACACATCTACTACTTTCCAACCCTCACGATAGGTACGACCCACAAATTGGTTGGCATCGTCGAAGTTAGTAATCTTCATGTCCTCACCGTTCCACAATAACTTGTTGCGACCGTAGAAGTCAAGTCCACCTTTTTCGTTTTTCTTGCGCAACATATAACTACGAATCGCCAAATTACCCATCAATACTGTTTCTGTAAGCGGACCAGAATAATCAAATGATGACGATAGTTCTTTATGCTCTTTACTTGCAAAACCTGCTTTACAAGCGTTCGTCCAACTTACTTGGTGACCATATTCTGGTAACTTGATGTCGTTAGCCAATTTTGGCGTATCGATAACTTCGCCATTATTCAAATAAATTTTAGGGTTGTTACCATACATACCAATAGTCATGATACCTTTAGTCCCTGTCAAAATAATACCATTAGCACCGCCATCATCACTAATTGGTGTGTTAGCAGGAATCAAATCTGGGTGCATAGGACGAATACCACCGTCCATCCAAATCATTTTCACAGCAGACTTATTTTTCTTAGTTGCTGGGAATTTAATTTCTACGTGTGAAGACGGAGGACAACCTTCAGGAATATACTCAGGAGTCCAATCTTTGATAAACACCGCCCCTACGCTACATTCTACTTCGGTTGGATAGCTTAATCCCAAAATACGGAATGCCGAATCAATGGTATGACAACCAATATCTCCCAAAGCGCCAGTACCAAAGTTCCACCAACCTCTCCATTTGAATGGATGGTACAACGGATGATAATCAACCCATTGAGCAGGACCAACCCAAACATCCCAATCAGCAGGAGACATCGACTCCACCAAAGCAGGCTTATCTGTAGGCACAGGAATTCCTTGTGGCCAAACTGGGCGATTAGTCCAAATATTTACGGTATGAACTGTACCTATTTTGCCATCATCAAACCATTTGCTAGCTATTTGTTGAAGCGGGTTTGACGAACCTTGGTTACCCATTTGAGTTACTACTTTGTACTTTCTTGCTGCTTTGGTAAGCATACGAGCCTCAGCAATGTTATGTGTCAAAGGCTTTTGAACGTACACGTGCTTACCCATTTGCATACAAGCCATAGCTGCATAAGCATGAAAGTGGTCTGGTGTAGAGATCGTTACAGCATCAATATCAGACTTCATTTGGTCTAACATTACTCTAAAATCTCTGAATTTCTTGGCATTCGGGAATTTTTCGAAGGCAGTTTTGGCTCTCGCCCAATCCACATCACAAAGTGCCACTACATTTGAAGCACCATTGTTATAAGCGTTAATAATATCCGATTGACCTTTACCTCCAGCACCGATAGCAGCAATATTGAGTTTGTCACTTGGAGCAATAAATCCCTTGCCTAACACATGGCGAGGAACTATGAAGAAACTTCCTACAGCCGCCGCAGCGCCTTTTTTAAGGAAATCTCTTCTTGAATTTTGTAAGTTTTCTGACATAGTAAAATTGAGGATAGTTAAAAGTGCCCTAATATAAACGAATTACGATGCCCTTTTATCCTGATTTAGCAACTTTTTTAAATTATTATTTTTCTCGAAAAAATAATATTTAGCTAATATTCCAGTTAAAGTTGTATAAAATTGAAAGGAGGTTGTTATATTTATGTAAGGGGAATTTATTCTTCCAATAGCCAGTAGGTTTCGCATTCAATACAGCATAATCCCATATAATTCTTTTATCTTTGTTGGATAGACGTAACACAATCGCTTTTGGAATGAAATATTTTAATATGACCCCCTTATGCAACACTGGTTCTCTATCTTCAGGTATAGTCAATATTGATTGACATCACATTTTAACCCCTCCAATATGAGCAGTTCCCAAATAACGGCAAACAAAAAAGACAGAGAATCCAAAAAACGTAAAAAACGTCAAGAGAAAGATGACAAGAGAGAGGATAGAAAAACTAACTCTAATAAAGGGAAGGATTTTTCAGAGATGTTAGCTTATGTTGATGAATATGGAAATCTTACAACTACGCCTCCAAAACCTGCGGGAAGTGAGGATAATGCCGCTTCGGGAAAAAGATCAGATAGATACGAAAGAGGTCCAGCAGATAAAGCTGCACATCAAGGGATCGTTGAGTTTTTTAACACTCAAAAAAGATTTGGTTTTATCATTGATAGTAAATCTAAGAAAAAAATATTCTTTCACGCCAATGACTTGAAAGAGCCAGTTAAGGAGCAAGACCAAGTAGAGTTTTTGGTTGAACCTTCAAGTAAAGGACCCAAAGCTGTTCAAATTGCCAAATTGGCCAACTAATTAATTCCATGAAGAGTGTTTGTTTCAAACACTCTTTTTTTCTGCCCATATATTTTTCTTAAATCACTTCTTCTTTGTTAGTCTAAGCAGGATTAAAAATCAATTTATCTCCGTATTTTTCTCTTTTTTTATCCAAAAGAGCACGATCAAAAGAAATCGTAAAATCCTTCACAGGGTCTTGGATAAGGCAGGTGATATACATACTCAAATCTTTTTTTTCTTTTACTTTCTTATCTTTTTTTATCATAACCGATATACTCCTAGGAGCTTTTAAAATGATGGATGAAATCTTAGAGGAGCATAATAAGAAGGGAAGTCGGTCGGGAGACAATAAAAGTAAAATACTTTTAGAGAGAAATTCATCTATTAAGTTAGTAGGCAAAATTAAAATAAATCTTACCCGCATTAAGCTCTAGGCTTTATGCTGTAGGCTAAAAGTTGAAAAGAATCTCTCATGAAATAATTTAAGCTCTTTTGCTTAATGCCTACGGCTTACAGCTTAAAGCGCATTAATGCAATTTTATTTTGCATTAATACTTATTAGTGCTTGCTAATTAGACCAAAGTTAACAGTAATAAATTACGAAACAAATTAATTGAGAATCATCCCATTAGTACAAAAAAAAGCACACCTCGAAAGGCGTGCTTAAAAGAAATGATCAGTTATATCTTATATATTAAGCCAACTTTACATTAACGGCATTTAATCCTCTTTTACCTTGAGCTACGTCGAAAACAACTTTGTCATCTTGACGAACTGAATCTACTAATCCTGAAATGTGGACAAAGATATCCTCTCCACCATTTTCTGGAGAAATGAAGCCAAAACCTTTTGACTCATTGAAAAATTTTACTGTTCCTGTTTGCATTTGTTTTAATTTTTGACAAATAACGGAACAAATGTTGATAACTCCTAATATCTTGATTAAAATTTACGGAATTAAGGCATTATAGAAAGAACAGATTCTATAGCTCCACCTTTCCATTCTACTTTTTGGCTAGCTTGTTCCAATTTTGTTTTTATTACAGTGATGCTTTTTGTGCGATCTCCACTAATTGTGAAGAAGCGTTTGGCACCTTTACTTACTTCAATGTTATCGAAAGTGATTTTTTGACTATTTTCTATTGAAATAACAGGTTCTGTTTTTTCAGAAAGTAAAGCTACATTTTTACAGGTAATTCCACTTGCGTCTATCAATATAGCTCCCTCTTCTGCTTGAAGTGTTGCATTTTCAATAGCAATATTTTGAATTGGCATTTCTGGTAATCCACGCACAAAGATGCCTTTTTTAGCACCATGACAAACAATATTTTCGAATTTCATATTTCTGAAAATAGGAGTCCCTTCATTTACAATCGGACGTTCATCTCTTGGTGAATCTGTGGCAAATTTTACAAAATAGTACATATCAAAGAAAATGGCCTCCTGAGCAATATCTTTCATATAAATATTTTTAGCATAAATATTTTCAACAACACCCCCACGACCACGAACAGACTTGAAGCGTAGTCCTTTGTCGGTACCCATAAATGTACAGTCATACACAAAGAGGTTGCGAGCACCACCACTCATTTCGCTTCCAATTACAAAGCCACCGTGACCATTATATACAACATTGTTGCGGATAATACCGTTTTCGGTTGGCATTCCACGTTTACGACCTTCTTCGTCTTTACCTGATTTAATACAAATCGCATCATCTCCTACGTCTAAAGTACAACCTTCAATCAAGAAGTTTTTACAAGATTCAATGTCCATACCATCTCCATTTTGCGCGTACTCTGGATTTTTGACTACCACATTTCTAATCGTCAAATTTTCGGTCATCAATGGATGCAAACACCATGCTGGAGAGTTTTGAAAAGTAACACCATCGATTAAAACTTTTTTACATTGTGTCAAAACCAACAAATTAGGGCGAAGAAAATCTTTCATATCGGCAAAATCAGCAGGTTTTTTGCCATCTGTAAGCAACATACTTTTACCCTCAACACTAGCTTTCAAGAATTGCTCGCTTGGATACCACGCTTTACCATCGGCTCTTACCACACCGCCTGAAGCTACTTTTTCTTTCCATTGTCCTTCTGTTAGCTGAGCTTTGTTTACAGCTCGCCATACATCTCCATTTCCATCAATAATTCCTTTGCCTGTAATAGCAACATTTTCAACACCTGTTGCCGAAATGGGAGACTGATTACGAGCAGCTTTTTTCCCTTCATAAGAACCTTCTATCAGAGCATACTGGCTTTTATCACCTGTAAAAAGTACGATGGCAGACTTTTGAATATGTAAGTTTACATTGCTTTTCAACTCGATAGGTCCTGTTAACCAAATACCTTTGGGAATCAGAACAACTCCACCCCCTTTTTGGCTAATCGTATTAATAGCGTTATTAATTGTCTGTGTGTTGAGCGTAACACCGTCTGGTTTAGCACCTAATTTCTGAATATTGAGAGTATCTTTTCTGAAACTTGGTTGAGTAATTTTGGGTAAATTATCCCAACTATAAGATTGAGTTTTTTGCGCTAAACTAGCAAATGGAGTAGCTACAACTAAAGCCGCAGCCCAACGAAGAAAATGAGTTTTCATAAACCGTCTGAATGATTAAATGTCATAGTTCCATCTAGAGTGTATTCTGGAAGATTTTTTCAGAATTTTACTCAAGAGAGCCCCAAAATGAAAAGGGTTTAAAGGCAATTGAGCTAAAATCAATGCTTTTATGTTCGAAATTGGACTTCAATATTGAACTTAACAAATAAAAAACTGTCTTTTTTAGTGCAATCGTTACCGGCAACGTTGCCAATTTTGAAGATTAAGAAGGGAACCGTCTCTAAATAAATAGACCAGTCCAAGAAGAGAAAGCTCATTTCTTCTTGGACTGGTCACATTGTTGATTTTTCTAAATTGTACCTATTCCATGACAGGATAAGTGGGGTCATCGATGATGTTTACATCTATTATTTGGTTAGCATTTTGGAGCAATTGGCGACAATCGGCACTCAAATGACATAAACGAACTGTCTTATTCAATTTTAGGTATCTTTCGGTCAACTTGTTGACGGCATCTATGGCACTCATATCAGCAATACGGCTTTCTTTAAAATCTATGATGATTTCTTGTGGGTCGTTTTGAATGTCAAACTTTTCCATAAAAGTAGTAGTAGAACCAAAGAATAGCGGGCCATAAATTTCATAATGTTTTACTCCATGCTCATCTATAAATTTGCGTGCACGAATACGTTTGGCGCTTTCCCATGCAAATACTAGGGCTGAAATGATTACTCCAATCAATACCGCTAATGCCAAATTATGAAGCCATATTGTAATCAATGCGACTAAAATGCCTACAATTATATCAGCTTTGGGCATTTTGTTAATAACTTTCAGACTCATCCACTCAAAAGTGCCAATAGCCACCATCATCATTACACCTGTCAACGCCGCCATAGGCAATGCTTCGATAATTGGTGAAGCAAAAAGGATTATTGATAGAATCGTAAAAGCCGCTACAATTCCCGAAAGTCTAGCACGTGCACCGGCAGAAATGTTTACCAAAGTTTGCGCAATCATGGGACAACCGCCCATACCAAAGAAAAAACCATTGAGGATATTAGCCGCTCCCTGTGCTAGCGACTCTCGATTACCATCACCTCTAGTTTCAGTGATTTCATCTACAACATTAAGCGTTAAGAGTCCTTCGGTAAGGCCAACGCCACCCATAACCAAGCCATACGGAAAAATAATTTGTAGCGTTTCAAAAGTAAGCGGTACTTGAGGGATATGAAAAGGGGGTAATCCACCGCTGACAGAAGCAATATCTTTTACAGTTTTGGTATCTATCTGAAAGAAAAAAACTATAAAGCCTACGATAATAATTGCTACTAGCGAAGAAGGAACGGCCTTAGTAAGACGCGGAAAGCCTAGTACAATAAGAATGGTTAGTGCAACTAATCCTAACATTGTATAAAGTGCCGAGCCTGAAAGCCATGTCAGATGTCCATCAACGACTGTTTTGAATTGTTCTAATTGCGCCATGAAGATAATAACAGCCAAACCGTTCACAAATCCAAACATAACAGGTTGAGGAACAAGTCGTATGAATTTCCCCAAACGAAAGATTCCGACTAGTAATTGAAAGATTCCCCCCAAGATAATAGCAGCAAATACATAGTCAAGCCCGTGTGAATTCATCAAGGCAATGAGTACGACCACGGTTGCACCTGCTCCTCCTGAAATTAGACCGGGTCTACCACCGAAAATGGAAGTTATGAGTCCCATAATAAAGGCACCATACAACCCAACCAATGGAGGAAGTTTGGCTAAGATAGCAAATGACAGAGATTCTGGAATCATGGTCATGGCAACTGTCAATCCTGCCAGAATTTCTGTTTTGTAGTCTACCTTTTGTTTAAAATTAAATAACTGAGTCATTGTTAGAGAATAGTCTATCATCAACCCAAAGGCGATGACTTTTTAATAAATTTGTTAAGAAAATCTTGCGTATTTTGTCAAAATCAAGGCGCGAAAATTGGATCAAGAAATGGCTCAAGGCAGAGTAAGTTGAGTATTGTATCTAAACTTTTTCACAATCATGATATAAAAGTACAAACAAGCTCACTAAATCTGTTTGTGCTAGTTGAATAATACAATTTATTCATGAGAAAATTTTTATAGATACATTTATTAGAAGAGACTCAGACTGTTGGAGGTGTCGTTTTTTATCTGTGGTGGAGTTTTTAGCCCTCGTTGGAGCTATCTCCAACGAGTCAACCGCAAGCAACGTGGGAAGTATTGATGACATTATTTAGCAAGCTTGTTGATAATGCTAATTTGTTGGCGAAAATTCCAACAAAGGTTTCAAACGTCTTTGCTGAGGTATATTTTAATCTATCTAGATGAAGAAGCAGTAGTAGCTGAGACTATTTCAGCGACTAATGACCAATTTTGAGCATATTGATCTTATTATCAATGGTTTACTTATCAAAGAGGTCTTTTTTGGAAAGGGGTATGATGGCATTTTTTATGACCACATTTTTAGCATTATACTTCTCAATTTTATCCTTATTGACTATAAATGCTCGATGAATTTGAATGAATTTTGAGGGAGGTAATACTTCTAAAATTTGTGAAATAGTTGCACGAGATTTAAACGTTTTCTCGTTGGTATAAAAGAGTAAATAATTCCCTTCTGAATTGATGAAATTGATATCATCTAGTGGTAATTCTACTTTATACTCACCATCTTTTACCAAAATGGTAGGTTTGGGTTTGTCTTCTTTTGAAGATTTTATGAGTGCCAATTCAATAGAGGCTATTAAGTCGCTGTTTTTAAACGGTTTGGTAAGATAAGAATAAGGTGACGTTGCGACAGCTTCACTGATGATGTTGGTATTTTCGTAAGCAGTCAGATAGATGAATGGTACTTTTTGTTTGTTTTGAATGAGATTACCTAAACTAATACCATCCATTTCTCCATCGCCGAGATTGATATCAAGAATAGCGAGGTCAACCAATTCCTTATTAAGGATTGCCAAGGCTTCACCAGCATTCTTGGCTTCTAAAACCTGATAGCTATTTTCTTGAAGAATTTTCTTTGTAAGTCTTCTATTCAGGAAATCGTCTTCAACGATTAGTATTACTTTTGAATTCATTGTAGAGGTCGTTAAAAACACATTTTCAGTTCAAACCCTTTTTTGAGTTGTGTTTCCACTGTGCCATTGAGTTGGTCAATCAGCCCTTTCGTGATTTCTACCCCAAGCCCTTTGGTTTGTACATTCTTAAAATCAAAGCCAATGCCATTGTCGATGTAGTGCAGACAATTCTTTTTTGAGTTTTTCTCTTGGGTAATTTCAATATTGATAATGCCTTTTGTTTGATTCTTGAAAGCATGTTTCATGCTATTGCTAACCAACTCGACGATAATCAAACCCAAAGGCAGTGCTTTTGTGATTGATAAAATCTCGATGTCACAAGTAATAAACAGGCTCACATTCTTTTCTTTGATGTCATACGAATCCTTGACGAGTTCGGATAGGTCGGTTATGTATCGTTTCAAGTCAACCTCATTAACACTTTCCGAAACATTCAATTTTTTATGGAGCAAAGCAATCGAATGAATCCGATTCTGGTTGCTTCTTATCAAGTCGTCAATGTTGCTATGGCTCGCTGATTCTTTCTGGATTTCTAGAATGCTGATCACATACTGTAGATTGTTTTTTACACGATGTTGCAGTTCGGAAAGAAGCATTTGTTTCTGCTCCATTGTTTTCTCTATTTCCTCCTTTTGAAGGCTTATTTCTCGGTTTTTATCCTTCAGAACGGCATTATTTTTTTGTTTTTGACGGTTATTCCGAATCAAAATAATAGTCAATAATCCGAAAAAAATAAGAAATCCAATGAGCGTATTTTGCCTGATAGAATTGTTGTACTCTTTTTTAGCTTCTATCAATTCTTGCTCACGTTGTTTGATGGTATTGACAATATTCTGCGTTTGAAAAATTCTGGAAGTAGTGTAAAGACTATCGTTAGAGGCATTTACTATTTTCAGATAGTAGATTGCTTTGTCTGGGTTTTTATGTTCGTAGATTTGCGCTAAAATTTTAGCGGCACTTATGGTAAGCACTAAGTTTTTGAATTGTCGACCGCCTGCTAAGGCTTTTTCTGCATAAAAAATAGCCGAGTCGGGCTGGTTCATTGCCTGAAAAACCCCTGCCAAATCGACCGACTGCTCAGTTTCTAAAAAAGGGTTGCCGAATTTGTTTGAGAAACTAATCGCAGTTCTTAGATAGTGTAGGGCTTGTGGGTAGTTTTTGCGTTTTTTTTCTACCCTTCCCATGACGGCATTGGCATAGGATACCTCTATAGGAATGTTCAATTTTCTACAACTCGAGTCTATTAATTTTCCATAATACATGGCAGAATCGAGCACGTTTAATTTTTCATAAACCTCTCCAAGATTATGAAAAATCAACCATTTCCCATTATTAGGAAGTGATTCTATTTCTGGGTTGTTTTTGGCTTTTAATAACCATTCTAATCGGTGTTTGCTATCTTGTTGTTTTTCGTAAACAAGAGCGATTAAGTTATAAAAAACGATTTCTAATTTGGGGTATTTTGCTTGACTTACCTGCAAGCCTTCATAAGCCGACTGCATACCGTTTTGCCAATCGCCCGTGATGGTTGAGACGAAGCTCAACGCCTGTAAAGAAATCAGTTCGCCGTATGTGTAATCGAGTTTTCGGGCAAGATTGATTGACTTGGTTGCATATACTACAGCTTGATGAGGCGCTGTCATGGTATGATACCTTGCCAAACGCCATAAGCTGATGACACTATTAGTGTCTTCGGCGCCTACTTCTAAATTTAGTTTCAGTTTTTTGACTTCACTTTCAGGTAGGGAGAGAGGTTGCCCAAATACAGTATAAGAAGCTAAAAATAAAAGTGCTATTTTAATAAGTGTGTTGGGCATTTTCAGTGGATAGTAGTACAAAAAACACCTTTCCCTATTCTTTATTTTTGAAGAGAAAAGGTGTTTTATCCTCTAATCGCAAATATAAATCAAATTTGATTAGAATGGTTTCGGGACAACAAGTTTTCCAGTACCACACACATTGATTGTACCTGTAGTTTTCCACGCAAATGTTACAGGTTTTGAGGGGTCAGTTACTTTAATAACCCAATTTTGCTCATAATTGCCCGAGCCAATAGCGCCAAGGGGCTTACAAGATTCACAAGTACCGTTGGTAATTTCTAAATTGGCTGCCGAAAAAGTAGCACCACCATTTGGTGCCCCCCATTTCATTTTGGCATTAAGTTTACCCGTTTCAGTGGTTTTTTGCAACATGAAGTGATGCGTGTTTTTTAGTTTCATGTCTTTATCACACCATAGCGTATTGTGATTTTGGGCATCTACAAAATGTCCGATAAACAGAACTATTGCGAGGGTAAAGAATAATCTTTTCATTTTTGTAAATAATTAAGCGTTTTTCGCCTACTCTCAATCAGCATTTTCGGCAGACTGCTTTCAATAAATTATTTTAATCCTCTAGGTTATAATACGCTTTTACGGCATTATAATCAGAGAAATCTACTGCTGCCTTACGCCCACCTCGTATGTCGTTTGCAGGGATAATTACGATACGAGTTGAAGCTGAAAGTGATGCTGTCGAAGCTAATTTTCTATAAATATTTATTCCTGCGGTGTTTCCAGCAAAAGAAGTTTCATAGTAGAATTCATGTTCAACTCCATTTGATGGAACAATACCAGGTATTGCATACCAACCATAAGAGGTTGCGTTATTTGGTGTGCCGTTGGTCATATAGACTAGTATAGCACTACTATTCATTATTGCAGTGGTGACATTAGAAGGGAAAACAAATTGTTGAGCTGAGCCTTTTGCAGCCGTCCAAGTTTTGGCTGCGTATGAGATTTGAATCACGTTGGCGTTGCCAGTTTGTCCGGCAGGGCCTGTTGGTCCAGCTGGTCCTACCGATCCTGCTACCCCAGCTGGACCAACGTCCCCTGCTGGGCCTTTACAATTTGTAAATAGTAAACTACAACATAATGCTGATAAAATTACGGGTAGAAAAGATGATTTTTTCATTGCTATTGCGTATCTCCGCCGAGTGTTTAATTGCTTGAGATTCGATTATAGAATGAAATTAGATTGACATGAAAATGGGACAAAATTTCTGGGATAAAACGCCGATTTTAGGGATAGAAAGTGATATTGATCAAACATAATTCGAGATTTTACCCAAACAGATACATCTCTTAATGACATATTGTTCTCTCGTTTCCGAACAAAACGCTGTATTTCATCGGAGATGTCTAAGTAAGGTCTTTACAAATAGTAGTGTAAGTTGACAATTATCGAGAATTTTTGAATGTGAAGTGAAGCAAATCTAGCTCGATAGATATTACCACGATTCCTCAGGAATTAGAATTTGGAAAGTTCTTAATATGGTTTCAGGAAATAACTATTGGTATATAGCGATATGAAGGCTGGTGAACTCAAGCGAATGTGTAAGAACTGAAGTAGCGCTATCTAAGGGAAATTAGTGAGGTGTTTGATATTTTCAAGATAAGCAGTTTTAATGGTTCTATTAATCAGAATCATCCTTATGCAGGCTTTTGTAAGTGTTACTATCCTATGTGTGGCTTCAATCATAAATGAATGCATCGGGTGTGTGAGAAGATAGGATTTAAATATGAATTTACTATTTGTTTCTTTTTCCTCTGATGGTCATGTTGCTGAGGTTGGTACCAATGCCTATGGCTTAAGTAACCTACACACTAAACGCTCGATTTCGGGTACAATTTTCATCATGATTTTTTTTCGGAAAATAGTATCAAAAGATAGGTGCATTCTTCTATACCTATTTTCAAAATACCTTTTATTCGAAATTATTAACTTAAAGGTACAAAAATAGCCGATTTTCATGAGAATCGGCTATTTACGTTTTATGAACCCTGAATGAGCTTATATAATAAGGTATGTAGTTGAATGGCTTCGTCTTTGGTTAGAGAAATTTGTTGCATTAGTTTAGAGGGAACTTGTTCTGCTTGTGTCTTTAGGGTTTCACCTTTTTCAGTCAAAGAAATACAAATGCTTCGCTCATCTTGTTTAGAGCGAATTCTTGTCAACAAGCCTAATTCCTCCATCCGTTTCAATAAAGGTGTTAGGGTATTGGATTGTAAGTATAATTTTTGAGCGATGTCCGAAAGGCTTAAATTGTTTTTTTCCCACAGAACCAACATGACCAAGTACTGAGGGTAAGTAAGATTCAATTCTTGAAGAATTGGTTGATAGCACTGGGTGGTAAGTCGCGAAGCTGTATATAAAGGAAAGCAAAGTTGTCTTTCGAGCTTCAATACTTCTGATTCTTCTAGCATACTACAATACTTTACGAATATCGTCTTCAATAGCCTCAGGTTTGGTAACGGGTGCATAGCGCTTCACTACCTTTCCATTTTTGTCAACCAGAAATTTAGTAAAGTTCCATTTGATACGGCTACCGAACAATCCTCCTTTTTTACTTTTTAGATATTTGAAAACAGGATGAGTCTCATCTCCATTTACGTCACATTTTGCCATCAACTGGAAAGTTACGCCATGATTCATTTGACAAACTTGCTCGATGGTATCATTGGTTTCTGGCTCTTGCCCAGCAAATTGATTGCAGGGAAATCCCAAAACGACTAAACCTTGATCTTTGTATTTTTGGTGCAAACCTTCCAAACCTTCAAATTGTGGTGTCAATCCACATTTGGTTGCCGTGTTGACAATTAATACAGCTTTACCTGCAAATTCTGACATTGATACTTCTTTGCCAGCAGGTGTTTTAGCTGACAAATCATAGAACTTTTGATCCATTTTTTAATTTTTTGCAATTATATCGTACACGATACAAATGTATAATAAACTTCTTTTGGATACAAAAAAATACATCAAATCTTACAAGAATGTTAGAATTGATGTATTTAAGAATATGAAAATTTGGGTAAGGTATTTAGAATAGTTTCCTAGGTAATTAGGGGAAATGGCATGATTAAATCTCCATTTCCAGAAGTGCATAACTCAAAGTTTTGCCATGAGTATCGATTGCCAACGATGTTGTAACCCCACCTAATAATGCCTGTTGACAAACAAATAACAGAGATGAAATATTAGGTAATTCGTATCGAGTAATTTCACCTTCGACGATTCCTTGTAAATGTGCTTGTACTTTTTGTGCAGTAATTTGAGTACAAAGTAGCTCATAATCAGACTCCTTGAAGGGAATTAATGATAGCGTAAGAGTATTGCCTTTGTCGCCTGCTCTGCTGTGGGCTATTTCGTAAAGTTTCATGCGCTTAAAATGTCTACGTTTGCTTTTAATAAATTTCTGTCAATTAAAATGGAGACAATCCCTATTACCTCATTTACATTTTTTCGTACACCCCCACCAGCTGCAGGACCATTGGTATAGAGCGCTTCGACTTCTTCTCCAATCAATGAAGCTTCGTGGGCAGTTGTGGCTTTTCCCGAGACTCTCAATCTTACTTCAGGTAAATAGGATTCTTCGACTTTCATTTTAGCACTAAATTCTTCTCGAAAAATGGAATTTAAGCCGATGTAATCTATTCTAAATGCTTCGAATTGAGGTTTTAGTCTTTGAGATAAAATCTCACCTGCTAGTTTGGCTCGCCCGACGGCGTTGAATCCAGCATAAGAAATTTCACCTTCTCCAAGGTAAAATGCTTTATAACCAACACTTGCTTTGTAAGTTGACGGTTTGGTTTTGCCTGTACCGCCCGTTACCCAAATTTGATTTTCACCAATTTCTTCTAATTTGACTGTCGTAAAATCAGCAATTACATCAGGAGTATAATATTCATGCGGATTTATGACCTCGTATAAAAGCTGTTCTTTGGCAGTTTGCAACGTAATTTTGCCTCCAGTGCCTTTTACTTTACTAATGACTGCTGAACCATCGGCATAGATATCAGCAAAAGGATGTCCCAGATTTTCTAATCCCTCTATCGGTTTCATGATGGGTTCGGCAAAATATCCACCAGTGATATGTCCTGCACATTCGAGTAAGTGTCCAATCACGGTGCCTTTTCCCAACAAATCAAAATCATCTATTTGCCATCCAAATTCATGAATCATGGGGGCTAAGAATAAAGAGGGATCTGATACTCTTCCTGTTATAATTATTTGTGCATCATACTCTAAAGCCTCCAAAATTCCCTCAACACCCATATACGCATTGATAGAAATAACCTCATAGTCATTTAACGCTTGACCATTTTCCAAAATGGTGAAATGGGTGGAGCTATTTTTTACCCATTGTGTAGCATCATCGCCTGTCACGGCGGCAACTTTAATGGGCAATTGTAGTTCTTGAGCTATCTCAATGACTTTTTGGGCGGCTGCCAGTGGATTCGCCGCCCCCATATTCGTGATGAGTTTTATTTGATTTTTGACTAATAATGGCAATAATGATTTGATTCGCTTCTCCAGAAGTGGATCATACCCTTTGGATGCGTCTTGTAATTTTCTTTTTTGGGCTAAGGCAATCGTTCTTTCTGCCAGACATTCTAGCACGAGGTAGTCCAATTCTCCTTGTTCGGCTAATACAAGCGCTGGTTCTATTCTATCTCCCGAAAAACCTGCTCCGCATCCTATTCTTATTTTTTCTTTTTTCATGTGCTAAATATGTATCGAACCTGTCAGTAAAGCCATAATCGTCATCGCAAGGGTGGTACCCCAAGCCCATTTGAAGGTAAATTTTTGATGTTCTCCCAAATCAACTTCTGTCAAACCAATCAATAAAAAAGTAGATGCCGTCAAGGGGCTAATCGGAAACCCCACCGTCATTTGTCCAAGCAAAGCAGCGCGTCCTATTTCTAAAGAATCTAAATGAAATTGTGTTGCAGTTTGACTCAAAATAGGCACTACGCCAAAATAATAGGCATCTGGCGTGAAGAGAATACTCGCTGGCAAACTCGTAATAGCTGTTAGTACTGGCAAAAGATTCGCATGATGTTGAGGAATCAACGAGACTAACTCGTTTGCCATGGCATCAATCATTTTAGTTCCTGTAAGAATCCCCGAAAAGATTCCCGCCACGAATATCATACTCGATACGAGAAAAATATTCATGCCGTGACCACGCAATACTTTTTGTTGGTCGGTCAATCGTGGATAGTTGATTAACAGCGCCAACATACTTGCCAGTAAAAACAAAACAGGCGCAGGAATCAGTCCCTTGATTAATACCACAATTAAGCTAATCGTCAAGATGGCATTGAGAATGATGAGTTTTGGGCGACGTAAACTTCTTTCATTTTCAGTTAAATTTTCCTGATGATTATAGGCAAAATCTACCACACCCAATCGTTTTCTTTCCTTCATCCCCAAAAAATACGCCACAAATAATACCCATGCGAGCCCAGCTAGTATGGCAGGAATATTAGGGTTAAAAATATGTACGGCATCTGATTTGAGTGTAGAAATAGCTCGTGCCGAAGTGCCAGACCAAGGTACGAGATGCATAGGTCCAACACTCAGCGCAACAATACAAGGTAATAACAAACGGTTGATTTTTAGCTGTTTGTAAATGGGTAAAAAAGCCGAAAGTACAATCATAAAAGTAGCGGTACCGTCGCCATCCAAATGTACAATCATGGTTAATATGGCTGTGCCAAGAATAACTTTGAGCGGGTCACCTTTTACATACTTGATGATAAAAGCAACCACTGGATCAAAAAGTCCAGCATCGAGCATGGTAGCAAAATATAGTACCGCAAAGGTTAGCAAGATGCCTGTAGGCGCTACCTGCTTCATGCCAGCAAGCATCATTTCTCCTAATTCTTTAGGAGAAAACCCCGCAATAATTCCTGCCAAAAGTGGTACGATTACCAAAGCAGTAATCACCGAGAGTCTTTTGGTAATGATTAAAAATAAAAAGATAGCAATGGTCGAAAATCCTAATAGAGCGAGCATATTATCGAGCGTATATGTTATTCGAAAACGAGATAGTCATTAAAAAATGGAAGCAAATCATTCAAAACTCTGCCATCATTTGTCCAAATTTTGTTCACATGGTTTCCAATATATTCCTCTGCAAAATGCTCAATACCAAGGTTTTCTAATTTTTGACTAAAGGCTCCACACTGAATTGGAAAGCGTTGCGCATCGTTTCTTCCCCAATCTAATTTTAGGGCTTTTAGTTTACGAAGGTTATCGGCATACTTATCTACCATCAATACAGGAAAATTTGCATTCCATTTATCAACAACCGTCTGATTGACTTGCAGACTATCACCTTGATACGTAAAAGGCATATCACAGTAAAAAGGAGGATTTGTAGGATTAGGAGACCAAGCACGACCCACAGCAACTAATACTTTTGGATAATAGGTTTTTCTTAACTCTTCGACCGTTTTTATTTTGGAAAGTTCCTTAAATGAATCGCTATTGGCACCAAATTCTTTGACCATCATCAATAACCCTGGACTCATGGCATATACCGAACTAAATACTTCTGGATATAACATCCCGATTTTGATAGCACCATAACCGCCCATCGAATGTCCGCCAATACCTCTGCTATTGCGATTTGCGATAGTTTTGTATTTACGGTCAATCGCTTCAACCAACTCCTTGGCTTCAAATTCAGACCAGTTACCCGTGAGAGTTGAATTACTATAAAAACTTCCTTCAAAAAGAGTATAATGGCTTGCAATAACTAAAATAAAAGGACGAATTTTAGCTTGAGCAATACTTTTGTCGAGAATCGCCTTCATGCCTGTTGTAATGCTATCATTGCCCATGAAGCCATGTAAATAGTACACCACAGGAAATCGTTTTTGTGTACTTTCATAATTCGGAGGAAGATATACCGAGATTTTACGGTTAGCATTTTCTCCCCCTGTATTTTGCAAGGTTTTAGCATTAATCACAAAGCTTTCGACCTTGCCAGCGGTTCGTTGAGCCTTTATTTGACTGAAAAACAGACAAGTAATTAGTAGTAATAAAATTCTTTTCATAAATCAAATGTGTTTTTTGGATAGATATGTTTTAAAAGGGGCTGAGTTAAGTATCAATGCTGAATTGTGAGTGGTGAATTATGAATATAAAATACTGATAATCAAAAAAAACTACATTCAAACTAGTAACCCAACACTCATACTTAGAGTATGTTTAAATTTTGAAGCTGTTTAAACTTTTCAAAAAACATATTTTACTGATTGATTCTTAGTCTTACTTTTTATCTAGGCGTTCCCACCTTGATACAAAAAGTAACCGCAGCGGCGGCCGCAAAAAATTCAAGAATTTATAATCGGAGTGGCGTACCACCTCGCTTCGCTCAAACAATTTAAATTCATTGCTTACGCAAGCAATTTTAAGAGAGCTTAAATAGCTTCTTTATAAATCACTAAAAATAATTTTTTATTCAATTTTCTGAAATCCTGTTGTTTGAGCCGAAGGCGAGTTTAGGATTTCTTGACTTTCTTTTGTTACTTTTCTTGTGTCAAGACAAGAAAAGTAAGGTGTCGCGAAGGGAAATGTCGTTTTTTCTACAAATACCCAAAAAATCAAATATACTTTAAACAGGCACAAAGTGCCTGTTTACTTTAATTCTATTTCACCGCCCAAATTTGAATCAAAACATGGTCGGGTTTACGGATGCCTTTACATAAGAATAAGCTATTATTTACCCAATCGTATTTTCCTTTGGGCGCCTCTAGTTTTGGAATAGTTCTAAAATAATATTGCGAAGGGTCAACATTCTCGCCTTTGGCAATTTTAGCGGCTATTTCAGGTGAAGCAACTCTCAATCCATTATTTTTTACATAAATAATCACTCCGTCATCCGTTTTGATTTGGTAGTTGGCATCTAGTTCTGCCACGCCATCGCTTCTCACAATTTGCCAGTCAGCACCTCCAGACAATACTTCTCCTTTGATACTTGGACCTTCGAAAGTACCTCCAACAATTGGAATGATGCGTCGTAGTCCATGCGGTGTTTGACCTACCGTAAGAGCTTCGCTTAGTAAAACTTTTATTTCACAGAAAAATGCTAAGCCTGGCGCTGGTGGTTCAGGAGTTGTCAGTCCATGCAATTGTAGCCAATCTCCAAAGCGTTCTACCCATGTGTCGGTAGGAATATTTTTCTTACTCATACCGAATCCATGACCACCTTTTTCGTAAATATGTAACTCGGCTGGTTGTTTGGCTTGGGTCCATTTGCTGTAAATCGAGGAGCTGTGTAAGGTGAAACCTAATTGGTCATCCGAAGCGGCTGCCACAAAAATCGGCGTAGGCTGAGTTGGGACTTTATTGCCCAAAATAGCTTTTTCGTAGGCATAAATAGGAGCAACAAAATTGGGTCTTTCAGCATCGTTGGCTGTATAAACTACCGACATGGTTAAGGTTCCTCCTGCCGAAAATCCCATCATGCCGATTTTGTTTGGATTGACATGGAATTTATCAGCATTCTGGCGGATATATTGAATCGCCTTACGCCCATCTTGCGTAGCCAAAGGAATCACCGCCGCATTTTCTTGATCGAGTGCTTTCATATTACCCATTTTACCCATGATTTCTGTAATGGGATTATCCGTAAAAGAGCGTGCTACTCGGTATTTCAAAACAAAAGCAGCAATACCTCTTTCATTCAGCCATTTTGCTACATCAACACCTTCATTGTCAATTGATAAGGTATGAAAAGCTCCTCCTGGCGCAACTACAATAGCAGTACCATTTGCTTTGTTAGGGTTAGGTAAATAGGCAGTAATAGTTGGGTCAACGATATTATAGGCTGTTCGACCGCCCCAATTAGCATTAGTTAACACTGATTCTTGCCAAGTCCAGCTTTCTGAGCCTGGGGCTTTGCCTTTGTATAATCGGATAACTTCTTGTGCATGAGCCGTATATCCGAGTAAAACGCCTAATATACAGGTAAATATTTTTTTCATAGTAAAAGGTTTTGTATTATTTCATTCCCATTCTAATAGCACCATCCAAGCGGATTACCTCGCCATTGAGCATGGTGTTTTCAATGATTTGTTGTACCAATTTCGCAAATTCTTCAGGTTTTCCAAGTCTTGAGGGAAAAGGAATTTGTTGTGCTAAAGATGCTTGTGCCTCGCTAGATAAATTTGCAAGCAATGGTGTTTCAAAAATCCCAGGAGCAATGGTCATCACTCGAATACCCATACGAGCAAACTCACGAGCAATTGGTAGGGTCATCGCTACCACGCCACCTTTAGAAGCTGAATAGGCCGCCTGTCCGATTTGTCCATCAAAGGCTGCTACCGAAGCGGTATTGATTACAATTCCTCTTTCTCCTTGTTCGTTTGGCGTATTATGTTGCATGACATTTGCACCCAAACGAAGTACATTAAATACACCTACTAAATTGACTTGAATGACTTTTTGAAAAAAAGCTAAATCATGAGGACCCTCTTTGCCTACAACTCTTTTAGCAGGACCAATACCCGCACAATTGATGACCCCGTTGATTTGTCCAAATACAGACAAGCCTTTTTCAATGGCTTGCATTACCTGTGTTTCGTCTACAATATCAGCTTTGCAAAAAAGCGCTGAATTGCCCAAACTTACTTGAGCATGTTGTCCCGCTTGTTCATTTATGTCTAGTAAAATAACTTTTCCGCCCTGCGAAATAATGTTTTGTGCCGTAGCCAATCCTAGCCCTGAAGCACCACCAGAAATAAGAAATATGTTTGATTGTATATTCATCGTAAAAAAGAAAAACCCTCAATACGTCAATAAAAGGGGATTTTTAAAGGAATATGATTGAGCAATATGCTCGTATGAATGGTTTTTTGGATAATAATTTAATAGAAATAAACCTTTACTGACGATTGAGGGATATGGGTTGTTGCTTTCGGCGATGAGCCATCAGCTTTTTGAAAAATATTTATTCATAATGACTAAACAATTGACTGACTAAAGCTTTTCGATTGGATAAAACAGCTCGTTGGTTGAGCGATCCTTTATCAGTAATCTCGCCTTTGTCAATCGAAGGGGGCTCCTGTGCTAAGATAATCTTTCCAATTCTGTTGGAACTACCCGTGGCTTGTTGGTTAAACTCATTCATCCAGTTTTCTAGAAATTGTTGAATTACACTATGCTCATACAACTGATTCGGTGCGATATTCTCAGCACTTCCTATCAACTTTTGACAAGCATCCAAATTCAGGAATAAAATTAAACCAATATAGTCTTGGTCGAGCCCAGCAATCACTACGTCTTGAATAATGGGCGAACCAGAAGAAATAATCTTGGTTTTCATAACGCCAACATTCACCCACGTACCAGTTGAGAGTTTAAAATCTTCGGCTATTCTGCCATCAAACACCAATCCTTTATCGGGATTATTTTCATCCAAAAACTTTACTGCATCTCCTGTTTTATAAAAACCATCTTCATCAAATGCCTGTGAAGTAGCATCAGCATTTCGCCAATAGCCTTTAGTTACGTTAGGAGCACGATATCTTGCTTCAAATTTATCACCAGTGGGTACCAACTTGACTTCTAAGCCTGCTACTGGCACGCCTAACAAGCCCGAAAATGCACCACCCCAATTGGCAAAAAGAGCCGAAGGGCCTGATTCTGTACAGCCTAAACCTGTCACAATAGGCACTTTCACCCCGATGGTCTGAATGGCTAGTTCCTCCAACTTATTCCAGATAGGTTGCGCCAAACTAGCGCCTGCATAAAAAATAATTTGAAGATTTTTGAAAAAAGTATTTCTTAATTGTTCTTCATTTTCCAAATAGGGAATCAACATTTCAAAGCCTTTTGGAACATTAAAATAAGCCGTAGGAGATATTTCTCGAAGGTTTTTTACGGTTTCTTCAATACCCTTACTACTAGGTTTTCCGTCGTCTATATAGAGTGTACCGCCATTATGAAGTGCCAATCCATAATTGTGATTACCTCCAAAAGTATGATTCCAAGGTAGCCAATCAATAAAAACAGGTGCTTGTTCCTGCATGAAAGGAAAACTCTGTGTAATCTGCTGGAGATTAGCACACCACATTTGCTGAGTATTAATGACTCCTTTGGGCAAACCCGTTGAGCCAGAAGTAAACAGTATTTTAGCAACGGTATCACCCGTAACTTTCCGATGCGCTTTTTCGACCTTATCGGTAAATTCACTATATCTCCAGTCTTCTATGTGAGGATAGCTTACTCCCTCAGCAACAAGAATTTGAGTAGCGGGAAAATGAGTTTTGATAAAATGAATAGCTCTTGAATAGGCTTGTTCAGACTGCACAAAAACAAGTTTTGGAGTCATTTTCTCCAAACAATGACGAAGTTTAGAAAAGTCTTCCGACACCAAAGAGTACGCAGGCGAAATCGGTGAATACGGAATACCAATATGTACCGAAGCTAATGCCAAAAGTGCGTGTTCAAGGCTATTTTCAGACAAAATAACCACTGAATCAGAGTCGCCAAAACCCATATCTAACAAATGTTGCGCTACCGAGCACATTTGTAAATACGTCTCACCATAGCTCAATTGCTGCCAATCACCTGCTTGATTACGTTGAGCAAGAAAAGTTTTGGAAGCTTGCAAAAGCGACCACTCCTTGAGTCTATCAGTAATAGTTTCAGGGAAGGAGTTCAATTCACTATTTAAACGAAATAAAATACTGCCATCAGGATGATGAACCTTGATAGTTTGGGTTGGGCCAAAAGCTACATTCTTGAACGCCATAACTTGAAAGAGGTAAAATGTTTTGGGAAAAAGGGATGATTTATTCTCCTACTTTTTTGGCTCGTCCCTCCAAAAAATCCTTTAATCGTTGTTTTGCTTCAGGAGCACTTTGCGCTATGGCAGCCATCATACTTTCTAATAAAAGTCCTTCACTTTGCCCACTGTCAACAATTCTTGGCAATACATGCGTAAGGGCATAATTGGTCATTCCAGCGTTTGAAGCTATTTTTTGAGCAATCTCTTTACCTTTTTCTTTCCCTTGTCCTTCCTCAACCAAGTATTGCGCCATTCCAATCTTCTCTCCTTCCTCGGCATGATACACACGACCCGTAAGCATCATATCAGTCATACGAGCCATACCGATTAATTTGGGTAGTCGAACAGCAGCGCCACCCCCAACAAATATTCCTCTTTGTCCTTCGGGAAGAGCATAAAATGTACTTTTATCAGCCACTCGAATATGACAAGCCGCTGCTAGTTCTAAGCCCCCACCTACCACAGCACCATGCAATACTGCAACTACGGGTACAGGTCCATATTGCACTTTTTCGAGTACTCGATGCCACATTCTTGAATGAAAAACTCCCTGAACCGCATCTCTCTCCTTCAGCTCAGACAAGTCCAAACCTGCTGAAAAATGCTTGCCAATTCCATAAATTATGGCACATCTGATGTGCGAAGGAATATTTTCGAAAACAGTTTCAATACCTAATATCAACGCATCGTTAAAGGCATTTCGCTTGTCTGGACGACTGAGCCCTATCCATAGAATATCCCCTTCCTCACGTATCTGTAAGGTATCAGGAATCAATTTTTCCGTTATCATAACTTAAATTCTTGTTGAGTATCTGATGCTTTTTCTTACGATAACTAAATGTTGTAAGGTTACAGAATTTAAAATTTACGGTAAATACTTTGCCTATAATACAATCTTTTACCCTTTCACTTCTAACTAACCTTATCAGTTGACAAATACCAAGTCATAAGTCCTGCAAGGGCTGTTGGAATAGCAAAAATCAAGAAGTTGGTACTCATTGATAATCCCAATCCGATTAAAACTCCACCAACGGCTGGACCAATAATGCCTCCTAGTCGACCAATCCCAATTGACCAACCAACGCCTGTAGTTCGGAATTCGGTTGGGTATATACGTGCAGATACTGCGTAGAGCCCCACAAAGCCTCCTTGAATACCAAATCCAAGTAATCCGAATACCAAGAGTATCCAATCTGTTCCAACAAAGACCTTGAAAATGGCCATCAAAATCGCTGTTAGCACTAATATGGTTCCTATCGTTTTTTTCAATCCATATTTACTTGAAAAATATCCTTGCGTAATGATTCCTACAAATGCCCCTAGGTTAAAAACAGTTCCAGCATAAATGGCAAGCTCAATAGATAGTCCTGCGGTAGATGCCAATTTCGGTATCCAACTGGTCAAGAAATAGAGTGTGGCAAAGGATAAAAACAAAGCTATCCATAATTGAAAAGTTGAAATTCTAAATTCTTGACTCAATAATAATTTAATAGGTACTTTCTGATGAACCTGTGGTTTTTCGGGTAATGTTGAAATGGATTCTCTTCCCATTTTCACGAGTAAGTCATTGGCTTTTTCCAAAGCTCCAAGGGGCTGAGACTTTAAATAGAATTCTAAAGATTCTGCCAGAAAGAAGTAAACTACTGGCACAGAAGCTAATGTACAACATCCTGCTAATTGAAAAATCGAATGCCAACCATAAGTAGGAATAATTTTGGCCGCTACAATTCCTGATAAAACGGCACCAATCGGATAGCCTGATAGCGCAAAACTTACCCAAAAATCTTTGGTTTTACTTGGTGCATACTCAGAAGTTAGCGCAGCGGTGCTTGCCAGCATACACCCAATTCCAAGACCATTGATAAAACGAAAGAAAATCAATTGATTAATAGAGCCAGCAAAAGAGGTAATAAAGATGGTAACTCCCATTAGAAGCCCACTTATTATCATCATTTTTTTGCGACCAAATCGATCTGCATAAGGAGCAATCATCAAAGCACCAACCGACATTCCCACCAATCCCGAACTAAATACCAACCCCAATGCTTCCGCGCCGATACTCCACGCTTTGGTAATGGCTGGTGCAGCATACGAAATAACCATCACATCCATTCCATCAAGCATATTCATCAGAAAACAAACCAATATGCTACTATATTGCAAAGAAGTCATCTTCGCAGGTTGATTCAATGTTAAGTGGGACATAAATTATTGATTTAGTTAAGAATTGCGAATGAGTGAATTGTGAATTATTCCACTTTAAAAAATTCACAATTCACTCATTCGCAATTCTCAATTCTTTTGTAGCTTAAGCATCTTAATGGCATTTTCTTTCAGAATCAAAGGTTTTACTTGTTCTTTGAAACCAGCTTCGTCAAAGTCTTTAATCCATCTTTCTGGAGTAATTAAGGGAAAATCTGTTCCAAAAAGCATTCTGTCCTTGAGTAAGGTATTGGCATACTGAACCAATTGTGGTGGAAAATATTTAGGCGACCAACCACTCAAATCAATATACACATTGGGTTTGTGCATGGCCACAGACAAGGCTTCGTCCTGCCAAGGCCAACTCGGATGCGCAATGATAATCGGACAATCAGGAAAGTCTATCGCTACATCATCCAAATGAATCGGGTTTGAGTATTCTAACCGAAGTCCGCCACCGCCACGTACCCCACTTCCAAATCCAGAATGTCCTGAGTGAAAAAGCATTGGTAATTGGTATTCCGCTATGACTTCGTATAAATGATATGCCATTTTATCTTGTGGATAAAACCCTTGTACTGTCGGATGAAACTTAAAGCCTTTTACACCATAATTTTCAATCAAATCTCTTGCTTCTCTAGCTCCCATACGTCCTTTATGAGGGTCGATACTCGCAAAAGCAATCATGACATCATCATTCTTTAATGCGCCTTCAGCTACTTCGATATTCGGAATTCGGCGTTTTCCGACATTAAATTCAGAATCTACCGTAAACATCACAAAAGCCATATTTCGCTCACGATAGTAATCCGCTGTTTCTTGAATAGTAGGGCGTTTATCTGATTTGAAATATTTCGCAAAAGCTTCATCAAACTCGCTACGATAATCATCGTGAGGTTGACAACACGATACTTCTGCATGCGTATGCACATCAATAGCAACAACTTTCTGAATATCAATCATATCTTTTTACA
Organism: Flectobacillus rivi; assembly: GCF_030056655.1. NCBI lineage: Bacteria > Pseudomonadati > Bacteroidota > Cytophagia > Cytophagales > Flectobacillaceae > Flectobacillus > Flectobacillus rivi. The sequence goes on from NZ_JASHIE010000016.1 coordinate 117,430, forward strand.
AGCGTTTATTTCATCCAAATATCTCCAGCTGGTTTTTGACCCGATTTTACCCAGTTTCGCAATTCATCAAATGCAGTACCCGTTTGTTGAGCCGTAAATACACAATGCCCTTGTCCAGTGGTATATCGCACTTTGAAAAACTGGTCTTTCTGCTGATGATGCACCATATTTTCAAAATTTACTACGCCATAAGTCGGCGGAATCAATTGGTCATAAACAGTGTGGAGCAAAAAAACGGGTTTATTGATATTGCCTGTTCGATCATATTTTCCGAAAATCATATTTGGATTTACATTTGCCTCCAATCGTTCTGCTTTATGATTGACTAAATCATTATCTGGAAAGCCACTGTAAACGGTATTGGTATTATCAAAAGGATTTCCACCCGATTTTTGAGCTAAGTCCCTGAGTACATTTTCATTAAAAAATAGCGAAAATGGCAAATCATCCAGTTTCAAATCAAAGCGTTTGGCAAAAGCCACCGCCAAAAGCGAATCTTTACTAACAATTGCCTTACGAATAGCCATTGCCTTTGCGACCATTGCACGACCTCCTTCACTTGGACTAGGCTTTTTGCTTAAATCAAAAATCTCTTTGAGTGATGGCACTATGCCTGGAAACAGTCCATTGAAGGTCGCATACATGTCAAATTCTTTGCGACACTGTAAATAAGGTCTACTTGACAAAGGACAAAGTGGTAAACCTCCGTGATAGTTGTCTCCAAAATTTTCGATAGTAGCCACCGTAATACCACCGCCCATCGAATGTCCAACCATAAACGTAGAGTCGGGTTTTCCGTATTGTTTGACAAAATATTGTCTTAAACTTTCGGTATCATCTACCCCTTGAGGAAGCGCAAAACCTTGGTATTGGTAATCAGACGCAGCCACAGCAAAACCTCTTGACAAGAATGGACTCATGCGATTGATAAACTCAGGGTTCTGGCTTTGTAGCGGTTTGGTACCCATAAACTCATACCCGTGGGCGTACATCACCAATTTACCTTTCCAGTTGGGAGGAAAAAGAATACGGTATCTTGCCCCATTAAGTTGTCCAGAATCAACCTTCGCTACTTGCGCCACAAGACTGTGTGCGAGCAATAGCAAAAGAAATATTTTTTTAAACATAACCGTTTGAGATTCTTCTATTCTGAAAATAATTTTAAATTTTGTCGAAATTTCTACCATCAAAAATCCCTACTCAACAATCATATTAGGCTTCTCCCCAAACTTTGATGGCAGTATTTACCACCAATTCAATCTTGCGCCATTGGTCGTCATGAGTTAGGTCATTGCCGTGGTGTGTCGATGAAAAACCACATTGTGGGCTCACACAGAGGTTTTCGAGTGGCATATATTGCGCCGCCTCATCAATACGTTTGCATAAGTCATCAATATTTTCTAGCTCTTTAACCTTTGAAGAAATGATTCCCAAAACCACATGTTTGTTTTTAGAGACAAATCTCAAAGGAGCAAAATCACCGCTTCTTTCATCATCATATTCCAAGAAATACGCGTCTACATTGATTTCGTTGAACAAAATTTCTGCTACAGGTTCATAGCCTCCTTCAGCAAACCAAGTACTTCTATAATTTCCACGGCAAAGGTGAATTCCAACGGTTAAATCACTTGGTCTATCGTCAATTACCGAATTGATGAGTGCCGCATAGGTACGTGGCAACTCATTGGGGTCTTCGCCTCTTTCGGCTGCTGCAGCTCGCATTTTAGGATCGCACAAATATGCCAAATTAGTATCATCCAATTGTAAATAACGTAATCCAGCAGCATATAAGTGGTCTATCTCTTGTTTGTAAGCTTTTGATAAATCATGGAAAAACTCATCCATATCTGGGTAAGCCTGAATATCAATCGATTTGCGACCACCACGAAAGTGAATCATCGTTGGCGATGGAATACTTACTTTGGGAGTTTGGGTAACGATAGATTTTAGGTAATTAAAATCTGCGACTTGAATATCTTTTTGGTGCTGAAGCTTTCCTGTTACACTCAATACAGGAGGTTTGAAGCCATCTTCAGCCACTTTAGCGTTTGGATTGGCGTCCATACCTCCTGTTACTGTCACCCCCGCAAGCTCTTTCAAAAAGTCTAAATGGAAATAATCTCTGCGAAATTCACCATCAGTAATAGCCCTCATACCTGTCGATTCAAGCTTTTTGACGGTTTCCAGAATAGCAGCATCTTCAATAGCTCGTAATTCTTCAGCTGGAAGATTGCCTAATTTCCACTCATGACGATTTGTTTTTACAGACGCAGTGCGAAGCAAACTTCCCACATGGTCAGCTCTAAAAGGAGGTTTCATAGTTAATGAGTATTAAAATTGGATTGAAGGGGTATTTTAGTATTTTTTCAAATGACGTTATCGCCGTTTGATTATTTAAAGTGTTGTACTCAAGGGTGATACAAAATTGTAGCGTTTGGAAGAGAATAAATAGGCTATTTCAAGGTAATATTATGCAAAAACAATCAATTAGAATTATTTCTATATTGTTTTGGAGTTAAAAGTGTTTTTGCTTTAAAAAAACGACTAAAGTCGCTTGGGTCAACTTTTCCCAAACGAAAGGCAATTTCTCCAATACTCAAATCTGTTTGGCTCAATAAGACTTTTGCTTCCAAAATTCTCATTTCCTCTAGTAATTCATGTGCTGATTTTCCTGTAGTTATTTTAACTGATTTGTGTAAATGGTTGGGCGATACAGATAAATATTCGGCAAATTCCTGAACTGATTTTTTCTCATAAATCAAACTTGACAAAGCATCTTTGTAGCGTTGAGTCAAGTGAGTCGCAGCATTTTGAAGAGATCTTGGCTGACTCTTTTCTTGTAATTTAAATTCAGTTAGAAGGGTGGTTAAATACAAAGGTAAAAGTTCAAATCGCTCGGGTTGGTTCTTTTTATATTCTTGTAAAATTAATTCAAATAATTCAATAACTTGCTTATTTTCAATTAATTCAAACACGGGATTTCCTGTAAATTGAAAGAAGGGAAGTTCTTTAAAAACAGGAAGATTAAATCTTTTTTGTTGAAATATTTCGGGTAGAAAATGAAGATAATACCCTTCGGCATCCTCACTGACAAATTCAATAGAGGTTATCTGGTCGGAAGGTAAGGCAAACAATGTATTCGGTCCTATTTCGTATTGCGTCAGCCCTTTACTTCGTAGTACTTTTCCTTTCGTCAAAAAAATCATAAAATATACTAATCGACGATGTGGCTGCAAAGGCAATTGCAGGTGAGTCTTATAATGTTCGACTCGCTCGATATGAAATTGGTCATATACTTTGGATACCACAGGCTTCCAAGTCCCAAACAAATATTCATCAAATTGGGAGGGATTTAATACTGGAATCTTAGCAATAGCCTGTTTCTGTGCCATTTTACAAGTTTAGGATTTACTATTTTAGGTAAAATCAATCAATATAGTTGAATTCCTTCAAGGGAGTTTTCTACGATAAAAGTCAAAAATAGAGATTTCTACTTTTCTCTTTAAAGTCTTTTGGAGATAGTCCTACCACTTTTTTAAAGAGCCTTGAAAAATATGCTGGGTCATCAAAATTGACCTGATATGCCACTTCTGCAATACTCAAATTGGTGTACAAAAGGTATTTTTTAGCCTCTTCTACAAAAAAATCATGCACACATTGAATAGCAGATTTGTCTGTTACATTGCGACAAACCCGATTGAGATGTACAATCGTAATTTTCTGTTCTTCAGCATATTGCGTAATACTTTTTTGAGGACTGTAGGATTCTTTAATGCTTTTGACAAAGTTTCGATAAATCGACAAACTACGCTGATTACTAACTAGTTTCTGGTCGTTTTGAGCGCTCGCTAATCGAAAAATCTCAATACAAATCATGCCTAAAGTAGCTTGTATAGAAAAGTTTTTTTCTAAATACGTACTGTTTTCCTCTTCTCTAATTTTCTCAATTAACTTTTTGATTTTCTGAAAGTTATCAGGAATTTTATCTAACAGTAAACAAGTCATTTCCTGAAAAGCCAAGCTAATCGTTGGTGCAGTTTGCAACAACCTATCCCAATAGGACGACGATACCGTAAGCACTATCCCCGATAAACCAGCTACAAACTCGAAACCATGCAAGGTGTTTGGCGGAATGATAACCAAGGTCATTCCCTGCGTTTGCCAAGTATGATGCGCACTGATAATTTTAGCTTCACCGTCTTCCAGACAGAATATTTGCCACAAATCGGTATGGATATGCGATTCTATTTGCCAGTTATGTAATTGACTGCGAGCCTCTAAAGGTTCGCAATGCACAAAGTCAGGTAACCAACGTCGTTGCGCATCGCCATAAAGCCCCGAATAATTGATAATTCTATTTTTCATTCAACAAGTACTTTAGTCATTCCTATAGATATAACCTTTTCAAGGTAAATTATTTATATTTTTAGTTCACAAGGTAATACCAATGTTTATTTTGTCCAAATAATACCGCATTTCGTCCAAAAATAAACCTCTAAGTCTCCTCTATCTTTGCTTCATCAACGAAATTCTGGCCAGTCTTTGATTCATATTTAACGAAAAATCTATCATAAACTCACGATGAAGCACTCAACCAAAGTCGGTATCATTGGTGCAGGCCCTGCTGGACTTACGCTTGCCTTATTACTTCAAAGAAAAGGAATCGATTGTATTATTCTTGAAAACCGCAGCCGCCAATATGTGGAATCTCGTGTTCGAGCAGGTTTGTTGGAGCAAAACACTGTTGATTTAATTCGTGAATTAGGTGCATCCGAACGCCTTGATAAAGAGGGACTTGAGCATCATGGTGTTTACCTGAGTTTTAATGGAGTCCGTCATCGTGTACCTTTTAAAGAATTAACAGGAGGAAGATGCATCACGATTTATGGACAGCAAGAGGTAGTCAAAGATTTGATTCAAGCCAATTTAGATAGAGGAATTGAAATTGTTTTTGAGGCTCATGCTAAGCACATTGAAGGTATTGAAACCGAAAGCCCAAGTATTTTTTACCAACATAATGGCGAAGAGCATGAATTGACCTGCGACTTTGTAGCAGGTTGTGATGGCTATCATGGCATTGGTCGTCAGCATTTGCCCAAAGAGACTTACAACGAATTTAGAATCGAATATCCCTTTAGTTGGCTAGGGATTTTAGCTAATGTTGCTCCTTCGTCTGACGAACTCATTTATGCCTACCATGAAAGAGGATTTGCTTTGCATAGTCTTCGCTCTGAGACAGTTAGTCGTTTGTACATTCAGGTTGAAAACGATGATACCGTCGATAATTGGCCTGATGAAAAAATCTGGGAAGAGCTATCAATTCGCTTAGGGGCTGAAGGTTGGAGCTTACAAAGTGGTCCTATTTTCGAGAAAAGTATTACACCCATGCGAAGTTTTATGATTGACAATATGCAGTATGGACGTTTGTTTTTGGCGGGTGATGCCGCTCATATCGTACCACCAACAGGTGGAAAAGGGTTGAATTTGGCAGTAGCAGATATTCGTTTTCTTGCCTCTGCTTTAACCAATTGGTATGACAATCAAGATGATAGTCTTCTTCAAAGTTATTCGCAGGACTGTCTGAGAAGAATTTGGCGCGCGCAAGATTTCTCCAACTTTATGACGTATCTATTTCATAAGCAAGCGGCTCATGGTTCGTTTGAAAATTTACTCCAAAAATCAAAATTTGATTATATCAGCCTTTCTAAAGCACAAGCAACTACCATTGCTGAAAACTATGTAGGTCTAAAAGAAATTTGAATTAACTCTCCCTATTCTAATGGCTAATTTCCTCAATATCAATGGTCTCAATATCCATTACAAATGGATCAACCATCAGAAAGAAACCACTTTTGTCTTTATCAACTCTCTTGGAACAGACTTTCGAATCTGGGATAAGGTGGTCGAAGGATTGGTCGATGTCGCCAATGTGTTGTGTTATGACAAACGTGGGCATGGGCTATCTCAAACGGCAGCTATGACTCATGGTATGCAAAGCTACTATGAAGATTTAGTAGGCTTGCTAGATACCTTAGAAATTCAACAATGTATTCTAGTTGGCTTGTCGGTGGGCGGTCGAGTGGCGATGCTTTTTGCAGAACGTCATCCTGAACGAGTGCAAAAGTTGATTCTTTGTGATACAGCTCATAAAATAGGCACTTCCACAAGCTGGAATCAGCGAATCGAACAGGTCAATACCGTTGGTTTAGCAGGTATTTCGGATGCAGTCATGGAAAAATGGTTTCCAGAAAGCTTTCGCAATACGCAAGTATCCGAGCTCATTGGGTATCGAACGATGCTAGAAAGGTGTTGTCCAAAAGGCTACATTCATTGTTGTGAAGCGATTCGTGATGCTGATTTAACCGAAAATGTTCAAAAAATCCAAGCGGAAACCTTATGTGTTGTTGGAACAGAAGACCTTTCGACTACCCCTGAATTAGTAAAATCGTTAGTGGCATTAATGCCTCACGCTTCGCTAGAAGAAATAGAGGGATCAGGACATATCCCTTGTGTAGATGCTCCCGAAAAGTTGCTGTCACTCATTTACACTTTTGCTTTTGCGCCTAGTACTGAATCTCTTTATGAGCTTGGGATGAAAACCCGTCGTGCTGTGTTGGGCAATGCTCATGTGGACAGAGCAGAAGCTAATAAAAGTGGTTTTGATACTGATTTTCAGTCATATATAACCCAAAGTGCTTGGGGATTGGTTTGGTCAAGACCCGAACTCAGCAAACGAGAGCGAAGTTTGATTACGATTGCCATCTTAGCCTCCTTGGGGCACGAAGAAGAATTGGCCATGCACATCAGAGCTACTCAGAATACAGGAGCAAGCGTGTCAGATGTTAAGGAAGTATTGTTGCATTTGGGAATTTATGCAGGTGTTCCTTGCTCAAATAGTGCTTACAAAATAGCCAAGAAAGTTTATCAAGAACTAGAGAAAAAAGGATTTTAGTCAAAACCTTTAATCATTTAACACATGAATCATAATCAAAGAGATTGGGAAGTACATCCTCCCTATTTATATCCCGACTATAAATCAACCGTTTTTAGAGCACCTTCAAAGCCTCTGATTCCGATGAAACATACGCTTTCGGAATCGACAGGGCCTGTTTATGGACAAGATAGTGTTGGACAATTTGATAATGACCTTACCAAAAACGGTATTCGAAACGGTGAGCCTCTCGGCGAACGTATTGTCGTATCTGGAAGAATATTAGATATTAATGGGAGACCTATCAAAAATACTTTAGTCGAAATTTGGCAAGCCAACGCCGCTGGTCGATATATTCATAAAGTTGACCAACACAATGCGCCACTCGATCCCAATTTTTTTGGAGGCGGACGCTGTGTTACCGATGAAAATGGTCGTTATACTTTTATGACCATCAAACCTGGGGCCTATCCTTGGGGGAATCACCCAAATGCGTGGCGCCCTAACCATATTCATTTCTCTTTGTTTGGTTCAAATATTACGAATCGTTTGGTAACACAAATGTACTTTCCTGGCGACCCATTATTGCAATATGACCCTATTTATCAGGGAGTTCCAGAGAAGGCTAGACACCTTTTAGTATCTCAATTTGATTTATCTCTTACCCAGCCAGATTTTGCCTTGGGATATAATTTTGACATCGTATTAAGAGGACAGAACGCTACTCCATTCGAAAATCAATGACACAGACTCCATCACAGACGGTAGGTCCATATTTTGCGTATGGGCTCAGTCCGCAACAATATTTATACAACCATACCAGTATTGCTTCGGGCAATTTGCGCACGTCGAGTACGCAAGGCGAACCTATTACTATCAAAGGGCGTGTGCTTGACGGACAAGGAAACGCAATCCCCGATGCGATGATTGAGATTTGGCAAGCAGATGCCAAAGGGCAATATAACCCTACAGATTCGGACTTTAAGGGTTTCGGGCGATTTGGAACGGGAACTGATCCAGAAGCACAATTTATTTTTCAGACTATCAAACCCGCATCGGTTGACGGACAAGCACCTCATATTACGGTAGTGGTTTTTATGCGAGGTCTGTTGACGCATGCCTACACAAGGCTTTATTTTTCAGACGAAACAGCTGACAATCAAAAGGATATTACTTTAAATACTGTTCCTGAAGAAAGAAAAAATACACTCATTGCTCAAAGACAAGAAACTCCAGAAGGTATTGTGTATCAATGGGATATCGTTATGCAAGGCGAACAAGAGACGGTATTTTTTGACGTATAAAAAAGCATCATGAAGTAAATATTTGTTGTAAATCGACCCAAACAGATAAAGCTTTTGATATAAAGGTTTTTAAGTCGAAATACTTCATGATTACTTTCTAAATCACTTAAAAATCATGAAACAAGTACCACAAATTACGGTAGAAGCAGCAGCAGCATTGGTCAAAGATGGCGATGTATTGTTGGGTGGGGGCTTTGGTATGACAGGCAATCCTGTTCATTTGCTTCATGCACTCGCTAAAACTCAAACTAAAAATCTCACTTTTATTGGCAATAATGTAGGCGAACCTAATCTTGGAGGGGGTAAATTGTTACTAAATGGACAAATCCGCAAAATGATTGGTTCATTTTTTACCAGTAACCCCGACGCCGTAAAAGCCGCACAATCTGGTCAGGTAGAATATGAACTCCTGCCACAAGGCACTTTAGCTGAAGCCATTCGTGCTGGTGGCGCAGGAATAGGCGGTTTTTATACCCCAACTTCGGCAGGGACATTGATTGCAAAAGGAAGAGATACCAAGATTATTAATGGTCAAGAACAAGTTTTTATCGAAGGAATTCGTGGAAATGTAGCCTTCATTAGAGCTTGGAAAGCCGATACTGCGGGGAATTTGACTTACAGAATGACGGAGCAAAACTTTAATCGTGCGATGGCAACAGCAGCAGATTTGGTGATTGCCGAAGTAGAAGAAATCGTTCCTGTTGGCGAAATTGACCCTAATTTTATACATACACCAGGGTGTTTTGTTGATTATTTGGTCGAAGCCAAGGTTTCGTTAGAAGATTTAGGTTCATCGGCATCTGTCAATAGAGGCAAGAAAGTGAGCGAATCACGTATGCAAATGACTAAGCGAGCTTTTGCAGAACTGAAAAATGGCGATGTTGTCAACCTCGGTATTGGTATTCCGACCCTTGTTGCAGATTTAATCAAACCTGAAGATGGTATTATTCTTCATACCGAAAATGGCATGCTAGGCGTCGGTCCAGCCCCTGAAGATGGAGGTGGTGCGATGGATTACCCTGTCAACGCTGGAAAAATTCCTGTTACGGCACTCAAGGGTAGTAGCTATTTTGATAGTGCAGATTCCTTTGCGATGATTCGTGGTGGACACGTAGATGTGGCTATTATGGGTGGTTTGGAAGTAGATGAAAAAGGCAATTTAGCCAACTGGGCAGTGCCTGGTAAGCCTCTTTTGGGTGTTGGTGGTGCAATGGATTTGGCTTCCGGTGCCAAAAAATTAATTGTCACGCTCACTCACGCCGACCCTGATGGAACCTCAAAAGTAGTCCCTACTTGTACCCTTCCACTTACGGCCGAAGGCGTAGTCGATTTGGTTATTACCGATTTAGCGGTTTTTGCTTATCCAGAAGGAAAACTCACCCTTATTGAGCTTATGCCTAATGTGACCCTCGAAGAAGTAAGAGCTAAAACTGCCGCACAATTTATCGAAAAACTCTCATGAAAACAGCCTATATCATCGACGCCATCCGTACTCCCATCGGAAGTTTTGGCGGAAGTCTTTCAAGTGTTCGTGCCGACGATCTAGCGGCGCTGGTCATTAAAGAATTAGTTTCTCGCAATCCGCAAATCCCCGTCGAAACCATCGGTGATGTGATTTTGGGATGTCACAACCAAGCGGGAGAAGACAACCGAAATGTCGCTCGTATGGCATTGCTTCTGGCGGGATTACCTTATACTATTGCTGGCGAAACAGTCAATAGACTTTGTGCTTCGGGAATGTCTGCGGTGATAAATGCAAGCCGTACGATTCAAACAGGTGATGCCGATGTTATGATTGCAGGAGGTATGGAACACATGACTCGTGGTCCTTGGGTTATTTCAAAAACATCAAAACCTTTTGGAAATGATGCCCAAATGTTTGATTCGAGCTTTGGTTGGCGTTTTGTCAATCCATTAATGCACAAAATGTATGGCACTGATGTCATGGGAGTTACCGCCGAAAATCTGGTTGAACTATATGATATCAGTCGTGAAGACCAAGATTTATTTGCTTTTCGCTCGCAACAAAAAGCCTCGCAAGCGCAATCAAATGGTCGATTAGCGGAAGAGATTATTGCTGTAAGTATTAGTCCCAAAAAGGGGGAAATTGTTCAGTTTGAGAAAGACGAGTTTATAAAACCTCAAACCTCCTTGGAAAAACTAGCACAATTGCGACCAGCCTTTAAAAAGGAAGGTGGTAGTGTCACTGCTGGTAATGCTTCTGGCTTGAATGATGGCGCAGCCGCTATGTATTTAGCCTCAGAAGAAGCTGTTGTAAAATATGGTTTAAAACCTTTGGCAAAAGTTGTATCTTCGGCAGTCGTTGGTGTTGAGCCTAGAATTATGGGTATTGGTCCAGTTCCTGCAACCAAGAAAGCTCTAGAAAAAGCAGGTTTGACCCTTGACCAAATCGATATTATTGAACTTAACGAAGCATTCGCTGCTCAATCTTTGGCTTGTACAAGAGCTTTAGGTTTAGCCGACGACGACCCTAGAGTCAATCCAAATGGTGGCGCTATTGCTTTGGGGCACCCACTTGGTATGTCAGGTACTCGATTAATTCAAACGGCTAGCCTTGAATTACATAAGCAAAACAAACGCTACGCCCTTTGTACGATGTGCGTGGGTGTTGGTCAAGGATATGCTGTAATTATTGAGAAGGTATCATTTTAGCTAAAATCAATCGCTTATGAATGATTTATTTCAAACCTTATTTTACGACAATCGGATAAGTGAACTATATACTTCTGAAAAAAGTATTCAGTATCTCCTTGATTTTGAAGCTCATTTAGCAAAAGCTCAGGCAGAATGTCAGTTTATTCCTAGTCAATTTTCAGAAATCATAGCGCATTGTTGTAAGGTTGAAAAAATAGATATTTCTCAAATAGCTATACAGGTAGGTTTGGGAGGAAATATTGCTATTCCTTTGGTAAAGCAGCTAACGGCCGTTGTAAAGTCTGAAAATGCCGATGCATCAAAATTTGTTCATTTTGGCGCTACCAGTCAAGATGTGATTGATACAGCCATGATGTTGCAGAGCAAAGAGGCTATTCATTTGATGCTTCCTTTATTGACCCAAAGTATCGAGCAATTGAAGGTTTTAGCCTTAGCGCATCAAGGCACTTTTTTGATAGGTCGTTCTTTTATGCAACAAGCTCGCCCAATCAGTTTTGATTACAAAGTAGCCATTTGGATAGATAGCCTTCAAAGAGCAAAACAACGATTAGCGTCTTTAAAATACTATCTACAACTGGGTGGTGCCGTCGGAACTTTGGCTAGTATGCCACAAAAAGGAATAGCCATTGCACAGCGTATGGCGGCTAATCTGGGACTCGAATACCATCCGATTTCATGGCATACTCAGCGAGATTTTGTCATTGAAATTGCTTCAGCATTAGGGATTCTTTCGGGGAGCTTAGGAAAAATAGCCAAAGATGTTAGTCTGTTGATGCAAACTGAAATAGCCGAGGTATTTGAGCCAGCAGGCAAGGGTAAAGGTGGCTCGTCGACCATGCCACATAAGAGAAATCCTGTATCTTCTATTGCCATTTTAGCCAATGCACAGCGCGTTCCTAATTTGATTGCGACACTACTGAGTGCTCAAATACAAGACCACGAGCGAGCGACAGGCTCATGGCATGCCGAATGGGAAACGCTTGCACAGGTGGTTCAATTGACCGCTGGAAGTGTGCGACAAATGAGTATTTTGACCAATGACTTAGAAGTCAATCCTGATAAAATGTTAGCAAATTTAGAAATAACACAAGGATTGATTTATGCCGAAAATCTATCTTTTGCTTTGGCAGAAACCCTAGGTAAAAGTGAAGCTCATGAAATGGTAGAAGAACTCTGTCAGGAGGCTACAGCTAAACGAAAACATTTGAAAGCATTAGTTTTAGAAAATGCTAAAATCAGGTCGTTTCTTTCAGAATCACATATTCAGGAGCTATTTTCTCCACAAAATTCTATTGGCTTTGCGCATGAAATGGCATCCCATTTTATTCAATAATCTACGATTTTAGCTTTCTTCTAGCTAGCAAATTGACTTGCTAGCTAGGAGATTTCTATCAATCATTTACTCTTTAGGCATTCGGTTTACGGGATTACTTTTTTGAGCAGCTTCTTCAATGACCAAATTTTCCGTAGCCGTCAAAAGCCATTTTTCTGCTTTTTTTACAAATACCATCATCGCAATATTTTCCGCTTCATTGTGATGATTGCCACTTGGCGTAGTATATTCTCCCATGTGCCAGTACAAGCGAACTACTGCTACATCATTGGTAATGAATCTAGTATGAACAGAAGTTTTGGTGAGTTTGGTATTTTTGAACATAACCTTGTGAAAGACATTATGCGCATAAACCACCTCCTTTCGATTTTTCCACCACATGCCTACCACATTGACCCAATCCGAATCTTCGGTAGCATAATTGACCATATTCTCAAAGTTGTGATTTTCCCAATCTTTAAAAAATAAATCTATCTGTCCTTCAATAACTGCTTTGTCTTGTTCTTGATTTTGTGCCAGACCAGTAAACGTCGAAAATCCCCATGTTGCCATGATTAAAAGTAGATATTTCATAACCATAATGTTTAAGTTTTATAGTGACAAAATTATCTCTTGGCAATAGGTTGAAATAGTACCAATGCGACATGTTTACCTTTATAATTGACCTCCCAAGGTAAAGGAAGACGCTTTGATTTCATCTTCCATCACCGAGGGAGAACTACCACAAAATGCCTTAAAATCCCGAATTAAGTGCATTTGGTCAAAATAACCACAATCGTAAGCAATAGAAGTCCACTTGATTTGAGGATTATTTTCCTTCAAGCGCCAAGCTTTTGCAAAACGAGTAATTCGAGTAAAAAAACGAGGTTGTAAACCAATTCTTTGTTGAAATAACCGCTCTAACTGTCGAGTGCTAACACAGGCATTTTCGGCAATATCTTCCACTGTCATCAAACCTCCTTTTTGATGCACTAGCGAAAGAACCTTATCAACAGGCAAGGCTGGTCGGAGTTGTTGGGCTTTTTTCAATAAAAACCCCTCGACAAGTTTTATAATAGCTTTTGCATCAGATAATTCACAAAGTTGCTCATTGATAAACTGAATTTCTTTATCCAGAAAATAAACACTATCCAGCGATTCGTCCATCACCATCTCAATCATAGGAATTCCTAAAATTCGGAACAATCCCCCAGGTTGAAATCCAACTTTAACGGTATAACTATGAAAAGGCATCGTTAACTTAACTCGATTCACCTGTGGTCCAACTAGGATACTCGGTGACAGTTTTACAATTTTCTCCTTGTCCAAATACTCACTCATCGGGGATTCAAGCGGATAAAAGTATAGGCATTGCTCCCCCAATGGAGGCAGTACCACCGTTGGATTTTTGCCTATCGCAGGCATATCAAGCCGAAAAATCATGATATTATTCACAAATTCTCGCAGAGCTGGTTGGGGAGAAAATACTTGGTAAAACATGGAATACTAGGAAGTTGCTATACCTAAAATACACAAAATTCCTTAAATCCCCTATCTCCTATCCACTTGTCGATATTCGGCGGGTGATAAGCCAATATGTTTTTTGAAGAGCTTGGCAAAATAATTAGGATATTCAAAATCAAGCAAATAGGCAATTTCAGAAATAGAATAGGACGTATGTAACAGATACTTTTGGGCTTCCTGAATCAAATGTTGATGCACCAACTCTATAGCTGATTTTCCAGCAATAGCTTTACAAATCCGATTCAAGTGAACAGCAGAAATGCTCAACTCTTCTGCAAAATCAGGAATACTTTTTTGATGTGATGACTTCTTGATGTTCTGCAAAAACTTTCTAAAATACGCCATTTGTAAGGAATCTCCAGAAAGGTTGGCATCCTGTGTAGCCAGTCGATGAATATGGAGAAAAAACTGGGTCAAACAAGCTTTTATCATCATCATTCTATCCGAATTTTCGCTGAACAGTTCGTATTTTGCCAATTGTAACTGATAGAGCATTTTTCCGAAAGTACCATTTTCATCAAATGATTGAATAACTCTCACTTTTTCAAACGTCTGCCAAATAGGGTGAGATGTTTCAAAAATATCTTCTATCATATTTTCTGATAAGGTTAAAATACTTCCTTCAATATCTGGATGATACACCAGTCCATGTAAGGCCATAGCAGGAATTACCATCAAACATGGTGCGCTTAATTCGTACTCAGAAATGGCATCTGTAAAGCGAAGAGTTCCTTTTTTTACTATAAATACTTGAAAAAGTTTTAAATGTATATGTGGTTTGATTTGCCAATCAAATTCTCTACTTCTTGTAGAAATGGGCTCTAAAAACAAATATTCAGAAGAATATTTGCCATTTTCATCTCCATAAAGCCCATCAAAATTGGTAATTTTCTTGAGTGAATCCATTGACTTATGTTCGAATTTTATCCTTAAAAGTACAAAAAGTCTCCTAATAAAACCTTCTCGTACAGCTAATTTTGTGATACGTTTCAAACAACACAAAACCACTCGTTATGGAAGATATTACTTGGGAATTAGCTCACTTAGCTCATGTAGAATTACTCACACCAAAGCTCGATGAAAGTATCCGTTTTTTCACGGAGATTCTTGGAATGATGCTTGTCGAAACGCATGAAGATTGTGCCTATTTGCGTGCTTATGACGATTATGAGCATTATACGCTTAAGCTTCGAGCGCATCGCCATGCGGGTATTGGGCATTTTGCATGGCGTGCCCGAAGTAAATCTGCACTAGAAAGACGAGTGAAGGCAATACAGCAGGTAAATCTGGGCATTCGCTGGCACGAAGGTGAATGTGGTTATGGTGATACTTTTATGTTTCACTATCCTGATGGTCATTTGGCTGAAATTTATTTTGATACCCATAAATATCAGCCTGACGAGCAACACAAATCCGCTCTCAAAAATACCGCTAGTAAATTTCCTGGCAGAGGTATGAATGTAAGGCGCATAGATCACCTCAATCTGTTAGCCAAAGATATTGTCGCCTTTAGTGACTTCCAGTTCAAGGTATTAGGCGGTCGCATGACCGAGACTATTGTATTTGATGAACAGCCTAAAGGTGTTTGGGTTTCGGTAAATTCCAAATCTTATGACCTTGCCATTACCGAAGATCATTCGGGTTTATCGGGGCGTTTTCATCATTTGACTTACGCTGTAAACAGTCGTGAAGAGGTTCTTTTGGCGGCAGATATCGCTTTAGAAAATGGTATTTTTATCGAAACGGGTCCACATAAACACGCCATTCAGCAAACGTTTTTCTTGTATGTATATGAGCCTGGGGGAAATAGAATCGAAATTGCCAATCCTACAGCAAGACTCATTTTAGACCCTGATTATGAGACCGTTGTCTGGAATCGAGAAGAACGCTCGAAAGGACAAGCTTGGGGGCTCAAAACCGTTGATAGCTTTCATACACGAGGAACACCCATGCCTGAAGACCTCTAGGAGTTTTGAGTATTGAATTTTAAGTGCAGAGTTTTTTGTTAAAATAAGGTCTCTTCAAACCACCAATTATTATCATGAAAAAGAAATTATTAGTTATAGGCGCTCATTCGGCGGATTTCGTTTGGCGCTCAGCAGGCACTATCGCCAAAGCCATTGAAGAAGGAGCAGAAACTCTCGTTGTTTGTATGTCCTACGGCGAAAGAGGTGAATCGGGGGAATTATGGAAAGAAAATCCGCAAAGAAGTGTCGATAATGTAAAGGAAATCCGTCACGAGCAGGCACAAAAAGCAGCCGATATTTTAGAAACTCCCATTCAATTCTTGGATTGGGGCGATTACCCTATGTTGATTTCAGACGAAAGAATTACCCAATTAACCCATATTATCGGTGATTTTGAGCCGACTGTTATCCTAACCCATTCAGAAAAAGACCCTTTTAATCCAGATCATCCCTTAGCATTTCAGGCCACGCAGCGTGCAAGGTTGTTGTCTTGCGGAGCAGGGGTACCGAGTGCATTTAAGAATATCGACCCGCCAGCTTGGTATTCATTTGAGCCTCACCAACCAGAACTTTGCGGCTTTTTACCAGATACTTATATAGATATTACTTCGGTAATGGACAAAAAAATGGCAGCGATGGATTGTATGGGTGCTCAAAAGTACCTCAGAGATTATTACGCCGAGTTAGCCTCACGTCGTGGGAATCATGCAAGAAGAATTTCTGGACAAAAAAATGTTCAGTTTGCCGAAGCGCATCAAAGTCAAGTACCAAGAGTCACTAATACCATTTTTTAAGTTATGGATTTAATACAAGAACTTGCCAAATTTTCGGCTGCTACATTACACGAAGCCATGGGTAAAAAAGGGAATTTACCCTCAGCTATCAAGCCGATTGCGAAAAATATGAAAGTCTGCGGACCTGCGTACACCATTCAGACCATGCCTCGCGACAATATGCTCTTGCATCGTGCCTATGCTTATGCAAAAGCTGGGGATGTGTTAATCGCCAATTGTTCAGGATTTTATGAGGCAGGATATTGGGGTGATCTCATGAGTTTAGGGGCTAAAACTAAAGGAATCAACGGCTTAGTAATCGACGCTTGTGTACGCGATGCCGACGATATTGAAGAGATGGGTTTTCCAGTATTTAGTCGGGGACTGTGTATTCATGGCACTTCCAATTATGGTGATGGTACGCTCAACGAACCCATTATGATAGGTAATATTCTTATCAATCCAGGAGATATTGTTGTTGGAGATAGAGATGGCGTTGTGATTATCCCTCAAGAAAAAATCGAAGAGACCATCGAGAAAGCCATTGCACGAGAGGTCAAAGAAGAAAAGGTTCGTGAACAACTTAGACAAGGAAAGACGTCGTTACAGATTTATGGTTGGGATGAGAAGTTTGGATATTAGGTGCCATCGTTGGAGACAACTCCAACGAGATAGGCGTCAGCAACTAGCCAAGCTGGAAGAATACAAGATAGGTGCTTTGTTGCTTACGCAAGTTTGTTGGAGATAACTTTAACAAAGGCATATTTTGAAGTTTTAAATTAAGAATTTTATGAAAATAGCCATATTAGGTTTAGGCGAGGCTGGAGCCCGCTTTGCCAATGATTTAGCAGAAAAAGGACATCAAATCTGGGGTTACGACCCTGAGCCGAGATACAAATTACATCCTGATATTCAGTTAGTTGAAGGTAACGCAGAGGCCGCTAGCTATGCGGACTTGATATTGAGTGTTAACTTGTCTTCTACCTCTATCGAAATCGCTCAAGAAATAGCGACGGTTGCAAAACCTCATCAGTTTTTTTGTGAAATGAATACCTCAGGACCACAAAAGAAAATCGCTATTGCCAAAATTCTAGCACCAACTCAAATCAAAGTTATCGATTTGGCAATAATGGCGCCTGTTCCTCCCAAAGGTATCTTAACGCCTTTTCTAGCTGCGGGAGAATATGCTTCGGAGTTTTTGGAATTTGTAAAGCCTTTGGCTCTAAATATTTCTTTAGTTGAAAATAGTACCATTGGTGATGCTGCAACTCGAAAACTGCTTCGCTCTATTGTTTACAAAGGCATAGCAGCTGTTATTTGTGAGGCAATGGAAGCTGGTGAAGCCTTCGGGATGGAAGCCTACATCAGAGGACAAATTAGTTCGCTGGTTGGTGGTAATGACGAACTTATCGACCGATTCGTGGAAGGAAGCCGTACACACGCTTTGCGTAGAATGCACGAAATGGAAGCCGTCATCGAAATGTTGGAAGACAAAGGAGTGGAACCAATTGTTACTCGTGGCACAAGAAACAACCTTGAAAAGCTCTTAAAATCATGCAGTTAGCCATTCCATATATGCACTTTCGAGGGGGAAGTTCAAAAGGGCTTTTTTTCTTGAAAAAAGATTTACCTGAAGATGAAAACCTTCGAAATCAGTATCTTATTGCAGCCATTGAAGGAACAACGCAAGGAGATAGTCGACAAATAGATGGTTTGGGAGGTGGTTCGTCATTGAGCAGTAAAATTGCCATTGTGAGTCCTTCGTCAGTTCCTGAGGCAGATTTAGACTACTTTTTTGTACAAGTTCAGATAGGTAAAGGTAAGGTTTCGACGCTCCAAACTTGTGGAAATATGTTAGCGGGCGTTCTGCCTTTTGCGATTGAGAGCGGAATTTTCAAAGCCAATTCTCCAACCACAAGCGCCAGAATAAATATGGTAAATACAGGTGGAATTTGTGAAGTGATAGTTCAAACACCTGATTATCAAGTACAATATAATGGAAATACCAAAATTGATGGTGTGGTTGGAACTTCAGCGCCAATTATTTGTAATTATTTAGAAACCGTTGGCGCTACCTGTGGTGCACTTTTGCCAACGGGTAATAACATCGATATAATCCATGGTATAGAGGCAACTTGTATAGACAATGGAATGCCTGTGGTAATCATGCGAGCATCGGACTTTGGGTTGAGCGGTTACGAAAGTATAGCAGAACTTGAAGCGAATGAGCCATTAAAACAAACGATTGAAGCTATTCGACTCGTTGCTGGTGAAAAGATGCAGCTCGGTGACGTAAGCCAGCAAACCATTCCTAAAATGTGTCTGATTGCTCCACCAATTCAGGGAGGTGTGTTACATACACGTATGTTCATTCCGCATGTGGTGCATGAAGCTATTGGCGTTTTGGCAGCCGTCTCGGTGGCGACAGCTTGTATTTTACCAAAGAGTATTACTCAACACACTGCTCATTATGCCGAAAATAGCTCGTTCTTTTCAGTCGAGCACCCTTCAGGTGAATTTACTGTAAATTTAGAATACTCAACTGAAAATCAAGAAGTTGATATTAAATCCTCAGGCGTTATTCGAACAGCAAGATTGATAAGCAAAGGAGAAGTTTATATTTCTATTTAAGCCCCCAAACATGAGTCATCCCGAATTTAGTGATTTAGTGATTTAGCGAGTGAGTGATTATGTAAAAATTTGTATTCTAGCAGTAGAGACGCAATGATTGCGTCTTAAGCTGAGTAAAATCATGCATAGTAGCATCAAAAAAGCGGAGAATAATCCCAATACTAAAAATTAAGGATGACTCATATTTTGTTTAATTCGGTATTACATTTGAGTCGTGAAAATCAGCAGCATGTTTTGGCTTTTTAGCTTAAAATATATAGGCATATTTAATTGTATCACTTTGAAACATTAAAGCGATTTTCTATTTTTAGACCCAATTTCAACCTTTTAACTATCTATCTATGAAAAAAATTTCCGTTATTCTACTAATACTAGTAGGTACAGTTAGTGTATTTGTGGCACTAAAACCGCATAAGCCCAAACGTCCGAATATTGTTTTTATCATGTCTGACGACCATGCTTATCAGGCGATTTCAGCTTATGATAAACGTCTCACAAGCACACCCAACATCGACAGAATCGCCAAAGATGGTATGCTTTTTACCAATGCTTGCGTAACTAACTCGATTTGTGCGCCTTCACGAGCAGTGATTTTAACAGGAAAACACAGTCATATCAACGGAAAGGTTGACAACTATTTTCCATTTGACACAACTAATATTACATTTCCTCAGTTATTACAAGCCAATGGTTATCAGACAGCTATGTTTGGAAAACTCCATTTTGGCAATAATCCAAAAGGCTTTGATGAATTCCAGATTTTGCCAGACCAAGGTAATTACTATAATCCTGACATCATTACCAAAAAAGAAGGTCCTAAAAAACTTATGGGTTATGTGACTGACCTTATCACAGATATTACGCTCAACTGGCTCAAAAATGAAAGAGATCCAGATAAACCTTTCTTTTTGGCATATTTGCACAAAGCTCCACACCGCGAATGGATTCCTGCCGAACGTCATTATAAAGAATTTATTCATAAAACTTTCCCAGAACCAAGTACCCTTTTCGATAATTACGAAGGACGTGGAAGTGCTGCCAAGGAAGCTGAAATGAATCTTCTTAAGCACATGAACTGGGCAGGAGACTCCAAGGTTTTCCCAGAAAATATGAAAAAATTGGGTATCAAAGAATCTCATTCTTATGATATTGCTTTGTACAATGCAACCGTTGGTCGCATGAATCCTGAACAAAGAAAGGTTTGGGACGACACTTACCGACCTATGAATGAAGAATTTATGAAGAAATACCCAAGCATGACTGAAAAAGAAAAAATGCAGTGGCGTTACCAGCGTTATATGCAAGATTATTTAGGTTGTATTGCTTCGGTGGATGAGGGCGTTGGAAAAGTTTTAGATTTCTTGAAGGAAAACGGTTTGGATGAAAATACAATTGTCGTTTATACTTCTGACCAAGGGTTTTACTTGGGCGAACATGGCTGGTTTGACAAACGATTTATTTTTGATGAATCTTTCAAAACTCCTTTAATCGTAAAATGGCCAGGAATCATCAAAGCAGGCTCTAAAAACTCTCAGATGGTTCAGAATCTTGACTTTGCGCAGACTTTCCTTGAAGCAGCGGGAATCAAACCTCCTTCAGATATGCAAGGTGAAAGTCTGATTCCTATCTTTAAAGGACAAGGCAAAAACTTTAGAGATGCCGCTTATTATCATTATTACGAATACCCAAGTGTGCACATGGTAAAGCGTCATTATGGTATTGTAACGGAACAATTTAAGCTTATCCACTTCTATTATGATGTAGATGAATGGGAATTATATGATAGAAGAAAAGATAAAAACGAGCTCAAAAATGTATATAATGACCCTGCTTATGCCAAAATCAAAGCAGATTTACATAAAAAACTAGCCCAATTACGTATCAAATACAAAGACTCAGAAGAGCTAGACAAAATGTATATTGCCAAATACAAAGAACTGGAAAAGAGTGGAAAAATCTTCCGATAGCGGATTTGGGATCAGGACTGTACGAAGGATTATAAAAACCATTTATTTCGGATATCGGATGTTGGATTTCGGAAGTGTAAACTTCTATATTTTGTAAAAAATAAAGGTATTTTACTTTATTTCCGAAATCAGAAATCCCAAATCCGCAATAGTTAGAATTCCTTCGTAAAGTTCTGATTTGGGATTGTTGATTTCGGGATTTTGGATAGCTATACTTCCGCAATCAAAAATCCAACATCCCAAATTAATGCTTTTTACACAGGTGCTGGATACTTATTCAGCACCTTTTTTATGGTATAATTTCCAATATCAATCCTAAAAAATTAGATATAAAATACTTTTTCTTAAAATTTTTAAAAAAATCTCATTTTTCACTACGTAGTTTTTACACCATTTTTGTCTTTACAGTATAATAGCATCAAAATGTGTGAAAGACTTTACTATGATTCGTCAAGAACCTAAATCTATAACTACTGAAAATGATAATCCTGCTTTGGAATTTGTAGAGCCACAACCAGAAACAGAGGGGAGAATTATTGATGGAGCTGAACTGGCGGCAAAGCTTGCTTTTCAGACGCATCCACAAAAAGGTTGTGAAATACTTTTTGGGATGTATTATCGAGCGCTTTGCTCACACGCCATCAGGTACGTATATATCAAAGAGGTAGCCGAGGATATTGTCAGTGATGTCTTTTGTAATTTCTGGAAAACTCAGGCTTACCAATCGGTCACAACATCTTATCGTGCCTATTTGTTTAGAGCGGTTCGCAACAGAGCCCTGAATTATCTGGCTAATGAGTTTAAGCAAAGTGATTCGCTTGAGAAAGTTTACCATCTTGAAGGTGCCGAACTTCCAGAGCAAATTATGCAATATGAAGAGCTACACCAGAAAATTGAACTGATAATCAATACATTACCTAAGCAGTGTCAAAGAGTTTTTTTGATGAATCGCTTTGAAGGTAAAAAGGCTAAAGAAATTGCCGACGAGCTTGATATTTCACATCGCACTGTCGAAACACATATTCACAAAGCAATACAAGCCCTGAAGTTTGGCCTCAAAGACCTATTTTTATGGATTAGTCTATACTTTTTATTTTAAAAACCTGATAAACAAACACGTTGAAAAATTATGGAATCTGTAGTGAATAGACATATACTTTTTGAGCATTTTGCAGGGAAAAGTTCGCCTCTGCAAAAGCAACATATAGAAGAATGGCTCAAAAAAACGCAAAACCAAGAATTGTTTTATTTATGGTTGTTAGAATGGGAGACGCAACATCCTCAATACAATCCATCTGTAGAAAAACGCCTCCAAGATTTTAAACAAATCATGGAACAAACCGACCATGATGTCATTACTGCTATAGATAATGAAACAGAGGACAAAAGCAATATATGGTTCAAAATCAGCCAAATAGCAGCAGCATGTTTGATGATTGCTTTAGGTTCTTGGTATTTTAGAGACCATTTTCAATATCAAATTTATGAGACGAACTTTGGTCAAGTGGATAAAATTCAATTGGTCGATGGCACCATGGTTACACTCAATGCCAATTCAACTTTGAAAGTCCCAAGATTTGGATTTGGCACTAAAAACAGAGAAGTGGAGCTAATTGGAGAAGCTGTATTTTCGGTTACTCATACACCTGACAATCAAAAGTTTATCGTAAAAACACAACGTAATTTTGAAGTGGTGGTATTAGGTACAGAATTTAGTGTTTTTAGTCGAGAAAGAGGCGCAAAAGTAATGCTCAATAAAGGAAAAGTAAGATTAGAATATCAAGAAAACAAAGTCAAAAAAGAAATCACCATGCGTCCTGGCGAGTTGGTCAAGCTTGATATTCGAAATCATGTACAAAAAGATACCGCCAAAACCTTTGACCCTATTATTGCATGGCAACAAAACAGATTGATTTTTGAAGATACCAACCTGTTTGAGTTTACTCAAATTATGGAAGAAAATTATGGCGTAAAAGTAAAATTACAAAGTGATTCCTTGGCTAAAAAAACCCTTGTAGGTTCTTATAAAGCCCAAAATGCAGAAGAATTGCTAAATACCATTGTAGAATTATTAGACCTCAAATTATCCAAAACAGGAAATACTTTCGTGCTTTCTGAGAAGTAAAATATTCCATTACCTTCTAAATAAATTTTCTATGAATCTAGCTTTACCAGCAATACTCAAAGCCAGCGTGTTACTCAGCACAATGGCTTTGGGTGGACAGCCGTGTAATGCTCAAGTATTTGCTATGGCACAAAAAAATATCTTGAGCAGAACTAAAACTGAGCAACATTTGACAAGCAACACCCAAAAACTCAGAGAGGTGCTCGGACAATTAAAAAATCACTATCGTGTCGACATTTTGTTTGAAGGAGGGACAATCGAAAAAGTAACCGTCAATCAACAAGTAGTAGACTGGAATCAAAAAATCGAAAACAATCTCGAAAGACTCTTAGAATCCACAAAATTAAAGTACAAAAAGTCAAAATCAGGTGCCTATTTGATTGTTGAAAAATTTCCTTCACCATCATCAGACACCAAGAACAGTTCAACAAAAGAAGATTTTTTACCTAAAATTATTTCCTCAGAACATCCCGTTGTACTCAATACCAATGCTCCGATGCTTTCACCAGCGCAATTGCAAGTGGTGATGGAACAAAGCGTATCGGGAAAAGTAACCGACGAAAAAGGCGAACCACTAGCAGGAGTAAATATCGCTCTAAAAGGTACTACACGAGGTGTGAATTCTGATGGGGCTGGTCGTTTCAAAATCAATGTACCCAATAGTGGTGCGGTATTGGTCTTCTCTTTTGTAGGATTTGTGAGTAAAGAAGTAGCGGTAGGTTCTCAAAGTATTATCAACGTAATACTCGAATCGGACAACAAATCACTTGATGAAGTGGTTGTGGTAGGTTATGGTACTCAAAAGAAGGCGAATTTGACGGGAGCTGTTTCAACGATTGATTCAAAAGTTATCGAAAACCGTCCTGTATCAAACGTAGCTAATGCCTTGCAAGGTGTCACTTCTGGCTTGATTATCACTCGTGGTACTGGGCAACCAGGCAACGAAGGTATTGGTATTCAGATTCGTGGCGCTACTTCTGCCAATGGCAACGTAGATCCATTGGTACTAGTCGACGGCGTAACGGTTTCTAGTTTTACTTTACAAACCCTCAATCCCAACGATATCGAGAATATCAGTGTATTGAAAGATGCAGCCGCCGCAGCAATCTATGGTGCTCAAGCAGCAGGCGGCGTAATTTTGATTACTACTAAAAAAGGTAAATCAGGCAAAACTGTTTTTGATTATTCCAACCAAATCGGGGTAGACTGGGCACTAAACGTTCCTGAAAGGTTACCGCTTTTGGAAGAAGCGCTTTATGCCAATTTAGCTCGAAAAAATGCTAAAACTGGTCCTGAATATACTGACGATGATTTACAGCGTATCAGAGACGGCGTTCCTTATGTTGTAAACCCTTCTGACACAACAAGATATATTTTCTATAATCAAGAAGACCAAATCGGTCAAGTGGTTAGAAAATATACGCCTATGCAAACGCATAACTTCTCTGCAAGAGGTGGAAATGAAAAAACCAATTACTTGGTATCATTAGGCTATTACGGCAAACAAGGTTTGTTCAGAGTAGGTCCCGACCGTCTTGACCGTTACAACGTTCGTTTCAATTTAGGCTCACAACTGACCAAGCATATTTCTTTGGATTCACGTATTGCCTATACCAAGCAAGACCAACAAGCCTCATCGGCAAGTACCGACGGCGAGGGATTGGTATATCAGGTATATCGCTTGCGTACACGTTTCCCTATTTTTACACCAGAAGGAAGACTCAACGGTGGTGCAGGTTCGTCAGCTAACAATGCCTATGCCTTGCTAAAAGAAGGTGGATACAACAACATGGATAGAAATTTCTTTGATGGGGTATTTACTTTAGCTGCGAAAGACGTACTAAAAGGATTACAATTGCGTGCAGTATTAGGACAGCAATATCGCTTTGGAGAAAGAAGAAGATTTGCCCGTCAGGTAGAACTTTGGGGAAGATTTGCTCCAGTTTTTTACCTAAATAATCCTAACTCGTATGCCGTAACCAACGAATTTACCAATAATACCAACATTCAATTATTGGCAGATTATGACTTTAGCATCAAGAAAAACAAAATACATGTAATGGGTGGATACCAATGGGAAGACAGCCGTTTTACCTCTACCAGTACAACCTCATTGAGCCTAGTAAGTAATGACCAACCTACACTCAACCTTGGCGATGACAAAACCAAGAGCAACAGCGAAACCATCAACACCTATGCTTTTCAATCTTATTTTGGTCGCTTGAATTATAATTATGATGACAGAATCTTGTTTGAAGCAACTTTCCGTGCTGACGAAAGTTCGAGATTAGCACCAGGCAAACGCATTAAGTTTTTCCCTTCAACTTCTGTCGGATGGAATCTACACCATGAAAAATGGTTTAGTAATAACATCGGTCTATTCTCTGAATTTAAAGTAAGAGGCTCGTGGGGACAATTAGGAAATGCCTTGGGCATAGGCTTTTACGACTATCTCAATTTGCTGACCAGAGGTTCGAGTTTAGTTATGGGTAGTCCAGAATCCCGTACTTCGTATTTCTATCAAAGCGTAGTACCTTCTTCGGATTTATCATGGGAGACCATCGAAACAAGCAACGGAGGTTTGGATATTGGTTTATTGAAAAACAAACTTCAAATCAGCGGTGATTATTATGTAAAATATAATCGTAATATGCTGACGCCTTTGCAGTTACCAAGTACGTTTGGCGTAGGAACACCTAAAATCAACAACGGTGAATTGAAGTCATGGGGTTGGGAACTTGAGGTGAAATTTAGAGATAAAATCGGAGAACATTTTAACTACAACGTTGGATTTAACCTTTCGGACAACCAAAACAAACTCATGAGTTACGCAGGTCGTAGAGTATTGGGTGCTGGAACAGTTTCATTATTAGAAGGTTATCCACTCAATACGATTTGGGGTTATAAAACAGAAGGATATTTCCAAACAGACGACGAAGTAAAAACTCATGCTTTCCAAGATAGTCGCACAGGAGCAGGCGATGTCAAATATGTAGACCAAAATGGTGACGGAAAAATTACGGTAGGAAAAGGCACACCAGAGGACCCAGGTGATTTGGTCATGTTGGGAACTGACCAACCAAGATATGTATTTGGTTTAAATTTTGGTTTCCAATACAAATCTATTGATTTCACTGCCTTTATTCAAGGTGTTGGCGAGCGTTCATTTATGCCAAATAGTGAAGCACTTGAACCGCTTTCGCAATCTTGGAAACAGCCTTTGGCGGTACACCGCGACTATTGGACACCAGAAAATCCAAATGCAACTTTCCCTAGACCCTATTTGCAAGGAGGTTTTAGATACTTACCTTCCGACAAATGGATTATGAATGGACAATATGCACGTTTGAAAAATATTCAAATTGGCTACACTGTTCCGCCAAGCGTATTAAAGAAAATTGGTATCACACGTGCAAGAGTATTTGTGTCGGGTCAAGACGTGTATTCATTGACAAGATTGGGTGTATTTAACAATTATTTTAACCCAGAACAAAAGAATGGCTCACAAAACGATTATCCATTTTTTGGTACAATCACTGGTGGCTTGAACTTGTCATTCTAAACCCAAAAATTCTATATAACATTCTGGATTATGAAAAAGACTTTATTCAAACATATATCTTTGGCCATATTGCTCACAATGGGCTTAGGCTCTTGCGATGTCGACCGCATTCCCGAAACGCAACTCAGTGATCCAGCATTCTGGAAAACCGAAAGAGACTTACAAGGTGCTGCCAATTTCTTATATACTTACTTACCCGGCTTACCCAATACTGACGACAACTGGTCAGACGATACCTATGCACGTGCCCCCAACGGTATCAGTGACGGTTCACGTATTGCTCCAGCTACGGATGGAACATACAGCAGTTCGTATCAACTTATTAGAGCCGCCAATAATATCATCGAAAAAGCGCCCTTGGCACTCAACTCAGGTGTGACTCAGGCAACCGTAGACCGATACATTGCTGAAGCAAGATTCTTTAGAGCATGGGGATATTATACTCTATTCCAACGATATGGTGGTGTTCCATTGATTTTATCAGTTTTGAAAGAAAATTCTCCAGAGTTATTTGCCCCTGCGAACACTCGTGAGGAAGTAATACAAAGTATCTACAAAGATTTGGGTTTCGCAGCTGAAAAACTTCCAACGCCAACGCAACTAGGTACTGCCAATTATGGTAGACTTACCAAAACTGCCGCTTGGGCGCTCAAATCACGTGCAGCCCTATTTGAAGGAACACGTGCTAAGTTTCATGGATATGGCGATTACAAGGCACATTTAACGATTTCATTGGCTGCTTCAAAAGCCATTATCGATAGCAAAGAGCATGATTTATTTGCTAGCTATTATAATCTCTTTCAATTGGCAGGAGAAGGTCGTCAAAATCGTGAAAATATTTTGGTAAAACAGTATGGGGTAAGTACATCCGACATTGTTCTTACGCATACTGCGGCTCGTAACTTAGAAAATGGCTCGGCTAGTCCTACTCGTAACCTTGTAGATTCGTACTTGATGACTGACGGGTTGCCTATTGAAAAATCGCCCTTGTACAAAAAACCAACTATTTCTACAGAAGTATTCAGTAATAGAGACGAACGTCTGAGCTCAACTATCATGAAATCAGGTGATTCGTATATTGGAACAAATCCTATTTTCTCGGTATCTGTTTTGGCGTTTCAATTAACTGGATTTTTATCTAAAAAATATTTTAATACCGACGACTGGACTTTGCAGCGTTCTAATATCGATGGAGTTGTGATTCGTTATGCAGAAGTTTTACTAAATTATGCAGAAGCAAGTTATGAGCTTAATGAGTCTATTTCTGATGCTGATTTAGAATTGACTATCAATAAGTTGAGAACAAGAGGCAAAATTGCCAAGCTGACCAACACTTTTGTAAGTTCTAATGGTCTTTCCATGAGAAACGAAATTCGTCGTGAGCGCCATGTAGAGTTGGCAGTGGAAGGCTTCCGTTATTGGGATTTGATTCGTTGGAAAACGGCAGAAGTTGAATTAGTAAAACCTATCATTGGAAATTTCTTTTTCAAAAGTGAATTTGGTACGGCTACTGCGGTAAAACTCACTGCCGATAATTACATCTTGGTACAAGAAGCTACATTCCGTCGTTTCGACCCAGCAAAAGATTATTTGTGGCCTATTCCTATTAATGAATTAGCGCTCAATCCTAATCTTAAGCAAAATCCTAATTGGTAGGGTACGTACAATAGCTTTCGGTCATCGGCTATGAGCTTTCAGCCCTTTTGATTACCTTAATTTTTCAAAATAATCAGAAGCTGATAGCTCATGCCTCATGACTAAAAGTGATCCAATTTTAAAGCATACTATGATGTCCATACCTCGAATACTTATTTTTTTATTGTGTTTTGTCGTTAGTTCCAAAGCACAAATTACGCCTCGAAATATCTTTGGAAAAGGATATTCATTAGAGGCAGTCCAACAAAGTTTGGTTCCTCTCAACCAATGGCATCCTTATCCTCAAAACTCCTCCGAATGGAAGGCTCAAGTGCCAGATTCGGTATTACAAAAAATTATTAAAGACGGCGAAAAAGCTCTTAACTATAAATTTGAGCCTATTTCTGCAACGATTTCACTCGACTACGTACGTTCTGGTGACCGCAATCGTCATGGAAATATTTCTTTTGGTAAACGTAATAATCTTTTCCAATTATTATTAGCAGAAAGTATCGAAGATAAAGGTCGATTTATGGATGCTATTCTCAACGGTATCTGGTCTATTTGCGAAGAAAGTTATTGGGGCGTTCCTGCGCATATTGGTCATACAGGACTTCCTGATGTGACAAATCCTGTGGTTGATTTGTTTTCTGCCGAAACCGCTTCTGTTCTTGCTATTGCTGATTATTGGGTAGGGAAAAAATTAGATAAAATTAACCCATTGATTCGTAAAAGGATTTATCACGAAACCAATGTGCGTATTTTCAATCCTATGCTCAACAATCCAGAAAGATTTGGTTGGATGAGCAAAACTAAACCTGTCAACAACTGGAATCCTTGGATTATGTCCAATTGGATTATGAGTAATTTGCTCTTAGAAAAAGACGAAAGTCGCCGTGCCAAAATGCTATATGGCGCTATGATTGGGCTAGATTCTTATCTAAATAGCTTGGGAGAAGATGGCGGTTGCGACGAGGGTCCAAGTTACTGGTTTGCTGCGGGTGGTAGCGTTTTTGATGGATTAGAACTTATTCAAAGTGCTACACAAAATCGAGTAAATATTTACCAAAATGAGCTTATTAAAAAAATGGCGAATTATGTGTACAAAACGCATATTAGTGGTGAATATTTTGTCAATTTTGCGGATGCTGACCCAACCCTCAGACCAGATGGTTTGATGTTATATCGTTTCGGAAAAGCTATCCAAGAACCTCAATTACAACACTTTGGGGAATGGGCTTTTGCGAAATATCCACAAGTCAAAACTGAAGGATATCAGCGAATGCGTAGAATCCAAAATCTTTTGACAGTTGGTTCTATCAAAGCAAATGATACCGAATATCAGCCAGTCAACGAGGCTTGGATTAGTGATATTCAGGTGATGACAGCAAGAGATAATGCGGGTTTGTTTTTGGCAACACACGGTGGGCACAACGACGAAAGCCACAATCATAATGACGTGGGTGATTTCATTATTTATTACAAAGGAAAACCTATGATTATTGATGCTGGTCGTGGTAATTACACAGCCAGAACTTTCTCAAAGCAACGCTATGAACTTTGGTTTACACAGTCGCAGCATCATAATTTACCGATGATTAATGGGATTGGTCAAAAAGATGGACGAAGTTTTGAGGCACATGATGTGGTCTTTTTGAGTAACGAAAAAGAAATAGGTTTGACCATGAACATTGCTGGGGCATATCCCAAAGACGCTGGTATTCAAACTTGGAAAAGAGGGGTAAAACTTTTAAAACAAAAGCATCAAATTGAGATAAATGACGATTTTGTCTTATCTCAAAACCCTCAGTCTTTACAGCAAGTCCTGATGACGATCTGTCAAGTAGATACAAGTAAAGCGGGACAAATTATTTTTACCAACGACGATACACAATTAGTGGCTACCTACGACCCAAATCTCTTCAGCGTTAGTACTGATATGCCATCTACTGAAGGAATGGAATATGATAGTTTTAAAACAAAATGGGGTAAGAAGCTCGTTACAAGAATTTTACTAACACACAAAAAACCAAATACTAAAGGAAAGTATCAGTTAAAATTTGAAGGAAAGTAAGTAATCATGGAGAATTAGATTTAAGTGCTGTGTTGAAGGCACTAGGCAACAGGCACAAGGCAAAGAGGGGTAAAATGTTTTTAATCATCAAAGATCTGCTTTTTTCCAAAGCCCACCGCTGAAAGCTGATACCTGAAAGCCTAAAGTGTATCATTTTGATTATGAATTTATTATAATAACAAATATACTGTTAACGAATAACATCCTTTTACATAGCACTAACTTAAAAATCTCAACCTTAAGCATTCCTGTAACTGAATCAATAAATCTTTGTAAACTATGAAATTTGTAAAAACGATTATTCTTCTTGCTTGTACGCATTTGGCGATGAGTCAAATCAATGTCAAAAAAGAATTTGATTATGCTGCCAAACAATATGAAGGTATGTTGGTATCTCATCCAGATTTGACCAAGTTCCCGCAATCTACCAATCCCGACGGTTCGCCTCGTGATATGAAATCTGAATGGTGGTGTAGTGGTTTCTTTGGAGGCTCACTCTGGTATCTATACGAATACAATCATGACCCAAAATGGAAAGCTGCAGCCGAAAAATGGACAATGGCAGTAGCCAAAGAGCAATACAATACGGGTACGCACGACTTGGGTTTTATGCTATATTGTCCTTTTGGAAATGGATATCGTCTTACCAAAAATGAGGAATACAAAAACATTATGCTAACGGGTGCAAAGTCACTTTCAACACGATTTGACCCTAAAGTTGGCTTAATCAAATCTTGGAACAAATTTCAAGGAAAATATGAATACCCAGTTATCATCGACAATATGATGAACTTGGAGTTTTTGTTTTGGGCATCCAAAGTTTCGGGCGATAAATCATTTTATAATATCAGTACTGTTCACGCTGATAATACGTTGAAAAACCATTTCAGAGCTGATAATAGTAGCTATCATGTAATTTGCTACGGTCCGAACGGAGAAGTACAAGCGAAAAAAACACACCAAGGTGCTGCCGATGAGTCGGCTTGGGCACGTGGACAAGCATGGGGATTATATGGTTACACGGTGATGTATCGCGAAACAAAGGATCCTAAATACTTAGAGCAAGCGCATAAAATTGCGGCGTTTATTCTTCATAATCCTAACCTGCCAGCCGACAAAATTCCGTTTTGGGATTATAGCAAGCCGGGTGAAGAACGTGATGCTTCAGCAGGTGCTATTGCTTCTTCGGCCTTATTTGAACTGGCTAAATACTCAAAAGGAAAACAAAAAGCAGAATATTTGAGCAATGCCATCAAAATGCTAGAAACCCTTTCTTCTCCAGCATTTAAAGCAAAAATTGGAGAAAACAATCACTTTATCCTGATGCATAGCACTGGTCACAAACCAGGTAATTCGGAAGTGGATGTTCCATTGGTATATGCAGATTACTATTATTTGGAAGCACTTTTGAGATACAAGCAATTGAAAGCTTCTGGTAAGTAAAAGGAATTGTGAATTGTCCTTTAGGTCAGCGTCGTAGGTGCGAAAGAATATCAATTAAATTATATTGAGGTCTTTCGCACCTACGGCGCTCTTTTTAACAATCACAGCTATAACCCTCCTACCAAACTGTCGCTCCTACGGAGCTTTTTTCTATAATAATCACGAGCGGGGCTAAAATCTTATGCTAGTACTTACTACAATTCCCCACAGATGTTTATCTTGCCTCAATACATTAAACACCTTTTAGGCAAGAACATAGGTTTTAAATTCAACAAATCAATCTCTAGAATTCTTCCTCTATCAGCTCCTTGTTTACCATTGCTCCTGCTTTTGTACCTGTAGCGACAGCTACCGAAACCGAGCGCATCATACTGGTACTGTCTCCTACAGCATAAACACCACGAACCGAGGTTCTTTGCATCTCATCTACTTGTACATAACCCGATGGAAGCATATTACAACCTAAATCCTCTGCAAAACTAGTGGACTGTTGGAAAGGAACTCGAGCAAACACGGCATCGACTGACAACTCCATGCCCTCACTCAGTTTAATATACGTCACTTGTCCTTCTGAATGATTATACTCTTTTATCGTGTTTTCAATCACACGAATCCCTTTTGAAAGCAACTTGCTTGCTTGTTCATCCGAAAGGGTACTCTTCCCATCAGTCAACAAAACAATATTGCTTGACCACTGATAGATCAATTTAGCAAAATCATATCCGATATCGCCATTACCCACCACGGCAATCTGCTGATTTTGGACTTCATAACCGTGACAATATGGACAATGCAAAATGCTTTTTCCCCAACAGTCCTCAAATCCTTTTATCTCAGGAAATACATCTTTAATGCCTGTAGCAAGTATAATTTTCTTCGCAAAAAAGGAATCATTTAATGTCTTAGCCTCAAATCCGTCTTCAGTCTTTGATACTGTTAATACCTTATCCTCTTTCAAATCTACAGTTGGATATGCCAATACTTGTGATTTTGCTTTTTGATAAATATGGTAAGGCGTTTCGCCGTCTTGCGTAATAAAATTATGAGAATGTGGCGTGTATCTATTGCAAGGTTTTCCATGATCTACCACCAGTACTTTCCGTAAAGAACGCCCCAAAGCCATGGCAGAAGATAGCCCTGAGTAGCTCCCTCCTATTATTATTACATCGTATTGATTTACCATTTTCATATTTGTTTATTGTTAGTTCTAAAATTGCAACAATGTTGCAATAAATAAAATTCACATTTTTGTAAATTTTATTTAGATTAATTAAAAATAAGAAATTATATTTGCTCAGTAATTACTCATGAACATTACAGGATAGGCTCTCGGATAATACGCAGAGAGGTATTTTTCTGAGAGTATAATTAATCGGTGAATTCAGAAATCTAGAGCTATGGGTATATCTCTAATAGCTCTAGTATTTTTTGATACCATTTACACTTTGTTGACTAAAAACAAGATGGATTCGACGACTAGAGAGGAATTTATAAAAGCAAAAAGGCATCTAGATACAGAAGTTATAAGAAGAAATTTTCGGAAATCAACCGAGCGATATAAGTTATTGGAAGAGTTATACAAATTCCATGACCATTTTATGGCAGAAGAATTTTATTTACATCTCATTCAAAACAATTTTCAAGTGAGTATGGCAACTGTTTATAACAACTTGGTATTTTTTGAAGAAGTTGGATTAGTATTAAAACACCAATTTGGTAAAGGACAGGCGGCACGTTACGAAAGAGCTTTAGGTCGAAAACAACATTGTCATTTGATTTGCATTAGGTGTAATCAAATTTTTGAATTTTGTGATCCACGTATTCACCATATTCAAACCACTGTCGAAGAGCATTTTGGTGCAACCGTCACAGGACATTCGCTTACGTTATATGGTGAGTGTAATCGAGAAGAGTGCAGGAATTCGTACCCTGTTATAGAAGCGTAAAAGTGCTTTTCGATAATATCATTTTCCAATAATTTTCTCAAAACACAATCAACATAAATCCGCTTTCCTGCTTTTTGTAGTCCCTACAAAAAGCAGGAAAGCGCTAATAATCAATTGATCAATACTTTAAAACACTTAATTTATCTGCATTTCTAGGCATCAAAAATGCGGAAGAAGCACCCAATTTAATCGGATAAATCCCACGAATATCTCCTTCTAACAATAATTTTATTTGGCTATTGGGTAAAGCGACAAAAGACCCTTTTCCATTTCCTACTAAAACTAGCCCTTTATTGGCATCGCTCTTTCCTAATTGAATTTTCCAAGGATAAAAGTTTCCTGCTAGAAGCAAATCTTTCTTTCCGTCTTTATTAAAATCTTGAACTATAATACCTGATATCCAAGAGTTTTGAGCTGCAATAGGCAGGCTATTCGCTGTAAATTTTCCTTGATTATTGATAAATAGCGTTGTTCTTAACTCCTGTACCAGAAGCTCTTTGCTATTTTTTCGTTGTTCGTCAGACAGTATTTCTTTGAGCGTTGCCTGCGAATAATCTTTATACTTCAAGAATTTCTTTTTAATGCTTGGCATTTGGTACGAAAATTCATCCAAGGTAGCTAAAGGATAGCTTTTACCTTGAATAAAATAGTTGATAACAGGCTCAATCGTTCCGTTTTGGTCAAAATCCCCATAAGTTAAGGTCATTGGCTCTTTTTGAGAAGCCCTGAACTGGGTATTGAGTCCTAAATTTCCTGCCAGAATATCGATATCTCCATCATTATCAATATCATCAACCACGATTTTTTGCCACATACCTTGAGAGTTTTCTAGTCCATATTGTGCTGTAGCATTCTGCAATTGTCCTTTATGGTTTTCGAAAACGGTAATAGCCATAAACTCACCAGCGACTATCAAATCAGGCCAACCGTCTTTATTAATATCACTCCAAACTGCGGTATTTACAAGTCCAGGCTGGCGCAAAGACATTTCCTTTTGCTCGGAGGCATAAACAAATTTTATCTGACCATTGGCACTTTGATTTTTGAGTAAATACGAAAAATCAGCCTCTGGATAACTTCCTGGCATGGAGCGACCACCCACAAATAAATCTAAATCCCCGTCTTTATCATAGTCTGCAGCTGCAACACAACTTCCATTACTTGTTAAATCAGGCAGTGCATTTGGTGCAGGACTAAAATTACCCTTACCATCATTGGTAAAAATCACATCCTGATAATCCGAAGCGTGCGAAGGTTGGTTGGTGTTTCCTCGTGCAATAAATAAATCCAAATCTTTGTCGCCATCGGCATCAAACAGACATAAACCCATATCGGTATATAAGCCGAGCGAATTCCAAGGTTGCGCATTTGAAGCCTTAAAAGTTTGATTCGGTTGTTGAACATACAAAATCGCAGGTTTTAAATAATTGCCTCCCACGATTACATCCTCAAGTCCGTCACCATTCACATCGCCACTAGCTAAAAAAGGCCCTAGCTTTGAGAGCTGGTAGGGCAGTAAAATTTGCTGTTTGAAATCAACTTGTGGGATATTCTGATGAGTGTAATTCAACCCAGCTTTGTCAGTAAAATCGACAAACATTGCTGGGGTTTCAGGCAGAGAAAAAACGCCCTCAATAGCTTGGCTGTTATTTATTTTTAAAAGCTGATTAGCCTTTACCGAAGACATTTTAGTTACTTTTCCATCAGTCCAATACACTTCGAGTGCAGTAATCAATGAGTCTTTTCCTAAACCAAAATGAACGATAGGTTCGGCACAACTCTGAAAACCTTGAGCAGGAAATAGTGTTTGAGTTTGCACTCCTGAAGCTGTATGTAAAACAATCTTAGCTCCAAATCCATACGTATTCTTCTGATTTTGTGAAAGTTGTATTCTCACATAATGATTTGACGCCTGTTGCTGTTCACGATTTTCATATACCAAGGCAGGCTGATTAGAGTTATTGATGACCAAATCTAAATCTCCGTCATTGTCCAAATCTGCATAAGCCGCCCCCGTACTAATAGAGGGATTTGATAAACCCCATTCCTCTGTAACATTTTTGAAAGATATATCCTGTCCATCTCCTTGGTTCGAAAATCCATAATTACTCACTAGCGTTTGAGACATTTGCTGAATCAATTGCCAAGTATTCAGTTTTTGACCAGTAGCTTGTGCTTTTTGATTTTCTTCTTCATAAGTAAATTTCAAAAAGTCGAGATTCGTAAAATCTTTTAAATAACCATTCGTAATATACAAATCCTTACGACCATCATTGTCAAAGTCGCCTGCCAAAGGACACCAACTCCAATCGGTATTTGAAACTCCAGCCAATTGCCCCACCTCACTAAATACTGGAATGCCATTTGCTGTATTTCCTTGATTGATATGCAGCATATTTCTCATATTTTGATGATAAAAGCCACTTTCAAGCAACAACTGGTACCTGTCATATTCGTCGGGTCCTTTCAATAATTTCTGTCGCTCGTTAGATTCTGGCA
The DNA here is from genome assembly GCF_030056655.1 of Flectobacillus rivi. NCBI lineage: Bacteria > Pseudomonadati > Bacteroidota > Cytophagia > Cytophagales > Flectobacillaceae > Flectobacillus > Flectobacillus rivi. The sequence continues at coordinate 153,799 of NZ_JASHIE010000016.1, forward strand.
ACATATCGAGCGTAATCAAATCGCTACGAAGGTCATTGTTTAAATCTACGATATTAGAGCCCATCGAAAACTTCGATAAATGTCCAAAGCTTTCTTCGGTAACTTCATTAAAATGACCATTTTTTTGGTTGATATACAAAAAGTCTTGCTCATCATAATCGTTGGTCACATACAAATCACACCAACCATCGTTGTTGACATCGCCCATGGCTACGCTCAAACCAAAGTTTAGTCCGCTTCCATCAATACCTGATTCTTTACTCACATCATTAAAATGTCCATTATCATTACGATAAAGGCGATTCCCAAATTTATTGTGACGAGTATTACGCAGTTTTTGGGTATTGAAAACTGAATTAAAAAACATATCGGCGTGATTGACCATAAACATATCCAAATCGCCATCGTTGTCCATATCAAAAAAAGCGACTTGGGTAGTATATGTTCCTGGTGCATCTAAACCGTATTCTTTGGCAGATTCTTTAAAAACAGGTATTCCATTTTGGTTTACTTGGTTGATATACAACTCATTACGACGGTCTTCATCGGTTCCAGTTCCTGAGTAGCATACATAAATATCTAGTTTGCCATCGGCGTTTACATCCGCCATAGATACACCTGTTTTCCAGCGCTTGCGACCATTTACGCCTGCCTTTTGGGTAATATCTTCAAAATGAAAAGAAGCATTTTCGGATTTGCCTTTATTGAGATATAGCTTGTTTTCAACCATATTTCCTGTAAAATAAACATCCGCCAAACCATCGCCATTGACATCGCCAATGGCTACCCCACCACCGTTGTAAAAATATTGGTATTCGAGTACATTATTTTGGGCATCTTCTACTACCTCATTGACAAAAGAAACTCCTGAGTCTTTGGCATCGACCGCCTTGAACAAAGTTTCCTTTTTGTTGGAAGAACATGCTATTAGAAGTGGTAACAAGCAGAGGGAGAGATATTTGTACATTGAATGTAATAGTGAGGATGAAACAACTTTTGTGTTGAAAACTAATATAAAACTTAATTTAAAAAATTTATCGGGCGAAAAGCTTCGCCCGATAAACTGAATCCCAATGATTTTCCTAATCTTAACAATTGTTACGCTTCAGGCTGTAGGCATTAGGCAAGCACAGCCTACAGCCTTATGCTTATAGCCTCTAGCGAATAAGATATATACTTGAGTATTAGCGCTGAAATATGAATATAGAGATTTAATTATCAATACCTTAAATACTTCATTCACAATTCAACACTCAAACTCGATTACCAGCCTGCAATTTGCTTCGCTGCTGGGTTTTTATCTACTTCACTTTGTGGAATTGGCAATACATAAAGCTTTGAAGGGAATCCTCTATTCTCGAACGCATAGCGAGTATAGGTAATCGTATTGCCCGATTTTGTCATTTTAACACCATACAACGAACCATTCAACAAGCTTTCAGCAATTTTCCATCTACGAATATCAAAGAAACGGTGCTCTTCAAAAGCCAATTCGATTCTACGCTCGTTGCGGATTTTAGCACGCATTTGGTCTTTTGAAAGTCCTGCCTCTAGGTCTGGCATACCTGCTCTTTTACGAATAGCGTTGATTGCACTATATACCGAAGCATCTGGACCAGAAGCCTCATTTTTAGCTTCAGCATAGTTTAATAAAACTTCTGCATAACGGATAAAAATCCAATCTTGGTCGCTACTTTTTGTATAAAGCACATATTGCTCTTCGTGGAATTTGCGTAGGATATAACCCGTCTTGGTATCTTCAGCTCTACCCGTCACATCGGCGCCACCTGCATAAAGCTCCATTACACGCCCACGGAACGTAGAACCATTGTGTACAACAGTTGCCTCAAAACGTGGGTCAAGGTTTGTCCATGGTTCAGATGCTTTGTACAATGGCGATGTGGCCTGAGATTTACCATCGATCATGTCATAAGAATCCACAAAGTTTTGCGTTGGCACGTTACCACCCCAGCCAGCATCACTACCACCTCTAATGGATGGCGGAGAGTTCACTACATCGAAGCCATTGTTTACCCCAAAATGCACTTTATCAGGCGCTTGGAATTTTTTCGCAAAAATAATCTCGCTATTGTTTTTGGTTAAAAACAAGGTTCTATAATCATTAAACAAGGTATAATCCGTATTGATTACTTTATTGGCAGCATCCGCCGCCGCCTGCCAACGACTAGCATACAATAACACACGACTTTTAAGGGCATTGGCAGCTCCTGAGGTAGCTCTACCTGCTTCGATAGCCCCTTTTTTGGGTAACAGAGATGCTGCTTTATCCAAATCAGCAATAATAAAATCTACCACCTCATCATATTTGGCACGAGGAATCTGGAAGTTATCACTCAATGTCAAACTTTTATTAATCAACGGAACGCCTGTAGGTTCGCTTCCTGTAGAAGGCATTCCATACAATCTTAGTAATTCATGATAAATAAACCCACGCAAGAAATATGCTTCGCCCATCAAGCGGTTACGCAAAGCTTCATCTTTTAGGCTACCAAGGTTTTCGAGCGCCATATTGGCCTTACGAACCAAACTGTAATAATCGCCCCAAGTTTCGCCCCAAGGTACATTCGAAGGCAAAAAGTTACCAGTCTGTAATTCATTGGAGTGCGTCCAAGGCATACCTACGTCGCCATCATCAGTTACACCATCCAATAAATAAAGTCCTTTGGCCCATCCCTGATAATTACGGTCAAAACCAGAAGGCATTTGTCCATAGATGGCATTGACAAACTGAACTGCCCCTTGTGGATCTGTCCAAACCGTTTCGCCAGTCAATGAGTCTTTAGGCACTTGGTTCAAAATATCAGATTCGCAACTAGCAATCAACGTAATACTTGTTAGCGTACAAACAAGTTGTAAAATTTTATATAATATTTTCTTCATCTTAATGTTTGTTAAAATTTAAAGTTTACACCTGCATTCCAAATTCTAAACTGAGGATAATCCCAACCTCTACCACTAGCATTTTCAGGGTCATAGTTTTTGATTTTTGACCAAGTGGCAACGTTATTTGCGTTGATGTAAACACGAATACCTCTGATAAAGCCGATTTTCAGTTTTTCTAAAGGAACATTATAAGCTAATTCAACATTTTTGAGACGAATGTATGAGGCATCTCTCATCCAGAAAGATGAACCTGCGTGGTTCAAGTTGGTTGGATCAATCAATACACGTGGCTCTGTCGCATTAGGATTCGATGGTGTCCAGCGGTCTAAGTTTGCTTTTAGGGCACCCGAACCAACAAAGAATGGCCATGCGCCTTCACCTTCATAGTATTGATTTACATTAGTAGCACCTTGGAACAAGAACGTAAAGTCAAAGTTTTTGTATTGGAAACCTCCATTGATACCAAAAATGATTTCTGGTGTATTTGATTTTCCGATAGCAACACGATCTAAATCATCAATTTTTCCATCTTTGTTGATGTCTTCGTAACGAACATCTCCAGGCGCTGTATTACCCAATTGCTTCGGAGCAGCATCAACTTCGGCCTGTGTTTGGAACAAACCAAGTGCTCTATAACCAAACTGCGTATTTAATGGTAAGCCTGTTCTTCTGATATTTGGATTAACAGAAGCTGCCTCATCAATAAAGACAATTTCGTTTCTAGCATAAGTAAGGTTACCACCAATCGAATATCCTAAATTATTGGTAATGCGGTTTCGGTGACTCAAGGTAACTTCCACCCCACTATTGTTTACTTTAGCTAGGTTTTCTACTGGTAACGCAACACCCAGTAAGCTAGGAACAGATAAATTTCTTGAAGCAAGAATATCACTTCTTTTATCTGAAAAGTAATCAACTACTGCTGTCAATTTTCCTTTAAATAAAGTAGCATCAAAACCAATGTTTAGTTTCTTAACTGTTTCCCAAGTTACATTCGGATTTGAAAGTCTTCCTTCCACAATCGTTGGTTGCACATTGGCATCTCCAAAAACAGCAGACCCATTTACGAAGTACGACTGTAGGTACAGGAATCTTTCTCCACCCAAACGGTCATTACCCAAAATACCATAAGAAGCACGAAGTTTTAAGAAATCAATGATTGAAGAGTTTTTCATGAATGACTCTTGCGAAATCACATAACCTGCCGATACCGATGGGAAGAAGCCCCAGCGCTTTCCATCTGCAAATTGCTCAGAACCATCTGCTCTAAAGCTTGTTTCGAAAAAGTACTTATCTGCATAAGCCCAGTTGAAGCGACCCACAATCCCTTGGCGACCACTACTTCCTGAATAACCACTGTTGTTACGGTTAGCAGCAGCACCAAAGTTGATTTCGTCAATAGCCAACGTGTATCCTTCACGAGAAACACTCATGTAGTTCCAAAGTTGCTTTGTTTGCGTATACAATAACAAACCTGTAAAATTGCTTTTCCCTACTGTTTTCTTATAGTTCAAGTGTGTTTCCAACGTCACTGATTGCTCATCCAAATGGTTTTGAATCAATGAAGTAGGTCCTTTAGCAGCCTCTACAAAAGAGCCATCTGGAAGTCTGTTATAGAATGGAATTTTAGTAAATGTCCAGTTTTTGTTATCAGTAAATGTTTTATCATACGATGCAATACCTTTAATAGATAATCCACTCAAAAATGGTAGCTGTTGCTCCAATTCCATTCGTCCACGAAATGCCTGAATATTTCTTTTTCTATAACCATTTTCAGGTAATGTCAAGTAAGATGGTCCGTTCGAATATGTGCCATTCGACCAAGCAATAGGTGTTCTATTAGGTGGTGTACCAGACATCCATCTAAAAACTTCTTCTGAGGCAACGTTATTGGTTTTTTCATCACGACCCGAAATGTCAAAAGAAAGCTTGGTAGTTTTCGTAACGTTTGCGTCGATATTCGAACGGAAATTGTATCTGTTGAAATCATTTGATGGAATTATACCGTCTTGCTTCAAATAACCCAACGAAGTTGCATAGCGAATTTTGTCTGTACCGCCCGTAGCCGAAATAGAATAGTTACGTACCATCGCTGATTTTTTCAACACAGAAAACCAATCTGAATCTGGGTGTGTGTCTGGACTAGAGTGGGTACGATATTTTTCTAAGTCTGCAGCCGAATAAAGCGCAGGCTTTCCATCGTTAGCCAAAGCTTCATTGTATAAAGTAGCATATTCGTAAGAGTTCAAAAACTCAGGATTACGAGTACGCTCTTGTACACCTATGTTCGCATTGAAGTCAATTTGCATTTTGCCTTCAGCACCTCTTTTGGTGGTAACCAAAATAACCCCGTTACCTGCACGAATCCCGAATACAGCCGCACTTGCAGCATCTTTCAACACCGAAAATGATTGTATTTCGCTTGAGTTCAACTGTGCAAAATCACTCGAAGAACGAACAATACCATCAATAACAAAAATTGGCGAAGCGTCTCCTGTAGTACCAATACCTCTAATCAAGATATTTGAGGCATCCTTTCCTGGCTCACCCGAACGTTGCGTAGCAATAATACCTGTAGCCTGACCAACCAATGAGTTACTTAAGTTGGGAGAAGGATTGCTTGCAATTGCTTTTTGACTAATATCTGAAACGGCACCCGAAATAGCACTTTTCTTTTGTGAACCATAACCAACAACCACAACTTCATCGAGGTTACCTACATCCGCTTTTAGCACAACATTCAAGGCAGTTTGTTTTCCTACAAGGATTTCCATCTTTTGATAACCTACCGACGAAAATACCAAGGTAGTTTGCTCGTTTGGAACTGAAAGTTTAAAAGTTCCATCAGGACCTGTCGTAGTACCTTTTGTAGTACCTTTGATTTGAACAGTCACCCCTACCAATGCTTCCCCATTTTCATCTTTGATGGAACCTGTCACTACGATATCGGGCATTTGCCAACTTAGGTTTGGTAGAATTTCTTTTGTTGGCAAGGCGTTTTTTCTTCTTTTCAATAAAATTTGTTTACCCGCCACCTCAAAACTAATATCTAAAGGACGAAACAATTCAGTCAATAAATCACCCAAAGCTTTTTCGTCAGCGTTGATTGAAACACTTCTTTTAGCATCGATAATTTCGGGACTATAAATAAAATTTACTTGAGTTTGTTTTTCGATTTTCTCCAACACATCGACTACCTCATTTCTATTGAGATGAAGCGTCACTTTTTTGTTTAGCAAATCTTGAGCATTACTCCTATGTGCCAATGACATGCTCACGCACAGGACGGAAAGAGCGATTTGCAACAAACTAATTCTCATAATTTTTCGTAAAGTTTGATACGATGGAAACTTTTTTTTCATACTTTTGGATAATTTGTTAGTTGTGAAAAATTGACAAAAACAATCCCTGAGTCCTAATTTTTAGGACCTAGCGTAGCAGCATCAAAAAGGGATTTGGTTGAAGATGGGTGATGTTGGCGCATCATTCATCTTTTTTTGTAATCTGTCGTTGTGACGATTGGGTTTTTGGTTACATAGTTATAAAGTTTTAGTTAATTTTCTTTCATACATCATAGGTTTGTAAACTATTGACAAGGCCTGCCCTCTACAAAAATTCTTCCTCCAGATACCTGATAGTCAGCATCTATTGCAGCACATATCCATTTCATTTTTTCATCCAGTGGCTCTGTTCCAAGAGTAGCCGTAAAAGTGCATTTGCTCATGACTTTTTCATCGAATACTATTTCTATGCCGTAGGCTTGGCTCAATTGTACAAAAACCTCGGAAATCGGAGTAGATTTAAAGGTAAAAGATTGGGTATTGTTACTCAATGCTAAAAACTGAGGTTTTACCAGCTCCGCTTTAATCAGTTTATGCTCCTCTCGTTGATAAGTTGCTTGTTGATTGGCAGTTAGCGATATTCCTCCAAGATCTGTTTTGTTTGTTATATCTTTAATATTCAGGCTTTTTTGCTGAATTACATTTACCTTTCCTGTTTTTACCATAACCTTCACTTCCTTGTCGTTGTCAAAAGCTTTTACCGTAAAGCTTGTACCTAGAACTTTGGTTACAATATCTTTGGTAAATACTAAAAATGGTTTTTTCGGATTTTTGACTACTTCAAAAAAGGCCTCGCCACTCAAATACACTTCTCGGTTGTGAGCGTTATACGAATCAAAATATTTGAGCTTACTTCCTTTTTGCAAAATAACGGTACTACCATCGGGCAAAACCACCATTTTGTTGCGCTTGTTAGGATTGGTAGTTTCTACAAAAGATTCTTCCTGATGCGAAAGATCTAATTTTTGGTCAAAACTGATTGTCGGAGTAGGTTGGTTTTGTTTGGCGGTATAAATCAAATACCCTAACCCTACAAAAATCAACAGTGAAGCCGCCGCAACCCAATATTCTGAAACGATCTTTAATAGGCTTTTTGAGGGTTGCCCTACATACTGATCTACATGATACAACTCATTGGTTTCAATTGACTTTGCTTTTTCTAGGGCAGTTTGCACACGAGACTGAATGTAGTTATCGTCCAACACCACTGGTTCGCCTTCTAATTCTGATAAAAATACACGCAACTGTTGAAGATACACTCCTTCGATTCCTTGAGTACGAGCCCATTCTTCCCATACATACGTGGGCTGGTTACGGTTTTCGTACACCCAGTTGCGAATGGTAGCGTCTTCTAAGAGCGCCTCAAATGTTTTTTTCGTGTTCATATTGCTGAATTCTTTAGCATTTCTATAAAACTAAAGAGCTAAATTGTGTCAATTTGACATTATATATGCTACATCCCAAAAACACTAGTTGGATACTCACTAAAACACAAATTTTTTTAGGAAAAATAATAAAACACTGATTTTGAGGAGATTAAAATTATCATTTTTTGTATAAAAAATTGAAAAGAAGAAGTATTCACCTAAGTTTGAGGAATAAAGAAAAGGGGTTACTCCTTGAATATCAATGCCTATTGGCAGAACTGATTTTTAGAGTAACCAAAGTAAAATAAAAGGAACCAATAATTCCCAGTGTTGGCGAAGATTCAAAAGTGCGCGTTGGATAATATTCGAAACGGATTGTGGCTTGATTTGTAATAATTGCGCAATTTCTTCTACTCTCAAATCTTGATAGAAGCGTAAATAAAGAATTTCTCTCTGACGATCAGGGAGTTGTTTGAGAAAATAAGAAATTTTGGATTGTTGCTCTTGCTGAGATTCATTTTCGATAAAAAACATTTCCGAAGATGCCTCCGAGAAGTTCTCCTGAAAATCATCTTCAAAAGGAACAGCACTAAAAGCTCTTAAGGTTTTAAATAATTGATTTCTGAAAGATTTTAATAAGTAAAACTTTACCGAATCAACCTCTGTTAAGGAGGTTCTTTTTACCCACAAATTGACTAATAAATCCTGAATAGCATCTTCGATGATTTGGCTATTAGTGGTAAATTTTTCACCATAGTGGCGAAACATTTTATAGTACCGCGTCGACAACTGCGTGAAGGCAATTTCATCTCCAGCTCTGAAATTATTCCAGAGTGATTGTTCCTGAAGAGATGGTATTTCCTTGATACGCATGATTGAGGTTATATTAGAAAGCTGTACGAAATAATCAAAAATATCTAAGAATAACAATATAACTAAAAAATTCAGCTACTTGTTAAAGGATAATATTCTCTAAAAATACTGTATTAGCATTCCAATTGAAGAGGATAAATAGAAGGCTTTCAGCTTTTTCGACTATCATCGCTCAGCAACAAAAAAGCGGAGAAGTGTCTACCTCTCCGCCTTAATGATTTTAAAGAAATTTTGTTTTTTCAAAATAGAAAAACCTGCTAGTGTTTAGCCTCTTTTGACTTAAGTACAGGCCAATGTTCATTGGCTTTTTTGATTCTTCCAGGAATATCTTTTTTCCATAACTCCTTCACTTTCAAACTATAGTTTAGATACAATTTATCATCTACAATCGTAAAGGCATCGGGTTCGGTGGGCGATTTGTGATTTTCACTTAATCCATAAGCACAATATCCTCCAAACTGTGGGGCAAATTTTTCAGGATTTGTCTTGAAATCTTCCTTGTTTTCATCAGAGCTAAACAGCCATTTTACACCATTCCAGTCATAGGAAATTGTTTCTTGTCCTTTTACTGGCTTATTTTGCTTGAAATAAGCTACTGGGTCATATCCACGAATGGCGATTCCATCTTTTTGGAAAACATCGGTTTCTTGCGCCAAAAGCTGAGTGCTAGTGGTTACTAAAAATAAAAGCAATACAAATAATTTGGTCTTCATCATTTTGTGATTTAAAATTTGTATCACAAACTTCATATATATCTACTTGACCAAAAGTCGGCTAACTGACATAAATCTATTTTCTGGAAAAAAGCATTTTTTAGAAGCTTGGATTGCTTATTGGAATTTGCTCTTGAATTTTGTTGCTTTGTTCATCTTTGGATCTCAATCAATGCCATAGGCCTGTGCGCCGCCAAAACTTATCATTTCTCCTATGGATTTTATACAACATATTAGTAGCAAAATTTCTTTAACAGAAGCCGAGAAAGAACGGATTAATAAAGCCTTCAAAACCGAGCGCCATGCTAAAAATACTATCCTGATGCTCCCAGGCGCCAATTCCCAAAAGGCAACCTTTGTGGAAAAAGGGCTATTGCGTACGTACTACACACACAACGATAAAGATATTACACACTTTTTCTTCGAAGAAGGCTTTGTCTCTATGAATATCGATAGCGTGTTTTTTAATCAACCTACTCCTTATGGGACAGAGTCTTTGGAGGATGTAACACTCAGAACCATTCAGTATAGAGATTTTCTTGCCCTATCCGAAGAAATTCCACCACTGAAAGATTATGTATTTTTGACTTCTATCCAGATGGTAAAGTTGTTTTCGGATAGACTGTATTCATTGCAGTTTCATACTGCTCAAGAAAGATATTCTACGCTACTCAATGACCACCCTTCTATTCTGATGCGTGCGCCACTGGGTCATATTGCCTCTTATCTTGGTATTACCCAACAAACCTTGAGTGTCATTCGGTCAAAAACGAAATAACAGTTTCTTCCTGAATTTAAAAAGCTACAAACTGGCCTTTTCATTTTTTTCTGACAAGGCCTCATTTTTTAATATAGATTAAAAATTCCCATTTTTCTTATCCCCAACTTTGTCACATCAAATTTAAACAACAAAACGATGGAGGCAGATTTTGAAAATAGTATCCATTGGGTTTACATCACCGACGAGTCGGGAATGTCGACCATTTTTCCTCAGATAAAAGCAAAACTTACCGCCAAGGGTATGCACCATGTATCGGTGGTGTATTATTCTCCCGCTCAAGTTTTTAGCTTTCGCCGAGAACTTGACATTTTAGTAAGGCATTATCCAACAGTACTATTTACCTATTTGATTTCTTCGGAAGTTTCTGATAACTTTTTCCAAGAACATCCTGAATTAGAATCGATTATCAATGCTAATACCATGGATCAAATGGAATTTCTGGTATGTGGCAACGAGGAGTTTTGTGAAAAGGCAACAGCACTTTTGCATTTTTTAGATATTCAACAAATTAACATACAAAAATCTTTATTCATTTAAAATCCCCAAACCATGAAGTACGCTAATATTTATCTAGGTGTGCTTACAACTTTGTTATTGGCAAGTTGCAAACACAATGAAACAAAAACTACAGAAAATAAAGCTCAGGCTATTGCTGTAAATGTTACAAAAGTTGAATCATCGCAAGCTAACAAAGAGGTTTCGGTAAGTGGGAACGTCGATGGTAGCACCACGGTTCGCTTGGGCTTTTTAGTAGCAGGACGTATCAATTTTATCTCTAGTCGTGAAGGACAAAATATCGGAAAAGGTCAATTAGTAGCCACCATCGAACCTACTAATTACAAGATAGCAAAGGACTTATCAGATGTTCAAGTAAATCAGGTATCGGATGAGTATAATCGCATTAAGTTGATGCGTGATCGGAATAGTATTTCTGAAAGTGATTTTTCTAAAGTAAATTTCACACTACAACAAGCCAAATTACAGCAACAACTACAACAAAAAAATCTTACAGATACCAAATTGTATTCGCCCATTAGCGGAGTATTGATTAAGAAATTAGGGGAAGTTGGCGAAATCATTGGTACTGGAAATCCACTACTTGTTATATCAGATATTCGTAAAGTAAAAGTCCTTGCGTATATACCCGAAGGTGAACTTCATTTAATCAAATTGGGGCAAATGGCAGAGGTAACTATTTCGGCACTTGATAAAACTTTTAAAGGACGAGTAACCGAAGTTGGTTCAGCTGCTGATGCTACTTCAAGAGCTTTTACCATCAAAATAGAAGTAGATAACCCGGGTCTTTTGATTCGTCCTGGAATGATTGCCGAGGCGCGTATCAAAACTAATGTAGCTGCACAAAGAATTTTATTGCCTTTAGAAATCATCAATCATGATTTGGATAATCAAGAGTTTGTATATGTGGTTGACCAAGCCCAAAACAAAGCATTCAAACGCAAAATTAGTATCGGAAAAGTGGCAGATAATCAAGTAGAGGTAGTTTCGGGACTGAATGTTGGCGAGGTTGTGGTATCGGCAGGTCAAAACAAACTTTCGGATGGTTCTCTAATTACAATTAAATAGTTGCGTCATGAATATTATACAAGCATCACTCAAATATAAGCACGTAACCTTATCGGTATTGTTACTGCTATTTGCGATTGGGATCAATTCTTTGATGAATATGCCTCGCCGTGAAGACCCAAAAATTACGATTCGTCAAGGCTTGGTTATTGCTTACTTTCCTGGGGCAAACTCAGCACAGGTAGAAGACCAAGTAACTAAAAAGCTTGAACAGTATTTGTTTCAATATGAAGAAGTTAACAAAGCAAAAACCTATTCTACAACCAAAGATGGTATCGTAGTAGTCAATGTAGAGTTAACCGAAAAAGTAAAATTGCCTGATGTGTTTTGGAGTAAACTTCGCCATCAACTACTCGTATCCAAGCAATTGGATTTACCAGAGGGCGTAAGAGGTCCAATCGTCAACTCAGATTTTGGAGACACCGAGGCTATGGTAATTGCTTTAGAAAGCAATAAAGCCAGCTATGCCGAGCTTAAAACGTATGCTCAAAAGTTGGAAGATTATTTAAGAACGATTCCAGCGGCATCAAAAATCAAGCGTGTTGGGGAGCAAAAAGAACAGATTGTTGTATCATCTAGCTCTGAAAAACTTTCACAATATGGCGTTAGTTTGCAACAAATCGTGAAAGTATTACAATCTCAAAATAGCATTAATGCAACGGGTTCTGTCAAAACTGAGCAAAGCAAAACACCGCTTTACACCAATGGTTTTTACAATACCGAAAATGACTTGGCAAATCAAATTGTGGGTGCTTCGCAAAGTGGCTCAACGGTAAAAGTAAGCGATGTGGCAAATCTCAAACGTGATTATGCCGAACCACAAAGTATTATTACAGTGAATGGAAACAAAGCAATTTTGTTATCCATCCAAATGCACGAAGGCAATAACATCGTTCAGTTTGGTGATGAAGTCAACAAAAAGATAGATGCCGTAAAGCAAGTATTACCTTCTGAGGTAAAAATTACGACTATTGTCAACCAACCTCATTTGGTAGATGAAAACGTATCGCATTTTATACACGAGTTTTTCCTAGCGATTTTATCTGTGATTGTGGTGGTTGTATTGCTTTTACCTTTGCGGATTGCTGCCGTAGCTGCTACTGCCATTCCGATGACTGTAGCTGTAACTTTCGCTATTATGCACGCTTTGGGCATCGAATTACATCAGGTATCTTTAGCAGCGTTGATTTTGGTACTTGGTATGGTTGTAGATGATGCCATTGTCATTGCCGACAACTATGTAGAGTTACTCGATGAAGGTGTAGAGCGTTGGACAGCCGCATGGCGTAGTGCTAGTGATTTGGTCATTCCAGTACTGGCTGCTACCATTACGATTATCGCCTCGTTTATGCCGATGATTTTGTTAAATGGTTCGGTTGGTGAGTTTATTTTTGCCCTACCGATTACCGTTGCTGTTGCCTTAGCTTCATCGTTTATCGTAGCAATGTTGCTCACGCCGATGTTATGTTATATGTTTATCAAAAAAGGTTTACATCAACATGGTGAAAACGAGAAGAAGAGTAGAAAAAGCTTACTTGACTATATGCAAATCGGCTATAATAATCTGTTGGAATGGTGTGTAAAACATCCTATTGCCACGATTATCAGTAGTGTTATTCCAATTCTTTTGGCAGGTTTATTATTCAAAGCAGGTGTAAGACAACTATTTTTCCCATCAGCCGAACGTAACCAATTTGTGGTAGAACTGTGGATGCCAACAGGAACTAAGCTCGAAAAAACCAATCAGGCTATTCTTAAAGCTGAGGCATTGATTAAAGGCGACAAACGAGTGCTTTCCTACGCCACCTTTACAGGAACAGCCGCTCCGAGATTTTACTATAATTTCTCGCCAGAGTTTCCTACAACAAACTATGCGCAGATTTTGATTAATACCACCACCGACAAAACGGCCGAAGAGTTAGCAGAAGAGTTGAGTAATAAAGTAGAAATGGCAATTCCTGAGGGAACAACTTTTGTGAAATTAATGCAACAAGGTTCACCTTTAAAAGCCCCTGTTGAAGTACGAATTATCGGTGACGATATTAACCATTTGAAAGATTTGTCTAATCAAGTATCGACAATCATCAAAAAGACTGCGGGAAGTAAATTTGTCAGAAGTGATTTTGGAGAAGACTATTATGGCTTTGGTATAAAACTCAAAGAAGAAGCTAACCGATTAGGTTTTACCACTACCAGTATTTCTCAAACAGTATATACAGGTTTTAGTGGCGCAGCTATCTCGACTATGTATGAAGGAAACAACGCCGTTGATATTGTCTTGAGATTAGATGAAAATAGTCGTAGAAATACTGACGATTTGGCGAATACTTATATGAAATCGCCTGTGACAGGTGCCAACGTTCCATTGCGTCAAATCGCAGATATTACTCCAGAATGGCAAGCAGGTAAAATCATGCACCGCAATGGAGTAAGAACCTTGACCGTGCAAAGTGAATTAGCAGAAGGCGTATTGCCCGCAGAATTAGTCAAAGCTATTCAGCCAGAAATAAACAAGTTACCATTACCAAGCGGCTATCGAATTGAATATGGTGGCGAAGATGCTAATAAGAAAGAGACGTTCTCTCAATTGGTAACAGTACTAATGGTAAGCTTGGTATTGATTTTCTTTATCCTGTTGTTCCAGTTCCGTAATTTGAAAGAATCTGCTATCGTCATGTTGACTATTCCTTTGAGTTTGTTCGGAGCTATTTTAGGTCTTTATGTTACAGGGAATAACTTTAGTTTTACTGCTTTCATTGGTCTGATTTCATTGTCGGGTATTGTGGTAAGAAATGCCATTATCCTAGTTGACCATACCAACGAGCTTATGAAACATGGTATGGATATTAGAAGTGCCGCTATTGAAAGTGGTAAGCGCCGTTTACGTCCGATATTCCTGACGGCAATGGCTGCTGCTATTGGTGTAGTTCCTATGATTGTTTCGCACTCGCCGATGTGGGCACCATTGGCAAGCGTATTAGCCTTTGGGGTTGTATGGAGTATGCTCATGGCTCTGTTGTCGGTACCCGTGCTATACATAGGTTGGATCAAACCTAAGGACAAAAAAGACATTTTAACACAACAAAACGCATAAGAATCGGTATGAAGTCTTTCGTTAAAAATATCACCCTTATGGCACTTGCCCTTTCTTTGAAAGGGCAATATGCCACGGCTCAAACACCGACCTATTCGTTGCAACAGCTGAAAGAAACCGCTCTTAAAAGCAATCATATCTTATCGGTAAAACAATGGCAAATAGCCGAACGTGAAGCCAAAATCAAAGAGGACGAAACCAAGCGTTATCCTACGGCTACGGTCAACGGAAATTACCAATACAATTTTAATTTGGCCAACATCACGATTCCTGCGGGGTCTATCGGTGTTTTGCCAGTAAGCGCTACTGTACAAGTTCCACTACCCAACGAAGATAAAAATATTCAGATTGGGAATAAAAATCTATACAACTTAGGTGTTACAGCCTATCAACCTATCAGTCAGCAGATTAAAATCAAAACTGGTTTGGAGGTAAATCGTATGGATGTAGCTATTACGGAAAAAGAAAAGCAAAAGATTGCCTTACAAATTACCCAAGGTGTTGAGCAATTGTATTATGGAACACTCATTGCCCAAAAGCAATTAGAAGAAGCGGAAGCAAAATTAGCTGTAGCAAAAGCCAAATTGGGCGATGTCGAAACGGCTATTGCGGCTGGAAAAACTATTGATGTAAACCAAGCAGGCTTATTGGCAAATATCGCAGATGAGGAACAGAATATCCTCAAACTGAGCATTCAGGCACAAAATTATAAATCAGATTTAGTCAAACTAACAGGTATTGCTGATGAAGATTTTAATCTCCAAGAATCTTCCTTTGCCATGGAGCAAGTAGCTGGTATTGAGAACTTTAAAAATGCTAGCTCTTCAAATCCTGATATTCAAATTGCTAGCTTAACCAAAGAAAAAGCTCAGCTAGGTATCAAGGCTGCCCAACAAAGCACGCTCCCTGATTTTGGGTTCGTTACTGGATATACGTATCAATCAGGTAATCCTATTTTACCCAATCATAATCCTTTTGTGGGACTGAATTTAAAATGGAACGTTCAAGATTTGTTTTCGAACAAACACTTACTCAAACAGCGTGAAGCTCAAGCCAAACAAGCCGAAGAAAATATCTTGAATCTCCAACAACAAGTAACTAGCGATATTGAAAAAGCATATCGTAAAGTCAACCAAAGTAAGTCTTTGATTGCGGTTGCACAACGTGTTTTGGATTATCGTACCAAGGAACTGAAAGTTCAAGAAGATAAGCAAGTGGCAGGGCTTAACGTAAAAACAGACACCCTAAACACCAAGGCTCTTGTGGCAAAAGCTAATGCCGATGTGTATGCAGCACAATTAGCCTATACACTTGCCGTATCAGAGCTGAAAAGCCTAATCGGAAACCAATAATTTACTAACACACATATAAATCCAAGCTAGCCCATACGTAGAAGTGATGAGTTTTGAATGATGAATTGGGAGTTTTCTTGTAAAACCTCGTTTATCCAATATCTCATCTTACCTATTTGGGCTAGCATTTTTATTTAAAGCCTTTTATTCCAAACTTTCCAATTGTATCGAATCCAGCAATACCCCTGCATCTATCATACGTAATTGAATGATATGCTTTCCTTTAGTCAAGAATGCTTTTGTTACTTCTTTGATAGTTTTGTTGGTCAACACATTTTCTTTCCATTCTTCACTTCTATCAAAAGTCTCATAATCAATCACTTTACCTATCTCTTTATCTAGTTTCACTTCTACTTTTTGACCTACATTTCTATGCAAAGGATGTAAAGGAATCGCTTTAAGTTTGAGCACATAATTACCTTCTTTTTCAATATCAACTTCATAGTTGACCCAAGCCTGAGCATCTGAATTTTGTGTTATACTTTTTTGTAAAGAAAATGGCTTACTCACCAAAGCATTGCCTGTAAACGACGGTTCTGCTATTTTTTCCCAATAAGAATCAGCTCCTTTGCCTTGTTCTGAAAATGCTCCAGCAGGAATCATAATTTTGATTGAAGCACTTACCTTATCTATCTTTTGAGGTACGTTTTTTAACTCTTCAGGCTTTTTGAATACAGGCAAATTGCGAGGGTTCATGCTCATCATATTTTGCCATTTACCAGAATTATATTGCTTTGTCAATTCCTTAATTCCCTGATAAGCTTCTAATGATTTTTGAAATTCTGGTTGCTGGTCGGTGCGTGCATTAGATGCTGTTCTGTAATATAAATCCAAGTACAAAAATTTCTGATTCATTTTGGAAGCACCCAAAATAGGATAAGCAACCAGCTGAAAATACGGAGATTTTAGTGGCTCTGATTGAGGCTCTAGTTGAGCAACTCCTCGTTCCAAACTCTCAAAATCAGTTATACGCTTTTTTACTTCTTCCAAAGAAAAATCGGTAGCTTTTGTCTGAGTGGTCGGTTCGGTGCGACTCCAGCCCATAAATTCTGGTTTACGAATGAAAGCTAATTGATAATTTTTCCATAAAAGGCTCCCATATTCTTTTGAACCTAAATTTTTGAACGTCCAATTTTCTAAATGTTCTTTACCTGAAATATTCTTCAAAAATGGCTGCATATTGTACGCCATATCCAAAAATAACTGCGTCGGATATTCTTGTGGTTTGAGGTCTCCCACGTTCAATACCCATATTTTTCGACTCCCTAATTCATAGGCTTTTTGCATTTCAAAACGCAATAGCGAAGGGTCTGTCGTACCAATCCACAAATAGTCATGTGGGCGCCCCCAATACGAAGCGTGGTAATACACTCCTGAGCCACCCGAACGCTTTTGTTCATTGGCATTGCTCAAATTTTTGATATACCCGTAGTTATCATCTGGCCAAATCAGTGTAATATCTTCGGGCACTTCCAAGCCTTCTTTGTAAAGCTCCAAGACTTCTTTATACAAAGTCAAAACCTGAGGAATATCTTGGACTTTTTTCTTTAGATACTTGCTCAACAATGCTCTTTGCTCATTGATAATCAGATTTGTAAGTGCGACAGCTTCTTTCTTAGTTTTGATTCCCTCCATCCCACTGTCGTGCTTTCCACGCATACCAATGGTGTAAAGATTTTCATAATTTTGAACTTCCTCCAATCGTTTTATCCAATAATCAGTTACACGATTTTTGTTGGTTCTGTAATTGTATTCGCCCATGGTGCTGTCTACCCATTCGTCTACGTTGTTGCGCATCATGGGTTCTGCATGCGAGGTTCCCACCACTATTCCATATTGGTTTGCTACCTCTTTATTTTGAGGATAATGATAAAAAGCCTTGGTGCTTGGGTGCATCGCAGGCCAAATCATATTGGCTTTGAGACGAAGAAGTAATTCAAAAACCTTTGCATAGGTTTTGGGACCAATATCTTTGGTTTCAGGTTCAAAAGTTTTAGCAGCCCAAGGTTGCAAACCCCAATCTTCATCATTAATAAAAATACCACGATATTGAACAGAAGGTTCTGTACTTGTAGAATCCTGAATAGTAGTGGCTTGTGTTCGAGAAGCAATAGGAATATCTGCCCAAAAATACCAAGGGCTAACGCCCAACTTTTCAGACAAAGTGAAGGTTCCATACGCTAAACCTCTTCTGTCAGAGCCTGTTACAATCAGGTATTGTTGTTGATTGTGCTGAATCGTTTTAAAGCTAAAAACCTCCCATTTTCCTTGAAGTGATTTATCGATTGCTTGAATTTTTGCACTTGGAATTTGTGGTGTTGAAGTGCCCGAAACCCTCAATAAAATAATAGAAGCAGTATTTGAGGCAAGATTTTTTCCATAAACTTTTTGTATATCTTCTTCCAAAAATTGCTTCATTAATGCCGCATATTGCTGTTTATCAGCAACAGCTTGAATTTTTGTTTGCGAAGAAATGGCAAATTGGGAAAATACTTCTGAACAAGGAGCTACAATACATAGCACCCATAAAAGTCGTTGAATACACTTTAGCATAAGTTGAGGTATTGATTGTGTTTAATAAAACCTATCTTTTCTAATTTTATCAGAAAAGATAGGTTGCTAAAGTGTAAAAAGAGGATTGTTGGCTTTTCTACTTTTAAATCAGAAAGTAATTACGCCTAGAAATCTATCTTTTTTAAATCAATCAATTGATAGTGTGTACTTCGTCCGCCTGCGTCTTCTCTCACCAACACTTGCTGGTTTTCCAGATTTTGAATATCCCTCAAAGCTGTATCATTGGAAACCTTAGTCATTTTTGCCCACTTGGAGGTATTTAGCTTTCCTTCAAAACCATCCATGAGTTTATTCAACATAAAGTGCTGACGTTCATTGAGTATCTTGGTCGAAAAATAGGTCCAATAGCGGGCTTTCGTCAGCACAGTATCTAACGTTTGTTCAGCTTCGGTAAGAGCCCTTTCTAAACAAGACAAAAACCAAAATAACCAGTCTGTAATCTCCAAATCTCCCTTTTGGGTTCTTTCGAGCATGGTATAATAAGTTTTTCGTTCTTTTTGTATTTGGGAAGACATACTATAAAAACGCTGTGAACTTTCATCTGAGCGAGCCAATAGTAAATCTGTCAACGCACGAGCGATGCGACCATTGCCGTCATCGAAAGGGTGAATCGTCACAAACCAAAGATGGGCTATTCCTGCCTTTAAAATCAAATCATAAGATTGATTTTCATTAAACCATGTCAAAAATGCTTGCATTTCGTCTGGTACTTTTTCGGCTATTGGCGCTTCAAAATGCACAATTTCGCGTCCCATAGCTCCCGACACCACCTGCATTGGACCCTCTTGGGCTGTACGCCAATCGCCCACCGTGATTTTGAACATACCACTTCTGCCTGTTGGGAATAAAGCAGCATGCCAACCAAATAATCGCTCATCGCTCAATGTCTGGGAAAAATGCTTGGTCGCATCCAAGAGCATTTCGACCACCCCATCCACATGGCGGTCGGAAGGTACAGAGCTTCCAATGTCCATTCCTAATTTACGAGCCACCGAAGAGCGAACTTGTTCAGGGTTCAAAAACTCCCCTTCTATTTCACTTGTTTTAAGGACATCTTCTGTGAGCGTTTTAAGCTCGGCTTCTTCTTGCAAAGAAAAACCCAAGCCCATCATTCGACCTGTTAGTTTACCCTGTTTATACCGTACCGAAGTCAATAAGGGTGTGATTACTTCGGTGTCCCAAGTAAAATTAGGCCATTTTAGAAGTTGGTAGATATACATATTCACCGCATTTTATACTGTGAATATATTCATTATTTACCGCATCCACAATATTCCATGCATATTCTGCGACGAATATTTAACTTATTTACCGCAAAAAGCACAAATACAGTGTATTTTATAGATTTCAAGGTAAAAGTTTCTAGGAAAATCAATTCTTGTTTTATATTTGCAACAATATTGCAAAAACGATTTTATGTATTGATATAAAACTTTCTATTTTCTCAATTTAAACTTTATACTTTTTTTCATGTACTTACAAAAAATGCTCTCAATGGCAATTTTACTGCTATTGAGCCTGACTGCTTTTGCCCAAAATTCAATAAAAGGAAAAGTAATCGATGAAAATCAACAAGCTATTCCACATGCGAGCATAAAGCTCAAATCTGCTAAACAAACTAAATCCGCTATTACTAACAATGATGGCACTTTTACAATCGAACAATTAGATTTTAGTGCAGCACAAATCAGTATTAGCTCTATCGGCTACAAAACGTTAAGCCAAAAAGTTGAGCTGAATACAGCTTCAACAACAATCCTATTTGTATTGCACAATGACAATACCGAGCTTCAAGCAGTAGAAGTATTGGGTCGAACCCAAAAAGACTATAACAGTGAATATAGTTTTTCGGCGACAAAAATTGCAATTAAGAATAAAGAATTGCCTCAGGCGATGAGTACCGTAACCAAAGAGCTCATGGCCGACCGTCAGGCATTTCAACTAGCGGATGCCGTTAAGATTGCCAGTGGCGTGATTCCTTCGAGTTTTTATAATCAGTATAATATCCGTGGTATTAGTCAAAATGAAGAAGGGCAAATCATCAATGGCATGCGTACTCGTCAGTATTATTTTTTGCAACCTCTTACCACCAATATCGAGCGTGTAGAAGTACTGAAAGGACCTGCTTCGGTTACCTTTTCGAGTGTTGACCCAGGTGGAAGTATCAATATGGTGACTAAAAAACCCTTGGCACAAGAACGCCATGAGGTAAGTTTGAGCGCAGGAAGCTTTAGTACGGTTCGTGGGACTTTTGATTTTACAGGCCCACTCAATGAGTCAAAAACGCTTCTGTATCGACTAAATGGCGCTTATCAAGATGCCAAGTCTTATCGTGATTTGGTCAACAATAAGGCTGTTTTGATTTCTCCTTCTTTTACGTATTTGCCAAATGACAAAACTGCTATTAATGCCGAATTGATTTACAGCAACCTCAATGGAACGCTCGACCGAGGCCAACCGATTTTTGGAGCAGTAGCAGGCGTAACCAATTTGAACAGTACTCCTATTAGTACAAGTTTGAGTGCTTCGGGTGATTTCTTTTCATCAAAAGACCTGATTTTGATGGGAAATCTTTCGCATAAATTCACGAAGAATTTGATTTTCAATGCGTCCTATATGAAGCAAAACTGGTTGGAAGATTTGCAAGAACACCGCACCACCAATGCCTTTGCGACAGATATTACTGGTGCACAAGTGAGTAGCTTAGTAGGGATGCAATTTATCCAACGTAAACAATCATGGAGTACCGATAATATCAACTTGTATTTCAATGCCAATTTTGATGTAGGTAAAACCAGTCATAAACTATTGGTGGGCTACGATGGGCAGTTTTGGCACAAAATTAAAGGGGGCGGACAAAATGCAGCAAGAGGATTTTTATTGAAAGATGGCAGTGTTGCAAGTAGTTTTTCAGTAGCTAATGCAGCTAATTATCAAACAATTACCTACAATGGTAAAACGTTACCACGTCCAAATGTAAGTTATTTTGACCTCAACAACCCAAGCTACACTGTCAGAAATCTTAATGATTACACCCTCAATGTGCGCACGGCTATTCCTTCGGCCATGACGACTACCGAGGCGATTTATATTCAGGAACAAATCAAATTGGGAAAATGGTCAGCTTTGTTGAGTTTAAGAAATGAATGGTTTGAAGATATTACCAATTACAAAGCGCCAAACGAAGCTCCTTTCAAAAACACAGCACTTATTCCTCGTATTGGCTTGACTTACGAAGTAAACAAGGCTATTAATGTATATGGAACTTATCTCAAAGGTTATCAGCCACAATCGAATACGGTTACTTTGATGCCAAGTACAGGTAACTATGTTTGGACTGCCCAATCGGCAGCGATGTTTAAGCCATTGGAAAGTGATTTGAAAGAAGTTGGAGCGAAGGCTACGATTCTTGAAGGACGATTTACCGTAAATTCTGCGATTTATGAAATCAATCAGAAAAATATCCTGATGAATGCCAACGACCCCAGCAATCCAGATTTGTTGGTACAACGTGGTGCCGACCGAAGTAGAGGTTTTGAAGTAGATATAGCAGGTTTCATTTTACCCAATTGGCAAGTAAATGCTTCTTATAGCTATATCGATGCTATTGTAGTGATGGACCGTGACGCTAATTTAATTGGTCAGCGCAAAGAAAATACACCCAAAAATAGTGCAAACTTATGGACTCGCTACAATTTTGATGCTCAATCGAGCTTGAGTGATTTAGGGATTGGCTTGGGTGCACAATATCAGGGAAGCAAAATTCCTTGGTTTACTCGTGGATTTGAAGTTCCTGCCTTTACCACTTTCGATGCAGCTTTGTATTACACCCCAAGCAAAAGTCATGTTCAAATTGCACTCAATATCAATAACCTTTTTGATACAACTTATTGGTTGGGCGCTCAAAACTATACACGTCTATTCCCAGGTGCTCCTCGCAATTTTATGCTAACGATGACTTACAAATTCTAATTTTTCAGAGACGTTGCCTACAACGTCTCTATTTTCTATAAACCACATAAAAATATGAGATTCTGGATTTTAAAAATTCTAGCAAAACAAGTCTGGCAAAACACCATCAAATCTCGAAGTACAAAGGTTTTGATTGTATTATTTAATGCTCTACTCCTATTTTCAGTTTTCACAGGGTATTTTACCATGAAAAACCATCACGAAAACACAGAACATTACCATACTAAAGTTCGTGAAGGTTGGGAAAAAAGCCCAGACAAACATCCACACCGCATGGCTCATTATGGCTATGTAGCTTTTCGAGAAAATTACCCATTAAGTTTTTTTGACTTCGGGATGGACAGTTTTCTAGGGAATGCGGTATTTCTTGAAGCACATCGCCAAAATACAGTGAACTTTTCAGAGGCTAGTTTTTCGAGTGGATTACTACGTTTTGGAGAACTTTCTTGTGCTTTAATTCTCCAACTTCTAATTCCTCTCCTACTCATATTCTGGGGTTTTGATTTGATTGCCAAAGAGCGAGAAAATGGAACACTCAAGATTCTTTTGACCCAAGCCATTAGTTGGCAAGAACTTATTTGGGGCAAAACGCTAGGGTTGTTTACCCTATCACTTACCGTTTTGTTGCCTGCATTCTTATTGAGCACCCTTTTAATAGGCTTGAATATGGAATCTCACACAGGAGTAGAACCACTTGCAAGATGGGTATTTTTAGCTTTTTTATATCTAATTTACATATTGATTATCAGCCTATTAGTTATTTTTATTTCAGCAAAAAGTCAATCTTCTAAGTCGGCACTTACGCAATTGATTGGTTGTTGGTTGGTTTTTACCTTGGTTTTACCAAAAATATCTCAGGTTGTTGGACAAAACTTGTATCATTCTCCGTCAAAAATAGAATTTGATACCGCCATCGAAGCCGAATTAATCAAGCTAGGCGATAGTCATAATCCCAATGACCCTCACTTTTCGGCATTGAAAGACTCCTTGCTCAAAGCTTATGGTGTGGATTCTACTCACAAATTACCCTTCAATTATGGCGGTGTAGTGATGCAAGAAGGTGAGCGATTGAGTGCCGAAGTGTACAATCGGCATCAAAAGCAACTGGTTAGAACATACGAATCCCAACAAGATATAGTCAAAAAAACGGCTATTATTAATCCCTTTATCGCCATCAAAAATATATCGATGGCGCTTTCAGGCACCGATTATGCCAATTATCAAGATTTTCAAAAGCAAACAGAAGCCTATCGCTACCAACTAGCACAACACATGAATCAGCTTCAAATCAAGTTGATCAGTAATCAAAAGCGTAAACCTACTGAGAAAAATTATAGCATCAGTCAAAAATACTGGGCTTCTTTTCCAGATTTTGAATACCGTTTTTTAAGTCTGGAAACAGTATTGAAAAGTGAAGTTTATTCATTTTTGGCTATGGCTGTATGGCTTTGGGGGTTAGGCTTTTTAGTAAAAAATCAAGAGAGAAAATTTAAAGCATAAAAGCACCACAGAAACGGCAAGCAACTTATGAAAACTTTATTAATAAAGAACTTTACACGCTCGAAAGGCTTAATGTTGGGGCTTTTACTATTGTTGATTTCAGGACTAGTAAGTCTTAACATTGGAAAACAATTTTTAGAAAAAAACGCTCAAATAATTGAAAAGACAGCACATTATCAGCAAGAAAACATTAATAGATATGTACAAAATGTTGATAAAGAAATGGGGTTATTGTTATACTATTTGCGTTTTGGCTTGGTTAACCAAACACCCAATTTGGCAGGTTTATCGATTGGACAACGAGATACAAATCCTTCAATCATCAGTGTTACGATTCGAAATCTGGAGGAACAAAAATATACGACTGACCTCATGAATC
This sequence comes from Flectobacillus rivi, assembly GCF_030056655.1. Taxonomy (NCBI): domain Bacteria; kingdom Pseudomonadati; phylum Bacteroidota; class Cytophagia; order Cytophagales; family Flectobacillaceae; genus Flectobacillus; species Flectobacillus rivi. The sequence goes on from NZ_JASHIE010000016.1 coordinate 178,233, forward strand.
CCATGTATCAGTTGCTAGGGAATCTGGATTTCAGCTTTGTTTTACTCTATTTCTTTCCCCTGATTATCATCGCTTTTTGTTTCAATCTAATTTCAGAAGAAAAAGAAGAAGGTACTTGGAGCTTACTTTTGACACAAGCTCAAAATCCTCAAAAAGTATTGTTATGGAAGATAGGTATTCGCTATTTTAGTATTTTATTGGTACTTATTCTCTTATTCATAATAGCCAAATTTTACCTTTCTATTGCTTTTGACCTCCCTTTCATAGCATTTTGTTTGGTGGCTATTTTGTATGTAACTTTTTGGTTTTGTGTCTCTTGGCTAGTAGTGTCTTGGCAAAAGAGCTCAAGTCAAAATGCTCTAGCTTTGTTAATCACATGGGTAATGCTGACCATTACTATCCCTGCCAGTGTCAATGCTACCGTGGCAGCTATTTATCCCGTGCCCGAAGCTTTCAAAACTACCTTGGATAGTCGCGAGGCATATCACTCCAAATGGGATAAAGCCAAAGAACCTACGATTGAAAAATTTTACCAGCATTATCCTCAGTTTAGGAAATATAAACACCCACAAGGGCATGACTATAGTTGGCTGTGGTATTATGCAGCACAGCAAATGGCAGATGATGAATCGATGGTATCATCTCAGCAACTCAAAGAAAAACTTCAGCAAAGAGAATATCTCGTTCAAATCATTGGCTGGGTAGTTCCGAGCATCAATACTCAAATGTCTTTCAACCAATTAAGTCTTACTGACATTCAAAACAATTTGAATTTTTGGAAAGCCTTGGAAAATTTCCATGAGCAAAAGCGCTTGTATTTTTATCCGAAAATATTTGCAGAAATGCCCGTAAACCAAGAAAACTGGACGCAATTCAAACTAGCTTCATTTCATGACAAAGCGATTATTCATTGGTTTTCAACGATTCTTCCAATGTTATTGATTTCATTGTTTTGTTTTTGGAAAGCCATGAAGAATTTAATTTTCTAATATTCAACCCTTTTGACCATGCTTACAGCTCATAATTTAACGAAACAATACGGTGATTATACCGCTCTCAATAAGCTCAATTTAACGATTCAAGCAGGAGAAATCTTTGCCTTGTTAGGACAAAATGGCGCGGGAAAAACAACAACTATCAATTGTTTTTTAGGTTTTATCCAACCAAGCGCAGGCGATGCTGTAATTGATGGCATTATGGTCGCACAAAATCCCACTGAGACTAAAAAGCATCTTGCCTATATTCCCGAAACGGTCATGTTATACCCTAATCTTTCGGGAGTAGAAAATCTTGCGTTTTTCTCTTCATTAGCAGGATTTAACTATTCAGAGCAAGAACTAGAAAACCTATTACAGAAGGCTGGTTTACAAGCCATTGCACATCATAATCGTGTGGGAGGTTATTCAAAAGGAATGCGCCAAAAAGTAGGCATAGCTATTGCCATTGCTAAAAAAGCCAAGGTACTTTTGCTCGACGAACCTACCAGCGGACTTGACCCAAAGGCTTCCAATGAATTTTCGGAAATACTTAAAGAACTGTCTCAAAATGGTACCGCTATCTTAATGGCGACGCATGATATATTTAGAGCGAAAGAAGTGGCGCACCGCATTGGTATTATGAAAGAAGGGAACTTAGTATCCGTGATTGATGCTTCTTCTATATCTGCCAATGAACTGGAGCAGTTGTATCTGCAAACAATCTAGGGACAGTCAACTATCCTTATGAATTGGTTCAATCAAATTACACATTACACTCTCAAATCCCATGAATGTCTTTTTTAAAACTCTTATTATTAGCACTTTATTCGTATTATCCAATTGTCCTATTATAGCTCAGAATACCAAAAAGCTATTGGTCATTTATACCAAAGAAGCCTATCTCAAATCGGTTAAAGAGGATACCAATAAGGCTTTAGTGTTATTGAAAAAATATATTCCCAGCATCAAGCTGGACATTAAATATGCTACTTCACAGAATATTTTTTATCAAAAACTCTACCCTAAAGCCGTAGCTTATGTTCGTTTGCCAGTAGCCAAGGCGCTTGCCAAAGTTCAGGAAGAACTAAAACTGAAAGGCTTATCCCTCAAAATTTATGATGCTTACCGTCCGTATTCGGTCACCGTTCAGATGTTTGAAATGCTGCCCGATACCTTATATATGGGTTTGCCTTGGACGGGTAGCAAGCACAACAGAGGTATTGCTTTGGATTTGACTTTGGTAAATTTAAAAACAGGAAAAGAACTCAAAATGCCAACCCCATTCGACGCTTTGGTATATGCCTCTCATCCTGAATTTCCTTTGGTTTCGGACGAAGCTAAGCAAAATAGAGAGCTGTTAAAAGACGTAATGAAAAGGCATGGTTTTGTAGTTGACCCCATGGAATGGTGGCATTTTAATTATAAGAGTAGTACAAATTTCGAAATCTTGGATTTACCCTTCAAAACCTTCGAATAATAACATTTGGCTTGATTTTAGCAGGAAGAGTGATTGGTACTCTTCCTTTTTTTTTACAAAAAAGAAAGCGCTGATGATTAAACTCGACTATCGATTATTAATCATACTCATTCATGTTGTTCATCGGGTATTTCAGCACAATAGTCAACAATATTGACCATTTTATCGAAAACGATTTCAAAATCGGAACGAAACAAACTTGGTCGGCGTTGTCTAAATACGTTGTACCTCAGCAGAACAAATAATCAATTACTAAAACTTAAATTCATGAGTACTAGGCTTCACAACGGAAAAATGTGGACGAAGCTGTTTCTTACAGCACTGAGTTTACTCAGTTTGTCGGGCAAAACATTTTCCCAAACCACGCAGACTACCACTGCTATTCAGGGTACTAGTGCAGAGAATCTTGCGGCAGAATCTCCAACTTTGGACAAAGCCACACTTGATAATGTGATTCAATATGCACTAAAACATCAACCTTTAATTCAACAGTCGGTTATAGACCAACGCGTTGTTGAAAATACCATCAAAAGCAAATTGGCAGATTGGTATCCACAAATCAATTTTAATTACAATTTACAGCACAACTTTGCTGTTCAGACGAGTATTATCGGAGGTAATCCTGTAAAACTTGGCGTTGACAATACTTCAGCGGCTCAGTTTAGTTTGACACAAAGTATTTTTAACCGTGATTTGTTATTGGCAAATCGTTCACAAAACGATGTTCGTCAACAAGCTTCACAAACTATTACCAACAATAAAATTGCTGTTGCAGCCAATGTAGCCAAAGCATTTTATGCGGTACTTTCGACCAAACAACAAATCAGTGTTGCAGAAGGAGATATTATTCGCTTGAAAAAGAGCTTGAAAGATGCCAAAAGTAACTACGACGCAGGTACAGCCGACAAAATTGACTATAAGCGTGTTACCATTACCTTGAACAACACGATGGCAACCAAGGCAAGCAATGAGGAATTGTTGAAAGCAAGATTACAAGCACTCAAATCTTTGATGGGATATCCAGTCGATAAGCCTTTGGAGATTACCTATGAGCCAACTCAGATGGAAAACGAAATTGCCCTTGATACTACGCAAAAAGTAGAGGTACAGAATAGAATCGAGTATCAGCAATTGCAAACCCTTAAACGTTTGAGAGAAGCAGATTTGAACTACAGTAAATGGGCATATCTTCCTAGTGTATCCTTGAACGGAGCTTATAACCTCAACTTTTTGAATAATAGTTTTGGTGATTTGTATACTAGAAATTACCCTAACTCCTTTGCGAACTTGACTTTGGCTTTACCTATTTTCCAAGGAGGCAAACGTAAGATTAATACCAATACTGCTGAGTGGCAAATCAAGCGTTTGAACTTGGATATGGTCAATCTTAAAAACTCGGTCAATAACGAATACCAACAGGCTTTGGCAACTTACAAGAGTAACTTGACCGTTTTTCTTTCACAAAAAGAAAATATGGAGTTGGCTAAAGAAGTATATGACCTTGTACAAATGCAATATCGCTCAGGTATCAAAACGTATTTGGAAGTAATCACGGCTGAAACAGATTTACGTTCGGCTCGTATCAATTACTACAATACTTTGTATCTATTGCTTTCAAGCAAAATAGATGTACAAAAATCCCTTGGTCAATTAAATTACTAGCATTTAAAATATTTGTATCGACTATTCCCAAAGTCGGTTATCCAATAAACATTGTGTCTTATGTTCATGTATAAAACTAACTCTTTTGCTGCAATTGTGAGTATCGCATTACTCAGTGCTTGTGGCGGAAAAAAAACTGATACAGCAGCATTAACTCCCCCTCCAGTATCGGTAAGTATCGAAGCTGTTGAAAGTACTGATGCCGCTTATTTTGATGAATACCCTGCAACTGTAAACGCCCTTGACATGGTGGAGCTTCGTCCACAAGTAAGTGGTTATATCTCAGGTGTTCACTTTGCCGATGGTGCTCGTGTAAGAAAAGGACAATTACTTTATACCATTGATACCCAATTATTTGAAGCAAACTACGACCAAGCAGTAGCTAATCTAAAAGTGCAAGAGGCTAATTTAGGAAAAGCGCAAAAAGATGCTAACCGTTATCATGAGTTAGCAAAAAATGATGCCGTAGCCAAACAACTAGTCGATAATGCTGATGCCGCTTTGGAAGCAGCACAAAGACAAGTGGATGCATCAAAAGCTAATATCCGTAGTGTTCAAACTAATGTGAGATATACCAAAATTTTTGCACCATTCGACGGAACAATTGGTATTTCATTGGTCAAAAAAGGTACAGCCGTAACAGCAGGTCAAACTATCTTAAACACCGTATCCACTGACCGTCAATTAGCAGTTGATTTTAATGTTGACCAAAAAGAGATTTTCAAATTCTCAAAAATGCTTCAACAAAAAACTTCTGCCTCTGACTCAACCTTTACTTTAGCATTTGATGGTGAAAAATATCCTTATAACGGAAAAATTGCCTTACTTGACCGTGCAGTGGATCCACAGACAGGTACTATCAAAACTCGTTTGATTTTTCCAAACCCTCAAAATATCCTACGTGCTGGTATGACAGGAACTGTACGTGTTTTGACCAAAAGCAATTCGGCAGTGGTCATTCCTTACAAAGCTATTTCTGAGCAGTTGGGAGAGTTTTTTGTGTATGTACCAGGAGATAGTAGTAAAGTAACCCAACGTCGTGTAGAACTCGGAACAGCGATTGGTAAAAAAGTCATTGTGAAAAAAGGTTTGGCATCGGGCGACAAAATCATCGTAGAGGGTATTCAAAACTTGCGTGAGGGTTCGGTTTATACTACCGAAGCCCCAGCGCCAGCAGCTCCTGCGAAAAAATAGTAATTCCATTGATGAGTGGAGTTTCGGCACAACTCATCTAACTTATTCTTAGATATTTATTAAGTATCTTAACTATTGGTCATTTTTTGTAAAATCTTGAAAAGGTATTTTGTAAATACCTCATTATAAGCGTTAAATGCTTGAAAGCAAGACGTTTTATCTTTTCTTGAAATCACCAATAGCTATTCAACAAATCTGTTACTTATGATAGCTGATGTTTTTATAAAACGCCCCATAACTGCCATCGTTACATCCATCGTGATTGTAATTGTGGGAGCTATTGCCATGGCGACACTGCCCGTTTCTCAATATCCTGATATTACCCCTCCTACCGTAACTGTATCGGGTATATTCACGGGGGCAGATGCTCAAACGGTAGAACAAACCACCACTACTCCTATCGAAACCCAAATTAACGGTACGCCTGGCATGAGTTATATGTCATCCAACAGTACCAGTAGTGGTCAAAGTAGTATTAACGTAACTTTCGATATTGGTACTGACGTTAACATTGCTGCGCTAGACGTACAAAACCGTGTATCGGTAGCACAGCCAACCCTTCCAGATGCGGTAAAACGTTTGGGCTTGACGGTTCGTAAACGTAACCCAAGTATCATGATGGCCTTGGCGCTTTATTCTCCTAATGGGACTCATGATGCAAAATTCATTGGTAACTATGCCAATATTTATTTGAAAGATGCCCTCCAACGTATCAAAGGTGTAGGTGATATTGTATCCCGTGCCGATGACTTTGGGATGCGTATTTGGTTAGATCCAGAAAAATTAGCGGCTCTTCGTATGACTCCATCAGATGTTTCGGCAGCTTTGGCAGAACAAAACTTACAAGTGGCAGCTGGTGTAATTGGTGGTAACCCACAACCTCAGAATCAAGCATTTGAATATAGTGTATTGACAAACAGCCGTTTGAATACCAAAGAACAATTTGAGGATATCGTTGTAAGAAGCTCTCCAAGTATTGGAAGTATTGTGTATCTCAAAGATGTTGCTCGTGTAGAATTAGGTCGTTTTGACTATGGTGTAAATGCCTTCGTAGGAAAACGTCCAGCGGCATTTGTAATCATTTACTTAGCGCCAGGAGGAAATACTTTGGAAACGTATGAAGGTGTAACTAAGGCTTTGACAGAAATGAAAAAGACTTTCCCGAAAGACCTTGACTATGTGGTTCCATTAGAATCTGCTTCTGTCGTAAAAGTATCTATCGAAGAGGTAGTACATACCTTGGTAGAAGCCTTGATTTTGGTAATTATCGTAGTGTTCTTGTTCTTACAGAGTTGGAGAGCTACATTGATTCCTATTTTAGCAATTCCTGTATCTTTGATTGGTACTTTTATCTTGTTTATTCCTTTTGGATTTACCATAAATACCTTAACCTTATTTGCTTTCGTATTAGCGATTGGTATTGTTGTGGATGACGCCATTGTGGTAGTTGAGGCCGTTCAGCATAATATGGACGAGCATGGATTGACTCCAAAAGAAGCGACACAAAAAGCTATGAAAGAAATTTCAGGTCCAGTAATCGCTATTGCCTTAATTTTGGCGGCAGTATTCGTTCCTGTAAGTTTTGTGCCAGGTATTGTAGGACGTTTGTATCAACAATTTGCCATTACCATTGCAGTGTCCGTGATTCTTTCGGCATTTGTTGCCTTGTCATTGACGCCAGCGTTGTGTACCATTATGCTTAAACCAACTCCTAGCGAAGATGAACGTAAGAGTCTGTTAGATAGATTTTTTAAATGGTTTAACAATCGTTTCGAAAAACTCTCATTCGCTTACACACGTGGCGTTGCCAAATGGATTAAAGCTACTCCGTTGGTATTGGTTATGATGGCATGTTTATTTGTTGGTCTTTTCTTTTTGTTCAAAAATAAACCAACAGGTTTTATTCCTACAGAAGATGAAGGGCGTATGTATGTAACATACGAAATGCCAGAAGCAACTTCAACGGCTCGTAACGTAGAGATGTTCCAAAACATCATGAGTCGTTTGGAGCGTATTCCTGAAGTGCGTGTTGTGGGTGGTATTGCTGGTTTGAACGTGGTGAGTTTCTCAAACAAATCAAACGTAGGTACTTTCTTCGTAAACCTAAAACCTTGGTCGGATCGTAAAGGAAAAGAACACCATGTACAAAGTGTAATTGATAATATCAAAAAAATCACTTCTGACATCAAAGAAGCACGTGTTTTACCTATCGCCCCTCCTGCTATTCCAGGGTTGGGTCAAACGGCTGGTTTTACTTTTGAACTACAACAAACAACTAGCCCTGACAATATTCAGCAGTTTGAAAAAGTAGCTCGTACTTTCTTGGCAGAACTTAACAAACGCCCTGAAATTGGTATGGCATACACGTTCTTTAGTGCCAGAACGCCTGGTTATCAGATAGATGTAAACCGTGATCAAGCCAAAAAGCAAGGCGTCAATATCAATGATATTTTTGGGACACTTTCTACGCTATTAGGTAGTTCGTATGTCAACGATTTTACCTTATATGGTCGTAACTTCCGCGTAATGGTACAAGCGGATAGTAGTTTCCGTTCTTCTTTGGACAAAATCCAGCAGTATTATGTTCGTAACTCAGCTGGTAATATGGTGCCTTTGAAGACTTTGGTGAATGCTAAAGTTATCGAAAATGCCGCATTGATTTCGCACTATAACGTGTATCGAGCTATTGAAATCAACGGAACACCAAAACCAGGTTTTAGTAGTGGACAAGCTATCAAAGCTTTGGAAGAAGTTGCAGCAAGAACATTACCAGTAGGTTATTCGTATGAATTCTCTGGTATGAGCCGTGAAGAAATTAAGGCAGGAGATAGTACAGTTTTGATTTTTGCGATTTCGATTATCTTCGTATTCCTATTCTTGGCAGCTTTGTATGAAAGTTGGTCTATTCCATTCTCGGTACTCTTTGCGGTACCAGTTGGTGCTTTTGGTTCAATTTTGACATTGACCCTTTTACCAAACCTTTCAAACAATATCTATGCACAAATTGGTTTGATTACCTTGATTGGTCTCGCAGCTAAAAACGCCATTTTGATTGTAGAATTTGCCAAAGAACGTGTAGACCACGGTATGGAGCTCATTTCTGCTACCTTAGAGGCTGTTCAACTACGTTTGCGACCAATTATTATGACGTCGCTAGCCTTTATCCTAGGGGTTTTACCACTGGCATTTGCAAGTGGTGCCGCAGCCGAATCTCGTAAAACTATTGGTTGGACGGTATTTGGAGGTATGTTGTCAGCAACGTCCTTAGCAATCTTCATTGTGCCTGTTTTATTCGTAGTTATCGAAAAAATCGCTAACCGCAAAAAACATACAAAAGCGTAGTTTTTCAATTTGAAAATTAGGTGATTTGAAGATTTGAAAATGTAGAATCTTCCGATATTTTAGGCTGAAGCTGTTTAAACTTTCGTAAAATTGCTTGCGTAAGCAATGAATTTATACTGTTTGAGCGAAGCGAGTTTATAAATTCTTGATTTTTTTGCGGCCGCCGCTGCGGTTACTTTTTGTATCAAGACAAAAAGTAAGACGAAGAGTTAATCAATAAAATATGTTTTTTGAAAAGTTTAAACAGCTTCGCTAATAAACATGAGTCATCCCGAATTTTTCGGGAGAACTTTTTAAAACGAAACCTCCTTGTTTACTTTGTGAATCACGACAAACACAAACAAACAGGAGGTTTCTATGCATAAAGCATTTCTACAAAATAATGACATAAAATCTATTAAGTCAAGACTCTCTCATTTACTTCTTCATAAACTTGATCTTTATCTTTCAGATGTTCAATTATCCTTAGATTCTGTTCTGGATAAGCGTTTAGTTCGTACTTTTTACGATTTAATAGTTGCCATTTTATTGCATCGACACAATTCTATGGGCTTATTGCTTAGCGAGTTAGGTGGATATATCTGTGGATTTGCACATGCTCCCGCTGGGACAAAGCGCATCAGTAATCTGTTACGCTCCAAAAAGTGGACATCTACCATTATTGACAATTTTCTCTTTAATCAAACTCGAAAAAGGCTTGAATCATTAGTAAAACAAGGAAAACGCCCGCTAATGCTTTGGGATGATAGTCGGCTAGAAAAGGCTGAATCTTGGTTTTTGGAGGGACTTTGTAGTGTAGAAAGCTCAAA